>JBDSXW010000061.1:0-122145 GCA_039925965.1 Chitinophagaceae bacterium
GGGTCGGTACTATTTTGGGTTGACTGGTATTTTTATTTTGGACCGGCTTTGGCTCCTCTCCGGGAGGAGAGGCGGGGGTGAGGCCTCCTTTGAATAATTCTTTCAGTTGCTGCACTGCCTGCCATGCCTGCACTAGCAAACCCTGCAACAAATTATCGCTTGTAAAATTGTGGTTGCGGTGAAAGGCTTCCAGCATGCTCAACAAACGGCTGAAAATATCGGTAGGCTTATGCAGGGGGCTGAATACATAATTACCGGTATCACTATGTCCCTGGAGCTGGTTTAACGGGACGCGGAGGAGTACTTCGGACACCATTTTATGTTGAAGGTGCTGCTTTACACTGTCGGCCCAATCGCAGAGCGGGTGGTTAAGGAATGCCTGTACCTGCTCGTAGCTGATATCGCGGTCCTGGTGGATGGACAGGTCAGCTTGCACCTGGAAAAAGATGCGGATAAATGAAAACAGGACACTTTGTTTCAGCGGGTATCCCATGGTCACATTGATCCTTGTCATTGTCTCTGGCAGGGATTGTAGTACCGGAATCAGCAAGCCTTCATCACCCAATATGATAGCGATAGATTCGTTCGAATCAGGATTTGAAAACTGGCTCAGCCATTGTGGTAAATATTTGGTTTGTGCTACGGCTCCCTGTGCAGCGATTACCGGTAAGGAGATTTTTTTATTTGCGATTTCCTGTAGCAGCGGCAATTCATTTTTAAGTTTCAGTGTGTAGAGATTGCGCCGCAGGAAATGCCCGGCTTCGTGTTGCTGGTTGTTCACATAATGACCGTCGATATCCATCCATAGGGTAGCCTTGCCTGCTGCCTGCCAGCGCTGCAAGAGGGTTTCTTCTGCTTTATTAAATGCGTTGAATCCAACAAAGGCCACATGGAGCCAGCCATCCGCAAAAGCCCGCCTGGTCTTCTGTTCAGCGGCCAGGAGGCGGTACACCATACCCTGTGTAGCTAGTTGCTGATCAGCCAGGTTTTGATGAAACAGCCGGTAGATGGCTGGGAGCATTTGCCACAGTTCGAGGAATTTTTGTTGCTGGGCACTTTTTCGTTCGCTGCTGAAACTGCTCCAGAAGTTGCGAAGGAATTGCTTCTGCTCATCGCTTAAAATATCAAAACTTTTTTCGATGCCTTCAATGTCTTTCAGTTGCTCATACACCCTTGGCACATCGCATAAATAAGCATCCAGTTCCTGGAAATCATGTAGCAGGATGTCGCCGATGGTATAGAACTTTTCATAGTCCAGTGGTTGCGCATTTCTGTTGCGCATTACTTCGGCATAAGCATCATAGAGCGCAAATGATTGCACAAAATGATCGGCCACGGGGTACAGGGAAGAACGCTGTACCAACTCTTCTATCGTGAGCAGTTCTGGTGAAAAAGCCGGTGGCTCAATAATTTGCTGTAGGTAATTTTTGAAGAAAACGCTCTGCCTGCGGTTGGGGAAAACGACGGCAACCCGATGCAACTGGCCGCTGAACCGGGTGTTTATTTGTTGGGCAACAATATGAAGAAATGACTGCATGTATGATAATCGCCGCAATAAGCGGGCTGGCTTTTTTAATTGGGTAAATGGTATTGAGGTAAAAATGGGTGCTATAAAAAATGACCCGGTTTGGCCGTGATTGGGTCATCTGTATATTGATTCAGCGATTTGGTCAACTTTATTTTTTGTAGGGTTGAATGTAACGTAGTTTAAAACACAGGCGAAGTAAAAGCCAACATTTTTGATTCCAAAATCCAAATGAATAACCTTGAATGCTCCCATTATTGAGAACAAAATTTATGAAGTAAGAGGGCAGGAAGTGATGCTCGACTTTGACTTGGCCGAATTGTACCAAACTGAAACGAACAATCTAAAGCGATCAGTTCGCCAGAATGTGAAACGGTTTCCTACTGATTTTATGTTTGAACTGACCAAAGACGAGTATGAACTTCTAAGGTGCAATTTTAGCACCTTAAAGGACAAAGAGTCTTCCAAACGGGGCCATCCACGTATGTGATACTTGTAGTTCAGGATGTTGTAACCCTTAATGTTAGCGGTAGCGTAGCTAAAAATGCACTCGGAGTAAAGGGCAATTATTTGATTTTAAAGACCAAATGAATAAAATGACCCCGGAAATTATTCAGAACAAAATTTATGAAATACGAGGTCAGAAAGTGATGCTGGATTTTGACCTGGCCGAATTGTACCAAACTGAAACGAAGTATCTAAAGCGATCAGTACGCCAGAATAGGAAACGATTTCCGGCTGATTTTATGTTTGAACTGACCAGGGAAGAGTTGGAAGGTTTGAGGTGCAATTTTAGCACCTCAAAACGTGGAGGTACCAGGTACCTGCCTTTTGCCTTCACCGAACACAGAGTCACCATGCTGGCCTCGGTGGTCAATTCCGTCAAAGCCATCGACATGAATATCGCCATTGTAAGGGCATTTATAGCGCTAAAGCAGTTGATAACAGCGTAGAAGGACGTTGTAAATCAGTTACAGGAAATAAGCAAAGAACTGCACCAGCGCATTGATGTTCATGATGCGCAGCTCAACCAGATTTATGAGGCTATTGAAAATATGCTGGACGATAAGGCTGAACAAAAAGCAAAGGAAGACGCATGGAAAAACAGGAAGCGGATAGGGTTTAAAAAGTAGGATGGTTGAACGGAAAGGCTATTTCTCAACTGCTCAACTAATCAACCAACAACCTCCTCCACCTCATTCCTCAATCCATACAACAAATACCCCTTCACATTTTTAAACTGCATCTCTTGCAGCAGGCTCCGATATTCCTGCACCTGCCTGTTGAGTTTTGGGTCTTTGCCTTCGGTAAACTTAAAATCGATAACGAGGGTTTGCTCCTCGCTTGCCAGTACCAGGTCGGGCCTCTTTAGTTGGCGATCAATAGTTACAATATCCCGCTCGCTGATCCGATACATAGTATTGGTCGTCCAACCTGCCAGTAACTCATTTTTCAATAACTTTTCCAATATAGCCTGCATCTCTTTTTTGATAGTGGCATTCACCAGGCCTTTCATTTCCATTTGCTGTAATACGATATGCAGCTCGGCAGGCTGTTGCAGCAATGACAATGCATGGTGCAGCAAAGTGCCCCTGGTTCTTGGCAGTGAAACCTTGTCTTCGCCGGGGAGCATCGCAGCGGGGCGCACTTGTAATTGTTGCCGCCAGTCACCGTACACCAATTCCCCGAGATTAATTCCGGTCGAAGTAACTGTGGCAGCCGCTTTTGGCGTAGGCGCTCCTCCGAATAAGAGCTGGTTTTCACCAAAAGCTTCGTTCACATTTTCGATCCGATCGGCCAGGTTCTCTACCGGCGTTTCCAACACATGGTACAGCAAGTCGCCGACGGTTTTTATTTTACTATCGCCTGCCTTGTCTGTCTTTGGTTTAGGAGCAAAAGCCGTTATCTGGCGCTTCGCCCGGGTAGTGGCTACGTAGAGCATGTTCAGCGAATCCATCTGGCTCAACAGTTGCTCTTCAAAGTATTCGTACGCGAAATCACTTTGGCCAAGTTCCTTTTTGTATTTCACCGGCACCACCGGTATTTCCTTAAAATTGGTCGCCTCCGTTTTTACCCAAAGCCAATTGTTTTTCTTTGCATCCGGCTCCAGCGCCCAGTTGCAAAAAGGCAGGATCAACACCTCAAAAGCCAAACCTTTGGATTTATGAATGGTCATTACTTCTACTGCATCGGTGCCAGTTCCAGCAGGCAACGATTTCTTTTTTCCATCGATCTCCCAGTAATTGATAAATGCCAGCAGTCCATCCTCCCCAACGCGGTTCCACTCCAGCACCAGGTCCTGGAATGCCAGCAGGCAGGCATGATCCGCTTGTTGCTGGTGAATGCCAAAAAGGTCGGCGAGTTTATTTACCAGGTCTATTACTGGCAGGCTTTGCAAACCTCCCCGGCCATTTAAAAGCAACGGAGGTAACAATGCCTCACCCTTACCGTTGCTAATATAGAGTTGGTGCTGGGGAATCGAACTTCCGCTTCGCTCCGCAACGGTTTTTATCAGGAAGGCTTTGCTCAGGGTATCGCTATCGTTTACCAGCCAGCGCATGGCCGCAATGATCATTTGTACGCCTTCGTTAGCACCAATAAAAAGTGCGTCCGCACTAATGAGGGTATAAGCTAATGCATTCGGTTGCTGCTGGTGTTGCATCAGGGCTTGTATCACCTGACTCGCTTCGTGGTTACCACGGGTGAGGATCGTTATATCTTTTGGCTGGTATCCGCCTTCAGTTAATAGTGTTTCTATTACAACGGGTAGCTTTTCCAGCACCTGTCCGGTAAAGGAGATCTTATTGCCGACTCCATCTTCTGCATCTTCCAGGAATTCAATGCTGACTAAGCCGTCGTCGGGCGCAGAGGCCGGTGTTTCCTGGAAGCTATCGGAATAGGCATTTTCAATAATATGGTAGTAGCCATTATCTTCAAGGCGCTGCTGGATATCAACTGGCGCAGACGCCATATCAGCATTGAATTTATCCTGCAACCGCACTGGTATGGTGGCGAATAAATAATTGTTGAATGCAATCAGCGGTTTGGCGCTGCGGTAGTTTTCCTGCAGCGTACTTTCTTTAGGGCGAAAACTTTGTAACTGCTTTTTCACTTCGCTCAATAACAGACGCCAATCGCCACTGCGCCACCTGTAGATGGCTTGCTTTACATCGCCTACTATCAGGTTGTACTGGCCTTCCGCCAACGAGTTTTCCAATAGGGGCTTAAAGTTATCCCACTGAAAAACGGAAGTGTCCTGGAACTCATCTATTAAAAAATGTTTGTATCGGTTGCCTGTTTTTTCAAAAATAAAAGACGCTTCATTTTCCTGGCTCAACTGACGTAGTAGCAGGTGGGTATCACTGATCAACAGGGCGTTGTTGTCACTGCGATAATGCGCCAGTTCATTGCTGAAAACCTGCATCAGCTGCAGGGTGTAAAGGTTTTGTTTGATGGCCTGGGCAGTGTAATAGTTTTGCAGGTTATCGGTGTAGCAGCAGGTAATCTGGGTCATCAAATTGTGAAGCTGGCTGCTGATACCATTGATGATATCTTTTTTATGTTGCGCTGCTTTTTTAGGCGCTGCTATATCTGAATTTTCTAAGAAAGCTGTGACCCGGACGCCGGCTTCGCCAAAAGTTTTGTTAGCGGCTTTATAAAAATGATTTATAAAACCCGCCTTGCCATAATAGAAATCGGCAGGCTCCAGCTCGTTGGCCACCACCAGTGCCACCGCCGTTTTTCCCAGTGTGGCCATTTCGTTTTCAAATTTATGAACGGCGGCAAATACATGGGTTTTGAGATCTGCAAATGCCTGCGCTTTCTGGCCTGCATCCATAGTGTTCATGGCCACATCAAACTGTTGGAAGCGCTCCTTAAACAGCTCTCCCGCCAGTTCCATCATATCAGCTTTAAAGTCCCAGTTTTTGCCTTCAGTTAACCGGGCACCCGCCATTTCTACTACCCAATCGCGCAGATGCACATTGGTGTCAAGCAATTTATAAAGCCGCAGAGTAAGATCCTCCTTTACCGAGTCGGCATTCATTTGTAAAGTAAAACCTGCATCGAGGCCTATTTCGTAGGCAAAAGACCGGACAATCTTTTGAACAAAACTGTCGATGGTGCTGATGGCAAAGCGGCTGTAGTCGTGCAGGATGGCAGAATAAACCCGACTGGCATGCTGCTGCAGATCAGTTGCTGATAAGCCATCGATTGCCTCCAATAATTTTTGGCCATATAGGGTTTGTTTGCCAGCGGCCAGGTTTTGCAACTCCCCCAATATCCGGTGTTTCATTTCTTCGGTGGCCTTATTGGTAAAGGTCACCGCAAGTATCTCCCGGTATTTGGTGGGGCTTTGCAGCAATAGTTTTAGGTATTGCATGGTCAGTAAAAAAGTCTTGCCACTGCCGGCAGAAGCCCTGTAGATATCAAGCTGTGGGGGAAGAATCGCTTCAAAGTTCATGCTTGTGAAAGTAATGTTTTTGGGAAACAGTTTTTTCTGATGAAAAGGACTTCCAGGATTTCTTTTTTGCATGCAGGTAGTACGGAGGGATGTATGATAACCGGTTTTTTCTGGTGCATAAAAAAAATCCGTTGATTGATGGTGCAGATGTTTTACAATCCTCCAAAATAAAAGCCCTCGCCGAAAAATCGGAAAGGGCTTTTGCAGGATTGTGAAGTTTTTTGGAGTATGTGAGTAGGCTAACCTTGATCAATTAACCAGGGGTCGTTATTAATTTCCGCCAAGACCTCCACCGCTATTGAGACGTTTATTTTCGTCTTCTGCACCAGTGTTACGCTGGCGGGCAGTCTTAACGGTGCTCTTACCAAAACGGTAGCTAAAGTTGATACGGAACTGATTGCTTTCCCAGCCACCATTACCGTTGAAGACTGTTCCTGCAAAACGGCTTTCAGCCCTCCAACGCATGGTTTTAGCAACGTCAGTCCAGCCAAGTTTGATCGTTCCCTTATTTTGCAGTACGAGTTTTTGCAAACCGATATCAAAACCGCCCATCGACTTGGTTTTGAAAGTACCTCCCCATATACCCGGGCCAGTAAAAAAGCCGCTTAACTCGGCAGTAAGGCCTTTGGCAAGGGTAAATGTGTTCTGGCCATAAAGGTTGTAGTTCAGTACATTCAGGTCTATCGTTTTGCCGTCAGGGAAACTAGCTTTATACATGCTGTAGTTTACGTTCACATTCAGGTAAGTATTCCACCATTTGGCGATCGTAACAGGCGAACCGATATTGAGGCTGATAATGTCCTGGTTGGCTAAGTTCCTGTTGGTAAGGTACGACTTGGTTTTTTCTGTTGTGTCGGTTAACTGAGTGATCAGGTCTTTTACATGCGAGTAACCTAATGTGGTAGTAAGCATGTATTTGTAAACATGGCTTATTTGGAAACTATTCGCATATTGCGGGCGGAGAAAAGCATTTCCTTTCTGATAAGTCAATTGGTCTATTCTGGTTTCAAAAGGGTTTAGGTCCTGGTAAGAAGGCCGTTGTATACGACGGCTATAGGAAATATTAAAGGAATTGCTTTGGTTAGCAGCAAAAGACACTGCAGCACTTGGGAATACATCGGTATAGTTGCGTTTTACGTTGTCCTCCGGTTTCGCAGGTTTGTAGCTCGTCAGATTGCCTTCGCTCTGTGTATTTTCCACGCGCAAACCCGCTTGCAGCGTCCATTTGATGCCATAAGCACGATTGTAGTTTACATAGGCTGCGTTTACATTTTCCTTGTATGCAAACTTATTACTTCGGTCTGAATTGAACTTGTCAGCCCCATTGATCACGTCCCAGAAGTCAAATGTATTCTTAGTACTTACATTACTGTATTTAACTCCATAACCCAGTTTCCCGGTACCTAATTTTTGCTCATAGTCAACCTTGGCAGTAATGATGTCAATATTTATCGGGGTGTTATTTCTATAATTACTATCTGAAAAAGTGCCATCTGTTTTAAGGAATCTATTAGGTTGATAGCTGTTGGTGCGCCCGCGGAAAGTGCCATAATCTACATCGACATTCAACTCACGACCGCTGGTATCGGCATACCGGTAATTAGCATTGTAGTTTAGATTGTTACGGGTAGCAGGGAGCGTGTTCTGCGCGAGCAGCGTACGCGACAAAGTACCATTAGAAAGCGGGCTGATATACGTTTTGCTGTCACTGGTACGTACGCCATCGGTCAGGTTGCCGGTAACGATCACACCAAAAGTGCTTTTGCTGTTGATAAATACGTCAACGCCTGCTTTGAAGTTGTGTGTTTTATTATTGCTCCATTGTTTTGAGTAGGTATCGTACAGGCTATCAGCTTGCTCACGATGAAAGTGAAAGTCGCTTTGATTGATGCCAAATGCGTTGCTATAATTGCCAAAGAAATTGGCTTTTTTAGTGCGGTAGTTCAGGCTCAGGCTGTTCATGGTTTTTGGGGTGATTCCAAACATCATACCAGCAGAAAGATTGCCGTTAAAACCTACCAGCTTACTCTTTTTCAGTCTGATGTTGATGATACCGGCATTACCGCTGGCATCATACTTTGCTGATGGGTTGGTGATAAATTCGATGGCTTCGATATCGGCACTGTTCATGCTCCGCAGCATAGCAGCCAGATCTTTATTGTCCATCTGGCTGGGGCGGCCATCAATATAAATGCGTACGCCTGTTTTTCCCTGCACGCTGATATTGTCGTCCTTATCCACCACGACGCCGGGCGATTTCTGCAGTAATTCCATAGCATTGCTACCGGTAGAATTGATACTGCTTTCAACGTTAATCACCATCTTGTCGGCTCTGATTTCCACCAGGGGCTTTTTGGCCTTTACAGTTACATCACCCAGGTCTTTGGAAGCTACCTGGAGTTTGGTGAGCGGTAGTTCGGTTATTTTGCCATCTGTAATAGTAAAAGTGGCGGAGGTGCTGCTGCCGAAACCTACCGAAGAAACGGTAACAAAATAGGTCCCTGCTGGCATGTTTACAAATTCGAATTTGCCATCAGCATCGGTTATAGCTGTTTTCACCAAAGCGGAATCTTTTGCTTTTTGCAGCATTACTGTGGCGGCTGCATGTGCTTTGCCTTTTTCGTCGTTTACAGTGCCTTTTGCTGAGACACTGTTCTGTTTGGCAAATGAGCTGAAATGAATAAGCATCATTCCAACCATCATAATAATCATCTTTCTCATGTTTGTTAGTTTGGGTGTTGTTGTTTTAAATGTTTTATCTCTGTAGCTAAGTCTGTTTTCTACTAGAAAAAGTTGTCTGAACAATTTTTTTATTTCCTGTTATTTTGAGGCACAAAGCTATCCGCGGCTTATGCCGAAGGGTGATGTGATTGATATAAACGGTGGTAATCGGAGCATGAAGTGATGAGTGGCAAATAGGCCAGATGAACGTTAATCGATGTTAAACCATCAGTTAAAAAAATAATATTGTTTCACATGTTCATGTGGTAGGATACTTGTTTTAATGATGTAAATAAGGGATTGTTTTTTGACACCCAATCCCAGCCAGCTGAACATAGGTTTGAGTGACAGGATGAAAGCTTCATGTGGCCGCAATCAAAGAAAACGGTGATCCCTGAACTGTGGCAGATTCGCTTATATTTGCGCCGGGTCCAATTTCAAACTTTTTATGACAAACGATTACCGCGTTTATCGTACGAATAAGTACCTGGTTGCATCTGCCAAAGTCGCAAACCAAATAGCTTTGAAGACCTGTACAAACGGTATTGTCCTGGCTTACCGGGTGTTATCTCAAGGGTCACCGGGAAAGGCGGTATAGCTGAAGAAACGTTGCAACATGCCTCTTTGGAAATTTGGGGCCCGAGGGAGGCTTACGATGCTTCTGCAGAACGGCTGGTTACCTGTATCGTAAAAATAGCAGTGCAGCTGGCATTGACTGCAGCAGAAATTAAAGGTGTTAACGATGGGGCGCAAACCCGAATGATGGGTAGCCTCGTATATGGGAGCACATTAGTGAAAATGTACGGTGCAACTATTTGTAAGGATTTGAGATGACATTTTTTAAAAGGCAAAAACAAAAAGCGAAGCTGTGTATGACAAATATTTCTGCATTTATTGATTCCGGTATACTCGAAACTTATGTTTTGGGCATGGCTACGGTAGATGAAATAGCCGAAATCGAGGACCTTGCCGCACAGCATATTGAAATACGTAACGAGATTGAACAAATAAGCATTGCCATCGAACATTATGCCCTGGCGAATGCCGTGGCTCCAAATCCTACTATCAAGACTTTTCTATTAGCCACATTGGATTTTACCATGCGAATGGAAGCTGGTGAAGCGCCCAGCTTTCCGCCCGAACTTCATGAAGCAGCCACCATCGCCGATTACGAGCCATGGATCAACAGGGTGGACATGGTGCCGTCATCCGATTTTAAAGACGCCTACGCGAAAATTATTGGCTATACGCCAGTTATGATTACCGCCATCGTTTGGATTCATGAAATGGCGCCACAGGAAGTTCACGACGATGAGTACGAAAAATTCCTGATACTTGAAGGAAGCTGCAATATCACTATTGGTGATAAAGTGCACCAGTTGGTAGCGGGTAACTACATGGCCATTCCGTTGCATGCCCATCACAGCCTGCAGGTAACTTCCAGTTGTCCTTGCAAAGCCATTCTGCAGCGGGTGGCCGCATAATTACAAGGACATGCGTTTTTTTTGCCAGCCTTTGTAACTCATTTCAAATTTTATCTCCATTTTGCCTTTACGCCCAACGGGTGTCCAGCCGGCGGTACTATAAAACAATTCAGCCCTGGTGTTTTCAGCGGTGCTTAACCAGATAGTTCCCTTCGTTTGGGTAAAATACCAGTCCACCATGGTGTCATGCAGCTGTCTCCCAATGCCCCGGCCTTCATATTCCGGCAGTAGAAATAGCGCCCAGATGCTGTGATCCGCCAAATCGGCGATGGCAAATCCAACAATAATTTCGCCCACGATCGCCACCCAACCTTTTCCCCGGCAGCTGATATAATCCAACACATCCTCATCTGGTACCAGCGCCGGATTGCTCAACACATTTTCTTTTACCGCATTGCGCACAACCTGTATTTGCGGAATATCCTCCGCAGTGGCTACTCTTAGTTCCATGTTTGTATTTTAAGTATAGCTAGAGAGGATTATAAAATTTGATAACCGGCAAAGCTATCGGCTACAAGTAACAAATAACAGTTCTCCGGCAACCGGCAACTGCTAACTAATTATTTTCCTGCTTAAATGCCTCAATTTCCTGTAAAAATTCGGACGCTTCGACGATCGCCTTTCCGCCGACGCTGGTTTCAAAATTTCTTACCCATTTGCGGTGCATATTTTTTGGCGCCAGCGCCTGGTACATCCAAATGGACGCCGCCAGGAATACTGCCGCAATTCCAAATGTGATCGTCATCCCTGTAATATTTTGGTACATGGTGGGATTGATAAACCAGGTGCAATAAAACACGGTTTGTAACCAAAGGACCCTGCCCACCTGGTTCAGCGAAGCCCGCACTGCTGCGAGTTGTTCCTGTGTTTCGGTAATATTGCCATTGAAATTAATTTGTCGTAGCATCAATACATGCCTGATATACAAGATAGTGGCATAAGCGCTGAAAAGTATAATGCCACCCAACGAAACGGCAAACCAAAGGTTGCCAGGGGTATTAAAAACCAGGATGGCCAGGAATGCAACCCATATCACACCTATAATAATATACACCAACTGTTGGCGTACAAAGCCGTTGATTTTAGCGCTGGCTTTCTGGGTTTGTAATTCTTCAAAATTGCGAAGGTTGAGCACTAGTAATCTATCCAGCTTCTGGTCGTAAGCCTGCCACATTTGTTTTAATTCGAGATCTTCCATTTTTATGGGTTTTGAGTATTAAATCGTTGCTTTAATTTTTCTTTAATGCGGCTAATTTTGGTAGCTACATTGGTTTCGCTGATGCCGATGATATCGGCTATTTCGCTGTAGCTGTTTTCTTCCAGGTACAGGATCATGAGCGCCCGGTCCAGCTCTTTTAGTTCATTGATAAATTGTTGCAGCATCGTGATATTTGCCTCCATAGCTTCACCGTCGCCTGTTTCATCTGCCAGCTCTAGCAGGTGTACCGGTTCATTAACATGCGCTTTGAACTTTTTCGTATTGCGGTAGTAGGAAATGGCCACGTTTAAGGCGATTCGGTACATCCAGGTGGAGAATTTCAGATTGCTATTATAATGATCAAACGATTTCCAAAGCTGGTAGATTATTTCCTGGGCCAGGTCTTCGATATCGCAGCCCGCCTTGCAATACGCATGGCATATTTTGTAAATAATCCGTTTGTGGATTTGTACCTGTTCTAAAAATACTTCTTTATTGGGGTCCATAATACGGGCTTTCCTTGAAATAATTCCTTTCTCTATTATTCGCAGGCTTGGCTCAAAAATCACATTTTTTGCCGGGTTTATTTTAGTACCGGTCGGGAACTGCCGTACAGCGTGATCCGGTGTCTTCATTATTCTTCGTATGCGAAACACTGGGAATTGGTCGTTTTACCTGTTTATAGCTTCCTATAAGAACGTTCAGTCATTCACGTCATTATAAACAAAAAATCCGTTCCATCCGCAAAATCCGTGCTTCTATCACGCACCGTTCTGCCTATTGCATGCAATAGCACTTCCATAAATCACATCTTCTTACCGTTTACCTACCGGCAAAATGGTATTTTGGTAAAAGCTTCCGTGCGGCTAAAAACGCCATCTTCGTAACCAATACTGCAGCCAATGCCCACCCCTGATAAAATGGAATTATTGGACGCGCTCGAAAAAGGTGAAACTGTTTCGGCCGGCAAATGGTGGAGGCGCCTATGGCGGGCACCGCTGTCCTACTTTATTTGGGCAGGCAGCCGCAGCTTCCTGAAGCCTTTTTTTAGCAACGGTATTGATACCAGTGCGAGGACTTTTTTTGGAAAGAAGATGTCCGTTCGCCTGCCCGCCGCCGCTGATATCTATATTACCGGATGTAAAGGCAAGCCCCAGGATACCAGGCTGGCCCGGTGGATGATCAACCATATTCAACCCGCCTGGCAGGTCATGGATATTGGTGCACATTTCGGTTATTACAGCCTCTTGTTGGAACAACTGGCCGGTCCTGGCGGTACCGTAATTTCTTTTGAGCCTGCTCCATTAGCATATCGGATACTCGCCGTGAATGCAGCTGCTTATCCTGCTATTCAGCCATACAATGCCGGGCTGGGAAGTGCCACAGGCCGGCAGTTGCTTTCAGTCCACGGCTTACAGGATTCTGAGTCAAACAAGTTCGCCGGGTTGGCAGGAGCCAAAACCATATTGGCGGATATAATTACGCTGGATGATTGGATCATTGCACACCGTATTATTCCAAGGTTTATAAAAGCCACGGTAGAGGGCAGCGAATGGAATTTGATAAAGGGTGCTGCGTCAACGATATTTTTGTACCATCCGGTATTTGCTATAGAAATACAAACCACCCATTTTGAACAGGCCTGCTATCCCGCAATAGAATGGTTGAAGGCCAATGGTTACCGCATGTATAGCCTTTCTGAGGATGGGGAATTATTGCATTGTGCAGACGCGTGGAGCTATCTGCAAAGCCGCAATGTGAAAATGGATTATTTCCTGTTTATGCCCAGGGAGAAAATCAAGCATTAAATGGCTGAAACGGATGATGGCTTAGTGTCAAAGCGATATAGGTGAAGGTATATTTTATATCCTGTTCGGCTAATGCCCGATTATGTGCCATCGCCTTTGAAGGAGCATTAAATAAATATGTGTACGATCTTATAGATTCCCATTGCCAGCAGCCCGCTGATAGGAATCGTCAATACCCAGGCCCAGAGTAGGTTTACAGTTACGCCCCAACGAACGGCGCTTAAACGCTTGGTGGCACCTACACCAATAATGGCGCCGGTGATGGTATGGGTAGTGCTTACCGGCGCACCGAGGTTGGCTGCAGTAAATAATGTGATGGCACCAGCGGTTTCCGCACACACACCTTCCAGCGGTGTTACTTTGGTAATTTTGGTGCCCATGGTTTTTACAATCTTCCACCCGCCACTCATGGTACCAATGGAAATGGCGGTGTAACAGAGTAGTGGCACCCAGTTGGGCATATCTTCTATCCGGGCGATACCATAGCCACCCAAATTGTGATTCACCACCAGCGCAGCCGAGATAATCCCCATTACTTTCTGGGCATCACTACCGCCATGGCCGATACTAAACGCCGCCGACGATACAAGCTGCAATCTTTTGTACATGTTACCGGTTCGGTAGGCATTCTCGCCTTTCAGGTAATTGTAGAAATAGGTTAGAATAAAAACCACCCCGAGGCCAAGTAATGCCCAGCGTTCAAACTCTTTTTTAAAGGGTACAAAGAGCACACAGGCGCCGACAACCGCTGAGATAATGGCGGCCTTAACCCAAAAGTTTTTCTGAATGGTAACCAACGTAATAAAGATGGAAATAACCATACCTACCAACGGTGCCAGAACAATGAAAAGGAGTGTTTTTAAGATGATTTCGTGGTCAATGCTGCCAAAACCCGCATGTGCTATTGCTGCACCAGCGAAGCCCCCAATCAAAGTGTGGCTGCTCGAGGATGGAATTCCGTACCACCAGGTAATTAGGTTCCAGATAATGGCTGCAATAACGCCGGAAAGAATCACCACAAGGTTGATGGAATCACTGTGAACTGTTTTGGCAACGGTATTGGCCACACCATGATCGCTGAAAATAAAGAAAGCCACGAAGTTGAAAAAAGCAGCCCATATAACGGCCTGGAAAGGCGTGAGCACTTTGGTAGAAACAATAGTAGCAATGGAATTGGCCGCATCATGAAAACCATTGATGAAGTCGAACGCTACGCAGAGAAAAATAATAACTATAAGTAAAATTGTCATAAACAGCTAAAAACAGAAATGTGCAAATGTGATGATATGGAAATGCAGAACCTGTTGAAGTGCATTCCAATCTCTAATCAACCAATCACCGATCAACTAACTAAGCGTATTTCAAAATGATGGACTCAATCACATTGGCCGCATCCTCACACTTGTCAGTAGCGATTTCCATGACCTGGTAGATTTCCCGCTTCTTGATAACTTCCTTGGCATCAGGTTCCTGCTCAAATAAGCGTTCGATGCTGAGATCAAAAATATCATCTGCCTGGTTTTCAAGGCTGTTGATTTTCACCAGTGCGTCAGTAATCACCCGCATGTTTTTCATGTTGCGCAGTTCGTGCACCGCATGGTTGAGCTCGTAGGCACCTTGCTCAATCAGTTCAGCCATCTTATGAATGCCACTGTCGTTGGGGTTTACCTTGTAAAAATTGATTTTCTTGGCGCTGGCATAAATATAATCCGCCACATCGTCTATTGAAGTGGCTAGGTAGTGGATGTCTTCACGATCGAATGGTGTAATAAAGTTGCGCCCCAGTTCGGTAAAGATCTGATGGGTAAAATCATCACACACATGCTCCAGATCTTCTATCTGGGCTATGATTGTGGCACGTTTATCAAAATCGGGCTCCCTTACTTCATCGCTCAGCAACTTTCCCATGATCGCAACATGTTCTGTTAGTTTTTCAAAGAGATCATAGAACACCTTATTTTTCGGGGTGAAAATTTTGATAATTGAGCTGAATGACATGGACATTGTTTTATTCGCGGCAAAAATAGATTGTTGTCAGCAGAGCACATAGAGCAGGGCTGAATTAATAATTCCTTAATACAAGCTTCGGAATAGGGTGTTTTAGATATATTTTATCCACAAACTGCCGGCTATCTTTTGCTATTCGGCGGGGAACGCGTCCTTGTGAAAGGGTTTTTCTCCAATTTCTTGCGGGCTTATTCCATTCACTATTCCGGTTGGCCTGCCCCCATTTCCAGCCAAAATTTACCCACAAACCGGTCCACTCCATCTCAAATGTTACCTTCGCCACTATGCAGGATTATCTAATAGAACTGAACGAACAACAAAAAGAAGCGGTATTGCATAAAGATGGGCCACTGATGATTGTAGCTGGCGCCGGCAGCGGAAAAACCAAGGTACTCACCACCCGCATCGCCCACCTGATGGGCTACCACCATGTGGATGCTTTTAATATTCTCGCTCTCACATTTACCAATAAGGCGGCGGCGGAAATGAAGGAGCGGATCGAACGCACCCTGGGTAACAACGAAGCCCGCAGCCTGTATGTCGGCACTTTTCACAGCGTATTTGCCCGCATACTAAGAGCAGAGGGACACCATATCGGTTATCCCAACAATTTCACTATTTACGACACCGACGATAGCCGCAGTGTGATCAAAACGGTGGTGAACGAAATGAATCTGGATGATAAAACCTACAAGCCCAACCTGGTAGGTAACCGGATCAGCGCAGCAAAAAATGCGTTGGTGAGTCCGGCAGAATACATGACGGATAGTACCATCCAGCAGGAAGACAACCGCAGTAACCGCCCAATGATCGGTGCTATTTACGCCGCTTATGTAAAGAAGTGTTTTAAAAGCGGTGCTATGGATTTCGACGACCTGCTCTATAAGATGTACGAACTGCTAAGCACAAACCCGGGTGTACTTCACAAGTACCAGCATAAGTTTAAATACCTGTTGGTAGATGAGTACCAGGATACCAATACCACCCAGTACCAGATCATAAAATTATTGGCTGCTGTACATGAAAATATCTGCGTGGTGGGCGATGATGCACAAAGTATTTATAGTTTCCGCGGTGCCACCATTGAGAATATCTTACAGTTTCAGAAAGATTACGACGATGTGAAGGTGATCAAGCTGGAACAGAATTACAGGAGTAAAAGTAATATTCTAAACGTCGCCAACGAAATCATCAGCCGTAACAAAGGACAGATACCAAAAAACCTTTGGACCATCCAGGAGGCTGGTGAAAAAATAAAGCTGGTGCGGGTAGCTACAGACAACGAAGAAGGTAAGTACACCGCCGACGCCATCCAGGAACAGAAGCTACGTAACCATTACAATAATAAAGATTTTGCGATCCTGTATCGTACCAACGCGCAAAGCCGTGCCTTTGAGGAATGCCTGCGGCGGATGAATATACCCTACCGTATTTATGGCGGCATCAGTTTCTTTACCCGTAAAGAGATCAAGGATTACGTGGCCTACCTGCGGATTATCGTAAACAGTAATGATGAGGAAGCATTGAAACGCATCATTAATTACCCGGTTCGTGGCATCGGCAAAACCACCATCGAAAAGGTAGCCATTGTGGCCAACGAACAAAATATAGCGATGTACGAAGTGCTGGAAAAGGCCGCTGGCTTTGGATTCAAGGCAGGCACGCTGGAATCACTCACCAATTTTGTGCAGATGATCCGCTATTTCCGAACCATGCTGAACAAAGGCAACGCTTATGAAGTGGCCATCCAGGTGGGCAAGCACACGAATATGGTCAAGGAGTTATTTAACGATAAGAGTGCCGAAGGCGTGGCCCGCTACGAAAACATTCAGTCGTTGCTGAATGGTATTAAAGAATTCACCGAAACGCCCATGAACGAAGAGGACGGTGAAGTGGGCGACAAGAGCCTCGGTGCCTACCTGCAGCAGATCACATTGCTGACCGATGTTGACAATGATAAAGACCCGAACGCCGACGTAGTAAAACTCATGACGATACATGCTTCCAAGGGCCTGGAATTTCCCTGCGTATTTGTGGGAGGGGTGGAGGAAACACTTTTTCCAAGTGCCATGAGCGTGAATACCCGGGAAGAACTGGAAGAAGAACGCCGCTTGTTCTATGTAGCGGTAACCCGGGCTAAAGCCCGTTTATGGATTACCTATGCCCAAAGCAGGTACCGTTTTGGCCAGTTGATACAAAATGAGCCCAGCCGCTTTTTGGGCGAAATGCCTGAAGAATTTATTGACAAGGGATTTGCCGGAGGCGGTGTGCGCAACCAGGGGCAGGGCTTTAGCAGCGGCTTCGGCGGTGCCTCAGCTTTTGACCGCATGAATGGTGGTTTTGGAAATGCCGTAAGAAGTGCGGAAAGGCAATATGGAGCGCCCCCATCCAAAAAAGAGGTAAAGCCTGCTTATATGCCGCCGTCAAAACCTAAAGAAGTGCCACATACACCCAATGTAGATTTTGTGGCCAGCGATACCAGCAACCTAAAGGCCGGTCAAAAAGTGGAACACCTGAAATTTGGATTTGGCACCGTTGCCAAAATGGAAGGCAGTGGCCACAACCCCATCGCCACCATTGAATTTGAACACAACGGTGAGAAAAAGATCATGCTCAATTACGCGAAGCTCAGAATTGTAGAATAAGTTTTAGGTTTCATTGATAAGTTTAAGCTCCGTTAACCACGTTAGCGGATACAAAAGGTAAAAAATCAAAATAAAAAAGGAAGTTCAATCATCATGATTGAACTTCCTTTTTTATTTTGATTAAACCCTAACCCTTTCACCTTTAACCTCTATCTCTGTCATTGTGCTTCTTCCTCGCTATCTCCCTTCTTTCCTTGCGTTGTTCTTTCTTAATAGCTTTACGCTCGGCTTTAGTGAACGTGCCGTCAGCCCTGGCTTCTTTTATATCCTGGTGAATCTCTCTTTGATCCTTTACCAGGTTTTTGGTTTCAGCTTTGGTAAGTTCACCACTGTGTACGCCATTTTTAATGCGGTGTGTTTGGTGTTTGGCGTGTTGCTTAATGGTTTGTGTCTGTGCGCTGCTGCTAAAACCAATCGCCATAAAAAGTGCTGTTGCAAATAGTAACTGCTTCATATAGTATAATTTTTTAGGGGTTAAAAAATGAAATAGAATGCTAAACGTTTAGCGGGAAAGTAGACCGGCCAAGCAGATCGATGTTTAACAGGGGGCAAAAAAATCTATGATTCAACCCCCTGATTCTTGTGGAATTAATTTCATTCCGGGCTCTTAAGTGGTTTGCCTTATAATCACTATCACATAAACTAAATAGACCATGCGATTAGTCGCACTGCTTTTTTTGCTGTTGTTTTCCTGCCATAACAATAATAGCCAGCCTCCTCAAAAACTTCCGGCACGACCGGCACAAAACCAACGTCAGCAAAGGATTCCGGGGCAAAGGGTGATCCATGTTTTTGTGGCACTCTGCGATAACAGGTACCAGGGCATCGTGCCCGTGCCGGAGAAAATTGGTAACGGCCAGGATCCGGTGAACAATTTATACTGGGGCTGTGGATATGGGGTAAAAACATTTTTTTCAAAAAGTAAGGAATGGGTACTGCAAAAGAATGTGAACAGCAAAATAGAGAAACCTGTTCTGGAACGGTGTGTCTATAAAAGCAGCACGACCAATACCTGGCTGATAGCAGATGCTTACGACGGACAGTTTATTAAGGCCTGCACAGAGAATTTCCTATCAGGTTGTTCTGGGAGTAATTATGATTCAGTAATGCTAAAGGACGGCACCAAAATTTTTGCCGGCGGTGCAGCTGATCTGTTGGCCTATACCGGCCACGATGGACTCATGGATTTTAAACTCAATACATCATTTTCAGCCACTGATTCGCTTAAAAGGGAAGCGGTTATCCTGGCCTGCATCAGCAAGTCTTACTTTTCGCCGATCTTGAAACAAACAGGAGCGCAGCCAGTATTGTGGAGTACCGGCCTGATGGCGCCCGAAGCTTATGTGCTTCATGATGCACTAAGCGCATGGATAAAAAAGGAGCCAGTAGAAAATATGAGAACTGCCGCTGCCGCAGCGTACAGCCACTATCAGAAATGTTCAGTAAAGGCTGCCAGAAATCTGCTGGTTGCGGGCTGGTGAATAGCTACAGTCGAAATGGGAAATCATCGTGAATAGGTCATTTGGTCAGTAAGTCATTAACCCAAACAAACTTAAATACAGAGCGATGTCCATCATTATTTTATGTTTTCTCGGGTACACATTTCACGCTGCCTCTGCCAGCAAATAGAAGAACCCAGCCTGGGCCGGGTTCTGAATCTTATTGTTATCATTAAAAAGGCACAAAATTGTAAATGCAGTTGCGGAACTTTGCGTATTGTGGTCATTGACTTAATTGCCAACTGACCGAATGACCTATTCAGCATAAGCATATTGTTCGTTGCCAAGTTGCGATCAATGGTGGTGGTGCTCTTTGTGGTGCTCCTGCTGTTTGGTAAATTCGTCCACGCTCATTAGTTCGTCTTTGTATTGAACCATCGTTTCAGCCATGGCAAATAATTTATCGGTTGCGATCTGGTTATAGGTATTCTCTACAAATTTCTGGTCCTTGGTCATCTTGTCGATATAGGTATCCAGCCAAGGCATGTCTTCAGGATTACCCTGACCGCCCATATAACCCATCATCTGGTGTTTGGCAAACATGCGGATTTCTTCCGGGTCAACATCTATTTTGGCTTCCTTGATAATGGTATCGCTGATCAGTGTCCATTTCAAAGAGTTTTTGAAAGAAGGCCAGCCTTTTTCAATGTCTTCTTCGGTCTTTGGTTCTTTTTCAGCTTGCTTCTGCCAGCGCTTTAAAAAATCTTCCGGTAAGTCTATTTGTGTGTTATCCAGCAGGTAATGATATATTTGGTCGTCTACCTGGCCACGGTCCTGGTTAAAATAGTAGGCTTCGATATCTTCCTTGATGGCCTGACGAAATTCAGTTTCGGTACCGAGGGCTTTCCCTACGTATACCTGGTTAAAGAATTCTTCGTTCAGTTCGCGGTCTTCTACCAAACTAACTTTAGTAACCGTTAATTTAAATGATTTATCTGAGTCAGCAGCAGAAAGTCCAAGATCGTTGAGAATGAAATCAAGTTCCTTGGCTTCGAATGCTTCGCTGAGTTTAATGGTGAGGGAGTTGTCTTTGTTAAGGCCCATCAATTGCGGGCGAACGGCTTCGCTAAAATAGCTCACCAACAGGCTATTATCTTTGGTTACGCCACCTTCAACCTCGTTGCCATCAGCATCCAGTTCGGTAAACGTAACGTTGAGTACATTCTTATCGCTGGTTACCGATTCAGGCTCGCTCATGTTGCCCATACGTGTTTGCAGGCGGGCCACTTCTTCGTCTATCATGGCATCGGTAACATCCACTTTGTGGCGTTTAATGTTGGATTTAGACAGGTCGGCAATGGAGAAAGCTGGTTTCAAACCGATTTCAAAACTAAAGTTCAGCTCTTTAGGTTCATTCATATCCAGGCCACGCATTGCGGCGAAGTTCTCGTCGGTAGGCAGCGGCTGGGCAAAGATTTCGGGGTTTTCCTGTGTTAGGTAACCGTTGATCTCTTTTTCTACGGTTTTCAGTATTTCATCGCTGAAAATGCTGGCGCCATACATTTTTTTAATAAGACCCAATGGCACCTGCCCGGGACGAAAGCCCTGCATCTTCACTTGTTTGGAATATGTTTTCAGTGCTTTTTCGAAGTTAGGATAGTAATCTTCCTTGGTTAACTGCACCGTGATTTTGTCGGTAAGCGGCGCAACGTTGTTCCTGGTAATGGTGGGCATAAAATTTTACGATTTACGATTTCGGATTTACGATTTGAAGCAAACCCTACCGTCTTGATATTTGATACTTGATTTATGTTCCTTCTAAAAATCTTTCTGCTCAGAACCTGAACCTTGTATCCTGAACCCTGAATCTTTTCTAAAGGGGCGGCAAAAGTAAGTGCAATCGGGCCTTTGGGCAAATAAAATGCCTCCCGGACGTTATGCAGGGAATTTTAGGCCCCATTTGTTTGGAGGAAAGTAAAAGCTTATGAATTAGCCTGACAGATTTTCACTATTGAAATTGACCTGATAAAAAGGCCAATCAGACGACAAATGCAGTGCTGGAATAAATTGTACCTGTTACTGCCAGTATAGGATTTCAAATAAACAAGAGCGAGATTTTAATCCGAATAAAATCTGTGGCGATCCTGAGTTTATAGTTGCCAAATTGTGATTTAAAGATTATCTAACTGTTATCTTGCCCCCCGTTATTATTAATGCAGCGCTACCGCTGATAGTTTTGCGACTCAGATGTAATAGCAGCCATAATATTATCCATGATACGACTCATCTTCCTATTCTCATTTTTAGCATGGGCTACTGCGACCCAGAGCCAGGAGATCAACATCGCCTTTATCTCAGACGTACACTATGGCATCAAACGAGCCCATTTTCGCGGGGAAGATTTCGTCGATGCACAAACAGTAAACAAAGCAATGGTGAACGCCATTAAAGCCCTGCCGGTGCAGCACCTGGATTATATCATATTAACAGGTGATATCGCAAACAGAGAGGAGATGGGTATTCAAAGCGCCACTGAATCCTGGAACCAGTTCAGCAGGGATTATATCAGAGGACTGCCTATTCCATTTTTTTTGTTGCCGGGAAATCACGACGTTTCGAATGCCATCGGCTTCTATAAACCCATGGAGCCCAAGACCGACGCTTCGTCGATGGCGGGTATATACAATAGCGTTTTCCACCCGAAAATTCCCAAAACAAAGCAGACCTACCATTACAAAACAGACAAGATCAATTATTCAAAAAATATCGGCGGTGTGCATTTGATGTTCGTGAATATCTGGCCAGATTCCGCCAACCTGGTCTGGATGGAAATGGATATGAAAAAAGTTACTGCTACAACACCAGTGTTGATTTTCGCCCATGACCCACCCGAGAGCGACCCGAAACATTTCTCGGGCAACACCAACGGGTCAACAGAGTGCCATTTTGAAAATTTACTCGACGAGCAATACAAGGATGGCGATTGCAAAACCACCGTTACCGAACAGCGGCGCTTATGTGATTTTTTATCACGGCACAATAATGTAAAGGCCTATTTTCACGGGCACTCCAACTATACCGAATTTTCTACCTACAAAGGGATCGATGGCTCATTGTCGCTTCCGGTATTCAGGGTTGATTCGCCTATGAAAGGTAAATTTTCCAGCGTGGACGAATCACTGCTTGCATTCGACATAATTACCATCAATCCTAAAACGCGGCAACTCAGGGTGCGGGAATACCTATGGAACAAAAACCCTGCGGTATGGGGCCAGGAAACTACTATCTCGCTCAAATAGCTGTGTTAAGGCCTCGCTAAGGGCTGGTTCAAAGTCGAAATTTTCGAAAACCAAGGCGGTTTAAATGATGCAAGGCAGGGCATCGTTTCTGCAATACTCTTTGCGGGCGCCAAATCGTCGCGTAGCAACCTGGTATCTTTCGCAGTATTTAAAATCTGAAGAAAATCCGACGCGGGATTTTTTGCTAAAGTCATGAAGGCGCACACTTGGAAGTTCAGTATTTAAACAGATTCACCCTGGAGGTTTGTACCCTCAATAAATAAATCAATAAAAATGAAAAAGAAAATCCTTTTGGCCTTATTCGTTGGTGGGGCCGTCGCTGTGGCAGTTGCACAGAAATTGAAAGCATCTGCAGTGCCTGCTGCAGTCAAATCGTCTTTTGCTAAAAGCTATCCCGGCATTACCGCCAAATGGGAAATGGAAGCTGGCAAGTATGAAGCCGGATTCAAAAAGAATGGAAGCGATATGTCGGTACTATTTGAGAAAAATGGCACTATGACTGAAAGCGAGACGGACATCAAAACTACTGACTTGCCAGCAACTGTTTTGGCTTATGTTGCAGCGCATTACAAGGGCAAAAAAATCAACGAAGCCGCAAAGATCACTACCGCGGCCGGAGTGGTTACTTTTGAAGCAGAGGTTGGCGACACCGATGTAATTTTCGATGCCAGCGGCAAATTTCTGAAAGAGGTAAAGGAACCAAAGGAGAATAAAGAAGGAAAAGACTAGCAACACGGGCAACGATGCTATAACAGGTGCCGTTGCCCTTTGTAAAAAATACATAGTAAAAATCATACAACTACTATTATTTTCCCGTTGACCACCGCCGTTCAGGCCAACCTGTCTACCCAAAAAGGCACCCGTGTCACCAATTTACAAGGTACCTTCATCCCTTGTACCCACCGGTAATAGCTTGAACTTTCTCCTCCTGACTAGAAATGCAGATCAAAGGTGAAATCAGTTGCCTCTCAATTGCTGGTGATTGGTTAACAATCAAATCTCTGAATGAAAGCAAAACAATTATTGACAGCCCTGCTTTTAGTGGCAGCCACCCGGGGCCATGCGCAAAACAAGGATCTTGATTTCTTTGTGCAACAGGCCATCCGTAGCAGCCCGCTGCTGAAGGACTATGGCTTACAGGAATTTTCGAACAAGATTGACAGTCAGCGTTTGAAGGCATCTTTTCTGCCACAGGTAACGGGGAATGGCGCGGCTTATTATGCGCCGGTTATTGCTGGTTTCGGGTACGATGGAACCATAACCAACGTGCACACCCTGAACGCACAGCTAACGGCGACCAAAAAATTTATTGGCAAAGAAAATCTTAAGAACCAGTATGGCGCCTTCCAATTAGCTAATCTCGGTTTGCAGAACCAGGGCAGGATCACCGAGCAGGAATTAAAAAGAAGCGTCACGCAACAATACATCACGGTGTATGGCGATATGCAACAACTGGCATTCAACGAAGAGCTGTTATCGCTGCTGAG
The DNA here is from genome assembly GCA_039925965.1 of Chitinophagaceae bacterium. GTDB lineage: Bacteria > Bacteroidota > Bacteroidia > Chitinophagales > Chitinophagaceae > JAZKFT01. The sequence goes on from JBDSXW010000061.1 coordinate 24,076, forward strand.
ATCGGAAGACAGTTTGTTGAAACGACTCACCTACAAAAGCGTGTTTAAACAAACCGACTATCTCTCTTTTTTGGTAACCGTGCAGCAACAAGATTTGCTGGTAGAACAAACGCGGATGCAATCCACCAACGATATGGCCACACTCAATTACCTGGCAGGGATAACGGATACGACTTTATCAACCTTGACTCCACCAGCGATGCCAGGCACAGATCTACTAGTCCTCGGGCAAACCGTATTTTACAACCAATATATAATCGATAGTTTAAAGCTCGTGAATGCCGACCGGCAGATCGACTACGACTACAAACCGAAACTCAACGCCTTTGGCGATGGCGGGTACAATTCTTCCTTCCTTGATGTGCCCTACAAGAATTTCGGCGTCAGCGCGGGTATCAGCCTGGTAATTCCTATTTACGATGGCAGGCAGCGGACTATGCTGCACCAGAAGAATAAAATTGCCGAAGAAACCCGTAAAAACTACCTGGGTTTCTACGCCAGCCAATACAACCAGCAGATAGCTCAACTCAACCAGCAGTTGGTGCAAACGGACCGGATGATTGTTCGGGCCCAGGAACAACTGAAATACGTGGAAGCATTGATACAGGCGCAACGCAAACAATTAGTGACCGGCGACGTCCGCATCACAGATTATATCATCGCTATCGGTAACTACCTGACCGCTAAAAATATCGTTACGCAGAACATGACGGGACGTCTGCAGATTATCAACCAGATAGAATACTGGAACAGAAAAAAATAAAACATGTTCAAAAAATATATAAATACAGCCTTGTGTGCAATTGGATTGGTGATTTTTTCTTCCTGCGGCGACAAAGCCGCGACACCTGTACCGCAAGCAGAAGCGGGAGCAGGAACACCGGTAACAGTTACCCAAATAGAACAAGGATTGCTTGAAGAAACCGGCGAACTTAATGCAACCTCAGCATTCTTGTTGAAATCTACCGTGAAGGCGAGTTCCAATGGCTACCTGCAATCTGTGAACGCACAACTGGGTGCCTATGTAAAAAAGGGACAAGAACTGTTCACCATCAAAACCAAAGAATCCGAAGCGCTGGGAAATACCATCGATATACTGGACTCTTCATTCCGGTTTTCGGGGTTGATTCATATCAAAGCAATGAGCAATGGGTATGTGTCGATGTTGAGTTACAAGGCGGGTGACTATGTAACAGACGGAGAGCAACTGGCCACTATCAGCGACGCGTCTTCTTTTGCCTTCCTGCTGGAGCTTCCTTACGAAAGCAAGGCCTATATAAATAATACCAGAACCCTGCTGCTGACGTTGCCGGATGGCTCGCACCTGAGTGGACGGGTTGCGATGGAGATGCCAACAGTAGACTCCTTGTCTCAGACCCAGAAAATCGTTATCAAGGTAAATGGTACGCGGATGATACCGGAAAATCTGATAGCCAAAGTAGATATCATAAAAAAATCAATATTCAATGCAAGTTATCTTCCTAAAGAAGCCATCCTTACCGATGAAGTCCAGGGAGCGTTTTGGGTAATGAAGTTGATCGATAGCACCACAGCTGTAAAAGTAATGATCAGCAAAGGCATGGAGACATCGAAAAGCGTGCAGGTATTATCGCCGCCGTTCGCGCCAACTGATAGGATATTGCTGACTGGAAATTATGGCTTGCCTGATACCGCTAAGATCTCTATCACGAAAGAATAAGGAGCAAGGCATCTACTAACGTTTTCCTGATAAAATTATTTAATACAGAAGGATGTTGGCGCCAAAAATGGGAGTCGGAAAAAATTACGCATGAAAAATTTCTTTGTTACCTACAAGAGCCCGGTTACCGTATTGGTCGTCATTGCGATCCTTGGGGGATTGTTTGGCTACACCAGGATGCAGACGGCGCTGTTTCCAGAGATCACTTTTCCAAAAATCAAGGTCATAGTGGATGCTGGCCAACAGCCTGTGAACAAGATGATGATCACCGTGACGAGAGAATTGGAGAACGCCATTAAACAGGTGCCAGATCTGAAAACGATCAGGAGCACGACGAGCCGCGGCAGTTGCGAGATCAGCGCTTATATGGACTGGAACGCGAATATCGATGTGAGTCAACAACGCATCGAGTCGAAGATAGCCGAGATCAGGAACACGTTGCCACCCGATATCCAAGTCACGGTTGAACGTATGAACCCATCCATTTTACCTGTAATGGGTTACACGCTAAAGGCACCCGGGATGTCTGCTATCGATGAAAAAATCCTCGCCACTTACACCATCAAACCCTTCCTATCACAGGTGGAAGGCGTGAGTGAGGTTCGGGTAGTGGGCGGCAAGACCAAGGAATACTGGCTGGTTTTGAACACCGCAAAAATGGGAACCCTCAGTATAACGCCAGACATCATCACCAATGCCCTTAATCAAACCAATTTCGTTAAGTCGAATGGATACTTGTCGGATTATCGTCAAATGTACCTGACCGTTACCGACGCGGTGTTAGATTCAAAAGAAAAACTGGAGCAACTCGTTATAAGCAATAATGGAAAACGTATCGTGACCATGAAGGACATTGCGGATGTTAAGATACAGGAAGCTAAGGAATATGTAAAGATCAACGCGAACGGGGCTTCGGCCATCTTGCTGGCGGTGATCAAACAGCCCAATGCCAACCTGATAGAAATGACCGATAAGATGCAAAGAAAAGTGGAGGAGCTGAAGACAATCCTGCCCACTGGTGTTACCATTGAGCCCTATTATATCCAGGGAGATTTTGTAAAAGATTCCATTAAAAGTGTTACGGATAGTTTGTGGATCGGGCTGTTCCTTGCCATTGTGGTAGCCATCCTGTTCCTTCGTTCACTTAAAGCAAGCGCTGTTATCCTCGTCACGATTCCGATTACTTTGCTGATCACCATCATCGCACTGTATGCCACGGGGCAAACATTGAATATCATGACCCTCGGAGCTATTGCCGCGGCCATTGGTTTAATCATTGATGATGCCATCGTGGTAGTGGAACAGATCCATCGAACCCATGAAGAACATCCGGATGAGCCTACGGCGGCGCTGCTACAGGGCGCCATTAAATACCTGTTACCCGCAATGATCGGTTCCTCATTAAGCACGATCGTAATTTTTCTGCCTTTTGTTTTAATGACCGGCGTAGCAGGCGCCTTTTTTAAGGTGATGACCGACACGATGATCCTCACACTAACCTGCTCTTTCTTTGTGACCTGGCTATGTTTGCCCGTCATCTACTTATTGTTTACCCGCAAGAAACCTAAGAAGAAAGCTACAACCAAAAAGAAAGCACACGGCGTACAAAGTCAAAAATGGGTGGGCTTTTTTATAAGAAACCCCATTATCAGTTTTGCTTTTCTTGCGCTGCTGGCCCTCTCGATCTGGTGGATTTTACCACAACTGGAAACAGGATTTCTACCCGAGATGGACGAAGGAAGTGTGGTACTCGATTACAGTTCACCGCCTGGCACTTCGCTGGAAGAAACAGACAGGATGTTGCGGCAGGCGGAGAAGATCATTACTTCTATTCCCGAGGTGGAGACCTACTCGCGGCGAACCGGTACACAGATGGGCTTCTTTATTACTGAGCCCAATAGAGGTGATTACCTGATCCAGTTAAAGAAAGACCGGAAGAAAACCACGAATGATGTTATTGACGAGATACGAACACAGGTAGAAGCTTCACAACCCGCCCTCCGCATCGATTTCGGGCAGGTGATCGGCGATATGCTCGGCGATCTGATGACTTCTGTTGAGCCGATTGAAGTAAAGATTTTTGGCAACGACCTGCACCAGCTTGAAGATCTGTCCCGGCAAGTGTCGGACGTAATTTCGAATGTAAAAGGTACGGCTGACGTATTCGATGGCATTACTATTGCTGGCCCCTCTATCTCGGTGCTGCCAAAGGCAGAAGTGATTGCCAGGTACGGTATCACCCCGGCCAACCTTCAGGCGCAGTTACAGTCGGCATTGGAAGGGAATGTTATTGGAAACGTATTTGAAAAAAACCAGCTTTCAACATTACGGATGGTGTATCCCGGCAATTCAGGTATATCCGTGGAAGGTATCCGGCAGCTACAGATTTTTCTGCCGAATGGCCAGCGCTTACCCATCACCAATATGGCGGATGTGGTTTTGAATAAGGGCGATGCAGAAGTACAAAGGGAAGACCTGCAATCGATGGGCGTGGTTACCGGGCGTTTGGACAATCGTGACCTCGGAAGCGTTATGAAAGAGATTCAGCGGGAAGTAGCTGCAAAGGTAGCGTTGCCCAAAGGCTATCATATTGAGTACGGTGGCGCCTATGCCGATCAACAGCAGTCGTTCCAGGAATTGTTGATGATATTGATTTCCAGTTGCCTGTTGGTATTTGGTGTGATCCTCTTTCTCTTCAGGGATTTCCGGGTGGCATTGCTGATTATACTCGTGGCTATATTCGGTATTAGCGGCAGTTACCTTGGCTTGTACCTTACGCATACAGCCTTGAATGTGGGGAGTTATACGGGACTTATCATGATCGTCGGTATCATCGGGGAGAATGCGATTTTTACGTTCCTGCAGTTCAGGGAATCCATGGTAGTGACTAATAATAATGTTGACGAATCCATCATCTATTCCATCTCTACCAGGCTGCGGCCCAAGCTGATGACCGCACTCGGCGCTATCATTGCGTTGATGCCCATCGCCCTTGGAATTGGCACGGGTGCTCAGTTGCATCAGCCCCTGGCCATCGCCGTTATTGGCGGTTTTCTGGTGGCGCTTCCATTATTACTTATCGTTTTACCTAGTTTAATGAGAATCCTCTTTAGAAAAACGAATAACAGTTAGTTTGATTCCCAACAATTCCTGTTCCTGTCTGTTTACCCGTTAAATAGTATCGCTTCAAAATCTCCTCAGAATTAATTTGTTCCTTCGCCGCCTTATCAACTAATCGTTCCTGAATGAAATTTCTCTATTCGTTTGTATTATTGTTTTTAACCAATATATCGTTTGCCCAAAAAGATGCTGCGTCCCAAAACAGTTTTTCCATTACTGTAAAAATTATCGACGCGTACTCGAAAGATCCGATTGAGTATGCCACAGCCTCCATCCGGGACGATAGTTCCAAAAAAATAATAAATGGAGGGATTTCAGACAAGAAAGGCACTATCAACCTGGCGGGCGTTAAACCTGGTGCTTACACTTTTACCGTTCAGTTTATAGGCTTCCGGGATTCGTCGCAACAAATCTCCGTTACCGACAACCTCTTATTGCCAGATATCGCCCTGGTTAAGAAAGCCGCGGCCCTGCAAAATGTTACGGTAACAAGCTCCCGCCCCGTTATCGAAAACAAACTGGACAAGATGGTGTACAATATCGACCGGGATATTACTTCGCAGGGCGGGATAGCCACGGATGCGTTGAAAAAAATTCCCGGTGTAACCGTAGATATTAACGGTAATGTGGAACTATTGGGCAATCCAAGTGTCCGTTTCCTGATAGATGGTAAGCCTTCTGCCATTTTTGGTAACAGCGTGGCTGATGCACTTCAATCCATTCCAAACAGCCAGATTCAAAGCATTGAGGTGATCACCAGCCCTTCAGCCAAATATGATGCTTCGGGAACGGGCGGTATCATCAATATCATCCTGAAAAAAAGCAAGATAGAAGGGTTTAATGGCAACATTAACCTGGCCGCAGGTTCAAGGCTTGACAATGCCAGTCTGAATACCAGTTATAAGCGCGGTAACATTGGGTTGAACGCCTACTTCAGTGGCAATGCACAGCTCCGTTCCAGTACCCCAGGCGGCTTCGACAGGATCACCTCGGACGGTACCAAACGATTACTTCAGGACGGCATTACCGACGTAAGCAGGAATGGCTATAAAGGTGGTATGAGCATGGACTGGTCTTTGTCAAAAAGCCAGAGTTTGGCAGCTTCTTTTGGCTTTGATCATTTTGGTTTTAATAATAGCGGCACCATTTACCAACGCGCTGTTGCATATGGTACCGGTGGTAGTGAATTGTCGAACATTGCCACGAAAAGAAATGCTGATAATAAGGTAAGTGTTACTGATTTTGAAAATAGCCTTTCTTACAAAAAGAACTTTAAAAAAGAAGGACAAACGTTGGAGCTGGCTTACAGTGGTAGTTTTGGAAAAAACACCACCGCCTATAATCAACAGCAATATTATACCGGCAGCACTACTGCATTTGCCGGTGCCAATAGTATAAATCCCGGAAAGGAAAATGAAGTAACTATTGAGTTGAATTATACCCATCCGCTCAAAAATGAAGCCCTGATCGAGACGGGATTACGAACCACTTTTCAATCGATCATCAGCAATGCAGACGTGCTTGCATTGAATGCAGCCACCGGAAATTATGCGAAAGACCAACAACAATCTTATGCATCCGACTACCGGAGAAAAGTATATGCGGCTTACATCTCCGGAAATTTTTCGTTGTTTGGCGCATTGGACGTAAAGGCCGGAGCCCGCTACGAATACACCGTTAGCAAGGCGGATTATTCCACGGCACACAATGTGGCGATTCCCGATTATTCCAACCTTGCCCCCTCGCTTATCATAGCCCATAATTTTGGAGGGAAACAAACTTTGAAGCTGGCTTATTCTTACCGGATCGAGCGCCCCGATTTCCGCGACCTGAACCCTTTTATGAACCTGAGTGATCCGCATAATATCACCACAGGCAATCCCAACCTGCAACCCGAAATCGGGCATAAATTTGAACTGGGTTATAACAAGTCTTTCGCCTCGGGTGCCTATATCTATCTGGTGGCTTACCGGCAAAGAAACAGCCCCGACATCAAGCCTTATATCACCTACTATGCTACCTATAAAATCGGCGATTCCACTTACAACGATGTAACACTTACCACAAGGGAAACCATCGCCGCCGAAACAACTACTGGTGTGAGTATTTCCGGTTCTATTCCCGTGAGTAAGAAGATCAGTTTTCGCCCCAACTTCCAGATTTTCAACCGGCATCTGAACAACCCCAATGCGGTACCGGCTATCACAGATGCATTTGGGTTAAGGCTCAATCTCAATACCAGCTTCCAGGTATCCAAAACATTTGCCGCCGAAGTATTTGGCAATTATAACAAGGGCATGCGCTGGCAGGGCAAACAGGCAGATGTCTATTCCTATACGTTTGCCATCCGGAAACAGTTTACTAACAACAAAGCGAGTTTCGGCTTTATCGCGGTGAATCCTTTCAACAAATACATTAATCAAAAGAGTCTGCAATTCACAAAAGATTTCACCTCTAATATCTATCGCAATACGCCTTACCGGTCTTTCGGCCTCACCTTTTCGTACAGGTTCGGTAGCTTAAAAGTGACCAAAACTAAGGAGCCCGAAAGTTTTGACTACGCGCCACCAGCGGAACGTTGATCTGTGTAAATCCACTGATAGGGTAGTTATAACAAAGATGCCTATGGTGATGGAATAGGCGAAGGTGTAACTAAGCGGGAAGCTGGAACATTATGTGAAATATTCATAAGTGCAAACGCAGGGTGTCACAATCAGTCAGTGTTTCGGGATCGTTAGCTTCTGCCATGAACTGGTACAGCGGATCAAGGGCGATAGAATTGGAATTAAAAAGCCCGTAAGTGCAAATGCTTACAGGCTTTTAAAGTTGGAACTCAAATAATGCTTAGTGTTGGTTACCTCTTCCATTGCTTTGATAGCAGCCGATGTCTTTTCCGGGAGGCGTGATTTCAGTAGCGCCATATTTAGGGTTCAGGGGTATATCGGCCCTTGGGGTAAAACCCGTAAAGCCAGCGTTGATGCAGGGCGACGTGGGTTTCAACGCAAAATTGTAGTTGCCTACCACTGCGATATCCCTCAGCATCAGGCCTGCTGGCAAAGGAACGGGGGCATTGATAAACTGCGGGTTATTGGCACCCACCACAGCAGTTGGTGCGGTATACACACTTTTTACCGGATCGCCCACTACCCAGCTGGCAGGCAAGTAGGTAGAAGGTTTGGGTATATCTGTTTCCTGTGGTTGGCTAATAGCGGTACTAATTGCGTAAGAGGGAATAAACTGGCTGGCTACAGAAACTGAATCTGCATAATACCAGTTATATCCATAACGAAGATTGGCAGTATCGGCAATGGGATTGCCAACAACCCTCAGGCCGAATTTACAATTTACGATAAGATTGTTATAAGCCATGCCGCCTGCGCCTTGTTCAAAATTTATGGAACCACCACGGCCCGCAGATGACCTTCTGAAGCCACTGTTTACAATCGTATTGTTATAGATTCTCACGTTAGAACCGGGAACGCCTACCAGCACATTGATATTAGATAATTTAGGACCATTGGTAGCCATGCCAATGCAAAGGTTGTAGGCAAAATCGCCAATGGTTCCGGCTTTAGCGTTCATGGCTTCGCCACCGGTATAGCCACACTTTTCAAAGACATTACGCATTACGTGAATTTTACCACCATTGATTCTCCACGGATCGTCTACACTACCGTATACCCATGAATCTTCAAGCACAAAAGAACCATAAGGGTTTGCGAAGTATAAAGGATAAGGGCTCGATCCGCCGGTAAAGCTCTTCATGGCTGAGCTGATGGCGGCACCGCCAAATTCTACACGTGTCCATTTAATAACCATGAGCGGGCAGCTAGTGGCACCAATAACGCCTGTCCATTTACCTTGTAAGGCCGGATCAGTATCGGGATTGGATCCCAGCTGATCGGTTTTGGTAACGCCGGGATAGGTGAGTAGAATAGGATGTTCTTTGCTACCCAGAGAAAGCAATACCCCTTTTACGCCCAGGCCAACCGGAACGGTTGCAGAGGGACCGGTAAAATTTACTGTAACACCTTCTTCTATGATGAGCGTATCGCCGGTGTTTACAAAGATGTCGCCACAAACCGTATAGGTTTTGCCAGCCAGCATGGTTCCTTTCAGCGAACCGCTAAGGCAGGCCGCATCGCTGATGGGAGAAGCTGGTGCAACCACCGCTTTCCAAAGGTCTTTTTGATCGTGATTTTTTTTGCAGGACGAAAACAGCAAAGCGGAAATGGCTACACTGAGGGATAATTTTAAATAGGACTTCATTTTTTATAGTTGAAGGAGTTTATAATTTATACCGGAAACCAAACAGGAAAGTGGCTTTGTAAAAATCCTTTTGGATAATAATTTTGTTGGCTGCATCGGTTTGCAATGCGAGCGGCCTGGAGCCACTCGCCGCCAGGTAAGCATTGTATGGCTGATGGAGCGACAGTTCGAATGGTGCATTTGTCAAATTGTTGATTTTCCCATATATCGTGATTTTCTTTACGATTCTCTTTTCGAAAGAAATATCCAGCTGTGTGATGGGCGACTGCCAGTAGTGCAATCCCAGGTAAGGGCTAAGGAACGATATCCGTTCGCCGGTATATACCAGCGCTACCTGCACATCAAGCCCCAGTTTTGGGTTTTTGTAAATGGCGGAAAGGTTGCCTATATGGTTTGACTGACCTTGCAATGGCCTCGTTTCCGAAACCCTTTTTGATACGATAGCACCCGTTGCATTTCTATAGGAATAAATCATGCTGTCGTTGGTGAGGGCCGATTTTGTAAACGTGTAATTCGCTGAAAAGCCAAACTGGCCGAAGTATTTGGTAACTACCGCTTCGAAACCATAGTTGGAAGCCGTGCCATTGTTTACGGGTTGCAGGTACAAATTGTTGATGCCGGCAGGTTTAACTGCCGCGATCTCAATAGGATCTTTGATGTGCTTGTAAAATGCACCCAGCAAAACCTGGTCTGCATTTTTAGAATACATTTCGTAACGCAGGTCCAGGTTGTCTGCATAGGTGTGCACCAATCGTATCGGATCGCCTTTTTCTTTAAAAAATTCACCGTCTACACCGTCTGGGATTAACTCGTTGAAGGCCGGTCGTGCAATGGCTTTATAGTAGGCAAAGCGGAGGTTTTGATTTTCAGTTAATGCATATTTGAATTGAATACTGGGTAATAAATCGGTGTAGTTGATCTTGCCCGATTTTGCATCCACGTCTGGCCCCAATTGTGTTTCATAACGCTGGTCTGTATATTCTACCCTTACACCACCTAGTGCTTCGAGTTTGTTGCTCAGTTGCCACTTGCCCTGCAGGTAGCCTGCAGAGATATTTTCGGTGAACGAATAGTTGTTACCACTGATGTTAGCAACGCCATCTGCTGCCGTCTTAAAGATAAAAGGCGCATTGTCGATGGTGGTATATACAGCCCCAAGTTGTGGCGATAAGCTATAGGAGTTATAATAATTTTCCCTGGTTTTATTCCTGAACAAGCCGCCCAGCTTCAGTTCTATGTTCTTTCCGAGTAGTTTGGTGTCCTTGGTCAGGTTAAGATAAACCGACTTGTCCTTGTCGCTATTGTGCGACCAAAGATGCGAAAGGGATTGCAATTTGTCGGCCGTTAAAGTTGTGGCAACAATGGCGTATTGATGGGTGAACTGTATTTGATCGGGGATATGGTTGTTGGCAATGGAATACACCAGGCTCCAATCTATTTTAAAGGATGGGGTGATGCTGTGGTTGCCTTGCAAAGTGGCATTATAAATAGATTGGTATTGCCATGAACTTCTTTGTGAGTTGTCTACTACAGAATTCAATGTAACGGTGTCGTATATAATGCGGGTTTGGTAATCATCCAGCCTTACAAAAGTATTTACCAGCGAAATCTTATTGTTTTTGTTGATTTGATAATCCAGTTTACCATTGAGGCCTACGCGCTTGCTTTGAACCGAATACTTGCGCAGTTGCAAATCGGAGAATAAAGGAATATTTTCCAGGCCGGGTTGTGGATTAGGCAGAAAGAAATTAGATGTGGTGCCCCGATAAATATTCTGATAACTTCCTGAAGCGATGAAGCCAAATTTATTGCCTTTGCCAAACCGATTGCCAACGGTTAGGCCAATCGTATTATTTATTGGGCTCTTCAGACTTTTGTAATTGAGGTGTGCCACCGAAAAATCTTTTGGCGTGGCTATATAGCTGCTGCCATTGATTTCTGCTGGCGATTTCTTATTGATGCTGCTTTGGTCGAACTTATTAAAGCGTTCGTCGGCAAAGGTCAAATTATAGCCGAAAGAAGCATTTCCCTGCAACAGTAAGTGCGCAGGAGCGTCTTTCATTACCAGGTTAACGGTACCTCCGATGGCATCACCTTCCATACTGGGTGTAAGGCTTTTGCCAACTTCCAGTCGCTCCAACAATTCACTTGGGAACAGATCTAAGGGTATAAACCGGCTTTTGTTGTCCGGGCTCGGTATGCGAATGCCATTGATCAGCGTATTGATATAGCGCTTTTCCATTCCCCGTATGATTGGATACCGGGCTTCGCCGGAGCTGGTTCTTTCGATAGTAACACCACTCACCCGCTGCAGCGCATTGGCTACATTGATATCAGGCAATAATTGAAGGGCTTTTGCAGAGAGTACGTTGATAATAGGATCGGCAACTTTTTCCAGCCGCCGGGCACCCGTTTCATCTTTAGAAGCGCTCGCAGAAACTGTAACGGAAGACAATTCAACAGCTAAAGGCTCGAGTTTCAGGTCTATTTTATTCGTAGGTCTTGCCGATACTTCAATGGATGCACCCTCCACTTTTTTATAGCCTTCATAAGTTACCGTCAGCGTGTATTTTCCCGGGCTAACGTTTTTAAATATAAAACTGCCGTCCAGATTTACCATGGTTGTTCGGGAAGTATTGTTGAGTTTCACAACCGCGCCGGTAAGTGGTTCACCCGACCTGATATCGACAACGGCGCCTGTAATTGTTTGAGCGCCGGCCAGATAGGTGGTAAAGAAAAGTAATAGGTACAAGAAGAGTTTCTTGTAAACAGTGGCTTTTGAAATGTGCATAATGAAGTTTCGGTTTTTGGAAGGGCAAACCTAAACTTCAGCCTACCGAATTCATTGTGTTTACCATTTGATAACCCACAATTAATATATTGGTATTTATTTGGTAACATTAAACACAGAATTTGCTCAGAATTGGGCATTTTTGTAGTCGGGGGGGGCTTATTTCATGATTTTCTCTTCCGGAGGTGATCAGGGTGTAACTGTAAATGCCATTGCCAAGTCGAAAGGTCTAACTGAAGGCAGTATTGGTGATACTTTAAAATTACGCAGCTTAATTTATGATAGGTAAGGAGTTCTGAAACTTGTTCCTTAACAATGAGCGATACCTAGTTTTACCCGGGACTTTTTGAGGAGATAACATTTTTTTTAGCCGAAAAATATCAGTTTTCAGCCAAAAAAGGTTAGAATCAGGAAAGGGAAAGGGGCATGGCGAATCTAATTTTGCTCGATACATTTCGCTACGAACTTTGTTTTGCTAACACCTTTTTTATGAAGGTTGAGTTCAAAACAAGGGTAGCTGGAATTTTATTACCAACGACTTTACGCCTTACTGTATGAAAAAGACTGTCTTGCTTTCGCTGTTTATTTTCAGCACTTCTTTGCTTTTCGCACAAACCACTAACGTTAAGCGAAAAATAAAAGCTGATACCTATGACCCTTTGGCCCAGGGATCTGTTTTTGCAAAGGGAAGTAAAACAAGCGTACTTAACAACGAAGCGGGACTATTTACTATAAAATTGAAACCCGAAACCAATAGAAAGGCTAGGTTGGTTATTACGGATATAAAGTATGAAGCCCAGCAAAATACTGTAGACGGTGAAAAGGATATTGCCAATAAGCTCCAGCCGCAAACCTATGGTCTGGATTATGTGGTGGTTATTGACTACCAAGGCAAAAGCAGAAAGGAAATTACTGCTTCTGTTTCCTCACTAGGCATTAAAGACCTGAATGATACGCCTTTGAACTCCGCCGCGGAGGCGCTGGCTGAGCGCCTGGCTGGTGTCCAGATAGCTCTGTCCGATGGCTCCCCGGGTGCGGATGTGTACTTAGTAGAAATTCCAGTACCTAGAGCGGCTACGGATTTGTTTCTGGCAAATGCAAGCCTGAAGCCTACCAACCCAGCCTATCTAACCTATACTGCGATTGAACTTGGAACTTTGTAAAAATGCTCCAACTCATTACCAGGCTAATTTATTAGCATAAAGTCTATCATATAGCTGGCAAGCTACTCATGTAATCCCGGCTGTTCTCTCCCTTGGGGAGCTCTTGATCCCTACAATTTTCTTCTCTTTAAAATCACTAATCGCCCCATTATGAAAAAAATCCACATCAGATTTTCAGTACTTTTTTCTTTATTCCTTACATCGCTCTGCCTGGTAGCAAATGCACAGTATGATGTTGTAGTTGCTAAAGATGGCAGTGGCAATTTTACCACATTGCAAGCTGCTATCGACGCTGCACCCGCTGCCCAAACTGCTGCCTATAAAATCTTTATCAAAAAAGGTAAATACAGAGAAAAAGTAACCATACCTTCTACTAAGACCTTTTTGTATTTTATTGGTGAAAGCATTAATGAAACCATCATTTCCTACGACGATTATGCGGGCAAAGCCGGCGTTACTGAAATAGCTACCATCACCGTCAATGCCAACGACTGTGCATTTATGAATATGACTGTAGAAAACAGTTGGGGCCGGTCAAACGATGGCCCACAGGCATTGGCCATTAAGGGTAATGCAGACCGGTTGATATTCAAAAACTGCAGGTTCATTAGTGGCCAGGATACCGTGATGTCGAATGGAAATGGCAAGCGGCAATATTTCAGTAATTGTTATATTGACGGAAATACGGACTACGTTTATGGTTCGGCTATAGCAGCATTTGATTCCTGTATTATTTTTTCAAGGGATCGCACAGATGGTTCAAATTTTGGTTACCTCACAGCTGCAAACACACCTGGCGGTCAAACTTATGGCTATGTATTCAGGAATTGTTTATTGCCAGATAATAATGGACAAACCACCTACACGTTAGGCAGGCCCTGGGGAAACGATGTGCAACCGAATACCTCGGAAACAAAAGTGGTTTTTTTGAACTGTAGAATGGGTAAAACCATTCAGCCCGTAAGATGGTCACCATGGTCGGCAACTACCAATACGGCCGTTGTTACCTACGCTGAATACAATACAAAATATTTCAATGGAACCAATGTGGACCTGGCAGGAAGGGTTGGTTGGTCTCAGGAGTTTAACGCTGCCCAAGCAGCACCTTACTTTGTAAATAGCAATCTTTTTGGTACCTGGGATCCTTGTGCGGTGCTGGCTACAGCCTGCCTGCCAATGGGGGCTACACTTTCGCTCAGTAATGTTAGGGTTAACAGGAGTTCAACTGCTTCTACTGTCCGTTTCAATCTATGCTGGCCGGTGAACGGCACCACCATTGAATTGTTGAGAAGTACCGACAGTTTAAATTTTGCCACCACCGCCACTTCGGTTGCTTCATTAACCACCGTTACAGATACCACTGTTTCCTATCAATTTTCGGATGCGCTACCACCATCCGGAACATCTTATTTCTACAGGGTTAGAGCAAGTAAAACGGGGTTGGAAAACGCTACCAGCGATACTATGTTAAAAGTAAATATCTCTGTTCCTTTAAACAATGATTTTAGAAGTGTTGGTTCAGGGGGATGGTCAAATAACGTATCATCAGTGAGCACCATTGCTGGTGGCGCGGTTACTGGTATAAGCATTACATCCAGTCCGGCGGGATACACCGGTGTGCCAACAATTACGTTTACCGCCGCACCGGGAGGTGGTACAACCGCCGCCGGAACAGCTATTGTAACTGCCGGGGTTGTTACGGGCGTAAATATAACCACCGCCGGCGCTGGTTATACCACAGCACCAACGCTCAGTTTCTCGGTAGCGGGTGTAGGAGGAAATTCTGTTTGGGAAAAATATGTTTCGTCAAGTAATTCATGGACCCCGGTTGCTTTAGGTACCGCTCCATCCAACACCAACGTAACCATTGTTTCGGGGCACAATCTATTGCTGAATGCGCTGGCTGGAATTAGCAGCCTGACAATAGAAAACGGAGCATCAGTAAAATCAACCGGCACTGCAACAGGCGCCACACAAACTTTGCGTATTGGTTCGGGTACTGCCCCGGTAGTTGCGGTTCTCAAAAATGATGGCTTGTTTGGATCTACTGATGGTGTTGGCGATGGAATTATCCTGGAAGCTTTTACCTCTTGCAGCAGCCTAACCATTACAGGTGTTGGCACTACATCTATTTCACGGTTTAGACCTACTGCCGGTAACGTAAGCGCCAGCCCGTCTGTACTCAATGTGGTGATCGATCAAAACATGACCTTCGGCTATAACAATGTCGGCTTTACCGCTTATTATAATGCTGCAGGAAATACCAATACAGAAACCTGTAACCTTACCATCAATGCCGGCAAAACAGTAAAAATGTCCCATGCCTCAGGAGGTATTCATGCGGGCACCGCTATCACTAACCCACAAGGCAATATTACTTACAACATAAACGGAATATTGGACTTGAGTGCTACCACGGCAGTTCAAAATTTTGTGCCCCATTCAACAGTTGGAACGGCATCAATAACCATGAATATTAACGGACTTGTGAAGTTGGGAACAGGTGGATTGAATACTATTTCTACAGCACCAGGTGCTTTGGGCAGTTCAAAAATATTTATCAAAAACAATGGCTTGCTTGACGCATCAACCTCAAATACTATCAACACGACAACAGCGGCCAATGGTTGCTATTTTGTAGTGGAAGGAACAGGTGCCTTAAAACGTAAGGTAGCAGCAACACCCATCGTGTTTCCTATCGGCACTTCTGTTACCAGCTACAATCCTGTAACACTAACTAATACAGGAGCCATTGACAGCTTCGCAGTCGGTGTAAAAAATACGTTCAGCAATCCATTTCCGAATCCTGCAATAGCCGTTTCCAAAGAGTGGAATATTGTTGCTGATAATGCTGCAAATGGTTCCAATATTGCCGCATCATTTGGCTGGGCAATTGCCGATCAGGGCACCAGTTTTTCGCCAACAGGTAGCCTCATTGCTTCCCGTTATGATGGAACCAGTTGGGTTGGCACCGCTTCATCGGCGGTTACAGGTGCGGGAACATTTGCAAATCCTTACATGACATCAGCAACCGGATTTTCAGCTTATGGAAACTTTGCTGTGGCCAATGCCGAAGCGCTCCCCGTAATTATTCTTTCTTTTAATGCGTGGTATGAAAACGACCAGATAAAAGTTTGGTGGACCACTGCCAATGAAATCAATCTTTCTTCTTTTGTTGTTGAAAGAAGTGTTGACGGAATAAATTTTACAGGCGCTGGAAGCGTAAATGCTACTAACACCACAGCCGCTAACAATTATAGCTTTGTGGATGCAAATATTGTGGCAACGGTCATTTACTACCGGCTAAAATCTATCGACCGGGACGGTCATTACAAGTACAGCAGAACTGTGGTTCTTAATAGTAAACTGAAAGACAGAATGACTATTTATCCAAACCCATCCACGTCGTTTATTACGATAACACATAGCAAGGCAAACACAAATGCGGTGGTAGCTGTGTATGCAGCCGATGGCAGGCAATTAATCGTAAAAAAGCTACAAAAGGGGGCCACACAAACTGCTGTTGATGTTTCAGCATTGGCGAGTGGTAACTATTGGCTGAAGTATGACGATAATGGTAATGTATCATCGACAAAATTTACCAGGCAATAAATCATCAAAACTATTACGGTAATATTGGTGCAGCATTCAGCAATGGATGCTGCATTCTTTACGACTTTTAAAAACTACAACTGAATACCATGAATCCAATTTATAAGCAGCCTATATATTGCCTGGTGAGCAGGGATGAGCAAACGATAAAATTTATTAAACAGTAACCTGCACATAGAAAAGATAAATCTCGCTGTGCCTGGTATGTACGCAATCAATTCAAACGGCAATGAAAGCACTTTTTGTAAAACACATCAGCATTACATGGTTATTGGTAGCTACCGGTTTACTGTCTTTCACAATAATGCAATGGCAGGAAAAGCCAACACTGTATGTCATCGGAGATTCCACGGTGCAGAATAGTGACGGAAATGGTAAAAATGAATATTGGGGTTGGGGCAGTTTGCTGTATCCGTATATCGATACCAACCTGCTAAGGCAGCGAAAAAAGATTTTTGAGTCTTTGCTTTCAAGAGAGAAAATTGTAAACCCAGTCACCGAAGAAGCGAAGCAAGACCTCAACGATCTTTCAAAAGAGGAAGGAAAAATGGTGATCACCGCAAAAGACGAAGCATTTCTAAAAAAGGTAATAGAAATTGTGGAACGGGAAATGACGGATACTGAATTCAATGTAGATAAATTGGCCGAAAAGCTATTAATGGGAAGAACGACATTCTTTAAAAAGTTCAAGAGCCTGACAAACACTGCGCCGGTAGAGTATATCCGTGATACAAGGCTCAGGGTTGGTAAGCAAATGCTGGATGCCGGAGAAGACAATATTGGTACCATCGCTTTTGAAACAGGGTTTGGCAGTACAAAGTATTTTAGTGCCTGTTTTAAAGAAAAGTATGAGGTGTTACCATCGGAGTATGTTAAGTTCAGAATCAATCACCCTGTAAATACGTGACCTTTTTAGGAAATGTTCAAATCGCTATTTTGAAAAAGGAGATAACAATATTTTTACTCGCATGCATTACGACAGTTTGTGCAAGTGCTCAAAGGCCGAAAGTGGAAAAGCTTTCTGAAGCGTTAAATGGTTTCCTGAATGTACAAGACAGCGCCAAAACAAAACTGTGGTGGTTTCATGGCGAAACCGAGACTACGAAGGAAGGAATCACAGCAGATCTGGAGGCTTTTAAAAGGATGGGTGTTGGTGGCGTAGTTTATTATGATCAGTCGCATGGAAAAGCTGAAAATGCCTTGCCCGGTTTTTCCGCTACATGGTGGGCTATGCTCCGGTTTGCAGCGGAAGAAGCACATCGCCTGAACCTTACATTCGAAGTGCATCTTTCCAACGGGTATGTTGCTGGTGGTCCCTGGATTACTTACGCAACGGGGATGAAAAGGCTTACGGCTACCGAAACCGTCGTGACAGGTGGAAGCCGGTTTGCCAGCATTTTACCAGCACCCGTTACGCCTTCTGAATTTTATAAAGATGTAGCGGTATTGGCTTTTCCTGCACCGGCAGGAGTAGGTAAAAACTCATCGACCGTACCCTGTACTATTAGCACCAATGTGACCGGTTTAAATGCGTCACAAATATTTCAGCCCAAACCAGCACCCCTCGTAAAAATTGCCCAAAAGGATAATGGTGTTTGGATTGACCTGCAATTCACGGAGGCTTTTGAGGCACGAAGCATAACCTATGAAGTGGCCGCCAGGGGAAAGGCTACGTCCAGCGCCACGAATATCCCCGGCCCTCCGGGAGATACATTTGTGGGTACCGGTTACCGTGTGCTGCCCGATTTGGGTCAATTGGAATCATCAGAAGATGGTAAAACATATAAAAAAGTATGCAACCTGAAACCTATCTACAAAGCCCATGAAAGCTGGCGACAAAAAACGATTTCTTTCGCAGCTATCAAAGCAAAATATTTTCGGCTTAACCTGCACGACTGGTGGGAAAATGAAGAAGCAAACCATGACCTTTCAATGGGCGCGGTCGTACTTAGCGGAGCCGCCAAAATAGACCAATGGGAAGAAAAAGCCGGATTGTATTCCGAATATATAGAGACCGACAAAACACCAGCCTACACGCAGCAAACCAACATTGACGCTACATCCATTATAAACATCAGCGATAAAATGGATGCCAGGGGACTTTTGATCTGGGATATGCCACCTGGAAACTGGGTAATCATGCGTTTTGCCTACATACCAACTGGCGCTTCCATTAAACACGGACGGGCCAATTTGATGGGATTGGAGTGTGATAAACTCTCGGTAAAAGCAGCTGAGTTACAATGGAAAAATTATACTGAAAAAATAGTGGATTCGTTGGTGGCAACCGGCAGCGGCCATGTGGCGGGCGTGGCAATGGATAGCCATGAAGCCGGAAGCCAGAACTGGACGGACGATTTTATCGACCAATTTAAAGCAAGGCAGGGATACAACCCAATGCCCTTCCTTCCTGCCATGATGGGTTTTGTTGTTGATGGGGTAAAAGAATCGAATGGGTTTTTGTTCGATGTCCGGCGCAATATTGCCGATCTGGTTGCTGATAATTACTACGGTACATTCGAACGCCTCAGCCATAAAAAGGGATTGGTATATACCGCTCAGGCCATCGGTAATGCCTTATGTCTGGTTGGCGACCCCATACAGGCAAAAGGCAGGGTATGCAAACCACAGGGTGAATTCTGGGCTATCCATCCAAACGGTAATTACGACATTAAAGAGAGTTCGTCTGCAGCGCATCTATATGGGAAAAAAATAGCATCTGCTGAAGCTTTTACTGATGCCAAATTCAGCCATACCATAGCCGATATCAAATCACTGGCCGATTATGCCTATGCTTTTGGTATTAATGAATTTGTAATTTGTGCGTCGGCCTACCAACCCTGGCTCGACAGAATACCCGGCAGCACCGGTGGTGGCAGGCATTACGCAATCAACCGCAACAATACCTGGTGGAATTACAGTAAGCCATTTTGGGACTACCAGGCCAGGAATGCCTACGTGATGCGTGCTGGCAAATCTACGGCTTCAATATGCGTTTTCCTGGGCGGCCCTGGCACTGTCGTTTTCCCCAAGTTAAGCGACTGGACTAGCAATGAAAGTCTAGGCATCAAATATTATTCAGGCACAGCCATTTATAAAAAAACCATTGATCTTGAACTTACAAAAGGACAGGTCGACATCCATCTTGGTAATCCTGGGTCAATAGCGCAGGTGTACATTAATGGGCAGGATGCAGGCATTGTGTGGTGTTCGCCCTGGACATTGCCCATTACTCCATATTTAAAGAATGGACAAAACGAAATAGAAATTCATGTGGCCAATTCATTAATGAACCGCATGATTTATGATGCCCAATTGCCAGAAAATAAGCGCATTACCTATGCTTATCCCATCATTGCTGATCCCAAGGAAGCATTGCAACCATCAGGTTTAAAAGCAGTTCATCTAATAAGGCGAATTGAAGATTGAATTAAATGTCATAGTAGATTCAGTAAAATATAATCTTACGTTCGGAATAGCTGTCTTCTGCATACTGAATGACCTCGTGAATTTTGTTGAATTGCCTTATGATGGGCGGTAAAGAAAACATCACTAAATGTCTGGATACAGGCAACTTTACTTTACCTTGCTTTTACTTTTGAAATGGAGGTTTTATTTGAATGAAGTTTTACAACTTGTAATTTATGATTCGGGTTGCGGGGGTGTTTTCCATTTTTTAAGCAAATGCAAATACCGTTGGAGCAGTGGCGAAGCCGTTAGATTCAATCCCTGCAACCTCCGGCTTTCACCTCAGGTCTGGACAAATGAAAAGAGTAACGTCTAAAATGTTGGAGTAACAAAAAAGCCGCACAAGGTGCGGCTTCTGTAATTAGCTGATTTTTCAGTTTGTCCGGGCGGAGGGACTCGAACCCCCATGCCTCACGGCGCCAGATCCTAAGTCTGGTACGTCTACCAATTTCGCCACGCCCGGCGGGGCGGCAAAAATAGGGGAATGAAGGAAAAATCAGCGGTAATTTTTGAAATCTTCTATTGAAGAGCATTTTCTAATAAAGCAATCGCCGGCGAAAGCTATTATCCGCTAAATGCAGTTTCTTTATAAAAATAACCAGTCCCATTTCGCTTTCTAAGCCCATGCTTGCCAAAACAGCCCTTTCTTTCATGCTCCCGTATTTTCTCGTTACTACAACGGCTTTCTCGCAACGCAACATGCTGCTCAATGGCGATTTTGAAGACATCAACACCTGTGCAGAATACCATAGCGAATGCGGCGTGGAGGCCTGGTTTTATATGAGCGCTATCAAGGTGGAACTCAGCCATGCAAACAACAACGATACCCTGTTGGGTAATAATACCCTGACGGTATTTTACAATTGGAGTGGGAGCAACGCATTTTACCCCGTTATTGGAACGTTGCTGCCTTGTCTGTTGCAAAAAGATCGGCACTATACTTTTACAGGGGTGTTTAACGCCACTTTTAATAACAGGCTGAAGCTGAGACCCGGCCTGACGCTTGGAAGTCATTTTTATGTACCGCGCAGGCCCTTTAGTCAAAACCTGGTGCCAGATAGTATCCTGCTTATCGACCAGGTTCCCGGCCGCGATCTCTATCATTTCGAATACCGTTTTACTGCCACCGGCGAAGAGAAATATCTCACGTTTGGCACTTTTATAGGAGCGGATACATTGAATGGGCCACTATTTGATCGTGGCCAGCGGCAAACCATCTCCTTAACGGTCGATCATTTTCAACTGGTGTCGGACGAACCCAACGAAGTGGCTTGCGCCGACTATAAAATCTACAAGCAAAATATTTACGCCTACGACTTCCGGCATAAGGATATGGATTATACCCTTTACGGCAAAGGCGAACTGCCCATTAAAAAAGTGGATACCGGGACGGGGTCAGTTACCCGGATTGAAATTCCAGTTGTGCCTCCGCCTACATCGGTAAAAGCCATTACAGACACTATTCTGCTGGGGGATGTACTCTTTGATTTTAATGAGGCCAGGATCAAACCGGGCGCTATCGATATATTGAAAAAAATATTTACCCAAAAACTGCTTGGGAAAGCAAGGCCATCGATCGACAGTATTTATGTGGAAGGCCATACTGATGCAATAGGCAGCGATGCTCAAAACCTGCAGCTAAGCCGACGCCGCAGCGAGGCGGTAAAAGAGTGGCTATTGATAGAAGGCATTTTGCCGGCAGATAAAATAGCCATTCACCCATTTGGCAAGAGCCGGCCAAAAAGCAACAACAGCACGCCCCAGGGCAGGGCATTGAACCGAAGGGTGGAGGTGATCATTTTTCATCCTTCCAACAACACTCTATAAACTCTTTAACAAGCTGGCGTTTGATTTGTTAGTTGAAAAGACCTTTTAGGTTTGGCCAGTTGCGAAAAGACATGCGCCAGGCCTTGTTCTATCTTTCTTAGAGGTGGTCACGATATAAAATCGAAATATCGTGCAGGTGTGGAAACCTGGAATAAGCTGTTTTTTCAATGTCGCCTTCAAGTTTTAATAACCTGACTTCTTTATGATCACACCCTTTTTATGTCCGCTCCCAGCGCCTTCAGCCTATCATCTATATGCTGGTAGCCCCGGTCTATTTGTTCAATGTTTTGTATAATGCTTTTGCCTTCGGCGCTAAGCGCAGCAATCAGGAGCGCTACACCGGCGCGTATATCCGGGCTGCTCATGGTGATGCCACGCAGTTTTTGTTCCCGGCCAAGACCTACTACAGCCGCCCGATGTGGGTCGCAGAGAATGATTTGGGCTCCCATGTCGATGAGCTTATCTGTAAAAAATAGCCGGCTTTCGAACATCTTTTGGTGAATGAGTACCGTGCCTCTCGCTTGTGTGGCCACCACCAGCACAATACTTAAAAGATCAGGCGTAAAGCCTGGCCATGGGTGATCGTAAATCGTGAGGACACCACCGTCCATAAAAGTCTGGATTTCGTAAAGGTCCTGTTCCGGCACCACAATATCATCCCCTTTAATATCGAATTGAATACCCAGCTGCCTGAATTTATCGGGTATCATGCCTAAGTCTGCAATGCCACAATCCTTGATGGTGATGGCGCTCTGGGTCATGGCGGCGAGACCAATGAAAGAGCCTACCTCAATCATATCGGGCAGGATGCGGTGTTCGGTGCCGCCTAGTTTTTCAACACCAATAATCGTTAGCATATTGCTGCCGATGCCACTGATATCGCCACCCATGCGGTTGATCATCTTGCATAGTTGCTGTACGTATGGTTCGCAGGCTGCGTTGTAAATGGTGGTGGTTCCTTCTGCTAAACAGGCTGCCATTACAATATTTGCAGTGCCCGTTACTGAGGGTTCGTCCAAAAGCATAAAAGTGCCTTTTAGATGGCTGCCCTCCAGGTCGTAACAACCATTATCAGCGTTGTAGGCAAATGTAGCGCCCAGCTTCTCAAAGCCGATGATATGTGTATCCAGCCTTCGGCGGCCGATTTTATCGCCACCCGGCTTTGGTACAAATGCTTTCTTAAACCTTGCCAGCATCGGCCCGGCCATCATCACCGATCCACGCAGTTTGCCGCTTTTTTTATGAAATGATTTGGTGCTTAAGTAATCCAGGTTTACATCATCCGCCTGGAAGATGCAGGTGTCCTGCTGTGGCCGGTCCACTTTTACGCCCATATCCTGCAATAGTTCAATCAGGAGGTTTACGTCTACGATATCCGGTATATTCGTAATCGTTATTTTTTCGGGAGATAACAACACGGCACAGAGTATCTGCAAGGCTTCATTCTTGGCACCCTGCGGAATAATAGTACCGCTTAATTTTTTTCCTCCCCTTACTTCAAAATATGACATATTATGATTTGTGATTTTTGATTTGTGATTTCGAATGGTAAAATGGTGATTTATTAAAAAATCTTTCCCGGGCAGGAATTATTGCAGATTGAGCTGCCCGCCTTCCGAGCTGCGAAGTACGAATTGTTGGAACAAAAAATCCCGAAAATTATTCGGGCTGTAGAGAAAGATATTAAACGATCCATGTTCGTTTATTCAACAACAAACCGGTATCCGATTCCTTTGATCGTCAGTATTTCCACCGATGGATCCTCTTTCAGGTAGCTGCGCAAACGCGTAACATAAACATCCAGGTTGCGACTGTTAAAAAAGGAGTCATTGCCCCATAGTTCGTTGAGGATATCGCGCCGGTCGGTAATGCCGTTGCGGTTGTTGTACAGAAATTTCAGGAGTTCACTTTCCCGGTAGCTGAGTTTGCGCTCATCCGCTGGCGAGTGGAGCACTTGCTTGTGCAGGTAAAAGGTAAAAACGCCCATATGCAATACGTCAGCATTATTGCTGGTTTCTTTACGAATGCCACTTTTGAGCGCCAGCAAATTGTCAATACGCACTATCAACTCTTCCATGCTGAATGGCTTTCGGATATAGTCGTTGCCACCCACAGTAAAGCCTTTGACCACATCGTCGGTCTGGGTTTTGGCCGTAAGAAAAAGAATGGGAATCTGTTTGTCTATTTCACGGATTTCTTTGGCCAGCTGAAAGCCATCTTTATTGGGCAGCATTACATCCAGCACGCAGATGTCGGGCTGTGTCTTACGAAAGGCCGCAATCACTTTTGCACCATCGCTTTCCATATGCACCATCAAGCCACGGCTTTCCAGGCTTTCTTTAACTATTTTACCGAGGAACAATTCATCCTCTACGTATAAGACTTTAATGGACATATTTCAGTAGTTGGTGAAATTTCCGGTTGCCGGCAGGAAGGAAACCAGTGGGGTACTTATACGATTAAAATTTTCTTTTTGATTGGTCGAATTAAACACCCATAAATATAGCCCAAGTGCAGCAATGACGCCACTCAATATTTTTGATTGCGAAACTAAAATCTGAAACTTCGGTTTTGAGGCCAAATCGACGGAAAATAACAACCAGTAAGTAGCAACAGATAACCCATAACCAGCATCACCTTTTCAACACCACGGTAAAAGTGCTGCCCTTGCCCTCTTCGCTCGTTACGCCGATCATGCCGCCATGTTCTTTGACCACTTGGGCTACATAACTCAGGCCCAGGCCATAGCCTTTGGTATTATGAGTGTCGCCATGCGGCACCCTGAAAAATTTGTCGAATATCTTCTGCCTGTAAGCAGGGCTGATGCCAATCCCATTGTCGGTTACGGCCAGTTCCACCGTGTCACCTAAATCGGTGATGGCAACTGAAATGGCAGGATCGTCCTTGCTATATTTAAGCGCATTATCCAGCAGGTTGTACAATACGCTGGTGATATGTAATTTGTCGCCGCTTATGGTAAAGTTTGTGCCTACAGTTTTTATATCCACCTGGGCGTGTTCTTTATCAAATTGTAATTGCATGCTTTTTACCACTTCCTGCACCAGGGTATCGATGGCAATCGGTTCCTTTCTCAACTCCAGTTCACTCTTTTCAAACATGGACATTTTAAGCACTTTATCTACCAGCATCCCCAGCCTGTTCAGTTCGTTGCCGCTGATATCGAGGTACTCACGGGTACGTTCAGGATCCTGCATGGCGTTAAAATTTTTTAGCGCTTCGATGGCCACACTTACTGTGGCGATTGGCGTTTTAAGTTCGTGTGTGATATTGTTGATGAAATCATTTTTCAATTCAGTCAACCGGCGTTGTTTGAGCAGGTTTTTATAGAGCAACGAAAAGGATGCAATCGTAAGGCCAATTAAAAACAAAGAGAAAATGATTTGTGGTGCCAGTTTTTTAAACAGATATATATTTTCGTGTTCAATTTTCATTTTGTAGGATGTTGGATGACTAAATCCAACTATCACCTCATTGCGATCGATTGAAGGAGTGCCATCCTCCTTGATGTCCACGGTATCCTGCACCACGCTGTATTCGAGATCCATATTCTGCTTTTGCAATTGCCGGTCATATTTTTTCCTGATGTCCGATACAGTTAGCGGATCCAGCAGTGAATCGGCACCCAACATGATATCAAACATGCGTTCCGTAGCCCTTTCCCGCTTGGTAAAAGCTGAATCGTTGCCTTTCCTGATCTTAACCATAAACGGATTTTCCTTGCCTCCATCGATCGTGATCATTTTGACGGTATCCTGATGATTTTTACCAGCCATACGTTTGCGTACCATGTTCATCATAATAGCCACCGATTCCGGCCGTCCGGGAAAATGGAATCTCTCATTCGAGTCGAGATTCAGGCGTGCGCCCTGCAGTTGCCATACACTTTCCCTGAACATGGAAGTGCTGCTGCGGTACATTTCACGTTGTTGTTCGTTATAGGTTTTGTTCAGCCACCAGCCCTGGAATCCCACGATGAGGAGGATAGCAGCCAGCATAGTAAAAAACGGAATACGAAGCGAATTTTTCAATCAATTTTTTTATGATGATAACGGGTATATTTTAGCCTGGTGTGGAGGTGTTGGTGCATGCCGGAGCCATGCAATGAAGGCCATAAAGCAAGCACTTCTGCGCACCGAATTCAAAAATAGAAGGATTAAAAATGCATCAGCCCGCATCGTTAACTTTATTTAACCAATATGCCAAGGGGGTTAACATTTTTGGTTTGGCATGTGCCTTAGCTTTGCCGCTGCAAAACGGATTTTATTAAACCGTAAACAATTATGAAAACAATATTAATGGCGGCTGCCGCAACGCTTATCACTCTTGGAGCAGTAGCTCAGGTATCAGAAGGTAAAGTGGTGTACGAACGTAAAGCTAATATTTGGAAAAGTCTGCCACCGGAAGCGGAGCAGATGAAAGCCATGATTCCCGAATTCCAGACCAGTAAAATGGAATTGGCTTTCAGAGAACAACAATCGCTATACATGCCATTTAAGACGGACGACGACAATATGCCATCCGGCGAATCTGTCGGCGGCGGCGGTGGGGGAGGTTTTCGCACCATGCGTTTTGGCGGAGGTGGAGATGCTGAAACATTTAAAGATTATGAAAAAGATACCAAAGTTGAGATTAGAGAATTAGGCCCTAAAAAATACCTGCTCGACGATAGCCTGAAACACTATAGCTGGAAGCTAAGCCCGGATACCATGACCATTCTAGGGCATTTATGTCACAAAGCCACAACAGTAATAAAAGGCGGCATGATGGGGCAGCAACGTTTTAATTTTGGTGGCAGTCGTAATGGTGGCGGTGGTAACCGTGGCGGCGACTCTGCCAGCCGGGCACCAAGAGTAATGCCCGACCAACCTGCCGTAGCCTGGTATGCCGATGATATTCCCAGCCCAAGCGGACCAGATGATTTTGGTGGATTGCCAGGCCTCATTCTTTACCTGAATATTGACGAAGGTGCCCTGGTATTTACGCCATTAAACTTCGATACCAAAGCTGGAACTGTAAAAGCCCCATCAGGTGCAAAAAAAATTAGCAGGGAAGAATATCGTTCAATGATGGAACAGCAAATAGGTGGCATGCGTCGTGCCGGCGGCGGCGGAGACCATCAAATTATTATACGTCAATAGCAGATTGCTATAGGAATTCATTTCAGTTTACCCCAAATAAAGAACATCCTTCGCTGGTAATGGGCGAAGGATGTTCTTTAGTTTCAACTATCATGCAATTGCTTTTGAATACATTGGGGGTTGAAATGGCGAATGGACCATTGGAAATATTCCTGGGATTCACTATCATCAATTAGTCCAACCCATATAAATCAGACACCACACATTCGTAACAAAAATTCAAAAATTGAAAATCCAAAAATTCACCCGGCCTTTTATCACCAATCTCCTGATGAAACAAATCAGACAGCAGTCATCCGACATCAAAAAATTCCTTTTAGTATCCTCTCACATTTTTGCCTTCCATATAATTCATAAATGCCTTATTGCATACCCGATTACCCCCTGGGGTTGGATAGTTACCGGTAAAGTACCAGTCGCCGGTATTGGTGGGGCAGCTTTCATGTAAATCTTCGATCGTCTGGTAAATTACATGCACTGGTATCTCTACGCCTTCAGGTGTGATCATCTGTGCTATTTTGGCGGATATTTCTTCGGGTGTAAATTGTTTGTACACCTGGCGCACCACATTTTCTACATGCAACTGGTTAGTTCGCTGCAACTCTTTGCAATGATTGTGTAACTGGTCCAGCATCGGCTCCTGACCAGTTTCTTTTAACAGGCGGATGGCTGCCTGAAACGCAATAAAATCGCCCATCTTGCTCATGTCGATACCATAACAATCAGGATAGCGTATCTGTGGCGCACTACTGATCACAATGATCTTTTTAGGCTTGAGCCTGGCCAGCATACGGATGATACTTTCTCTTAATGTAGTGCCGCGGACAATACTGTCATCGATCACCACCAGCGTATCTTCATCGGGCCGCGAAGTACCGTAGGTAATATCGTACACGTGCTGCACCATATCGTTGCGGCTCACATCCTCCGTAATAAAAGTGCGCATCTTAACATCCTTGATCACGATTTTTTCCTGGCGTATTTTACGGGTTACCATCTCCGCTAGTTTCTCTTCACTATAATCGCCTACCCAGCTCATAATACGTTGCACCTTAATCGCATTGAGGTATTCCTCCATGCCCTTGCAGAGTCCTATAAAAGCTACTTCGGCCGTATTTGGGATATAAGCAAAAATAGTATTTCGTAAATCATAGTTGATAGTTTCCAGCACAGGCTTGCTCAGATGATGACCCAGTGCAATTCTTTCACGATAAATTTTCTCATCGTTACCGCGGCTGAAATAAATACGTTCGAAACTGCAAGCGCGCCGTTCTTTTGGCTCAAGTATTTGCGTTATTTTATAATCGCCGTTGTTATCGCTGATCAGCGCACAACCAGGCATCAGTTCCATCACTTCATTCTCGCCCACATTAAACGTGGTGCGGATCGCGGCCCGTTCGCTTGCGGCTACTATAAAATCTTCATTGGCATAGTAATAAGCCGGCCTGATGCCATTCGCATCCCGCATAATAAAACTGGATCCGTTGCCTACCAGGCCGCCAAAGGTATAGCCACCATCGAATAGTGAAGTGGCCATTCTCAGAACATTTTCAATATTGGGATTTTCGTGGTCCAGCGCCTCTTCTTTTACAAGGAAATGGTGTATCACCTCCATCATAGCCGCAAGGTCACTTTGTTTGGAAAAAGCGCCGGGCTCCACATTGATCAACCCGAATAATTCATCTGTGTTTACCAGGTTAAAATTACCGGCTAACGCGAGGTTCCTGGCCGGGCTTATGTTTCTTTTAATAAACGGGTGGCAAAAATCGACCTGGTTTTTACCCTGTGTGCCATACCGTAGGTGGCCCATCATCAGTTCACCCAAAAAAGGAAGGTGCCCTTTCATAAGGCCGGGATGCTGTGTAATATCGGGTTGAAATTTTTCAACCTCTGCCACTTCTTCACCTATTTTTTTAAACAGGTCGGCAATGGGCTGTTGCACAGTGCTCCGGGTGCGATACAGAAAAGGGTAACCAGGCTCCACATTGGTTTTTACCACAGCCAAACCAGCGCCATCCTGGCCGCGGTTGTGCTGTTTTTCCATGAGCAGGTACAGTTTGTTAAGGCCATACATGGCGCTTCCATACTGTTGTAGATAATAAGATATAGGTTTACGCAGGCGAATAAATGCAAGGCCACATTCATGCTTTATCTGATCGCTCATAATTGATTGCTGTAGAAGAGCCGCAAATGTAGGTAAGTTGCGCCATGGCGGATTATTGAAATGGTCATCTTGTTGGAGGTAAACGGGCCATTCGTCATTCAATCAATTGCCGTTGGGTCACCGAATTAAAAACAATGTTCAGGCAAATTTTAATACCCATGACTACTAACCAATGACCTACAGACAGGCCGACTGCAGATTAATTCAATAACAGTTCTGTACTGTGCACTACATTTTCCGCCAGCCAGAGAAACTCATGTACAAAGTTGTCGACCTGTCCCTGGAAAGAGGCATCTATCAGGTTTCCAACCTCATCAAATTTCTTATCAACCATGGGCGTTATGAGCATATGAGGTGACAGCAGTCCAAACAAACCACCCACCAACAACTGCATTTGCTGGCTGGCACGGATGCCACCCATGGCACCAGGGGATGCGGTAACAATGCCAAACGGCTTATGTGCCTGTTTTGGAAAATGATCCACCAGGTTTTTCATGGCAGGAGCGTAGCTGCCATTATATTCAGGGCTTACAAGGATAATGGCGTCCGCATCAAAAATGATTTGCGCCAATGGCTGAAATTCAATCGGCGCTTTTTCTACCGAAGACCAAACAGCCTGAACAGGCGGCAGATTCAAATCTCTCGTACTTACCAGTGCTATATCATGTTTGGTATGTTGTTGAAAATGCTGTTGCAGGTGAAGCGCTACTCTATGTGTGAGGCTCCCCACGCGAGCACTGCCAGAAATAATTGCAATATTCATAATAGTGATTTAAGACGTAAAGATAAGAAAAAAACCATTTCAATGTTTAAACATTAAATATTGCCGACTAAAAAGTATCCCCCGGATTACCAGGGGATACAGTGATTTTGAGGGGTTATTGTTTAGAAGCCAGGGCCTGTTGTTTCCAGGTGTCCAGCTGGCTGCAATTGTAATAATCCGGGTCGATATAAATGTAGTAATTACTGATATGCGTGGCAAACCATTTTTCCAGGGTGTTTTGCTTTTTCTCTTCCAATGCCCTGGTGGCAATACGGTTATAGTCGTCTTTCAGGTTTTCGCGATGCGGCTCGGTGCGTGTGCGCAGGTATACGATACGAACGCCTTTTTTGCCACGTTCATCTGTAAACGATTGGGGCTTGCTGAATTGACCGGCCTTCAGTGTTTTAAGCAATGGGATCATGTCTTTATCCAACTCATCGATATTGATAAAAGAACCACCACTCCTACTTTGTTGCATACCGCCGGTGAATTTACTTTCGTCTTCGTCGCTCCACTTCGCAACTGCTTCGCCAAACTGAACCTTTCCCGCTGTCAGTAAGCCATGAATACTGTCCAGCCGGGCAATGGCTTCATTAATCTCATCGTCAGTTACTTCCGGAATCATCAAAATATGCCTTACCACTGCATCATCACCGGCACGACTTACCAGTTGGATGATATGCAGTCCGAATTTTGATTTTACCACACTTGAAATCTGCCCTTCCTTTAGTTTGAAAGCGGTGGAAATGAAAACGGGATCCCAGAATTTATCGTTTCGGTTGATATTGTACTGACCACCGGTTTCCTTGCTGCCCGGATCCTGCGTATAGAGTTTGGCCATTTGCTCAAACTTTTTACCGCCCACCTCTACCTGCCTTTTGATATCGTTCAGTTGCTTGGCGGTGTAGCTTTCAATATCGCGGCTGGCCTTAGGAAAAATAACAATCTTGCCCAATTCAATTTCGCTTTCATAAAAGGGAAGGCTGTCTTTAGGTATGGTGTTCCAGTAGTCTTTTACTTCGTTCGGGGTGATCTTGACATTATCAACTATTTTGGCCCGCATCGCTTCAGCTAGTTTCTTTTCTTTAAATGGCATTTTAAAATCCTCCTTCATCTGGTAGATGGTTTTGCCTGCCACCTCTTCCAATACTTCCTTGCTGCCATATTGCTGGACAAAGCCACGAATCTGATTGTCCAGCAACGCATCAATTTCATCGTCGCTCACCGGCAACGAATCTTTTTCAGCCTGTATCACCAATGCTTTTTTGATGAGTTCCCCTTCCATCAGGATGCATTCAGGATTGTCCGGCATTTGACCTCCCTGGCGTTTAATATCACTGATCGCATTCAAAATATCGCTGCTTAAAATGATGCGGTCGCCTACTTTGCCAACGATCTTATCGGCCACCACGCGCTTTTGTTGGGCAAAAATCCCCGTTGTGGCTGTAACAATAATCGCCAGCAAGCCGGTTTTTAAAAAAATGCTTCTCATAATTCTTAAAAGTAAATGCGGCCAAAAGTAATTGATTCGGCTATGCCATAGAGGACTGTGAAAGGTTTTAACAAACTGGGTAAGGATAACTCAAGTTGGCAAGGGCAAAACCATGATTTGGTCATTGGGTCAATGCGGTAAGTAAATAGCCCAAATCAGTGCGATATCCGCTCACTGTTACCTGCCTTTGAAAGTATAACAGTTATATCGCTTCATCCATCCTGTTGTTTAAATCCTGCGTTATCAACAATTCACCTTCTTTGTTTTCACGTTTTCTCCACGCAACACTTATCGACACCATTATACCTTTATTTTACAGCAAACAGTAAGTATGCAATGAACGTATTCGAGCAACTGAGAAGACAAAAAAAGCAAATCAAGGTTTCAATGGGCCACGGTACAGCCCCTGTCATTTTTTTCTTTCTTTATACCGATGAAAATGGCGCTTTTATCGAAGTAAAAGATGAGAAGGGAAAAGCGATTTCGCCCAGTTATTTACAATATACAGGCGAAGTAAGAACCGTGTTGAAAAGCATTGAACAGATTACAGGAAAATCGGACTTTACCATCGATTGGGAAAACCCCGACAACAAGATTTACCTCCACGAGCACCCTTACCTGCTGCTACCGCTCATCCATAGCAAAAAACTGGTGAACCACAAACAGGAGCCATTGGGCATGGAAACAAGCGTGGCACAGTTGACCGCATCTGTTACCCGATCAGAAGAAAAATTTTTGCAATCAAAGATCATATTACAGCACAACGGTGAAATGATAACTGATTTCGCTTTCCTCAACGAGACACATGCCTGGTCTTTTTCAAACAACCTTATTTATGAAGTAGACGATGTGGGCCCGGGCTTCGCCAAAATACCACTGTTCGATGCCCGCTTCCCTGAAATTGATTTATCAAAATATTTATCATTGTTGTATTCATACGTCAGTAATGTGGCATTGGTGTTTGAAGATTACATGCTGACTATTTCCGACGATAAAATAGCCGCTGTGCCGTTGCTGGCGTTTGAGCGCATTGATGCCGACAACTCACTGTACGTTCGCGTAGGCCAAACTTTACCGGGAACGGAGGTGGATTTTTTGGATGAGTACGACATGCAATGTTTTGCCCAGGTAAATGAACTTGAAAAAATCGTTTACATCAAAAACATCGAGCAGCAAATAACGGAGGACAATATTGCCAAAGTAAAAAAGCTGGCCACCAAACACCTACCGCGGGAAGGCAAAAAGAAAACGGTGGACATTTTGCAGGAGGGCGATTTGTTTATTTTGCCAGAAGAAATAGCTGCCGCATTTATATACACGGACCTGCCGCAATTGATGGCCAGCTTTGTTATTGTAGGTGCGGAAAAGCTACGGCAGTATAAAATCAATACCATTCCCCCTAAGCTGAACATCAACCTGAAATCAGGCATCGATTTTCTTGAAGGCGATGCATCGTTGAGCTTTGGCGATGAAAATATCAACCTTTTTGATGCCATCAGCCAATACCAAAAAAACAGGTATATCATCCTCAGCAATGGCAGCCATGCCCTGGTGAACGAAGTGTATATGCAGAAGTTGCAACGGCTGTTCCGTAAGAAAAATAACAAGGTACAAATATCGTTTTTTGACCTGCCGCTGGTGGAGGACATGATTGATGAAACCATATCGGGTAAAACCTTTGCTTTTGCGCGGGATATTTTTGACGGCTTCAATAAACTGAAGGATGAAAAGCTAAAACTGCCCAAGGTAAATGCCAAACTACGGCCTTACCAGGAACAAGGTTATAAATGGCTTAAATACCTGTACGAGAAAAAATTGGGCGGCTGCCTGGCCGATGATATGGGGCTGGGTAAAACGTTGCAAACAATTACGTTGCTCCAGCATGTATACCAGAAGGAAAAAACACCCTCATTGATTGTAATGCCCAAAAGCCTGATTTTTAACTGGGAGAACGAATTGAAAAAGTTTGCCCCCAACCTCAGGTACTATACATTTTATGGCAATAACCGGGATGTGCCCGAAGCGATGGCATGCAATATCATCCTCACCACTTATGCGATGATGCGTATTGGTATAGAGCAGTTGAAAGAGCAGGAGTTTTGCTATGTGGTACTGGATGAAAGCCAGAATATTAAGAATGCCAACACGCAGGCAAGCAAGGCGGTGATGCTGCTGCAATGCAGGCACAGACTGGCTTTGAGCGGTACACCGGTGGAAAATAATTTGGGAGAATTATATTCCTTGTTCCGGTTTATCAACCCGGCCATGTTTGGCTCAGCAGAAAATTTTAATACGAACTATTTGTTGCCTGTACAAAAGAACAACGATGCAGGGGCCACCAACGAACTGCGGCGCAAAATATTCCCATTCATTTTAAGGCGGTTAAAAAAGGATGTATTAAAAGAGCTGCCCGACAAAATAGAGCAAACGCTGTATGTGGAAATGAGTGAAGAGCAAACGAGGTTTTATGAGCAACGGCGTAAATATTACAAAGACAATATTGAGCAGCAGATTGCCATGAAAGGGATCCAGCAATCACAGTTTTTTGTGTTCCAGGCATTGAATGAGTTACGGCAGATTGCCTGTATCCCCGAATCCGTAACTAATGGAAAAATTGAGGGGCCCAAACTCGAACTGCTGGTGGAACAATTGATGGATGCTGTGGCCAACAGGCATAAAGTGCTGGTTTTTGCCAATTTCCTCGACGCTCTGGAATTGATAGGCGAGAAATTAAACGAGCAGCAGGTGGAGTATGTAACCATGACAGGTGCCACAAAAGACCGGCAGAAACTGGTAGACCGGTTTCAGAATGACACCAATTGCAAGGTATTTTTGCTGACACTCAAAACGGGCGGTACCGGCCTCAACCTCACCGCTGCCGATATGGTTTTTATCTTCGATCCCTGGTGGAACAAAGCCGCTGAAAACCAGGCTATCGACAGGGCCCACCGCATTGGACAGGATAAAAAGGTGTTCAGTTATAAAATAATTACCAAAGGCACCATTGAGGAGAAAATGCTGCAGTTGCAGGAAAAGAAAAGCGAATTGTTCAATGCCATTATTTCTGCGGACGGTGCATCGCTCAAATCGTTTTCGCAGGATGATGTGGACTTTATTTTAGGTAAATAATTTTTTGAATTGTAATGCTTACAGCTAACGAAACAGCCTTTTTAGGTGACGACTTTAACAAAGATCATCTGCAGAAATACCATTTGCCAATGGCAAAGCGATTTTTCGATAGGAACCCAATCTGGTACAGCAGCACTGCTCCAATAATGAAAGCAGCTGCAGAATTGCTACTTTCAAAGCCGCGAAGCAAGCAGGAACTTGCTGTGGTCTGTTTTGCACCGCTATTCAGCAGGGAAACCTATATAGCCTTTTTAAAAGCACAACCAGCCTGGTTTGCGATCGTCATGGAAAAGCTGGTGTGGCAGGAAACCTTGCGTCGTGATGAAGTGGAGAAAGTAATAGGTGAGACGATTTATATCCTGAATTCAAGCAACACAGAGTATGAATACCTCCCGGAGTTATATTATTTTTCGATTGAAAAATTGTATGGTTACAATTATAGTTACGGAAAAAGTGCAATACAGAAATATAATGACGAACCGGTCTTGTTCTCCATATCTGTGTCTTTCAGGGCGGCGGTCACCAACTATTATCCCAAGCCTGCGGGGTATACTTTAAACCCATTTCCCATTTGGGAAAAAACCGCTGATAGCTATATTTTTAATGCCGAAAAAGCGATACAACAAGAAATGGGCGGCATCCTGTCTTATCATACCCAGGGAAATATTAAATACAGCGAAAAGGGCCGGCCTGCTATTACCGGCATGAAAAAAGTTCAGAAAGCACTCGCTATAAAGGAATTTTATGCCAGCGACGATAACGACCTGCATCCCATACGCACGATGCTGGTTTGCGGTATGCTGCGGTACATGAAATCTTATATCGGCCTGGCGCCCACATTGCCGGGGGCAATTAAAAAAATGTTTGCCGAATTCTTCACCAAGTTTGAGCATCCGTCAAGTATTGCAAGTTTTATCCTCAATCAGATAAAGGGTTTTAGCACGCTTAATAATTGGGAATATAAAAGAGATGCTGTCAACGATATCTGGCGGTTGATGGAGCAGATGCCTGCTGAAGGGTGGATCAGTTGGGACAATATCCAAACCTGGTTTCAGACGCACTTTATTGACCCCATACCCATACATTCCCGGCATTATGGCAAAATATATTATGAAGACAAGGAGAGACAGAGCTACAATAATAAAGTGTATGTAAACAATGGCAACAAGCAAGCCATGCTTCAGTGGCCATTTACGAAAGGCTGCATGTATCTTTTTGCCTCTTATGGCTTACTCGAAATCGCCTATACGGGAGTTGACACAAAAAGGCTGGCCAAAACCTGGAACAGCGAATATGATGGCCTGCAAGGTTTGCGACTTACAGCACTCGGCAAATATGTGTTGGGCAAAACGGATGTGTATGAGCCGCCCGAACTGGAAAGCCTTGGTAAGCTCTTATTCGACGAGGAATCCCTGATAATAAGGGCAGAAGGTAACCTTGATTTGATGACTACACTGCTCGGGAATTATGTAGAAAAAGTCTCTTCCAACCGGTTTGCATTCAGACCGGCATTGTTTTTAAAAGACTGTAAGAACGTAAAACAGATTCAAGAAAAACTCATTTTGTTTCGCAAATCGCTTAATGTGAAGCTGCCACCTTACTGGGAGGAAGCGCTGGCAAAGATGATCAGCAATGCCACGGCTATCGCAGAGAGGCGCGAATTCCATGTGTTTAAAATAAATGAGCAGGACAAGCAGTTGCTGCGTGTAATCGCCCAGGATGATTTTCTGAAAACGGTTGTTATAAAGGCCGAGGGGTTTCTGATTCTGGTGGATAATATGGACAAGTCACCATTCAAACGAAGGTTATCGGAACTGGGATATTTTGTAGAGTTGTGAGTTTTGGTTCAGCTGAATTTTTTCAAAATGAACCTCATCATGTAGCGCTGTTGCCGTTAGGTTGCCGACCATCCGGCATCGGGTAATATCCCATAAATGCGGCTATTTAATTAGCTTGCAGTCTTTAATAGGCATCGGGATTTTGCATGACCGTATAGGCAAAAGTTTTAAATGCTTACCTGCAACGATATCAGCGTTAAATTACTGGCAACCGCTTTGGGTTCCGGCCAGCTTTGTTTTTGAAAGACTGCAAGAATGTAAAGCAGGTAGAAAATAAAATATCGCTGTTCCGCAAGTCGCTGAATACAAAGCTGCCGGCTTATTGGGAAAATCAGTTAAAAGAAATGGTAGCCAAAGCAAAAGCCGTCGAACAGCAAACCGATTTATTGGTATTTAAGTTGAATGGACAGGATAAAAACCTGTTGCGCACGATTGCTCAAGTTAGCCATTTAATATCAATGGTTATCAAAGCAGCGCACTTTTATGTTTTGGCGGAAAACAGGAAAAAAATACACCAATAAAAAAAGCCCCGTGCCATTAATTTCTTAACTGCACGGGGCTGGTATTTTTGATAAAGATCTCTTACAAAGTTCTTTTCACTTCCTCTTCCTCGAACGATACAATCGTATCGCCTACCTGCATATCTGCGAAGTTCTTGATGGTTAATCCGCACTCCATATTGCTTACTACTTCTTTTGCATCATCCTTATAGCGTTTCAGGCTACCCAGTTCGGCAAAACCGCCTTCTGTACGGGGGTAAATCAAAATGCCATCGCGGAACAAGCGGATCTTGGCATCCCGTTTCATGCGGCCATCGAGCACGAAACAACCTGCAACTGTAGCTTTGTCGAATTTGTACACTTCGCGTATTTCCACGTTGGCCACTTCTTTTTCCTGGATCTTCGGTTCCAACATCCCTTCCATCGCACTGCGGATTTCGTCGATCGCATTGTAG
The DNA here is from genome assembly GCA_039925965.1 of Chitinophagaceae bacterium. Taxonomy (GTDB): domain Bacteria; phylum Bacteroidota; class Bacteroidia; order Chitinophagales; family Chitinophagaceae; genus JAZKFT01. The sequence goes on from JBDSXW010000061.1 coordinate 61,525, forward strand.
ATGATGGAGTACATCTTTACTTCAATACTTTCCTGGTCGGCCAGCCTGGCAGCCTGCAAAGTAGGACGTACATTAAAGCCAATTACAATCGCATCTGAAGCATTAGCCAATGTAATATCGGTTTCAGTAATGGCACCTACACCTTTATGAATCACTTTCACCACAATTTCAGCCGTACTTAGTTTTTGTAAACTATCGCTCAGGGCCTCTACCGATCCATCCACATCACCCTTAATAATTACATTCAGCTCTTTAAAGTTGCCCAACGCTAAGCGACGGCCAATTTCATCCAGCGTAATATGTTTCTTGGTACGCATGCCCTGCTCTCGCAAGATCTGCCCACGTTTGTAGGCGTTTTCTTTTGCATCGCCTTCATCAGCATATACCTTGAATTTTTCACCAGCCTGCGGTGCGCCGTTAATACCCAATATTAATACGGGGGCAGATGGTCCGGCAGCATCCATTTTAATGTTACGCTCGTTAAACATGGCTTTTACGCGACCAAAGAACTGTCCACTCACCACGATATCGCCTTGTTCCAATGTTCCGTTCTGAACCAATACCGTAGCTACATAACCCCGGCCTTTGTCGAGGGTGGCTTCAATTATGGTACCGTTGGCTTCCCTTTCCGGATTGGCTTTCAGTTCCAGCAATTCAGCTTCGAGCAATATTTTTTCAAGCAATTTATCGATATTCAGGCCTTGTTTGGCGCTGATTTCCTGACTCTGAAATTTACCACCCCATTCTTCCACCAGGATGTTCATCCCAGATAACTGCTCGTATATTTTTTGCGGGTTAGCCCCGTCTTTATCTATTTTATTCACCGCAAAAATCATCGGCACATTTGCAGCCTGTGCGTGGCTGATGGCCTCACGGGTTTGCGGCATCACTGCATCGTCTGCGGCCACCACAATTACTGCAATATCAGTCACCTTGGCACCACGTGCCCTCATCGCGGTAAACGCTTCGTGACCCGGCGTATCCAGGAAGGTGACGCTTTTGCCACTCGCTGTTTTAACTTCGTAAGCACCAATGTGCTGCGTGATACCACCGGCCTCGCCACTTACTACATTCGCATTACGGATGTAATCAAGCAATGAAGTTTTACCATGATCCACGTGACCCATGATGGTAACAATCGGCGCTCTTGATTTTAGTGCTTCAGGATCGTCCACATCGTCCGCATCTTCCAAATCGTCGGCATCTTCCACACCGATAAATTCTACATCATAGCCAAATTCGCTGGCCACCAGTTCTATCACTTCCGCATCCAGGCGCTGGTTGATACTTACCATGATGCCCAGGCTCATACACTTGCCAATTACCTCGGCAAAACTTACATCCATGAGGTTAGCCAACTCGCTACAGCTAATAAATTCCGTTACCTGTAGTTTATTGTCTTCGCCCACAGCACCCATTGACTCAGCAGCTTCTTCCCGCTTAGCACGACGGTATTTTGCTTTGAGGCTCTTACCACGACCACCTGCACCAGCAAGTTTGGCCTGAGTTTCCCGCAGTTTTTCCTGGATCTGCTTTTGGTCAATAACCTTGTCTTCTCTTTTGACCGGTCCACGGTCAGGTCCACCTGGTCCGCGACGATTAGGTCCGCCCTGCTGACCCCCGGTGCTTCCGCCCCGGTTAAACGGAGGACGTGGTCCACCAGTATTGTTGCTATTATTACCCTGGTACGGAGGTCGCGGTCCGCCTGTATTATTACCCTGGTAGGGTGGACGCGGTCCGCCGGTGTTTTGCTGTGGTCCCCTGTTTTGAGGTGCATTATTATCCACCGGAACACCTTTCCTGTCCACAGGAATGCGTTTACGTTTGCGTTTTTCCCGGTCGCTGAGGGTTTGCTTAGGACGGGTATCGCTATCTACCGGCAAGTTGATCTTACCAAGGATCTTTGGGCCTTCAAGCCTGTCAGCTTTAATATTTTCAATTACGGGGAGGTTACTTTCTGCGTCCACAGGCTCAATAACTGTGGGCGCTAGTGTTTCTATCACTGTCTCTGCAGTTATGGCCGACACGGATGGTGTTGTTGTGGCGGTCTCTTTTTTCTTACCGGTGTCTGGCAGCTTTTCAGTAATTGCCGGTGCATCGGGTTTCTTCACACCCTTTTTAGGGCGGGTGGAAGAATCAATCGTACTCAAGTCAATCTTGTCAATGATCTTAGGGCCTTCTACTTCAGGCGCGTCGATTTTTACAATACCAGCCTCAGCCGTTTTTTCTGACTCAATTATTTGAATGGGCTGTAGTGGTCCCTCTTCTGCCGGGGATGTAGCAATTACTACCGGCACCACAGCGGCTACTATCACAGGCTCTTCCTGCTTTGGATCTTCTTTTTTCGGTTCTTCTATCACTGCCACTACCGGCTCTTCCACTCTCGGCTTACGGACCATTTTTTCTTCAGTGGGTAACTCGCTGATAATCTGCTTGTTGTCAGAAAACTTCCTTTCTTCCTTATGATGAAAACTCAGGTCTTCATCTTCTCTTTTCTTTTTTGGCTCACCGGATGCATTTTTTGGCAAATCAATCGCATCGCTTTTGGCCTTTGCCACCTTATCGCTTTGAAAACCTTCCTGTAGCGATTTATACATTGGTTCCGATAGTTTAGACATGGGAGCCAATTCATCTTTTGAAAAACCTTTGCCTACGAGAAAGTCAATCAGGGTGTCCTGACCTACGTTAAACTCTTTGGCAGCCGCTAATAACCTTGGTAATTTTAATTCTGACATTCGTTGTTTTTAGTCAATTATTGGTGTGGAGTAATTGTGTGGGTTTAAATTAGTGTGGCTTTTCAATGGTCAATGGTCATAAGTCATTGAGTCATTTATAAACTGAGAAATTGTAAATCTAAAATCATAAATCGTAAATCAAAAATGACCCTTTGACCATGAGTTTTTTAGGTATTTATTCTCTTTCAAATTCTTCTTTCAATACACGGCGTATCTCGGTAATGGTCTCTTTCTCCAGATCCGTACGACGTTCCAGTTCTTCTGGTGTAAGATCGAGCACGCTGCGGGCGGTGTCGCAACCGATACGCTTTAGTTCATCGATGATCCAGCCTTCTATTTCATCTGTAAATTCATCCAGGTCAATATCAAACTCATCTACTTCCCCTTCATTATCGCGGAACACATCAATATCCAGGCCAGTTAGCTCACATGCCAGTTTGATATTGACACCACGTTTTCCAATTGCCAGGCTTACCTGGTCTGGTTTCAGGTACACATTAGCATGTTTGGCTTCCAGGTCAATATCCATGCTGGTTATCTTGGATGGCGTAAGTGACCGCTGAACCAGTAGATTGATATTGGCCGTCCAATTGATGACATCGATATTTTCATTTTTCAACTCTCGCACGATACCGTGGATGCGGCTACCTTTCATACCTACGCAGGCACCTACGGGATCAATACGATCGTCGAAGCTTTCAACCGCCACCTTGGCTCTTTCGCCAGGTTCGCGTACTATTTTTTTAATAGTGATAAGGCCATCAAATATTTCAGGTACTTCTATTTCCAACAATTTTGCCAGAAATGAAGGATGGGTGCGGCTCAGGATGATCACCGGGCTGTTATTCTTCATTTCTACTTTCTTCACTACGGCTCTTGCCTGTTCCCCTTTCTTGAAATAATCCTGAGGTATCTGTTCGCTTTTCGGCAACAACAATTCGCTTCCATCTTCATCGAGTAGTAACACTTCTTTTTTCCAAACCTGGTACACTTCTGCGCTGATGATTTCGCCAACGCGGTCTGCATATTTTTTTACCAACACATTTTTCTTCAGGTCGCCAATACGGCTTGCCAATGTTTGTTTGGCGGCCAGAATTGCCCTGCGGCCAAAATCGTAGAGATTCACTTCTTCAAACAATTCTTCCCCTACTTCCACATCCGGCTGGATCTTGATAGCATCCGCATATTCTATTTCCTGGTTATCGTCTTCACTAAAACCGTCCTCCATAATCATACGGTGCCGTATAATTTCAAGGTCTCCTTTCTCTGCATTTACAATTACATCAAAGTTGTCGTCGCTGCCGAACTTTTTACGGAGCAGCGTTTTAAACACGTCTTCCACCACTTTCATAAGGGTGGGGCGGTCAATGTTTTCTGCATCTTTAAATTCCTGGAATGCCTCAATGAGGTTAATACTTGCCATCTTTCTTTGTTTTAATACCACTGCAACCAAAAGGTCACAGCCTGTTAAAATTTAATTTGAACGATTGTTGATTTAATGTTGTCGAATGGTATGATATGTTCTTTTATTTCCAGCTTTTTTCCTTTGCCGGTGGTGGTTTCAACTACGATATCTTCTTCAGCCACCGATTTCAGGCTACCTTCCAACAATTGACCGTCGTTGGTAGTTACTTCCACAAAACGCCCTGTATTTTTCACATACTGGCGATGCATCAGCAGTGGTTCTCCTACACCAGCGCTGCTTACTTCCAGTGAAAAATCATCGGCCGGAAAGGTTTGCTGCTCTTCCAGGTGCCGGTATAAAGCCCGGTTGAGCTTGATACACTTATCGATGGTAATCCCCTCGTCTCCATCCAGAAATACCTTAATATTATTACCTGCTGATACAGTTATCTGAACCAAAAAACATGCAGGAAGGTCTTCCAGCAAGGTTTTTACTGTTTCGTCTACGAATTGTATTTGTGCTTCCGTTGCCATAGGTGCAAATAGAAAGGGAACGGTGTCCGTTCCCTTCGATTCTTTCTTTAGTCTGCTGCAAATGTAAGGTGATGGTGATGTAAATTCCAAATGTGATTTTTTATTTTTCAGAACCGGGATTTGAGAACTTCTCGAACAATTTGCAGATTTTTATTCCTGCATCCGAATCCCGTCCGTATTCTCCCATTTTCCCATCAGGCCCCATCCACCAAATCCTTCGCTTATAGCCAGCAGTATGGTGTTTTCTCCTTTTTTCAGGGGCAGGTATAGTGCATCAAAATAACCAATCGTGCCCAGGTACTTGTAATCTCTCGTCCTGAATGCATTGGTACCGGCAAATAGTAACTGCCCATTGCAATAAACCCTGATCGCGTCGCTGTACCCGATGTCCATTTTTTTTACCTGGTCGGTAGTAGATACCACCACCAGCTTAGCAAAACTCGTATTAGCCGAATCTTTAATAGGACCAAGCACGGAGATATTGACCAGTCCGGATCTTTCTGCCAGCATGGTTTTCCAACTGAGGCCAGACAGAAGTTTAACGTCCGGCGCACCATTTGCGGAAATGGCGGATTCTTTAAAAAACGACGACAGTTTCCAGGACTCAACTGTTCCCGTCGGTGTGGTGATACTGAAAGCACCATTTCCTTTCAAGACAGGGTTATCCAATGGCAGAAATGAAAAATTAGCAAACCTAGTGGCTCCAACAGCTGATTTTACCCCGATGCTTCCGCCCTGAGGCCGCCTTTTTAGTTCTTTCATAAAGGCGACCGGCTCCGGGCTATTTCTCAGATAAAGTTCTGCCTGAGAGCCTTTTACAACCAGTTTTACATGCATCCATTCATCAAATACAAAATTCAGGGGCGCGTTATAACCCATTCCCTGCCCAATAGCGCTCCAATGAATAAAACCGTCGTTTACGCCGGTATACTGGTCGTGGTATAATTGCCAGCTTGAATTGCCATTATAGACTGGTGCATACTGGTATGAATCAGGCATGCCTGAAAGCTGCGACCTGAAATACAGTTCCTCAAAATTTTCGGTATCGACCATCCGAAAAATAACGCCTGAGAAACTTGTTCTTTCAGTCATACTGATATCAAACTCGATAATACCGTTGGTGAATTGTTCTTTTTTAAGCCAGGCTTGCCCATTTTGCAGGTAGAGGCAATGGAAGCCTTTGTAAAATTCCTGTAAACTGCTTTGTGCCTGGATCTCCCATTTGTTTTCGCTGAAAAGAATGGGTGCCTGCGCATGGCCAGGAAGGGAGAGGGATGAAAAGAAAACAATTGCTGATAATTGGAGTAACTTCATGGTCGTTGTTTATTTATTAAGGATGTGTTGCCGGTACAAATAGAATGACAACGGACCCTTGCCCTGTGTACAAAACCGTTCAAGTTGGTGCAAGTTTAAACAGCATTGATTTTTAATGCGTCATGAAGCGCAAAATATTGAAAGCATCTTTTACCCGTCCGTTATGAACACCGTGGAGCAAGATCAACTAACCAGGTATATCCAGCTGCTCGAACAGAAATTAGGCTGGCAGCCAGTGGGAGAATGGCGTAATTACGAGTTCAATGAACTAAGTGAAAAAATTTGGGACGTTACCGGTATTCAACTAAGTGCTGTGACGTTAAAACGGGTATTTGGTAAACTGAAATACAACAGTTTGCCCAGCAGTGCCACTTTGAACGCATTGGCCAATTTTCTCGGTTTTAAAAACTGGATGGATTTTAGATCGGCGAATACGGCCAAATCAGAGACGGTAGCAGAACTGATGTCACCGCCGCCGAAAATGAAACCCGGTTGGGTTCGCAGGGTATTATTGGCTTCCGCAGCTATATCGGCAACGGTTGTGGCATTAGGTTTTATCATCCTTTCAAAAAAGTCATTGATACCTGATGCAAAAATGGAAGCCGTTGTTTTTAAATGCCGGACCATTTCCAAAGGGCTACCCAATACAGTGGTTTTTAACTTCGATCTGCAAGGAATCACATCAAACAACATGCGTATCCAGCAGGATTGGGACAGTACCCGCACCATTCAATTGCGACCCGGCCAAACTGAAGCGAGCGGCTTTTACTACCTGCCAGGCTACTTCAATGCCAAACTGATTATTGATGGAAAAGTGGAGAAAACACTTGATGTTTTTATCGAAGCTGATCAATGGGTGGCCACCGTGGACCTTGAGCCTGTTCCAACCTATCTTAAAAAAGAGGAAGTAACCCAGAATGGGGAAATTAATGTAAGCAAAGTGGCTCTCAATCAAATAAAAGCCCTTAGGATACCTGTTAATCTTACCTATCACCTGGTAAAATCCTTCAATGGCCTGAATAGTAGTGGATTCACAATGGAAGCCTCAGTTAAAAATATTTTTGGGGAAGGCCCGGCAGTTTGTAAAACAACTAAGATTTTTATCTTGTGCACAAAGGGCGCATTTATTATTCCTTTTGCGATACCGGGATGCGTAGGAGATATCAACCTCAAATTGAATGATAAAATAATCGAAGGCAGGTCAAACGATCTTTCAGCGTTTGGTGCAGATTTGGCCACATGGAATAAAATTAAGGTAAGCGTCACTAACCGACAGGTCACCATTTTCCTGAATGGGAGAATTATCCGAAAAGACAGTTACCTGCAAGATGCAGGTGAGGTTGTGGGTATGCGTTTTAGTTTTGCGGGGGCCGGTGCTGTAGATGATATCCGGTTAACCAACGAAAAAAATGCGGTTATTTACGAGGAGCATTTTGATAAAAAAAGATGACTCATGTCATCATTTCTCTAAAAAATAGGGGCTATGAGTCGATTCAAATCCCGGTTCCCCCATTTTCCCCAGTTAACCTTTCAGCAATTGTTGCTTTTTGCCTTGCTGGCCGGCCTTTAAGCCTTACTTTCGCCGCCAATTTGGTTTATTGGCATTCTCATTATGGGTATTCGTACCGCAAAGAGGCAACCAATCCGCCCTGTCCGACCGGGTCATCCGGGCGGGCTATCAACAAATAAACATACAAATGAACATTCGTAACATCGCCATCATTGCCCACGTAGATCACGGCAAAACAACGTTGGTGGACAAAATTTTGCACAGCACCAATGTGTTCCGTGCCAACCAGGAAACTGGTGACTTGATCATGGATAATAACGATCTTGAAAGAGAGCGTGGTATTACCATTCTTAGTAAAAATATTTCGGTGCAGTACAAGGATGTAAAGATCAATGTAATCGATACTCCGGGTCACGCCGATTTTGGTGGTGAGGTAGAACGCGTATTGAAAATGGCCGACGGCGTATGCCTGTTGGTAGATGCTTTTGAAGGCCCGATGCCGCAGACCAGGTTTGTACTGCAGAAGGCTTTACAACTGAACCTGAAGCCCATCGTTATCATTAATAAGGTGGATAAACCCAACTGCCGCCCTGATGAAGTGCACGATGCTGTTTTTGAATTATTCTTTAACCTGGATGCTACCGAAGAACAATTGAATTTCCCTACTTTTTATGGTTCGTCCAAGCAAGGTTGGTTCAACACGACGCTGGAACCTAAAGAAGATATTTTTACATTACTGGATGGTATTCTCGAATATGTACCTGCTGCTGTAGAAGCACCTGGTACCCTTCAGTTACAGATCACATCTTTGGACTATTCATCCTTTCTTGGCCGTATCGCTGTAGGGAAGATAGCCCGCGGCGTAATCAAAGAAGGGCAGCCAATTCAGCTATGCAAACTGGATGGTAGCTTTGTAAAGACCCGTGTAAAAGAACTCTATGTTTTTGAAAGCCTGGGTAAGAAAAAAGTTATTGAAGTAAAAGCAGGGGATATCTGTGCGGTTGTAGGTATCGAAGGATTCAATATCGGTGAAACGATTGCAGATTTTGAAAACCCCGAAGCATTGCCGGTGATCCCGATTGATGAGCCAACGATGAACATGCAGTTCAGCATCAATAACTCCCCATTCTTTGGCCGCGATGGTAAATATGTAACCAGCCGAAATATCCGCGATCGCCTGATGAAGGAACTGGAAAAGAACCTCGCCCTACGGGTAGAAGATACAGACGACGCTGACAAGTTCATGGTGTTTGGCCGCGGTATTCTCCACCTGAGCGTATTGGTAGAAACTATGCGCCGTGAAGGTTATGAAATGACCATTGGAAACCCACAGGTTATCGTAAAAGAAATAGATGGCAAAAAATGTGAACCATACGAAGTATTGGTAGTAGATGTGCCCCAGGAGTTCAGCGGTAAAGTGATCGACCTGGTTACCCAGCGCAAAGGCGAAATGCTCATCATGGAAAGCAAAGGCGACATGCAGCACCTGGAGTTTGAGATACCGAGCCGTGGTTTGATAGGCCTTCGCAGCCAGATGCTGACCTCCACTACAGGGGAAGCTGTTATGGCACATCGCTTTAACGAATACAAACCCTGGAAAGGACCGATTCCAGGCCGTAGCAACGGTGTTTTGCTGAGTAAGAACACAGAAAAAACCACTGGTTACTCTATCGATAAATTGCAGGATAGGGGTACCTTCTTCGTAGATCCGGGCGAAGAAGTATATATCGGCCAGATCATTGCCGAACATATTAAGCCAGGTGATTTGAATGTAAACGCTACCGAGCCGAAAAAGCTAACTAACCACCGTGCAAGCGGAACGGATGATGCCAGCCGGATCGCTCCTAAGACTTTGTTTACACTGGAAGAATGTATGGAGTATATCCAGCAGGACGAGTGCATCGAGGTAACACCTAAAAACATTCGTATGCGCAAGGTGATACTGAATGAAGATGATCGTAAAAAAGTACAAAAGAGAATGGAGGCCGAGGCATCGTAAGCAAACTGGCAATTGTGATTGGTCAATTGGTCGTCAAAAAAATAAACACCAGAAAGCATCATAGAAATATGGTGCTTTTTTGTGTTTTCAATGCCGGAGTGTTTCCCGGAATGATCAGTCCCCGTTGGGCTTTGAACTCAAAAGAAGCTACGTTTACTCATAATATTACAATTTAGGAAAACACTTTTAAAAGGTATATCGGGAAAAAGAATTAGGAGTTATTAGGGATTATTGGTGTTGCACGATAACCGCCGCCTCCTTTGATGTGCAACTATTTCCGGATGCGGCTTTTCATGCTGGAAAATAGATTATCATGTGAGAGCGGAGGTTGTTTAAAAGGACATGAATACCATGCAATGAGCAGGGCTGGCCTGGATAACCACAAAGTAAATTACCCACCAATACGTACCGTGTTACGATAAAATTTCGTTAGCCTTGCTTAAATTATTCATACTGTGAAAAAAGTTTTTCTTTCTTGTTTAGGTCTGGTATGCGCTGTAGGTGCATTATGCAACTCTGCTATGCCCGGTCTTTGGGAGGCTGGCGCAAATGGAAGATTCGTGCCTTTATTTGCAGGAGACAGTATGTACCTGGGCAAAATCCGGATGCAACATGAATTGGTTTTGGTAAATCTCTACCCGGGTTTTGCGGTTGTGAAGGGGGAATATTATATGTACAATACTTCTGACGAAACCATTAATATGCATGTGGCGTATCCCAAACAGGCTACTTACAGCGATACAATTGTACAAAATGTAATACCAGCTTATATAGATGGCCTGCAGGTATTGGTAAATGAAGTTCCCGTTGCTCTGATGCGGAAAAATGATCCTGAATTTGACTCTCTTGTCAATGCCCCCAACAGTTCTGTGCATTCAGAAGTGAGTAACACATCGGAAAACTGGTTTGTTTGGAAAATGAGTTTCCCCCCAAAGAGCTATACTAAAATAACTGTTTACTTTTTAACGGATAACAGCCATGCGAAACTACGCCGGGGTTATAGCGGTGATGAAGGCCAGGCTTTTAGTTATGTACTGGAAAGTGGGCGCGCCTGGGGCGGCGATATCGATAGCGGTAAAATTTGCGTAGCATTAAAAAATGGCCTAACTACAAAAGATGTAAAAGGTGTGCTGCCTTTTAATGCGTTGATGGGCGATGCCACCCATCTGCTATATCAGTTTGTAAACAAGGAGCCAGAATCAAAAGATAACATGCTCATTTGGTATCAGGGCGCAGCCACAGATTTGGCTTTTGAGAAAAATATTGTGCCGGCGGCCGGAAAATACTATACTGAAATAGATAGTTTTGATATTGACGCTTTTTCTAATCATCAATTCACTGCGTTGCAATTGACCGATCTGGAAGTACATGCCACCAGTCCTTTCGCATGGATATTTTATGGTATTCTGGGATTCGCGGCGATCATTATTTTTATGATTATTTACGGCGCTTACCGGCTGATTGCTAAAAGAAACCGGGCACAATAGCCGCAGATAAGTTCCGATCTACCAGTGCAAAGGTTGCGGTAAAACCTGTTTCAATTTTCCCGTATTGTTGTTCAAGCCGCATTACCCGGGCAGGGTATAATGATACCATTCGCAGGGCTTCTTTTAAAGAAATGTGGCAGTGATCGACCGCGTTCTTTACAGCCTGCAGCATCGTCAATGCTGAGCCGCTGAGCGTACCATCCGGAAGGTCGTAATGATTAGTATTCAGCACATGCTGGTAAGGGCCGGAGTTGGTTTCTGTTACGGCATCTGTTATAAAAAACAAGCGATCTCCCATCATTTTTTTTGCGAGGCGCACCGTCTCATAATCAACATGTATGCCGTCTGGGATAATGGATGCCGTAGCGCCAGGATGCAGCATAGTGGCGGCAGGAAGTCCCGGTTGCCGGTGGTGCAGAGCGCTCATGGCATTAAACAGGTGAGTGGTGGTTGTGGTGCCGCTGTCGAAAGCTGCATTAGCTTCTGCAAGGGTAGCGTTGCTGTGGCCAATGGAAACCACGATGCCATGTTCCACAAAAAGTGGAATTATTTCCGGGTCGATGCATTCGGGTGCCAACGTCACCATTTTTATAACGCCAGCGGCTTTTTCAAGCAAACTTTTTACTTCATCCGGCGTGGGGCTCACCATCCATTCTTTTATATGGGCACCGCTTTTTAGCGCATTGATAAACGGCCCTTCGAGGTGCATGCCAAGGATTCCCTTGCCACCCTGTTGCCAATACATTTTAATGGCTTCAATACAGATTTCAATAACGTCCATGGGTTGGGTCGCAATCGTTACCAGGCAATTAGCGGTACCACTGTTCGCATTTTGCCTGGCCAATAATTCCAATGAATCAGGCCCCGGAAAAGCGGAGAACAATTTCCCACCCGCCCCATAAATCTGCAGGTCCATAAAAGCTGGAACCAGCAGATGTTCCTGGCAGTCTATAGTAACGATATCAGCTGGTAAATCATTATTCCCAGCAACTAATTGTATGATATTATCCGCTACTATAACTGAATGGTCCTCTACAAAAACAGTCCCGTTAAAAATGGTGGCATTGGTATAAGCGTGAATCATAAGTTCATTGGTTTATTTAAAGTAGTAAGTAGCGAGTAGGGAGTAGGGAGTGGCAAGTAGTAAGTTGCAGGTCGTAAGTGGCGGGTACTAAAAGCAATTAGCGGGCTCCAAACTATGGGATTAACTTGTGAACCAGTGAACTCGTAAATGAGTGAACCAATCAACTAATCACCTAATCCCCTACACCAGCAAAAAATCGTCCGCATCGTTGCCGAACGGAAGCTTGGTTCTAATTTCCTGCAGCTCATTTTTGTGGAGGGTGATCGAAAGAATAGTCTCATCCTGGTCTTGCTGGCAAAGGATTTCGCCCAGGGGATCGATCACCATGCTGTTGCCGCTGTGATAAATATCGTTGCCATCGTTGCCGACCCGGTTTACGCCCGCCACATAACATTGGTTTTCGATAGCACGCGCAGCCAGCAACGTTTTCCACGCGTGGCTGCGGCGTTCCGGCCAGTTGGCAACATAAAGCAACAGATCATATTCAGCTTCATCACTAATTCTTTTTTCTATATGTCGTGGCGATTGCCGGGCCCACACAGGGAACCGGAGATCGTAACAAATCTGCAGGTTTATTTTCCAGCCATTCACAGAGGCTATCATTCGTTTAGCACCAGCAGAATAATGTTTGTGCTCTTCACCGAGGGCAAACAAATGACGTTTATCGTAATACCCATATTGCCCGTTGGGTTGCATCCATAAAAGGCGGTTATAGTAATGCCCCTCGTCCTCTACTATGATACTGCCCGTCAATATCACCCTACGGTCCATTGCGGTCTGGCGCATCCAGTTAACCGTTGGCCCATCCATTTTTTCGGCAAGTAATTCCGGCTTCATGCTAAAACCGGTGCTGAACATTTCGGGTAATATCACCAGGTTGGTAGGTTGCGAAATACCATTGATCTTTTCTTCCAGCATACGCAGGTTGGCCGCTTTATCTTCCCAATAAAGGTTGGTTTGCACCAGTGATAAACTAAGGGTACTCAATGTTTTTTTTGTTTTATATGTTCAAACTGCTGAAGCTCGTTTCATTTATTTCAATTTCGAAAACCGATGTGCAAACTGGATCGAACAGAAATTTTCATTTCTCTGTTGCGTGGTAGCCTGCCGGGTTCGGTTGGTATACACGACCGAAACCGTTGTGGTGTTTTGTGCATAATGTATGCCTAACCTGTTTGAATAAACCAATGCTTTAATGGGAACAATTACTGGACCTTTATCTTTTATAAATAAACCACCTTGCAACACTGCACTATACAACTGCCAGGTAGCCGAAGGTTCATACTCAAAATAAAGCTCATAGTTACGAACCTGCTTGCTCCCAACCGGTGCAGCTACCCGAGCGCCAAAATGGCTGCTGTTATTATGGTTTTCCACCAGCCCCAGTTTAAAAGTAACCCCTGCTGACAGATTCGTAAACGCATTACCAAGATTGCCAATTGCAAACCCATCGATGTTTATGATGTTTTTTACAGGATCTGATTTCAGAAGTGACCGGTAATAAGCAGTTTTTAAATTGACGCTCATCTCGTTTTTAACCTGGTACGGCCAACCTTTCACGTCATAAATACCAATTACATTATGGTACCATCGCTGTACATTTTTGCCAAACGAATTAGGACCAATTGTACCCAACGTAGCAGCCCATTCCAGCACAGTATGTTTGTTATAAAAAATATGCTGGTCAAATTTGAAGGAGAGGTAACCGGCAAAAGGACGGTCCTGTACAGAAGGGATGGGCCGGTTGTAACTAACCGGGTTATAGATAGCCTGGCCTAACTCAAAACCATTGACCACTTTCTCTATAGCTGGCCTGTTTTTAAAACAGCTAATTTTTTTGGTATTGACAGCATGAATGAATTTGAGATAAATGCCATTGGTGTAGTACCCATCGCGGCCCCGCAAGGTGTAATTATCATTTTCCGTTACCAAGGAGATCTCATTTTGAAAAATATTTCTGGTCCGAGGAACGGTATTGTTTTGCGCCATCGCGTGCATAGTCAAAAAAGGGGCTGCGGCTAAAAAGCAGGGCAAATGCATGAAGTAATTTTTCAAAGCGCCAAGATAATTTTTATTTGCTTCGGATAGTAAGGATCGCTTTGGCGATCAACTCATTTTCAAAACCTTTCTGCAACAGGTACGAACGGGTCTTTGCCTGCCGGTTCAGATGCTGTTCGTCTTTCAGTAGCGCCCATTTCTTGCTGGCTAATAGCAGCAATACTTTTTCATAAGCTGCCGGATCTATTTCTTTCATCGCCCGTTTAATGCAGTAGCTGCTGATTTGCTTTTCCTTAAGTGCGTGTTCTATCTTTTTTCTTCCCCATTGTTTGATGCGGAATTTGCCGCCGGCATACTGGATGGCAAAGCGTTCTTCGTCCAGGTAGTTTTCCTCTATCACCTGGCTAACCAGCATTTCTACATCTGTTTTATAAAGGCCATAGCTGTAAAGTTTATCTTTTACCTCGGCATGGCAGCGTTCCTGGTAAGCACAATATTGCTTTATTTTAGGCAATGCCTGCTCTTTGGAAAGACGTTGTTTGTACAGCATGAAGGCTTCAAAAATAGGAAGGATTCATTTGTGATAAAGATGTTTTGTGGCGGCCTGGTACAGCTAGTTTCCAGATATGCGCTGCAGAAAAAACTCCCGGAACGTATCGCCGATAGGTATCACCTCGTGCCCAATAAAAATGCGGCTTCGCTCGATGCTGTCTATTTTATTGATGGCTACGATATAGCTTTTATGGATGCGAATAAAAGCCTTGCCTGGCAGCAGTTCTTCCATGGTTCGCAGGTTTTGCAGGGTAATGAGTTTTTCTTTTGTGGTAACGATGGCAATATAATCTTTGAGCCCTTCAATGTACAGGATCTCGTTGTAGGGGACCCGCACCATTTTGCTATCGGTTTTGATAAAAATAAAGTCATCCGGGGTGCCTGTATTTTGTTGAGTGGCCGGCGGAATACTCAATGGTTTTTGCTCAGCAGCAGGCTTGTCGAAAATCATTCTCGCTTTTTCGGCGGCCTTATAAAACCGGTCGAAACTTATAGGTTTTAGCAGGTAATCGATCACGTGGTGTTCATAGCCTTCGATTGCGTATTCGCTGTATGCCGTAGTCAGTATCACGGGAATTTTATTGCTCATGATTTTCATGAGTTGCATACCGGTAAGATCGGGCATCTGGATATCCAGAAAGAGGAGGTCGGCAGGATTTTCCTGCAGGAATTGCAGGGCTTCTATACTCGAGTCGGTTTCAAATATAAGATCCAGGAAAGGTAGTTTTTTGATGTAATCTGTTACCAGCGCCAGGGCCCAGGGTTCATCATCTACGGCAATGCATCTGATCATGATCGTATCTTTTTTAGCGGGGCCAGCCCCAAATGTATTATAAGTTTATAGTAAGTTGGGTAGAGTATTGTTCGGTTGTTTGGTCTACGTTCAGGGTATAGTTGCCAGGGTATAACAAGTCGAGCCGGCGCCGCACATTTTGCAGTCCAATACCGCTGCTTTCATCTTTTTTTCCATCCGAAATTTTATTAATACAAACGAACTTTAGGGTATTTGCCGCTACAAAAAGTTTCATGATTAAGGGATGTGCCACATCATTGGTGACGCCGTGTTTGAAACCATTTTCCACGAATGGGATCAGCAGCAGCGGCGCTATCATTTTGCCATCGGTACTGCCTTCCACCGTAAACTGTACCACCGCTTCATCTTTACTGCGCAGGCTTTGGAGTTCAATAAAATTGTTGAGGTACGTAACCTCTTTGGTCAATTCAATTTTCTCAGCATCGCTGTCTTTCATTACATACCGCATAATGCCGCTCAGCTTTTCAATGGCTGGCAAAGCCTTGTCGCTTTTGTGGTACACCAATGAATAGATATTGTTCATCGTATTGAAGATGAAATGCGGATTGATCTGGCTCCGTAGAAAGGAAATTTCAGCATGGCGCTTTTCCCTGATCAGTATGGTTTTCTCTTTTTCCTTAATGATGATATCGTTGATAAGCCACAACAGAATACTCATGACGATAATGGAGCCGCCAAAGTACGTGTTGTCGAAAATGTAATAGGCTATAGTGGTACCATCAGCGTAGTTGGTGCTGCCGAACCATTTTAAAAACAACAGTTCCTGTACGAGGTAGCGAATGAGCACAAATAGCAGTAGTAACGCTATAAAGCCAAGCAAGGCCTTTTTATACTGTTTGGTTTTAAAAAACCTGGGCATGATGACCAGGTAATTGAGGTAAAATATTACAGGGAAAATGATCAGGTGGCTGAGCCCCAACGGTGACAGGTATTCGCTCCAGTCGAATTTTTTATCGGGATGAAAAAATTGCCCGAAGGTTTCGTAAAACCCAAACTTGTAAAACCAGAAAACGATGTGCAGTAATACCACCTGGGCTTTTTTCATCGGAAAATATTTAATGCGGCAAAATAGACCCTCAACGTCAAATCCGCTGTTTTTTTCGACCAACAGGCTCGTACCATCTGCCAACCCGTTATACATCCGACCAACAACTAAAGTTTGTGGCAAAGTCATTGAACGGATAAAAACAGCCGTTGGTCTAATTGCCCGAAAAAGAGGGAACTGATGTAAAATATTTGTGTCAACAAAACCAACGAACATGAAAAGAATCACCAGCCTCATTGCAGCCATCCAGTTATTGACCCTCGCCGCTTTTGCGCAGAAGGCCATGGTCAAGGGGATTGTAAGGAACGAAACAAAAGCTCCCATCGCTTATGCTTCTGTTGAAGTAAAGGCCGGGGGTAAAACCATAAAATCCACCGTGAGCGATGCTGACGGACTGTTTACCATCTCCACTTTGAGCAACGGTGCGTTTAGTGTTGAAGTATCTGCAGTCGGTTATACCACCAGTGGCAAAGAATTCATGATCGACAGCCTGCATCAATGCATCGAATTTGCGGCATTCGACTTGCAGGTTGCGACCAGGAGCCTGGGCAGCGTAACGGTCGTTGCAAAAAAGAAGTTCATTGAAATAAAGGCGGACAAGATCATTTTGAATGTAGAGAACAATATCATGGCCAGCGGCAGCAGCGCCTTCGACATGATAAAAAAAGGCCCTGCAGTAAGTGTCGATAAAGATGATAACCTGAAACTGAAAGGCGGCCTGGCACAAATTTATATCGATGGCAAACCATCGTACCTCAGCGGCCAGCAGCTTACCGACTACCTCAAAAATCTAACCGCCGACGCCGTGAGCCGGATCGAGATTATCTCTAACCCGTCGAGCAAATACGAGGCACAGGGAAGCGCAGGTATTATCAATATAAAACTCAAAAAATCAAAGAATGAAGGCCTTAACGGCGCTGCCAATATCGGCGGCGGCATTGGCCGGTATCCAAAGGCCTATGGCGGTGTGAGCATGAATTACCGCAAGAACAATATCAATCTTTTTGGAAATCTCAACCTGGGTCGGTATAAAAGTTTTAACCTGCTCAATTACAACAGTATTATTGGCACCGGTGCCGAGGCTACTTACCAGGATCGCGAAAATTTCTGGAACCCGATTGTTCATTCCGGCACCTTAAAGCTGGGGCTGGATTATAGCATCGGCAAGAAAAGCACGCTGGGGTTTCTCATAAATGGAAATGCGGCCAAACAAACTGCGCCCACTGATAACTACACAATTTTCAAAGACACAAACCAACAGCCATACAATTATATCAACAGCCATAAGAGCGACGAAAGCCATAACGCTAATACTTCGTACAATATCAATTTCAAAACCGAGCCGGACACATTGGGCAGCGAGCTGAACATAGATGCCGATTTTGCACAATACAATGCTGATAGGGAAGACATCAATTCCAATGAATTTCTTGATAAGCAGCTTGCAGTCGTTCGCAGCCCGTATGTATTTCGCAATCAAACACCGGCACAAGTGAATATTGTATCCTTTAAGGCCGATCTCACCAGGTACCTGGCAGCGGGTTTAAAAATTGAAGCCGGCTTGAAAAGCAGTTTTGTAAAAAGCGATAACAACCTCATCGCCGATTCTATCAGCGCCGGAAAATGGGAAGCCGATAACGACCGCAGCAATCATTTTATCTACGAAGAAAATATTAACGCGGCATATATCAGTGTGAATAAGGAATGGAAAAAACTGAGCCTGCAGGCCGGGCTGCGCGGAGAACAAACTAACTACACTTCTAATTCCGTTACGAGCAACCAGGTGGCTAAGAAATCTTATACCAGCTTTTTCCCAACCGTATTTGCATCGTATAAAGCCAACGATAATAACACGTTTAATGTGAGCTATGCCCGTCGCATCAACCGGCCCAGTTATCAAAGCCTCAACCCCTTTATCAACTATGTCGATCCCTACACCGTTTTCAAGGGAAATCCTTACCTCTTGCCATCTTTCAGTAATTCGTTCGAATTAAAACACAGCTATAAAGATTTTCTTTTTACGTCGCTGAGTTTCACCCACCGCAGCCGCGAATCAGGGCTTGTAATACTTCAGGATGCTGTTACAAAAGTAACTACCAACATCTCTCAGAATATTGGTTACAGCAACTACGCAGGCCTCGATGTTACGCTTTCACTGCCAGTAACAAAATGGTGGACGATGGAGAATAATGCAGGTGTTTATTTATCCAACTCGGTTTCTGAGTTTACTGGTTACGAGTACAATACCAGCAATGTGAGTGCCAACCTGAGTAGCGATAACACTTTTACGCTGCCTAAAAATTATAAAATTCAGGCAAGTGTTTATTACAGCGCTCCCAGCCGGGACGGGTACACAAAACAACGGAGTAGCGCGGGCGGCAGCTTAGGAATTCAAAAGCAATTATGGGAGAAAAAAGCCAGTCTTAAATTCAGTATCAGTAATATTGGCAACAATGCATACCGCGCACATTTGCAAAGCAACCTGCTCGATATCACCTGGCGCAATCAATGGGAAGGCCCGCGTTTCAGCCTGAGCTTTACCTGGAAATTTGGCAGCAGCAGCATTAAAGCCAATCGCCAGCGTCGCACCGCCAGCAGCGATGAAAGCAACCGCGTTAATTTGTAACAGACAGGTGTCAAAATCTTATTTAAACAGTTGGCGATGGCCAGCTGTTTTTTTTGGTTGATTTTTCAGCCACCAAACAACGCGTTTTAATTAGTTTGCCGCGGAAATACAATCCGATCTGTAGCATGAATCAGCCAGGCCATATAGCGATATTCACCACCGATAAAACCAATAAGCATCCTTTTACCCAACAACTGCTTGATGGTAAAGCCATCGGTGATTTAGCGGTTTTCAATCCATTGAACGGCCTGTTGTTTTCCAAGGTTACAATGGATGCGTTGATAGACGAAGAATTGCGGCATGACCATATTGAAGTGTCAAAGGGGAATAACCGAATACTGCAATCGTTGTCCGACGGTGAACAGAAAAAGGCCTTGCTTCAATACCTGTTAGCGCAGCACC
Organism: Chitinophagaceae bacterium; assembly: GCA_039925965.1. GTDB lineage: Bacteria > Bacteroidota > Bacteroidia > Chitinophagales > Chitinophagaceae > JAZKFT01. Next base: position 81,029 of record JBDSXW010000061.1, read on the forward strand.
CGGACTATATAATCCTCGACAATCCCTTTGATAACCTGGATAAAGCTTCGCAGGCGGCATTGCTCGTTATGCTGGAGCGGGTGGCTACTGGTACCCTCATTATACAGTTCATTAACCGCAGCCGCGACTTATTGCCATTTATCAGGATAGGTTTCGATCTGGACGACCACAATAAGTGGGTAGCGATCTCCGATCTCAGCGCTTTTATACAGGAACGAAACGAGAAAGGTATTCATGTATTTAATGGCCAACTACCGCCACCAATGCATCGTTATGCCATGCCGCCGGGTCCGCTGGTTGCGTTTGACCGGGTAACGATCAAATACGATGGCCGCGGTATTGTAAAAGATATCTGCTGGACGATCCTGCCGGGTGAAAGCTGGCAACTGGTGGGCCCAAACGGAAGTGGTAAAACTACCCTGCTATCGCTGATAACCGGCGACAACCCCAAGGCCTATGGGCAAGACATCACCATTTTTGGCCGCCGGAAGGGTAGTGGGGAAGCGGTGTGGGAGATTAAAAAGAATATCGGCTATTTTACCCCATCCATTACCAGCATGTTCAATCGCTACGATAGCGTGGAGAAGATGATCATCGGCGGATTTTTTGATTCTGTGGGCCTCTATATCAGGCCTTCAGACACGCAGCAAAAAATAGCCCGCCAATGGCTGAACCTGGTCGGTATGCTCCACCTGAAGGATACCCTTTTCCATAAACTCTCATTAGGCCAGCAGCGAACTGCCCTCATAGCCAGGGCCATGATCAAACATCCACCATTACTTATTTTGGACGAGCCTACTTCCGGGCTGGACGACCAGAACGCCGGTCTGGTAGTATCGATGATCAACAAAATCGCACAAGAAAGCAATACGACCATCTTATACGTTTCCCATCGCACGGAAGCTGACTTATCCCCCAACCTGGTGTTTGAATTAACACCGGCAGAAAATGGGTCGACCGGAAAAGTCGCGGGTATTTCAGCCTGATTTTCTGCTTTCCATCAACAAGTTTTTTTGTTAACAACCACTTAAAAATTTTCCTTCGACGCAAAATTCCCGTAGCCTTTTTTAGAGCGGACAATAATCGGGCTTGGCAATTGTTTATACGCAAGACCACTCTTCCACATCCATTTCCGTCAACCTAATTTTTCGCATCCTGCCTGGACATCTACACTATTTGTTTTTTATTGTTTAACCAAAATGTAGATGTTATGCTCAGAAAATTCATGGTGATTCTTTTATTGATGGCGGGTAGTAACAGCGTGTTGCAGGCGCAGTTTGTATCCGGGAAAAATGAGTTGGGGCTAAACCTTGGCGCATTGATTTACCAGGGCGATTTAAGCCCGAAGATGGCGGGTTCAGTAAAGACCGCCAGGCCGATGTTAGGCATTTATTACAACCGCATTCTTACCAATTACTGGTCATTCAGGGCCAATCTGACGATCGGCAGTCTTCGTGGCGATGACTCCAGGTTTGATACACCGGAATATATGCGGCACCGCAATTTTAATTTCAGTACCCGTCTTACAGAACTTTCCGTCATGGGCGTCTATAATATTTATGGCAATAACGACAACTTTAGAAAATTCTCCACCTATCTTTTTGCCGGTGCCGGACTTAGTTTTTTAATGGTGAAACGAGACTATAGCAGACTGGATACCGCTTACTTTTCGGGTAGTGTGAAATTGGCTAACGGTTTGGCTACGGATTCGGCCGCCAGGTTACCAGGGATAATACCAGTAATACCGATGGGAATTGGTGTAAAATATGCCATTCTTCCACGTATAAGCCTGGTGGTTGAAGGCATGTACCGCTATACTTTTACCGATTACCTGGATGGCTTTAGCTATGCCGCCAACCCCAAATTGAAAGACAGTTATTATAGTGTATCGATAGGCGCTGTATTCAATTTTGGCAAGGATAAAATGGCCTGCCCCACCAATTTTAAATGGGACCGGTAGCATTGATAAAGCCGGCCTGAAACCGAGCATCAGGACGAGGGAGTTTTATGCCCTCATTGCATCATTAGGTCAATGATTAATGACAAATGCTCCACGACTATTTAAACCTTTGCCTCATTTTTACCGCTTTTGGCGAACGATAAAAGCAACCAATCCATAACCTGCCTATTTTTGAAGCATGACCAAGGCAATTTTCCGGCTTATTGGGACGATCATATTTCTACTGCATTGCACTCAGGTTTGGGCACAGCCTGTGGTCATTACCGGGGTGGTAAAAGACGCGCATAGTGAAGAGCCGGTTCCTTTTGCTTCCGTTGAATTTGTAAATTTGAAGCGTGGTGGGATTACCGACTCTGCCGGCCGGTTTATCATTCATCTGAAAACACCAATTACGGATTCACTGGTGATCACTTATGTCGGTTATGCCCGTATAGCTGTACCAGTAAATATTTCAAATGACACAATAGACCTTTCTATCAACCTGGAGAGAGTGGTAAGCGGAGGGGTTGTGATCAAGTCTAAAAAAGGGCGTGGCTGGGTATTATGGCGGAAAATAGTAAAGCATAAAGACCAGAACGACAAAGGTCGGTTTGACAATTACAAATACGAACTTTATAATAAATTGGAGCTGGATTTTAATAAGGTGAATAAAGAGAAACTTGGGAGTATCAGACTTCTGAAGCCTTTTAGCTTCCTCCTTAATAATGTAGATACCACCGAATTTCATACCGCGGTATTGCCCATTTTTCTTACCGAAACCATTAGTGATTATTACTACCAGCGCAGCCCCAAAAGAACCCGGGAAATAATCAAAGCGAGTAAGACAAATGGTATCGAAAACGAAAGCGTAACCAAACTGTTGGGCGGCATGTACCAGAATGTAAATGTCTACGGCAATTTTATCCCTGTGTTCGACAAAGATTTTGTGAGCCCGATCAGTGACAATGGTGATGCCTGGTACGACTATTCGATACCGGATACCCAATACATTTCCGGCCGGCGGTACTATCATTGGGTTTTTACGCCGAGACGAAAAGGTGAAAATACCTTCGAAGGCGACGCATGGATACATGACACAACTTTTTCAGTGCAGCGGATCACCATGCACCTCGGCAAAGAAGCCAATGTTAACTTTTTAGAGAACCTCAGTATTTTCCAGGAATTCCACCTGGTGAGCGACTCGACCTGGTTTTTGAGCAAGGATAAATTTATTGCAGACATCTATCCCACTGGTAAAAATAAGTTTGGCCTCAAAGGGCGCAAAACCAGTACTTACCGGAATGTAGTCTTCAACCAGGCATCAGTGGTAGACACACTAAAAATGAACAAGATCAAGGAGGAGGTATTTGTAACCAAGGATGCTGAGATGAAACCGGATACTTTCTGGAAGCGCAGCCGCCACGAAGAGTTGAATAAGAATGAAAAGAGCATTTATGCCATGATTGATACCCTGGAAAAAATGCCCTTGTTTCAGAAATACCGCAACACCGTCGATTTTTTGGCAGGAGGGTACAAAAGGCTTGGCAATATTACCATTGGTCCTTGGTTTAATTGGTTCAGCAATAACAGCTGGGAGGGGTTTCGTTCCCGTTTTGATATTCGTACCAATAGCGGCTTTAATAAAAAAATCAAGCTGCATGGATACGCAGCCTATGGCTTTCGCGACCAGGCCTGGAAAGGGCAGATGGAAATGCTGTACCTGCCGGAGAAACATCCGCGGATGTCACTGTACCTGGGCTACCAGGATGATATAGATAATGGCCCGGTGATGTATGATGATATCAGCCAGGACAATGTATTTTCTTTTGCCATACGTAAGCCAGGCGTATTTCGTAAGTTTTTGAAATCCAAAGAAACCAAGTTTGAGTTTTTTAAAGAAACTGTAAGTGGGTTTTCGGTGCAATTTACCGCCAGTAGTAAGGCGTATACGCCACTGCGTGGACTACCTACCAAGGCCGAGTTACCCAAGGCTGCTAACGACCAGCTAAACAATTTTGAAACTGGTATCAAACTGAGGTATGCCTACCTCGAACGTTTTTATGAAAGCAGTTTCAATCGTACCAGCTTTGGCAGCGACTGGCCCATTGTAGAAATGAAATATGCCCATGGATGGAGCGGTGTGTTCAGCAGTAGTTATAAATACGACAAGGCCCATGTCAGCATCCACGACTGGGTGAAAATTCCGCCCAACGGCGAATTATTTTACAATGCTTATGTGGGTAAAGTTTGGGGTACGTTACCCTACATGCTGCTGGAAATGCATCCTGGAAACGACCTGTACTATTACAACAAATATGTATTTAACCTGATGAACCGTTTTGAATACATCAGCGATGCCTATGCGGGCGTGCAGGTGGAACATAACTTTGGCAACCGATTATTCCGCATCATACCACTGTTGCGCAAGCTTAAGATCCGGCAGTTCTGGAATGCTAAATTGCTGACAGGCAAACTCAGTGATGCCAATATCCAACTAAACTTTGTAGGGAATCATAGCTTTAAATCGCTTAATGGAAAGAGCTATATTGAATTGGGTACGGGTATCGATAACATCCTGAAAGTATTGCGCCTTGATTTGGTGTGGCGGGTGTCTCCCAAGCCATTGCCTACCGATAATAAAGCCAGTAATTTTGGTGTGTTCGGCAGTTTCAGGCTGGCTTTTTAAACCGTTCGTTTTATGGTTTTGAAACAGGCGCAATCCAATGCTGTCCGAGCAATATGGATAGTATGCCGCCGACTATGAGGAGTACAATGGCGGTAAGTAGCAATGCCCTGGCCCATATCTTTTTGCGGGCGGTAAGTAAAATGAGACCCACCACAAGTTCGAGGCCGCCTAAAAACATGGCTACCCAACTACACCAGCTAATAAAATCACGCCATCCAGGTGCATGGGCCTGGAGCGTATAGGCCAGCATTGATACTAGCAGAAAGCTGAGAAAGGGAATGAGAACTTTTACTGGCATATCGTTCTGATTTTTTGTACAAGATAAGTAACGCTGTTTTAATGGCATTTCTGCGCACTTTTTGAAAGAAAAAATCAGAACGATATGCCTATTGTCAATCTAAAAATAGATTCACCACAATAAAAGCTGCAAGCAGCCACAAACTGCATCTTAATAGAAATCTTTCAGCAATCATTTTATTTTTTTTTGCATGCATAAATCCGATAAGTACTGCTCCAATTCCGAGGATTAAAGTGAAAATGCAGAAGGACTGGAAGAAAAGGCTGGTAGTGTTTCCCCAGAGACATCCGAGTAAAGCAAACATGACAGCAATGATTAAGCTGATCACCGATGTCTCTAAATGCGTATTCATATTGTTTCCGGAGATTTTTCACGGTGCTGACAAAAAGCGCCTTCAATAAAATTCATTTAATTTACCGTTCGCTTCAAAATGTTTTTATGTGCCGTTGCTTAAACTTATTTTTATTTGTTTGCCTGTCGCAGCTTGTTGCAGCACAATCTTCTGTGATACGTTTTAATCAACTTGGCTATCCACCACGGGGCATTAAGGTCGCTGTGTTTGGTAGTAAAACAATGGCCGCGGTTACATCTTTTCAACTAATTGATGCAACCTCGAATAAAACAGTTTTTGAAAAAAAGACCGGCAGGGCTTTTGGTAAATACGGTCCTTTTGAAACAACTTACCGGCTGGACTTTTCTGATTTTCAGAAGCCCGGTACCTATTTTTTACGTTGCGCTGATGTTGTAACAACGGCTTTTTTGATAGGAGATGATGTGTACAATGGTGCTGCTGACTTTTGCCTGCGGTATATGCGGCAACAACGAAGTGGCTTTAACCCGTTTCTCAAAGACAGTTGCCATACCCACGATGGATACACCCTCTACGGTCCCATGCCCGACAGCACGCATATAGACGTAACCGGAGGATGGCATGACGCCAGCGATTACCTGCAGTACAGCACTACGAGCGCTAACGCCACCTATCATTTGCTGATGGCTGCCCGCGATTTTCCGCAGGTATTTTCCGATATAAAATTGGCTAATGGCCTTGATGGAAGAAATGGCCTGGCAGATGTGCTGGACGAAGCTAAATGGGGCCTAGATTGGTTATTGAAAATGCACCCGAAAGACGATTGGCTTTTTAACCAGCTCGGCGATGATCGCGATCATATGGGTATGCGCATACCCAAGGAAGATTCGTTTTACGGCCGGGGGTTTGAACGACCGGTTTATTTCTGCAGCGGGAAGCCTCAGCAGCGGGGAAAATTGATGAATAATAGCACCGGCGTGGCTTCTACGGCAGGTAAATTCAGCAGCGCCTTTGCTTTAGGTTCACAAATATTTACTGGTATTGATAAAAAGTATAGTAGCGAACTTTTTGTAAAATCGCTATCGGCCATGGAAATGGGTTTGAGAAACCCAGGAGTGTGCCAAACGGCTTCAGTACGTTCGCCTTATATTTATGCCGAGGACAACTGGACCGATGATATGGAACTTGCTTCGGCGGCTGTTACGAATATGATTGGCCATGCAAACGCAGCTAAATATCTGAATGCAGGTGGCCAGTACGCTAAGATGGAGCCGGTGACCCCATGGCTGGGTGCCGACACTGCAAAACATTATCAATGGTACCCTTTTGTAAATATTGGGCATTACGAAATGGCTAAGCTTATAAAACTAAAGCCGACTGAAAATCCCTATCTCGACTTTTACCAGCAAGGCATCGAAAAAGTTTGGACAAAAGCAAAAACGAATGCCTTTTACCGGGGCATTCCTTTTATCTGGTGCAGTAATAATCTCACTACTTGTTTCGCCACCCAATGCTACTGGTACCGGACTTTAAGCATCGACAACCAATACCAACAACTGGAGCAGGCTAATTTCGACTGGCTATTTGGTTGCAACCCATGGGGCACCAGCATGGTTTATGGCCTCCCGGCAAACGGAGACACGCCAGAAGATCCGCACAGTGCTTTTACCCATTTAAAAAAATACCCGATAGATGGCGGCTTAGTGGACGGCCCGGTATATACCAGCATTTACAAAGGACTTATCGGTATCAGCCTGCAAAATGCGGATGAATATGCAGATTGGCAAAGCGACCTGGCAGTGTATCACGATGATTATGGCGACTATAGCACCAACGAACCTACGATGGATGGCACCGCCTCGCTGATCTATCTGCTGGCGGCCAAGGAAGCAGAAGCCGCCCCTGGTAAAAGGGCGATTTCCGGCAAAGGCTCCCTGGCTGCAAACAAAATCAAGGCTGATAAAAAGACAACAACTCAAATGGCAGCTTCACCAAACGCTGGCACGATTTCCAATAAATCGGAAGGTGACCCAGCAATTTCGGAACCGCCCCTGGCAAATATTTATCTCAAAGGCGCCAATATTCGTGGTGATACCAGCCAGCGGCGTATTGCCCTGGTCTTTACGGGCCACGAATTCGGAGAAGGCGGCAAGGCAATTATCACAGCCCTGAAAACGGAAAAAATAAAGGCTTCCTTCTTTTTCACAGGCGATTTTTACCGTAACCGGGCATTTGCCAAAACAATCCGGACGCTGAAGTCGCAGGGCCATTACCTGGGCGCTCACAGCGATAAACACCTTTTGTATGCCGATTGGGAAAAAAGGGACAGTCTTCTGGTGACCAAAGACAGTTTTACAAATGATATCAAAAATAATTTTGTCGCCATGAAGCCCTTCGGGTTATCCAGGAAATCATCGCCCTGGTTTCTGCCGCCTTACGAATGGTACAACGATAGCATTACCGCCTGGGCCGAAACAGCCGGCCTCAAATTGATCAACTACACCCCGGGCACACTAAGTAACGCCGACTATACGACGCCTTCAATGCCCAATTACCGAGCCAGCGATACTATTTACCAGTCTGTGTTACGGAAAGCCACTGAAGCGCCGACAGGGATGAATGGCTATATCCTGCTGTTTCATCTGGGTACCGATAAAGAGAGAATAGATAAAATGTACCAATCATTGCCCTTGCTACTCCAGGAGCTGGTCGCTTATGGGTACAAATTTGTAAGGATAGATGGTCTTCTGAAATAGCTGGATGCGGATAGTGATGGCTGCGGCGAATGGCCAAAATAATGTTGTAAACTAAATGAATGTTTAAACGGAGTTTTGATGTATTGAGTTTTCGGGTAAATTTGCACAATATAAAATATTACAATGGAATTTGAGAAAATACATAACAAGGGGCAGGCAAGGCTTTTCAGAAGCCCGGTCCTTGAGGCTTTTACAAAAACAAACCCAGTGGTTATTTGGGCTATGTACATCCCGATCATGAGCTTTTTAATGTACAGGGCATTCACCGCGTACGGCTTCTCCGGGGCTCGGGTGTGGCTTACCTGGTTGGGTGGAATCTTATTCTGGAGCTTTTTCGAATACGTAGCCCACCGTTATTTATTCCATTTGAAAGCAAAGTCTGAGGGGATGAAGCGCTTTGCCTATGTGCTTCATGGTAACCACCACGAATTTCCGAGAGATAAGCAAAGATTATTTATGCCGCCGGTTCCTAGCCTGCTATTGTCATCATCTATTTTTGGCATTATGTACCTCATTATGGGCAACAACGCGTGGATGTTTTTTCCGGGATTCCTGTTGGGATACCTGCTGTATGGAACTATGCATTACGCCATCCATGCCTGGAACCCGCCATTCAAATGGATGAAACCATTATGGAGAAACCATCACCTGCACCATTACAAACACGACGAAAAAGGGTTTGGTGTAAGCAGCACTGTCTGGGACAAGGTTTTCGGTACCATGTATGATCTTAAGAAAGAAAAAGAAGATAAGGAAAAAGTGAGGGAGCTTATGTTTGAAAAATGAGTGATTAGTAATTGGTTGATTTGTTAATTGGTGCTTGGTTTTACTTCCTAATTACTAGTGAACTAAGTACTAATGGACCAATTATTAATCAACTAAACATCACCATTTTTCATCCTCACTAATATCATTATTATTTACCCGCTGGGAGAAGTCCTGGCGGGTTTTTATTTTCTGTACCTGCCGCTCCATAATAAGATCTGCAATCACCAAACCCGCGTCGGTGGCAGGATTGGCATTTAGCATATTACGTAGCTTATCCTCATGCACATCGATGCGGTAGAGGATCATCATCAATTTTTCAAAGTTTTCGTCGATTAGGTGATTGATAAATCCGTAGAGTTTGTTTCGGATGGTATCCCAAGTACTGGCTTCGGGCAATTCTATTGCCATGTCGTTGTTGAGACTTTTTACCAGTTGATCATTTTCTGATATCATATCATTTCGAATTTAATGAATCGGGGTTCCATCACGCCAAGGCCAAATAAGGCAAAATCGTATTTTACCGGGTCTGCCGCATCCAGGGTTTTTAAATAGCCGGTAAGTTCCACTGCTGCCTGCCAGTCTGTTTGCTTTCTTTCCAGCAGGTTAAACCGTTGCGCCACTCTCGCTACATGCACATCTATCGGGCAAATCAGTTGCGACGGTTTAATGGTCTTCCACATACCAAAATCCACGCCGTTATTATCCTGCCGCACCATCCATCGCAAAAACATGTTGAGCCTTTTGCAAGTGCTGTTTTGTTTCGGCGAAGAAATGTGCTTTTCGGTACGGCCCAGGTGTTCATAGCTGAAAAAATATTGTTTGAATTGATCGAGCGCCGGCCCGATGTGTAAGTCATTTTTACTGAAATGCTTTGTGAATGCCGTTTCCAGCGAATCGTATTGCCGGTAGTGCTGATGAAAAAAATCAATAAAATATAATATATCGGCATCGGCAAATGTGCGGTGTTTGAAGTCCAGCAGCCGCTTCAGGTCTGATGGCTGGTGATTCATTACAAAATCTTGAGGCGCCATATCCATCCGCTGTAGTAAGTCTTTACATTTATTTATGATAATGGTACGGTTGCCCCACGCAAAAATAGCAGCGAAAAAACCGGCGATCTCTATATCCGGCCGTTTCTTAAAAAGGTGGGGGATACAAATAGGGTCCTGTGCAATAAAAGCCGGCTGGTTGTATTGCGCCACCTTCTGGTCAAAAAAATCCCTGAGTTTATTTTTCATTCCTGGCAAAGATAAATTTGAATGTGCCTGGGCCCATACCGAAATAGAAATTTGACTTATCTTGTTGGTATCTAAAATCAAACACTATGCGAACACTCCTGGTAATTCTTTTTTGCACGGCCCTCGTTGCCGGACATTCTAAAAACAAGGTAATTTATATCCTGAATAAATTGGTGGCATGCGACAATATTACCGACATGAATTGTATCCAATACCACGAACAAGGTGAAAAGGGCTGGAAAACACTGAAGGGTCAGATTGAAGGATTCAGGTTTGACCCAGATATGTGTTACAAACTGGAAGTGAAAGATTACCAGGTTCCCGACGCCAAAGCGGACTATGAAAGCAAGCGGTTTAAACTGGTAAAAGTGCTTGCAAAAACGGAGGCCCCGGTGGAAGCAATTCCAGAAGAAATGAAGGGCTATTGGAAAATGACACGTATGAATTTCGATAGCTCAAGAAATGTTGCTGATCGGAATATCAGTTTTCACCTGGCGGGTGAAGCAAACAGCCAGGCTACACTAGTCTGCCAAACCTATAAACTACAACTCGTTTTTTTTGAGCAGAATCAAGTCAAATTTTCTTTTAAAAAATCGAAAAATAAGAGCTGCGATGATGCGTCGTTCGACCTGAGCATGGCGCTGTACGACCTGTTATCTAATACTTTTATCTATGAATGTCACAACGGATATTGCTCGTTGCAATCAACTGAATCTGGAAAAACGGTGTTCGAATTGGCCAGGACAGATCTGTGATCGTTATTTACTTACAACAACATTCATCCGTTTCATCTCCGCGTTCGAAGCATTGGCCTTCTTATTACTGGTGTACAGGATGCATAACATAAAGAAAACATACAGAACAATGGCGGCAATCTTCCTGAATTTGGTATTTGGGGTTACGTCGGAAAATATTTCTCTCAGCATGTTGTTTGGGTGTTTAGGCTTGAATTTTATATTTTGGTCAGGTAGCAAATGTAAAACCAGATACTTTGCCTTTAAGTTACTAATTCATGAATTTGTGTTCTGGGTACATAAAACACTGTTTCGGGTTAGTTTATCTCTTTTTCACAATTGCGGTAAAAGCTATAAGTACCCATATAATATTTACTACAGCCGAAGGGAACGCATGGTGATACCAGGTATTGACCACAAAAAACAGGCCACCTACCATATTAAACCAAATATATACCGGGGACGTTGACAGCCATTTTCCCCTAATATTGAAATAGTAGGCAGTTACAATGAGTACCGATCCCATCCAACCCAGCACTTCAATGGCGATAGCTACGAAATCCATTCTTTATCCGATTGCTTTTTCGAGGTCTGCTATCAGGTCGTCTGCATCCTCTATTCCCACGCTCAATCGTATCAGGCCATCTTCCAATCCATTTTTAATCCGCTCCTCACGGGGTATGGATGCGTGGGTCATACTCGCAGGATGATTGATCAGGCTTTCAACACCACCCAGGCTTTCGGCTAATGAAAATAAATGGGTGGATGACAACACGCGTATGGCTGCTTCCAGCCTTTCATCTTTCAGTGTAAAGCTGATCATTCCTCCAAAGCCCCGCATTTGTTTTTTTGCAACCTCATACCCGGCATTATCTTCAAAGCCCGGCCAGTAAACGCGTTTGATTTTAGGATGGTTGTGCAACCACCGCGCAATTTTTTCCCCGTTTTGACAGTGGCGGTCCATCCGTAGCCCCAAAGTTTTGATACCACGAAGGACCAGAAAGCAATCTATAGGGCCAGGTACTGCACCACAACTTTTCTGAATAAAGTATAAATCGTCTCTCAGTTTTTGATCATTCATCATCAAAGCACCTTGTATCACATCGCTATGGCCACCGAGATACTTGGTGGCGCTGTGCATTACGATGTCGGCACCCATGTCGAGCGGGTTTTGCAGGTACGGGCTGGCAAATGTGTTGTCTACACATACCAATATATTATGCGACTTTGCAATGGCAGCCACCGCGGCTATATCGGAGATATTCATCAGCGGATTCGTAGGTGTTTCCAGCCAAATAAGCTTCGTGTTAGCTGTTATCAGTGAGGTTATGTTGTTTGTGTCGGATGTATCAACATACAAAAACTTGATTCCAAACTTTTCATACACCTTGGTAAAAAGCCGGTAGGTGCCACCATACATGTCGCTTGCAGCAATCACCTCGTCGCCTGGGGCAAGAAGCTTTATTACGCTGTCAGTAGCCGCCACACCACTGCTGAAGGCGAGGCCGAACCTGGCGTTTTCTATTATCGCATAGGCGTCTTCAAGTGCCTTGCGGGTTGGGTTTTGGCTGCGGGCGTACTCGTAACCCTTATGATTACCCGGCGCCACCTGCACATACGTACTAGTCTGGTAAATAGGGGTCATGATCGCCCCGGTTGAAGGATCCGGTTCGGCACCGGCATGTATTAATTTGGTGTTGATGTGCATAGTAGTAAAATTAAAAGGCCTGTTTCAACAACACCTTTTTTTAAGTTGGTAAAGGTGTGGGTTTATTAATGAAACACGGCACAGGAATGAGGCAAAAGGACATACTGCTTATTGATTGGTAGAAAACGGTCGATTATTTCGTTTTGAGGCTGGCAGGTTTATCGACGGGGTGCCATAAAAAAGCCTCCTGTTTTCAGGAGGCTGTATAAATTCAAGAGGCAATCACGCATTTGACTTCGAAATTGCAATCAATTATATTTTATAAGGCAACATTCTACCCCTGTAGTATAAAATACGGAGTGCCGTGCCAAGGGTGAACGACACCCATACTCCAATTCTTTGCCATAACGTGAATTTATCCAAAACATGAATAAAGGAAAACACACACACTGCGGACAGGAAAAGGTAACCAGAAAGAAATAGTACCCATCCCAATTTCGGTGACATTTTATACATCAATTTCTGTAATAGTAAAAATAGAAATCTCCCGGCGATAACAAAAGCAAATATCATATGGTGCGTTTTTATTTAATGGTACAAGCTATTTTCAAAAGCGAACAAAATCGCAAATGGACTTAAAATGACTTTTTTTCACCAACGAGGAATAATGTATGCAGAACCTTTGTAGTATTTGTTTCCACGACGATAGCTCTGAATACATTTCCTGTGTCCTTATTATTTTTGTACACTACATTAATTTTTCCTGAACCACCGGGTATGATAGTAGATGAATCATAACTGGCAATGGTACATTCGCATGTGGAACCTACGTTATTCACCTTTGTATTTTGAGTGCCGGTATTATGGAAAACAAATGTGGTGGTAACAGAGTCCCCGATATTCACCTGTTTAAAATAAATGGTATCAGTATCAAACGTTATTTCATTTGCCCCCTGATTACTATTTTTAGATACTTCCGAACAAGAGAACAAAATAAAAAAGCTAAAAAAGGGGATGCATTTCATAAAGTTTCTTTTTTAAATTTTCTAAAATCTTACTGGTTTCACTAACGTATACAAGCTCCAGGTCTTTGTTGAAACCAACTTTAAAGCCCACGATGAAACCATTATTTATAATGATTTCAGTAGGGAATGACTGGATATTATTTCGTTTACAGAATCTGCTTTCCGGGTCGTAAAGTTGATTTATTTCTGTATGTAGCGTGCTCACCCTTTTTCTATAGTCTTCAAATGAATCTATTGCTCCCGCATAAACAGAAAATATTACAACATTGCTATCATTTCTGTATTTATTGTATAATTGTTCAAATGAGCCATTTTTTTGAATACAAGCAGGGCAAGCAATAAATTGAAACTCAATGAGGAGGATCTTAGATTTGAATGAATCAAGGTCGACAGTGTTCTTACCAGTATCGATGAAGTAACACCCACCTGAAACTCCTTTACTTTTCAAAGCGTCTTCGCTTTTGGCAGACATCCGGAAATGTATTTTTGGATTGATCAGGAACGAGAAGCAAGCAATTGAGCTAAACCACAACATGGGGTAGAGAACCTTTTGGGGGCTGACGAAATGTTTCAGGTTAAGGCCTAAAGCAAAACTGGAAAAAATAATAGTAGCCTCTATATAGAATTGGTAAGGATGAGTGGGATTTGCAAATACTCCATAAATGAGAATCGCCAATGCTGGCGCGCAGAAAAGAAACGATTTCAATTTATTACCACAACCCTTTTCTAAAACGATTCCCATAGAAAAATACAAGGCTGCTGCGGCAAAAAAAACCAAATAATCTATACGGAAACTCCGTATAAATGATTCTAAAATGGCTAATAATAGGCTCAACAGGGAAATCAGTATTAAGAAAATGTATTTTTTCATAATTTTTCAAAAATATCTTTCTGCGAGGAGTGATAGTCCTGGGAATATTATTTTTATTATTTAGAAATGTATCTGGGCATAATATATTGGTAGTACCAAATAAAAATAGTGAAGAGCGTGTGATTTTGCATTAAACCGATTTGTTCGACTCAACAGTCAGTAAAAACCCACTATTATTCTTCATACTCCAAATAAGTGACGGTTTTACACTCACCATTACATTCGTTTACCCAAAACCATCCACAACCTGAAGTTGACATAATACAAATGTTATTCTTTGCACAATAGATAAAACCTCCCAGAAAACGTTGTGTACAGGTGTTTATCTGCCCTGCATTGCAGGAGCAGGATTTTCCGCTGCCATTGAGGATGGCTGAGTCCCCGATAGTGTGAATGGAGTTCATGGCAACATCACTATTTCTTTCTATAGGAGAGTTATCAATACCCAATGAATAAAATAGAAAATAGTTCTCTACTTGAGTAAATAGCTGATTCGCTATATAGCGGCATTCCGCAAAATAGCCTTCAAATTGTTGCTTCTCGCGAGGGTCAAACATATTTCTCCTAACTAGTCCTATAACAGAATTGATATAATTTTGTTTCTCTTTATGACCATTGTATTTTTTTAACTGATCGGACAAATGCATTTTCCAGATTACAGCTTTTTCATCCGGCGTAAGCATGGTATAGGCAGAACGCTGTGCCATTACATTGTCCATAGTTAAAATTTCCTTCAACTTGCCTGAGGTAAATTCAACTGAATCCGAATTTTTTCTGCAAGAAACTAAAGCCAGAAAGCCAGCAAGAATTGCTAATAGATAATTTTTTTTCATGATTGACTGATTAAATAAATGAATATGATGTTGAAAGTGCTAACATAAAAGTGTTACTGATGGCAGACCATTAGTTCAAAAGTCATTGATCGGTTTTTAATTTTTTTTTTATTGAAAAGTAAGTGTACAATGCCGCTACTTCCGAAAAAATAATAATACACCCATTAGTGTATCAACTATACCGTTATTGATTTTTTACGCGGGCGACTATATTCAAATCCATTTCTGGATGAGATGGAATATCATTATTTCATAGGGTTATCACAAAGAAAACCCCGGCAAACTGCCAGGGTCGTAAAATTTGGTCACTAACAAACAAGATGATTTCTACCTGCCCTTCGGCTTTGCCGCAGGTAATACCTTATCGGCTACAAAGCTGGTAGCGATACTCACTTTTACATCATCCCAAAGTATCAGCAGGTTGTTATTGGTATCAAAGTACATGGTGAAATTTTCAATAGGATCTGTTTTTTGAACGGGCACCGTAAAGCGAAATATATCCTTTTTATTGTCGTAATTAAAATTACCCCAATTGTCGGTGTCTTTGTTGATAATGATCGTCCAGTTATCTACCGTCGGAATGCAAAATAGGGTGTACCGGCCTTTTGCGATCTTTTTACCGTCCAAACTGGCATCTTTAAAAAACTCGATCTCGGTATTTTCATTGGCACCCAGCCGCCATACTTCATCATATTTTACTTCGCCTCCAAAAATGATGCGGCCTCTTTTCTGGGGCCGGCTGTAAACAATTCTTGCATTCGGGGAACCGACTGCCTTTCCCTGGAACTTCATAATCGGGTAGGCATTCGGGCTGTAACTCATATCCATCGGGCTTTTATCCAGTTCTGTGGGCTGCATTTGGGCATGCGTCATTAAAGTAAACAACAATGCGGCAATGGATATTCTGATTCTTATTTGCATAAACTCATTTAATAATTTGGTCCAAAGTTAACGGCTGCCTTTGTTGTGATTCTGCCTTTTATAAAAAAGATAACCGATGCCGGAATCCGAACGCGTGTCAGGCAGGCATATTATACGCCTATATAAATTTGTGCCATTGTTTTCAGTTCGGGGAAAAAAGCTTCATAGCATGTTTTCAATCCATCATAATGTTCCAGGAACAAAGCGAATGCTGTGGATGATTCTTCGAGGAATTTGCTGCGTCGCACAACACCCGCAAGGCTGTTTTCTATGCCCCAATGATACTTGTAGTTGAGGAGCCAATTTTGGGTTTTCATATAAGGCAACATGGGCTGAAACGGTGCCGGCAGTAAATCAAAATGCTGTTCCAGTGTTTCATAGGTAAAATTTGCGGTTGCCTGCAAAGCCGCTTCTGTAGCAAAGCATTTTTTGTCTGTTGCGAGAAAATGATCGTATACCACATCTACAAATGCCCCCGAATACAAACGATAGTCTTTACGAAAATATTCCTTCGCCCTACGGGTGATTGCATGTTCGTCGGTAAATGTGTCGATGGCCCGGTGTAATTTTATACCCTTCAGAATATAATCGGGATAATCATATTGTCTTTTCCCCTTTACAAAATCGCTGATCATATTACCCACCAGTAATCCTGGTTGGTTAAAAGAAAGATAGGCGTGGGCTAAGTAGTTCATGGGGTTGAGTGGTTAGAGGTAGGATGAGATGGTGCTACAATGACAAAAATCAGGCAGAAACTGTCCGGGGTGTAAAAGCGCGGGTACTTTGTCGCTACCCTCCGCAGGGTATTGCGGCAGATGCAGTGTCGTATAGTTTGTGCTGCTAAAACAAAATAATGAAACTTCAACTGACCATCCTGGCTGTAATGGTAACAATCTTTACTTTTTCGCAGGACACTTCGCATCAAACCAGTTATCGGAAAAATACCATCGCTGCTCTGAAAGCCCAGGAACCGGTGGAAGTCAAGCCGCAACCCATTACAATTAGCAACGATACTACGAAGGGATGGAGGAAATTCACTGTGGTGCCTGTGAAGGAAAAAAACTGGTGGGGTTACACCAAAGATTTTATTACCGCGATGTGGAATGATAAACCTTGGATTCTGGTGTTGGGTGGGATTTTTTTACTGATGGGAATATGGAAGCTGTTTAAAAAAATTATTGAATAATGGTTTTCCGTTGAACCCCCATTTGGCAAATAGATCCTTGCCTCAATTACCTATTTGCCAAATGACAACCTGCCCAATTTAAACTATAAAAACCAATGTCATTTAAGGGTTTTATGTGCCCCAGGCACATCTTGTCGGTAGAAAAAATGTCAAAATATAGGTAGTGTTCCATCGGAACATCTTGTAAAAGCCCTACAAAACGTTCCTACGGAACGAAAATCCGCACAAACCTCAGATTTGCTACCCACAAAATGTGCCTATGGCACATGGATTGAACTAAATGACATTGCTATATAAACTACTACAGACCCCGCCTATTTTGTCACCTGTACTAGCCAGTCGCTGATCGTTTTCAGCGCTACCGGGTTAAAAGTTTCTTCAATCGTTCCATATTCTGACACCTCGCCCGTAGTGCATTTTTGAAATAAATGGTTGAGGCCCTCCAGCCTAACGGTTTTTGTAAATGGGCTTTTGTTTTTAAGAAGCGCTTTTTTAATGGCGGGGAGGTTCATACCGGCATCTACCTGGCTGTCTTTGGACCCGTTTAGCGCCAGCACTGGTATTTGTAATTCGGCAATGTCTGCAGTAGGTTTATAACTCATAAAAAACCTGAGCCAGGGCATTCGCAGAGCGCCATATTGCCTGACTATATTTTGAACCTCTACTTCATCGGCATTTTTATTGACCTTGGCGGCTTCGGTTGTTTTACTTTTGGCATGGGCAAGTGCCGTGCGAACCATTCTTTCAAAAGCGCTGTCGTTGGTGGCATTAATCGCCGCCTGTTGTAATTCGCGGTGTAAAAGTCTGAATTGTTGAATACCCGAATCTGACACGCCCGCTTTTCTCACATTCGCCACATTTTGTTCTTCATTAATAATAGCTCCTCCAATACCTGGTCCGGCCAACATCACAATGTAGGCAACATCTTTATTTCGGGCAGCCACCATCGGGGCAATCATACCACCCTCGCTATGGCCAATCAACCCAATCTTTTTTGGGTTGATCTCTTTTCTTGTCTTTAGATAGGCAATGCCCTGCTCCACATCTTTTGCAAAATCTGCACTGGTAGCTCCCATCACATCGCCAGTGGTTTGGCCAATTCCTCTGTCGTCTACCCGCAGTACCGCAAAGCCTTTTCTGGTAAGGTAGTCAGCCAGCACCAAAAACCATTTATGCCCCATAATATCACAATCGCGGTTCTGCTGGCCGCTACCGGTTATCAATAAGACTGCCGGCAGATTTTTTCCATTTTTGGGGTAGGTAATCGTTGCCCCGTAGGTAATGCTTTTGTCCTGGTTATAATAGATCAGGTCCTGGCTGGTGTATGGAAACGGCGGTACGGGCGTTTGCGGTTTTAATATTGGCGCGGGCGCCATTTCATTGTTGCGGTGCAAAACGAGCGGGAGCGTACCAGGGCCTTGTTGCCATATCCCGGTAATGCTATCGCCTGTTATTTTACCACGATACCCGCCTTTAATAAGTGGGATATCATTTATAAGGCTGTCTGCTTTTACTAAGGCCACTCCACCCTGGAGATTAAATACATTTTGAGCAGGACTATCGAAACTGGTTTTATAAGTTCCATCCACCTGCTTTACATAATGGAAAACTATTGTAAGGGACTGGCCCGGCGGGTGAATATCTCCTTTCCAGTTGCCTTCAATATTTTGGGCTGTGCCCACTACACACGACATCAGACCAATACTCACCAAAAGGTTTTTCATTCCATAAATATAGTAAAATGAACGTCCCTATAAATTAACGCTGTGTTGTCGGCTTTTGGCTTTTTGTTAAGAATTAAAACCCATACCCACGTTCTATTGACATCAACGAATGTATTCGTAGATAGGTTGCCTGTTTAATTTACCGCTTATCCCGGCAGTGATTTCTTAACCTGCCACACGTCATTAATAGTTGTCTACGATTGTGTTCGTACATCATCTTTGATTCATCAACTCAAATAAATCTCACCACTAAAAATTACAACCATGAAAAAAACATTCTTTACCGCCGCCGCATTACTTGGCCTGTTTATCAGCACAAGTGCATTTTCACCAAAAAGCAAAAGCGCAAGTTTCCGTATCACGACACCGCAAATTGAAAAGAGTTTTCTTGAAGAATTTGGAGACCAGGCTAACGTCGAGTGGAGCCGTGAAGGCACCGACATGGTGCACGCCACTTTTACCGTCGACGATCAAACAGCCAATGCCTATTTTGACAACGACGGCAACTACGTTTGCTCCACTGTACCGGTAACACGGGAGGGCCTGCCATTGAAAATAAAAATGGCCCTCAATAAAGATTTTGCGACTGTCAGCATTAATGCGATTTTACAAATGAACAACCCGGATGAGACCGCCTATTTTTTCCAGGCAACGGATAATAAAGGAACGAAAGTATGGAAGGCATATTCCAACGGAACGATTCAAATGTTTAAAAAACTAAAATAATCCAGGTCTGCTTACCTGGTTGCACGACAAGGGTTGCCAATCTTTCGAGGTTGGCAGCCCTTAATTTTTTAAGCATCTTTATTGGTGTTTAGCGCCTTCCACAAAACATCTTTCAGTTTTAATAAACCCTGCTGCATTACCGATGAAATAAAGAGCACCGGGTATTGGGTGGGCAGTTCTTTTCGTATAGCTTCCATCAATTCCTCATCCAGCATATCGCTTTTACTTACCGCGATTACAAAATCTTTCTGAAGCATTTCCGGGTTATACTCGTTGAGTTCATTTACCAGGATATCAAATTCTTTCCGGTGATCAGCGCTATCCGCAGGTACGAGGAATAACAGGATAGAGTTGCGTTCAATATGGCGCAAAAAGCGGTGTCCCAGTCCCTTGCCTTCCGCTGCCCCTTCGATAATGCCCGGCAGATCGGCCACACAGAATGATTTGCCTTCTCGGTATTCCACGATGCCCAGGTGCGGTACCAAAGTGGTAAATGCATAGTCGGCAATTTTTGGCGTAGCTGCACTAATGGCACTTAGCAAAGTGGACTTGCCGGCATTCGGGAATCCTACTAAACCTACATCAGCCAGTACTTTTAATTCCAGCACTTTCCAGGCATCCTGGCCCGGTTCGCCTGGTTGTGCATAGTCTGGCGCCTGGTTGGTAGAAGTCGCAAAATGCACGTTGCCTTGTCCACCGCGGCCGCCTTTTACCCATACGACCTCCTGGCCCTCTTCCAGTATTTCCACTTCTTCTTCGCCGGTTTCTTCGTCGCGGGCCACTGTACCCAGCGGCACTTCTATCACGATGTCTTCGCCTTCACGGCCGCTGCGGTTGCTTTTATCGCCGCCATCGCCATCTTGTGCGATCACGTTTTTATAGTAGCGCAAGTGCAATAAGGTCCACAATTGAGAATTGCCTTTCAATATAATATGGCCTCCACGGCCACCATCGCCGCCATCCGGGCCGGCCATGGCATTGTACTTGGTGCGGGCAAAATGTTTGCTGCCAGCACCACCATGTCCACTACGGCAGTGGATGCGGATATAATCGATAAAATTGCTCATACACGAAACGCACTTATTTAAAAAGTTGCTGCGAAGGTAGGCTTTGGAGTTGCGATTTAGGATTTAGGATTTAAGGGCATTCACCGGTTTGGGACTCTCATGCTTGGCTCCCGGATACGCCAGCCTATTTTTTGTTTTTTATAAAAGCAGTTACATGAAAATTTACAGTAACAGTTTATACTTTGAATTGGCCCCTTTTTCGATAATAGGTAAGGTAGAACAACAAGCCGGGAGGTCAGCTAAAGAGGTTATTTTTTAAACCTGTTATCTCCCGTATATCAATGCCAGATTTTTAGGCATCCACTAGGTAAAATATCTTCAGGCATTGAAATGGGCCTTGTCATAAAACAATGCGCAAAAGCTGACCCTAAACCAAGCCGTTGTTTTATGACTTTATAACCGGCAGCCAAATTGGGATCAATATTTCAATAGTCTTACTAACACGTGGATCGCTATATTGTATGCCATTGTCTATTTTTTTATCAAATTCGGTAAAACGCATAAAAAGCCAATTATGAAAATTATCTTTTTATTTTTATTAGGCGCTACATCATTTATAAGATGTAATAACACAACAAGTGAGACATCAAAAAAAGATTCATTTCAAAACAATAAGGATAGTAGTTCCAATAGTTCAAAATCCCTATGGACGGAAAATGACGAGAAAAAATTTATGGATAATTGCGTAAAGAAATCGGAGAATGGTAAGGGTGGTACAAAAGACGATTGTTCATGTATCTTGGAAAAAGCTGAACAATATTTTAGCAGTTATGAAAGTTACGCAACAATGAAAGAGGATAATTCTGAATGGCAAAAAAACGGAGACGCTTTTAATAAAGCTGTAGATAAATGCATCAAGAATTCTCACGAAACAGATAGGAATAATAAAATTAAAGCATCACAGGAAGGCTGGACAGATGATAATATAGCCAAGTTTAAAAGGGAATGGTGTAAAGGGATTTCTCTGGAAGAAAGTTCCTGCAAACTTGCTGTGGCTATGAAATATGCTAAAAATCCCGACGGCTTTGATGACTTAATTCTTTTTAGTCCTGCAAACTCTGATTTTAATAAAGACTTATATCGTTGCCACTCAAAATAATCTGAACCGGACTTCAATTTGAAAACGGTTTTTATATGTTGTTAAGTCAAACTATAACTCACCGTGCCATCCTTCTCATCCTTCAACTCAATACCCAAACCCAACAGTTGTTTGCGGATGGCATCGCTGGTGGCGTAGTCTTTTTTAGCCTTGGCTTCTTTACGCAGGTCTATGAGTAATTCCATTACGCCGTTCAGTTTGCCACCGTCGATAGCAGCCTCATCTTTCAAGCCAAAAATATCCGTAACATAGGTTTTTAATTGCGTTTGTAACAGCAACAAGGTTTCGCTGCTGAGGGCATCGGCGGCTATATGTTTGTCTTTGATGCCATTGATCACAGAGACTAGTTCGAACATATTGGCCAACACTTTGGCAGTGTTAATGTCGTCGTTCATATAGGTATCAAAACCTGCAATCAGGGTCTGCACTTTTGTATCCAGGTCGGTATCGGTTGCAGGGCTGGTGCCGTCAATAGACCATTGGGTAGTTTGTTTATAAGCCTCCATCAGCCGCTTTAATCCTTTCTCTGCGGCGATTAGTGCATCATTGCCAAAATCAAGCGTGCTGCTATAATGGGTTTGTAAAATGAAGAACCGGATGGTCATCGGGCTGTAAGCTTTTTCCAGCAATGGATGATTGCCGCTGAATAACTCGGTCAATTTGATCACATTGTTATAGCTCTTGCCCATTTTGCGACCGCCGATCGTGATCATATTGTTGTGCATCCAATACCGGGCGCATACATGCCCACCATTGCAAATACTGCTTTGGGCAATCTCGCTTTCATGGTGGGGAAACTGCAGGTCCATGCCGCCGCCATGGATATCGAATTGTTCTCCCAGGTATTTCTTACTCATGGCTGAGCACTCGATATGCCAGCCCGGGAAACCTACGCCCCATGGGCTGGGCCAGCGCATGATATGCTCAGGTGCGGCATGTTTCCACAAGGCGAAATCTGCCTTGTTCTGTTTTTCATTTTGCCCTTCCAGGTCGCGGGTGGTTTCCAAAAGGTCGTCTACTATTCGTCCGCTCAATTTGCCGTAGGGATAATGCGCTGCATATTTTTTTACATCAAAATACACTGAGCCATTGCTTTCGTATGCGTAGCCTGCAGCGATGATTTCTTTAATCATTTCTACCTGCTCCACAATGTGACCGGTGGCAGTGGGTTCAATACTTGGAGGAATATTATTAAACTGGCCCATAGCCCAATGAAACAGGTTGGTGTATTTCTGCACCAGCTCCATAGGTTCCAGTTTTTCCAGCACTGCCTTCTTAGATATTTTATCCTCCGCTTCGCGGCCTTCTTCCTCAAAATGCCCTGCGTCGGTGATGTTGCGCACGTAGCGCACTTTATAGCCGAGGTGGGTAAGATAGCGATATACAATATCAAAGGTTATATAAGGCCGCGCATGACCCAAATGGCTTTCGCCGCTTACCGTAGGGCCGCACACATACATGCCCACGAGGCCCGGTGTTATCGATTCAAACTTTTCTTTTTGACGGGTATAGGAATTATAGACGTGTAATGATGATGCTGACATGGCGGTAGGTAATACGGTAATTTAAAATAAGTTGGGGTCTCAGATAGCAGGTATCCATGAAGATAAAAACGCCTTAGGGGCAACAACAGCAATAAATATGGCTGGTATACATGGCGGCAAATTAAGGTTTTTTACCTGATCGCCCATCACCTCAACCAAAAGAGTGCTGGACGCAGGATCATAGCGGCATGCCATCCATTTTAGTTAAGGTTAAGACCAAATGCCAGGCCCAGCCACGGTCTTCCCTGGTAAATCCAAACCGATTTATTTTTGTCGACCAAATGATCCCAGCCCAGTGTGACACCGATGGTGAAATTATTGATGCCGAAAATGCCCGCAAGCCCTTTGGACCATGCTATACCATTGTATTGATAGGTCACCTGGTTGTCAGTAACCGATTCATTCATTGCCGTACCACCCAGCCCTGTAAAAAATCCCATAGAAAATCCGAAATGGGTGGTTTGCTTTTCGTAACGGTTGGTGGGAGTTTGTTTATAGCTTAATTGGTATTTGTCTGCTCGGTAACCAAGGTATACGGCGCCGTTGAGATCTGTAGTGAACTGGGCTGGTATGCCTGCCCTGGCGGGCCTTACCTTGAATGGGATCGTTAAGAAATCAACATCGAAACCAACCTGCTTAAAGTTGACAGCATTTGTAATGCTTTTTGATGACCCCTGGGGAAATGAGCGAACAGCAGTACGTGATGTGTCGGTTGAAAATATTTTTTGGCCGTTTTCAATCGAATAGGCAGTAATGGAATCTTCCGAATTTTCAACGTACACTTTCGTCTGTCCATAACCACCGAGATCGGTGTAATAGTATCCATCGGCGAACGAATATTTCGGAGCCTTACGAATAATACCGCAACTACACAGCAAAATTGCAGCAATGAAGAGTGTCGGAAAGGACAGTTGCTTTTTCATGACGGGCTATTTATTTTTTGTCCATCTGCATATCAGCAATCAGTGGCAGGTGGTCGCTGAAGCGTTTGTCGGCGGTAATAAACTGTTCTACTTTCAGCCGGTTATCGCACATGATATAGTCGATGCGGAGCGTAGGAGCGAGGGAGATAAATGTACGGCCGATGCCGGTTCCTTTTTCCATAAAAGCATCACGGCGACTGCCGCGTATCTGCCAGTAGGTATAGCTATTGGGCACGTCGTTAAAATCGCCGCAAATAATTTCCGGGTAGGGACAGCTATCCAGGAGCGGTCTTATTTGTTGGGCCTGCATTGCCCTTAATTCGAATCCGTGCTTCATTTTTGAAATCAGGTTTTTCGACTGCTCGGTCGCTACATCACCCCTGGCCTTAATCACTTCAATGTTCCGGTAGTCGTCTTTACTGAATTTGAACGACTGCAGGTGGGTGGTAAAAACCCGGAACGTGTCGGTGCCTTTTACCAGGTCGGCATATACAATGCTTTCGCGGTTGCTTGCAAAGGGGACTTTTTGATGGGTAATCAGTGGCAATTTCGAAAAAATAGCTACACCACTGTGATAATCCACCGAAGCCTTTTCATAATCTCCCGAAAAAATATAATAGGGATAACCTGCATCCATCATCCGTTGGATATGATTATTGTCCTTTCCTGCGCTATCGTACTGGCTGAATTCCTGCAGGCACACCACATCAGGTACGGAAGCTTTTATAAAAGACAGTATCTCATTTTTAGCCTCGGCTGATGCCGATGTACCCTTCACAAGCCCCTCAAATATTTTCACATTCCAGGTCATTACGCGAAGAGACGATTCGTTTTTGCGGTAGTCAAAACCGGATTTGTTAAGCCGGAAGGTAACAGCTACCTGTTTCCAGCAAAACAAGATGGCCATTAGTGGCAGCAAAGCGATTTTTGGTTTGGCGATCAGCCAAAAGATGAGAAAGCCCATCACACATAACAATAAGTAAGGAAATGCCAGCGCTATAAACCCGAGCCACGGCCAATTTGAGTTGCCCAGGTATGGAAGGGTGCCGCCTATTAATAATACCACGATCAGCACTACATTGGCCAGGATAAAAAAACGCTTGCTAAACTTTCTAAAACTAAATGCCATGCTTTGCCGAAGGATTTTTTTTGAATTGAAAGATACGGATTGGTTGGATAGGCGGCATGTTGATTCGTATTGGATGTAATAAGCCGCTGCAATGCACCTTTTTTTAAGCTTTGTAGCGGATGGATGTTTTTTAATTTGCCCAAATAAGGAATATAAAGGCATGTAAGTTTTCCCTTGTCGTCACCACATTTATTGTTGCGGTTTCTCCATCCCTACCTAATAACCAAACTTATATGCTCTTAAATTCGATATATGGTTAAAAAATTAACCTCATAAAATGAGTACGCCGTCCGTCATATTCCGGAGCAACCTTTGCGCCATCAGATTTCGATATAAGGCTTGTGTGGTAGAATAAGCTTGTTTGCTATCTTGTAACCGTTTCACCTTAAACCAGTTACATGACACCAATCTATACCGAAAGACTCACGATCCGGAATTTTCACTCCAAGGACTGGATGGATCTTTTTGAATACCGGTCTACCCCAGAAATATGCCGCTTCCAGGGCTACGAACCCTACAGTGCGGAGCGTTGTCAGCAATTTGCTGAAGCCCAAAGCCAGACGGAATTTGGAGAGCCGGGCAAATGGGCGCAGCTGGCAATAGAGTTAACATCAGAGAAAAAACTGATTGCTGATATTGGTCTTAAACCGGAATATTTTGATACAAGACTTGTGGAATTTGGCATTAGCCTCTCGCACCTGTACCAGCGGAGTGGCTATGCACAAGAGGCGCTGAACGCTGTTTTAGATTACCTTTTTACCCAACATCACGTGCATCGGGTAACTGGCATCACCGACCAGGAAAATGAGAGCTGTATCCGCCTCCTGGAGCAGGTAGGCTTCAGGAAAGAGGGTACGACCAGGCAGAGTTTCTGGAATAATAATATGTGGCGGGATGAGTACCTTTTTGCGATGTTGAAAAATGATTTTTCTTAATGAATGAAGCTATGCAACAGGAGCTGCCGATAAAAGCCTGCCATTTTTTTGGCGGGCATGATCAAAAAATCATCAGCCTCCTTTATTCCCTTAGTTCATTAGATTGGGACCGACCATGATCCTCGGGCTGGAAAAGGAAAATATCTAGGCACTTACCTTCCATTTGATAAGGCTTATTTTTTCGCAGCAATAGAAACCCATTCTTTAGGGTACACTGTTCACGCCGCTCTTTCGCCGTTTTAGTTCGGAAATTTTACTGACAATTGGCTTGCCGCCAATGTGCAGTGAGGTTTTTATGTTTAGGGTATGCACCTTATAGTCGGGGCGCTTTTTACACCTGCCAGCGGCCATATCCCAAGCTATTGACGGTGCTACAGCTTACCAATTGGGTTAAAAAAGGTTAAGCAAATAATGCTGGAATAAAACTTGCTCCTACCTTGGCTCCCTCAAATAAATTCATTTACAAAAAAAACAAAAACACATGAAAAGGATAGTCTTAATGATGGCTGTTACGGTAACTGCTGTTTGCTTTACACTGGGTGCCTGTGCACAGGATAGCACCCGCAGGGGGCCAGGCGGCCGTGGCGGAAGAAGCCCGGAAGAAAGAGCCAAGCAGCAAACAGAACAAATGACCAAGGCTTTGTCGCTGACGTCTGCGCAGGTAGTGAAAGTGGATAGCATTAACCTGAAGTTTGCGAACATGCAGGGCGGAATGAGAGGCGGCCAGGGCGGCGGTGGGATGGATATGGAGGCACGTATGGCTGCTATGAAAAAAACACAGGACGAGAAGAATGCAGCATTCAAACCAGTTCTTACAGAAAAACAGTATGCCGATTATTTGAAAATGGTAGAAGAAAATAACGCCAGGATGATGGAACGTTTTAAGAATGGCCCGGGCGGTGGCGGAAATGGCGGTAATTAATTCACATTCTTTTTCGCTTTTATTAAAAATGGGATGGCGCCTTTTGGGAGGCACCATCCCATTTTCATTTCCTGCGCGTTCTCGGTGTCAAAAGAAAACAGGGAGCGTGGCCCGGAGCCCAAGGGTCAAAGACGGGTAAAAAATCGGCTGTAAAAATCGCGTCGCAAATCAAAATTTTTCTCCAGCTATCCATATACGATCAATCATCTTACTCTTTCCAGTCAGGCACCCGGCCCGGGGTGTAGGGCGCTCCGTTCTGCTCCAGGATTAATTCCAGTTTTTTGACGGCTT
The DNA here is from genome assembly GCA_039925965.1 of Chitinophagaceae bacterium. Classification (GTDB taxonomy): domain Bacteria; phylum Bacteroidota; class Bacteroidia; order Chitinophagales; family Chitinophagaceae; genus JAZKFT01. The sequence continues at coordinate 108,602 of JBDSXW010000061.1, forward strand.
CACCTACTGCCTTTATTTCGGCAAGGACAGGCGCAAATTGTTTTGCGGCGGCAGAGTAGCTGGTAATAAATGTGGCAGTTGGAGCAGAAGTGCTGCTCAGCAATCCCCCCATAATTTTTCCAACCCGCGAATTTATAGAGGTAGGCGCTTCAAATTCCCGGCGTGTAAGGGAGGCATCGCCATTGATTTTTTTATTGGTCTCATTCAGTCTTTGTTCCAGGCCGATCATCTGGTTTACGAGCGATTGATTCAGTGCAGGTGTTTCCATTACCGCCTGTTTCATATACTTTAATTTGTTCATTAATTCTGCACGATAGGCATCAGCGCCATCTACGGCACGGTGCAATTCTTCGGCTTTCTTGCCGAATTCGTTAAGTGCTTTTTTGTCGGTGGCTGCCATGGAAGCCATATTTAGCGCTTCCACTTTAAAAGGCTGTGGGGAGACCAGTTCTGAATACAAGCCATCTTCGAATTTACTGAGCGATACTTTATAATCGCCAGGTAACACAAATATGCCCTGGTCGGGGCTACTGAACACCTGGCTTTCATCGAACGGGGTGAAATCGACAGGTCCCTTCACGGCAGTATGAAAATCCCACACGATGCGGTTGACTCCTTTTTTGGCCGGCGCCTTCAGGCGGCGTACTACTTTGCCGGCATCATCAGTAATGGTGAATAGCAGATGGGGTGTCACTTGTACGTCTTCCATGCGTAGGCTGTCCATTGAAGGGTAATATGGGGCTTCGCCTTTTTTAATCTGGTCCTTTTCGATAGCCTGCCGTTTTTCCTTCAATGTTTTGATATCGTCTTTCAGGTAATAAGTAAAAGTGGATCCAACGGTTGGGTTGGGCACATTCCAGTAGCTTTCTCCCTGGAAGCCTTTTCCACGGATACCTAACGGCAAACTTTCAACGTACATCCAGGCGTTACGAATGGGCGCAATAAATGCGTTTTTGTCCAGATCGGAATGCTTCAGGTTCCTCAATGGCGTAATATCATCGAGCACATAAAACCCGCGGCCAAATGTTGCCAGCACCAGGTCGTTATCACGTGGATGTATCTCCATGTCTTTAACAGCAATTGTAGGTAACCCGCCTTTTAATTGGGTCCATTTGGCGCCACCGTCGATGGAGCAATAAACGCCAAATTCCGTACCTGCAAAAAGCAGGTTGGCATTTACGGGATCTTCGGTAAGGCAATATACCGAGCCTCTTTCCGGCAGGTTGTTTTGTATCGCTGTCCAGGTCTTGCCGGCATCAGTGGTCTTAAATAAATAAGGTTTAAAATCGCCATATCGATGTTGGTTAAAAGCAGCATACGCCGTGTTCTTGCTATGGGCAGAAGCGATGATTGAATTCACATACGTGCGTTCGGGCACACCAGGAATATTATCAATCTTTGTCCAGTTTTTGCCGCCGTCGGTCGTTACATGTACTAGCCCATCATCCGTGCCTGCATATAATAAATTTTCATCCATGGGGCTTTCGGCAATCGTGGTAAGCTGGCCAAATACGTCGGTAGATCCGTTTTTAGCCACCGCATCCACACTCCACACTTTGCCCATCACCATTAATTTATTACGGTCTATTCCGCGGCTCAGGTCGCCACTGATTATTTTCCAGGTATTGCCCTGATCGTCTGTACGGAATATTTTATTAGATCCAAAATATAGTCTTTTATGATCATGCCTGGAAATTTGCAAAGGTGCATCCCAGTTCCACCGGTAAGGCGCATCGGTGTCAGCTTCCACCGGGCGGATGTCCAGCGCTTCACCACTCTTCCGGTCGAACCGCACCAGGCCACCATACTGGCTCTCGGCGTACACAATGTTTTCATCTTTGTAATCAGCCTGGCTTTCAAACCCGTCGCCGCCGTTGGTAATGAACCAGTCGCTGTTAACAATTCCATTGGCACTGCGGGTTCGGCTGGGGCCGCCAAGGCTAAAATTATCTTGGGTGCCACCATACACATTATAAAAAGGAAAGGCATTATCCAGCGCTACTTTATAAAACTGTACTACCGGTATATTTTGTTTGAAGTTCCAGTTTTTTGCTGCATCAAATGTTTCGTACAGACCGCCATCACAACCCACCAGCATATGGTCTGTATTTGATGGATTTACCCAGATAACATGGTTGTCAACGTGCTTGCTTTTTTCGCCGAGATTATGAAAAGTCATGCCACCATCGTCGCTCACCTGGAAATACACGTTTGCTGCATAAATCCGGTTGATGTTTTTGGGGTCGCAAAATAGTTCCTGGTAGTAATTGCCGGAAGTACTGAAACTGCTGCGTTTTTCCCAGCTGGCACCCCGGTCGGTGCTGGCGTACATACCACCCTTGCCTTCTGCCGCTTCTACTATTGCAAATAAATAATCCGGGTTTATCGGGCTCATCGCCATGCCGATGCGGCCAAGGTCTACGCCTGCTGGCAGGCCCTTCATCATCTTATTCCAGGTAGCGCCACCATCGGTGCTTTTATACAGGGCGCTTTCGGGGCCACCGCCGATATACGTAAATACCTTGCGTTGCCGCTGGTGGGCGGCCGCGTATAAAATGTTGGAATTACGCGGATCCATCATCACTTCATTACAACCAGTATGTTCACTGATGCTGAGTATGTTTTTCCAGGTCTTTCCGCCATCGATGGTTTTGTAGATGCCACGTTCGCCGCCGCTGTTCCAAAGCGGTCCGTATGCGGCTACATATACTACATCGGAGTTGTTGGGATCCACCACTATTTTGCCAATATGTTCGCTTTTGGTTAGTCCCATATTCTTCCAGCTCTTGCCGCCGTCGTCACTTTTGTAAACACCATCACCGTAGCCCACTACGCGTTGATTATTGTTTTCGCCACTGCCTACCCATACGGTATTTGGGTTAGATGGGTCGAGTGTGATACAACCAATCGAAAAGGATGCCTCACCTTCAAAAATGGGCTCATAGGTAACACCGGCATTCATTGTTTTCCAAACGCCGCCACTGGCCGAAGCCACATAATATTCTGATGTATTTTTTGGATTGACTGCCAGGTCTACAATACGACCGGAAGTGATGGCCGGGCCAATGCTTCGGAATTTCATGCCAGCAAAAGTCGAGGTCTGCATGGGGTCATTGTTTTCCGCTTTTTTAGCTGTGTCCCTGGTGTTTTTTTGGGCGTTGGAAACTTGCATCGCGATAAGGCATAAGCCGGCTACAAATGCTTTTGCAGCTATTCTTGTTGTACTTTTCATTTTATTCCTGGTAAGAGTGAACAGGAAAAGTAAAGAACTAAAACGGAGAAATGGAGAATGTGTAAAAGGAATTACATGAAAGGCAGGAATCGGCGTTGCCAGTTAACCTATACCGAACTTTATCGATCGTTTACTGATGGCGTTACCGCTGTAATGGCAAAATATAGCAGCAGCCTTCCGGTTTCTTGTCTAACATGAATTTGATGGCCCGCAACCACCGTTGTAAAAAGGTAACGTTTAGGCATGGGACCAAATCCATTACCTGAACGTGATAAAATTATTACAAGACGCCACTGTGCCTGTACTGCAGGCACAATCAAATTGCCCGACAACACACTGGTGTTGACCAGCACTTTCAGTTTATTGGTGAGTGTTACCACAGACCCACTTTTATTAATGGTAAGATGACTTAATGTGTTGGTAGCTCCATCTGTGGTCTGGCTAAAATTGAGGATACCATTACCTGGGCCCAGCAACGCAAGCCTGGAAGTTGGAGAGCCAATAAATAATCCCGGGCCGTTCAATATGCTTCACAAAAAACAGTTAAACCCATTGATGGAAAGACTGGTGCCGCTTTGCAGGGTCAATTCATTAAGGTTAGTATTGGCACTTAACACCGGCATCCGTACCGCACCAGTGGTATAGTGATATCGATGTTGGGCCCGGCACAGCGTGATAATTCCGGTTAAAGGCGTTGTGGTAGTCAGGAGAAAAATTACCGGTCCATTGCATTTGAAGTTTAAATAATAAATTGCGAGCAGGGTTGCTTGGTAAAACGGAAATATTTTCTGGGTCGTGGGTATCAGATCCAATTCAGCTGTTGCATTCGACAACATGGTCATCGGAAGGGCCCCATCGAAAAATAAATCGAGGTCTGAATCGATTGCTATTGGCGACTCAGCTTTATACGCAACTCCATAATCCTAATAGATCCTGTCACTATTTCCAGATGAGAGGCTACGGCTGGAATACATTGGTGTTAAAAAATATAGCGCCCGCACTGTGGGCGAGAGAACCTGCAATTCCTATGGTCGAGATATTGATTGTGCCGAAGTGAAATTAGAGCACTTATTCCGCAGTTTTCTTCAAAGAAAAATATTTATCTTACAAACGGCTTGCAGTTATTCATTTTTCGACTGCATAATAAAATAAAACCGCACGTAGAAGTCGCATTTGATAAACCAAAACTATTGTTATGAAGAAAAAATTTCTGCTGATCTGCTGCTCAATCTCAATTGTTTCTTGGTCATATTCTCAGGGCATTGGCATTGGCGGCACACCCAACAGCAGCGCCCTGCTCGATCTGCAAAGCACCAGCAAGGGACTGCTTATTCCGCGCATGAGTAAAACAGACCGTGGCAACATCAGCCTGCCCCCAACTGGTCTGCTCATTTTTCAAAACACTGACACTGTGGGTTTTTACAGCAATACCGGCACCCCGGCTTCGCCAGCCTGGAAAAGACTTGATGGTGCCGCTACTGTGCCCGCAGGTACCATTGTGATGAGTGAAAACTTTCCCGATGTGGCCCTAACTGCAGCCGGCTTTAATGTGTTCCGAATTATGTACGTTGATAGTGTAGCACAGTTTGGCGCTTATGGCAACTGGTCGAAAATGGATACGACCAATGGTCCGTTCAATGGCTCCGGACCACTGGTACAAAAATCGGCCGTAGGTGGCTCTTATATCTTTACCTATGGCACGCAGTACTCCCCCGACCAATCGTTATATACTTTGTTTAATTTAACTACCAACACTTGGGTAAAACTAACGCCACCGGCAGGTGCATCCGCTTTCAGAGATGCTCCCTTTGTGCTTTGGACAGGAACTGAATTTATAATTTGGGGTGGCAATGGCGCCAATGACGGGTACAGGTATAACCCCGCTACCAATATTTGGACTACCATGAGCCCGGTCAATGCCCCAAGCCCGAGAGATTTTCCAAACACCTGTTTTACAGGCACCCACTTTATAGTATGGGGTGGTGCCGATGCAGGGACTAGTACTGCTTTAACTACCGGTGCCAAATACAACCTGGCTAATGGCCTTTGGTCGGTAATGAATCCTACCAATGCCCCGGCTTCTTTTTCAAATATGTCGGTGGCAGCCAATGGCAATGCCATGTTTGTGTATGGCGGTATAGGTGCCGGTTATGTCTATTCCAATAAGGTATCGAAATACGATGTACCTACCAATATCTGGACGCAGTATACCCCACTGGGCACTGCGGTGCCAGTAAGAGATAACACAACCATGTTCAGCCACCCCGGCTACCTGTATATTTCAGGTGGTACTCAGTCCACTCAATTCACTTCCACTCAGCTTGCTGATGGGTACGTGTACAATATTGCCACCAATACCTGGAGTGCCAATGTGGGCCGTTTGGGTTACGCGAATTGCAGTGTAGTGCAGTTGGCCAATAAGCTATTTACATTTGGCGGAAACATCACTGGAACCACTTATACAAATGAATTTTTTGTAAGGGATATTGCTGCTGCTAGTCCTGTTGCAACAAGCCTTGGTACATTGCCGCTATCGCCACGGATGCTTACTTATGGCGATACTTTAGCAGGAAATCGTATTTTGTTTTTTGGCGGTACGACGTTTACCAGTGCAAAATATGTTCCTTACCGTGATGGGGTGATATACAATGTGGCAGCAAATAGTTCCGACCCCATGTCATCGGATGGAACACCGCCTGCCACCTTCACAGGTATTGGTAAAACGGTAGCAGGAAAATTTACTTTGTTCAATATTAGTGACCCCTCGAATGTTCCAATCAAGGAAGGATATATTTATACTCCTGATGTGAACGGATTTGGAAATCCGCAAAAAACAAAACTGTATTTATATAAAAAGAATTGACGACGAAAATTAATTCAAATAGGTTAGGATAGATGAGTTTATAAAGGATTAAAATTAGATTAGTGCCATAAACATAAAGCCATGAAAAAACACCAATTATATTGTTCAATAAAAATTGAAGATTAAATAAGGGTTGCAGAATAAATTTCTACAAATGAAAAGGCCTCTCTTTATTTTTATAACTGCTGGAATTAGTCTTGTTTATTATTATCCCAAAATGCGGGCAATGACACTACAGCTTCGCAAGGCAAGTTGAATATTAAAGACAAGGCAAATACGTCGCAGTTGATTATTGCTCAAAAGCTTCTTTGTAACACACCCTTAATTTCTTCACTTTTGCCTTTGAGAAGATAGAGAATACATGAGTTCGCATACATGAGCCAATTTTATTTGCTGCGAAGCATTGTACCAATAGTTCTTTATAGTGCCAACGGCTATTACCAAAATTGGAACTGCCTGCATAATTATAATTTAAAAAATCCACCCGGAACCTGAGGAAAAAGTGTCATTTCGCTAATAGGAATCGCCACCGGAAACACCCTTCTTTACAACAACTGCACTTTTCTAAGCAGCTAAAAGATATTTATTCACTGTACCATTGCAGATCAATTTTTATAAACTTCCTCCATTGCTGCATATCCTTGAGTAAAGCACATATTGGCTGTTGCAACACAGCGCCGGAAAATACTTTTGCAGCCTCTTAATTCCTTTTATCCAACCCCCATGCCAGCTTATTACGCAAGGTTTCAAGGAAGGTATTTTCATTAAGCCGGATGAGGCCAAGGGTAAATGACTCTTTGCGAACGGCGAGTTGCACGTCCTTTTCCACAATCTCACGCCGGCTATCGAGGCTGCATAAAAACTGGTCCATGCGGCCTTCTATTTCAAAGGAGATAATGTTATGATCTGGTACTACAAGTGGCCGTACGTTGAGGTTATGCGGCGCTACCGGCGTAATCACAAAACTGCCGCTTTCGGGGAATACGATGGGTCCGTTACAACTCAGGTTATAACCGGTACTTCCCGTAGGCGTGCTTACGATCAGGCCGTCTGCCCAGTAGGTATTTAAGAATTCGCCATTCATATAGGTATGCACTTTGATCATCGGTGAAGTGTCTTTTTTATGGATTACAAATTCGTTGAGCCCAAAGGGTGAACCATTGAAAAGCGGAACATTCGAATCCAGGTGTATCAGCGTACGCTGGTCGATATGATAAGTGTGGCTTACCAGCGATTCTACTGCATGGTGCAATTCATTTTTACCTATACTCGCGAGGAATCCCAGTCGTCCGAAATTAATACCCAACAGGGGGATTTCCTTATCCCGCACAAGGGTTACCGTATCCAGCATGGTGCCATCGCCACCCAGACTGATGATGCAGTCTATAGAATCATCAAGGCCCGAGGTATTCGTGTAGGTCGTGTATTGAAAGGATTTCGTATTGCGTTCGAAGGTCTTTGTAACAAGGGGCTCGTAAATCAGGCATTCTACCTTTTGCAGTTTGAGCTCCTGCATTAATGCTTTCAGGTGTTGCTCTATTTCTTCGTCGAGGCCGCGACTATAGATGGCTACTTTCATGCGGATGGTTTCTTTGGCGGAAAACTGGGTTTGTGGTTGGCTTGCCGGTTAGGGCGATGTAATTTAGGGCTTAACCGGCAAGGGAACAAGATTCGGGAAACAAGGTCCTCGGCGAAAGATCCAAGGATCAAGTTACAAGTGTCAGGAGAGAACAGGTTTATGGGAACACAGTTTGATTGATGGAGAAAGTTGGCGAAGATTATCGTTCCGGTTCAAGTCTGAGATCTTAGTACGCTATACTAAATACTAAAAATCCGAACCACTGTGATAATAGATGCCGTGGCTGCCAAGTTGATTGAAACTAAATTCTATCTTAAATACCGTATCGTAAATAGTTACGATATCGATCCCAAACCCACCACTATGGAGCCATTTATTGCTGAGGCGGCTATTATTGGTTTGGCTTTTTGAATACACATAACCCAAATCGCCAAAGGCCTTAGCGTAAAAAGTAAAGGGTATGCGGTCGTGTGATTTGCTTTTGATAAAATTCTTAAAAGTAAAAGAAAATAGTTTCTTTCTTACTGTGCCTTTCAGCACGCCTCCGGCTACGCCATCCACCACCAGGTATTCGAGGCCGCGCATGCTCAGGTCGCCATAACCCAGCAGGTGACTGTTGTAATAGGATTGCTGGAAAGGCAGTTTGACAGTGGCTGCTGCCTGTAGTGCAAAATAACTGGTCGGCACGGGGAGTTTCCAGCTATGGAGGTATTTGCCACCAATACCAAAAAGCCCGAGGGTTTTGCTAAATCTTTTAAAGGCGTATACGTCCACATACCAGCCGCGTAGGGGGTATTTAATATAGTCCACATTGAAATACTGGAAGGAATAGGAGAGATCCCAATATTGCTCTTTCAAACTGCTGTTGCCGAAAAACTCTGTATTTCTTTTAATAATGGCTGAATCTATTTTGTCGCTGCTAAAACTGAGACGCAGGCTATGACGCTCCTTGCTTCCCCTTCGATATGTATAGCCAACATGAGCGTCGATAAAAGTGCGGGCAAAGTTGGGCAATTTTAAATACTGCAGGGTGTCGAAATTGGTTCCGTAGTTTACTTCCCTGTTCCGGGCATACAGGAAACCCATGAACATGCCGTGCTTCAAATCCTTGTCAAGGTAAGGCTGCGTGTAATTAAAAGAAATCTGTTGCGTATATCCGCCAATCAGCCAAACATTCAATTTATCGTTACGACCAGAAAGGTTGTTTTCCGAAACTTTGATCCCATAATTGACACGGGATAAACTAGCCTTATAGGTATGGATCCATTCATTCCAGTTGCGGTCGATTACTTTAAAATAAGGCACCGGAAAAACATACCACCGCTCCTTCACATCCACCGTTAAGTCTACCTCGTCTTTTGAAATTTCGGAATTGGTAATGTCTACATCCACAAATAGAGACGTATTGATAAGTTGCTCTTTGGTGAGCTTGATGCGCGCCGCCAGATCGTTCGCGGCATAGCTGTGCCCCATTTCCAGGGCGATCTCACGTGCTACAATATATCCTTTGGTGCGTTGGTTACCCGTGATGATGATATTTCTGACCGTCTTGAAAACCTGCAAAGTGGTATCGTCCGGGGGGACTGTTATTGTGGTGTCGCTAACTGCAAACTGTGCGACTACAAAGGAGCAAGGCAGCAGCAGGCAAATAAAGGAGAGAAATCTTATCAGCATAGTCCCATTTTCATTCGGGCATTAAATGTAGCGAATTGTGATGTTACCGCTTGAAACTGATCGATATGCGGGTTTCTATTGTAGTTACGATTTTTATGCAGGTAGCGTATGTTACTCTCAAAAATACAATTGCCGCAGCGCGCAGCAGCCAAACATCTTTCTTGTATCCCGTCAATTTTATTGACCTTTCCACCTCAATATAAAAACAACTATGGCAGTGAACAGCAATAAAAAAATAGCAGTACTGATAGATGGCGACAACGCAGAAGCGAGGTTAATAGAGCAGATTCTCAACGAGGCCTCAAAGTTTGGCAGGGTCACCATCAAGCGTATTTATGCAGACTGGACCATGCCGCAAATGAATAAATGGAAAGACCAAACCAATGGATATGCCATTAGGCCCATTCAAAAGTTTTCGTACACCAAAGGTAAAAACAGCACCGACACCGCGCTGATCATCGACGCAATGGACATTATGTACCAGGAAAATGTCGATGGGTTTTGCATTGTAAGTAGTGATAGCGACTATACCGGCATTGCCCACCGTATTCGTGAGGCCGGTCTTTACGTGATGGGCATCGGCGGCAGCCACACGCCTGAAGCGTTTGTAAAAGCTTGTGAGCATTTTGTGTTTACAGAAATTTTGATGCCGGATCACCCCAAACCAGTGATCCAAAAGAAAAAGCGGCCGGCTCCAAAGTTGCCATCCAATAAAACACTGCCAGTAGAGGAAAAAGTATTGGTTCAGGAACCTGTTACAGAGGAAACTATTAGCCAGAATTTTAGTACACTCATTAATAAGGTGACCCGGAGGCCATTAGATATCAGCCTGGTAGATAACGCTTTCAATATTGCCGCTGATGATATTACCGGGCTGGCACTGGCAAGCCAGCTGGGAAATGAATTGCGGAAGATCGATTCCAGTTTTGACGTTCGCAATTATGGTTTTAACTCGCTGCGGAAATTTATTGAAGCATTGAAACCGAGGTATGAAATCGTATTTACCGATAAAACCACGGTGTCGGTGAAGCGGACAGAATAATATGTTTCAGTTTGGTCAGCAGTAACAGGAAAAGTCCGGTTAAGTCTCAGTTTGAATTTCCAGTATCGTCCTTTTTCATAATTATGTCTGCGTTTTATTTTACCATGTAAGCCAGATTTGAGTTTGTGATAAAATGGCTTGTGAAAAATTAATTAATCACAGCCTGATTTTTCACAAACTCATTCATCACAACTTATTCCAGGCATAATGGCTGGCGAATAAATGGTACCGAAAGTTCAAACTTATACATGACTTAAAGTCCAGTTTGAAGTCGGAATTAATGTTTTCGATTATCTTATGCCAACCTTTGAATGGTTGCACAGGGTTGAAATACGCCCTCATTCAGCCCTTTTATCAACACAATTCCGGGTTGTTTGCCTTTCTCAAAACTACCCAGTCGCTCTTCCATTTGTAATGCTTCGGCACCGTTGATAGTGGCCCATCGTAACATTTCTTCAATTGGAATTTGTGGGAAATAACTAGTTATGGTTTTCATCTCATCGAGAATACTCAGGCTATGGTTACTGGCAAGGCTATCCGTGCCCAAAACAATTTTGCTGCCATGCTTTCGTAAAAGTTCCAGCGGCGGCAAAGCATCTTCAATGTACTGATTGGCATTCACACAAAGACACCAGTTGATGTTTATACCTTGCCGATGAGAGAATAGGATATCTTCTTCGGTGGTGAAGGTGTTGTGGACGAGCAGTAACTGTTTTGCGTTTGTCATTTTAGGTAAATAAGATTGCAAACTGGTAAGGCCGGTGGGCTTGAAAAAGTTGTTGTCGATACCCATCTTCTGGTACATGCGCAAAAAATCCCCGGTACCCTTTTTAAACAGTTCGTCCTCAAATGCTGTTTCCTGGTTGTGAATGGTGGTGGTGGTTCCGTGAAAGAATGGGTTGATCTTTTCCCACAACGCAGGTGAAACAGAATAAGGTGCATGCGCTGCGAATTGCTGTTTGTTACTTTCTCCGGGCAGGGCGTTAAATGTATCATAGACGCCCTTGCTTCGTTGAAACCTTGCATCCGCCATTTCTGGTAACCATCCGCTGACTTCAAGAAAATTATAATAAGCAAGACGGCCTTTTTGCTTTTGAAATAAGGTGCTGTTGTTGTTGCATATGTCGCCTACTGCTACAATGCCATTTTTCAGCATTTCATCTTCGGCCGTAATAATTGCGGAACTGATGGCCTCTTCGGGCAAATGACGCTGCGTAACGATGGTAAATACAAAATCTATCAGCCCGGTATGCTCGGGAATCATTCCTTTTAAATGACTTAATTCCAGGTGGCAATGCGCGTTTATAAAGCCGGGCGACAATATTCCTTCCAACTGCTGTATATCGTCACCGGCATTTTCACGCAGTACGATATCTTGTATATCACCTTTTTTGCCTGCAATAACTACATGTTCTCCATCCAATAGGCTATGGCCATCAAACAATTGAGTAGCCTGAAATTTTAAAAATCCCATGGCACAAAAGTACCGCTGCAAAACATTGGGTAATCCGGTATTTTTGCCGCCCGGAAAGGAAAATGTTACGTGGCCATCATTCCAGGGAGCTATTCGCAATATGATAATTTTCAAGCCGGAAAATTGAAAAAGGAAAGACACTATGATCGACAAATTAGAAGCTATTAAGGGCCGGTTTCAACAAGTGGGCGTGGCGCTCACCAACCCGGAGATCGTTGCCAATGGCAAAGAGTTTAGCAAATACAGCAAAGAGTACCGCCAACTGGAAAATATCGTAAAGCCATTTGAAGCATACAAGAAGATATTGGCCGATATCGATTTCAGCAAAGAACTGCTGAATGGTAGTGACGAGGAAATGCGGGAATTGGCTAAGGAAGAAATGCCCGGTTACGAAGCCAAACGTGAGGAGCTCGAAGCTGTATTGCGCAAACTCCTGATACCGAAAGACCCGCAGGATGATAAAAATGCCATTCTCGAAATCAGGGCAGGCACAGGGGGGGATGAAGCCAGCCTTTTCGCTGGCGATCTGCTGGGCATGTATACCCGGTACTGTGGTAAACGGGGCTGGAAAACAGCATTGGTAAGCGAAAGTGAGGGAACCGTGGGCGGCTATAAAGAAGTAATTATTGAGGTATCGGGTGAAGATGTGTATGGTACACTCAAATTTGAGAGTGGCGTCCATCGGGTACAACGGGTGCCCAATACAGAAACACAAGGTCGGGTGCATACCAGCGCGGCCACTGTAGCTGTCATGCCCGAAGCCGAAGAGCTTGATTTTGAACTGAAAGAAAGTGATCTTAAAATGGAAACGAGCCGTAGTGGAGGTGCCGGTGGTCAGAATGTAAACAAGGTGGAAACGAAAGTGATGCTCACGCATTTACCCACAGGAACCGTTATTATTTGCCAGACCGAACGCAGCCAGCTTGGAAACCGTGAGAAAGCTACAAATATGATGCGTACCAAATTATATGAAGAACAGGTTCGCAAACAAGAGGACGAAATAAGTCGGCATCGGAAGACGCTTGTAAGCACAGGTGACAGGAGCGCCAAAATAAGAACCTATAACTGGCCACAGGGGCGGGTAACAGATCACCGCATAGGTCTTACCGTATATAACCTCGATGCAGTTATCAATGGAGAGATAGAGGAATTTATTGAACAACTGCAAATGGCGGAGAATGCTGAAAAAATGGCGAACCAGGAGACAAATTAAATATAGGCAGGAATGAAGGCGCAGAATGGCGTGGGAAGTGTGAGAATCTATATCTTAGTTCCGGAATAAAATATTTCACCATCAAAAAATAAAAACCATGTTAGAGAACCTAATTTCCCTTGTAAAAGAATATGCGCAAGAAAATGTAGTTGAAAATCCCGGGGTGCCTGATGAACATAATGACGAGGTAGTTGCTGAGGCCACACATGCTGTTGCAGGCGGTTTGCAGGATGCTCTCGCTAATGGGAAGACAGAAGAAGTATTGTCCCTGTTCAACAGCCAAAGTTCAGCGCAGGTAATGAGCAGTCCTGTTGCGCAGAATATCCAGGGTGGATTTTTGGATAGCATTATATCAAAGCTTGGAATTAATAAAAATGTTGCCATTGGCCTGGCATCTACATTAATTCCCATTGTCCTTAGCAAATTGGTAAAACGCAGTAATGATCCGAACAACAAAAGTTTCGATA
>JBDSXW010000062.1:0-24508 GCA_039925965.1 Chitinophagaceae bacterium
ATATCGACCCAAGATATCCCGGCTATGAATGCTGGGTGGCCGGGGCGGGCATTACCGGGATGTATGATTGTAAGGGGAATAAAATTGCAGAAAAAACGCCGCCCTGCAATATGGGTATATTCTGGGACGGCGATATATTAAGCGAAATATTAAATGGAACAAGTGTAAGTAAATGGAACTATACAGAAAGCACTAACGATAAAATACTCGATACAAGAGATTTTGGCTGTGCTTCCAACAATGGCACCAAGGCAAATCCCTGCCTGAGTGCCGACCTGTTTGGCGACTGGCGGGAGGAACTTATTTACCGAAGTGCGGATAACAAGGAACTGCGTATATTTTCAACGGCGATCCCCACTGTCAAAAGATTCTATACTTTTATGCAGGATCCGCAGTACAGGCTTAGCATTGCCTGGCAAAATGTAGCTTATAACCAACCGCCGCACACCAGTTTTTACATGGGTGAAGGCATGGCGAAACCACCGAAGCCGAATATTATCGTTCTGAAAAAAATACCTTAAAAAACTTCTCAGACACACCATACAAAAACATAGGGCATAGCGCCAAGCCACGAAAAAAGTCATTATGAAAAAAATAAAACAACAGGGTCTCTTTCTGAAATTATCAATCATTGCCATTGTCCTCTCGTCTTTCCTATTAATAAAAGATGACAAACCTACCTGGTATATCATTGGCGATAGCACCGTAAGAAATACCGGCCGGCCACAATGCGGCTGGGGCGAAATGATCAACCAGTTTGTCGATACTATGCAATTAAATATTTCCAACCAGGCGATGGCCGGCCGCAGTACCCGTACTTTTATTAAAGAGGGCCGCTGGGATAAAGTAATGAGTGCCATTAAGCCAGGTGATTTTCTGATTATGCAGTTTGGCCACAACGAAGGCAGTAAGCCCGATACGAGTAAGGCAGGTTACCGCGGTGTGCTGAGGGGTATCGGTGATGAAACGGTGCAACTTACCTGGAAAGACAGTACCCTCGAAACCGTGCATACCTATGGCTGGTACCTCCGTAAGTTTGTAAAAGAGGCAAAGGCAAAAGGCGCCATACCCATCATTGCTTCTATGATACCGCGTAACGACTGGAAGGATGGAAAAGTAGTAAGGGCCAACACCAACTACGGAAAATGGGCCATGGAAATTGCGGAGCAGGAAGGCGCTTATTTTGTGGACCTCAATGGCATCACCGCAGATAAATATGATATCATGGGCGCAGATTCTGTAAAGGCATTTTTCCCTAGCGAACACACGCACACCAATATCGCCGGCGCCACCATTAACGCAGCCTCCGTTGCAGAAGGCATTAAAGGAATTAAGGATTGTCCGTTAAATAAATATTTGTTGAAAGGATAGTGAATCTTCATTGCAGAATTTAAAATGCCATTGCGAAAGATAAAGGGTCATTGCGAGGAGGGTTCCTGCCCGACGAAGCAACCCGTACCGAATTTGTAATGACGGGTCGCATTAAAGGACAACCTGGTTAAAATAACGCCGTCAGATTGCTTCGGGCAGGAACCCTCGCAAAGACGGCACCAAAATAGTACGGTGGGGTTGCTTCGGGCAAGAACCCTCGCAATGACTTTATTTTTTTTGACGGCATCATTTGCAAATCACGAATCACGAATCACGAATCACGAATCACGAATCACGAATCACGAATCATAAATCACAAATCATAAATAATGAATCGTATACTGATTGGTCTCTTCATCCTGCTGTCTTCGTTTATCATTGCAAAAGACCAGCGCAAGCCGCGGTTTTTTATTATCGGCGACTCTACCGTAAAGAACGGGCAGGGCAGGGGTGATGGTGGGCTCTGGGGATGGGGTGATTATTTGGCGCCCTACTTTGACACCGAAAAACTGGACATTGAAAATGATGCGTTGGGTGGCACCAGCAGCCGTACCTTCCAAACAAAAGGACTTTGGGATAAAGTGCTGGCCAAAATGGAACCGGGCGATTTTGTCATTATGCAGTTTGGCCACAACGACAGCAGCCCGCTCGATGATACCGCAAGGGCGAGAGGAACGATCAAAGGTGTGGGTGATGAAAGTAAAGAGATTTACAACCCCATTACGAAGCAGCAGGAAGTGGTACACACTTATGGCTGGTATATGAGCAAGTTTGTTAACGATGCCAAAGCGAAAGGCGCTTCCAGCATCATCTGCAGCCCCATACCACGCAATAGCTGGAAGGATGGCAAGGTGGGCAGGGCGGGTAATGACTATGGTAAATGGAGTGCAGAAACAGCGGCTTCAACTGGTGCTTTGTTTATCGATCTGAACAAACTGATTGCCGAACAGTACGATGCAGGCGGGCAGGAGGCATCTCAACAATATTTTACAGAAAAAGACCATACCCATACCAATAAAGATGGTGCCGTTATGAATGCCGGCCTCGTAGTGGAAGGCATCAAATCGTTGCCAAAGAGCGGTCTCAATAAATACCTTAAATAACCACAATTTCTATAGCCGCAAAAAGCGCAATCGTAAATGGGTCATTGGGTCATTAGTCATAGAACTACTAACCCCCATGTCCCCAATGACCCAAATGTCCCCAATGTCCCCGTGACTTAAAAGGCAGGCAGGTATGTACAGGATGCCTGCCCCGTTTATTTTGTGGACTTTGCATTACATTATTTACGATTGAATGCCTGCTATGAAGAAAAATTTCCTTGTTGCTATTTGCAGTTTTTTAAGCCTTTCCGTTACCGCCCAGGTAAACAACTGGATAGGCAGTGTGAGCTCCGACTATTTTAATAAATACAACTGGAGTGATACCCTCATCAATTTTACGGCGCTCACTTCCAGCACTTTACAGATAGGAGCCGGCAGCCCCAATAACTGCATTTTAGTTGGTGGTAATTCTTCCAATGTCAACTATCGGCCTGCGCGAATCAACACACTTACAGGCGGCATATTTACCTGTAACGGCGCGGTATACCCTAATAACAATGATTCGATCAACGGGACGCTGGTGCTCAATGCGCCCGCCGATTTGAACATCCGGAATATCCTGTATGTAGGTAACAAAACCAGTGGAACGGTCATCATCAACGGTGGGAAATTATCAACGAAAAACGGTGCGGTAATGGCCAGTGGAACCGGCGGTGCAGCTACGGTGACGATGTATGGCGGTAGCTTCAATGTAGGTGGCGGCGGCGTTAATATGGACCTTACCATGGCCAATGTAGCGGGCCAAACGGCACAGTTAAGCCTGCTGGGAGGTGGCTGCATTATTGCAAGAAACCTGGTGATAGGTGCCGGTGGCAATATTCATATAACCGGAATTGGCTTTCTTAAAGTGGCTGGTGATAAAACCGCTCAGCTCAATAATCTGATCGGCGATGGCCGGCTTTCCTGCACCACAGGTAAAACGCTTGCAGTGGTATACGATGGCACCAATACCACGGCGTCCATTCCACAGGATGCGAATAGCATGATCACAGAATATCCTGATTCCGTAGTGCTTAAAACGGCCAACCTTATTTGTGTTATAGAAAAGACCAGCGGCAATATTGTTTCCTATCGTTATAAAGGTGTGGAAACGGTGGCCAACAAAGCAGCGGATGCACACAAATACATGTACCACGATTTTACCACTTCCTATGGTTTTGAAACCATCTTTGGTGCTACGTATGAAGTGGTGCAGGATGATTCGAACTTTGCCCATATCGTTATCAAGCGGCCGTATACTCCGGCGATTGGTCATGTAACACCTTGTGATGCCGAACTGCATTATGCGCTTAAAAAGAATGATAAAGGAGTATATGTGTATAGTAAGCTCGAACACAAACCATCGTACCCGCACTTTGATATCGGTAGTTGGCGGCAGGTATGGTGGATCGCCTCTACAAACGGGATCAACCTTTGTGAGCGCATTTATACAGACTCGCTTAGAAGCTGGGAAATGCCAAGTAATTACGATTACAGTACAGCCACCGGAAGCGGCGGGCCACAGGAAATAGTAAATTTAACGACGGGCGTAAGAGCCGGCAAGTTCGACGGCAAGTATGAGTACAGTTTGAAATTTTGGGACAACCCAGTCTGGGGCCAGGCAAGCAATATCAATAATATCGGCTCCTGGTGCATCAATGCCAGTTGCGAGTATTTTAACGAGGGCCCCATGCACCATGATCTCAATGCTGCTGCAGGTATCATTCACCAGTGTATGAATGGCGTGCACTACGGCGACGGCGGCATTTTTGCCGATACCCTTACCAGCTGGACAAAAGTATTTGGTCCATATATGTTGTTAATTACCGATAAGCCAACAGGCGACCAGAACTGGGCCGAAGCCAAAGCCCGGCAGGTACAGGAAACGAGTCAATGGCCCTATGCCTGGGTTAAAGACTCCGCTGCTTATCCGCCGGCCAGCCTCCGCGGCTCTGTAATAGGAAGCTATGTGATACAGGATGCCCTAAAGCCAGCCTTTAATGGGGGCGGTGCCTGGATTGGTCTCACAGATCTTTCTGATGGAGCCACCAATTTTCAGTTTGAAAGCAGGAACTACCAGTATTGGGTAAAAACCAGTGTGGAAGGGAGTTTTACCATACCGAATGTACGTCCCGGCACTTATAGCCTGTTTGCTTTTGTAGATGGCGCTGTGGGGGAATACCGCCTGGATAATGTAACCGTCACCGCTGGCGGCAATACCAACCTCGGCACGCTTTCAAGAACCATCGACAGGAGTTTTGGTAACCTGATATTTGAAATTGGAAAGCCCGATAGGACTTCCGCCGAATTTAAGCTGGGTGATTTTGATTATTGCGAAGGCAATATCCAGAACAAGTTCAGGGACACTTTCCCGAACCCGATTGAATACAATGTGGCAGATAATAACTGGGCGGACAAACTGGGATATGCACATACGAAGTATCCTACCACTGATGCGATTCCTAACCCTGGCGATGCCTGGAAATGGCGGTTAAATTTTGTTTTGCCTGCGGGTATCCCAACCACGGGCAATGCCAGGCTTACCATTGCCTATGCCAGTAACGATCATGCACAGCAATGGATTTATATCAACAACGAAGCGTCCAGCCCCACTGCATTTTATCCGGCAAACGGTGACGGCAATGCCTTTATCCGCCAGGCAAATTTTGCTAAATACACCTACAATACCATATTGATTCCGATGAACAAACTGGTAGTGGGAAATAATACAATCACCCTGGTGATGCCTTCCAATTCCGGTTGGGTGAGTCACCTCATGTACGACTATATAAGCCTGGAAGCGATTGTGGGCGCACTGCCTGTAACACTGCTGGCCTTTGATGCAAAAGCTACAAATGATAAAAAAGTGCAATTAAGCTGGAGGACCGCAACCGAAAGTAACAACAGTCATTTCGAAATAGAACAAAGCACAGACGGCCGCAGTTTTACAACGATCGGCAGGGTAACCGCTGCTCCAAATGCGACCAATGGAAGCAGTTATTTATTTACACACAGCACTCCGGCAGATGGTATCAATTACTACCGCCTGAAACAGGTGGACAACGATGGTAAATTTGTGTATTCTGTTACAAAGCAGGTTAATTTTATTTTGAAAAAACTGATTACGATCTATCCCAACCCTGTTATGAACACCTTGTTTGTGGCAACGTCTTCAGCCAACAATCTCAGGGAAGTATCACTTTATGATGCCCTTGGTAAGCTGCTGCAAACAAAGGCCAATATTGCTGCTAAGCAGTGTAGCTTCAATATGACCGGCCTGGCAAAAGGCTCCTATTTCGTTAAAGTGAATGATGGAGTTTCGACGGTAGTGGAGAAGCTTACAAAGGATTGATGCCGGTTATGAAGATTGATTGAATTTGCTGGTATTAAAATATTCAAACTCATGTGTAGAAAATTACTATTTACGACGATGCCTTTGCTGATTGGATTGGCTGCTCAACTGTTCGCGCAGCCATTTGCCGTGAGGCCTAAGTACAATTTTAATCCCGGCTGGAAAATGTTTGTTGGCGACGATGCGACAGCTTCATCCGTAGCGTTTGATGACAATGCCTGGCAAGCGGTAACCCTTCCACATGCCTTCAATGAGGATGATGCTTTCAAAAAATCAATCGACGAATTGAGCGTCGGAATTGTATGGTACCGCAAGCATTTTAAAATACCAGTTGCACAGAAAGGCAAAAAGATATTTCTGGAGTTTGAAGGCATCCGCCATGGAGGTGAGTTTTTTCTGAATGGTAAATCAATCGGTCTCAGTGAAAACGGGATCATGGCTTTTGGTTTCGATATCAGCGATGCGGTAAAGTTTGGTGAAGACAATGTGCTGGCAGCAAGAATCGACAATAACTGGAACTACCACGAAAAGGCCACCAACAGCACGTTTCAGTGGAATGATAAAAATTTCTACGCCAATTACGGCGGCATCAATAAAAATGTATTCCT
The DNA here is from genome assembly GCA_039925965.1 of Chitinophagaceae bacterium. Lineage (GTDB taxonomy): Bacteria > Bacteroidota > Bacteroidia > Chitinophagales > Chitinophagaceae > JAZKFT01. The sequence continues at coordinate 6,414 of JBDSXW010000062.1, forward strand.
GCACATTACAGACAAATTATACCAAACGCTGCCCCTGTATTCCAACCTTAAAACCACGGGGGTTTATGTGTATGCCAATGATTTTGATATCGCAAAAAGATCGGCTGTTATCAATGCCGAAACCGAAGTGCACAATGCTTATGAAACAGCTAAAACATGTAGCTATGAAGTGAGTATTGAAGATGCGGTAACTGGTAAAGTGGTAGCGGTATTTCCTGGGAAAGTTCAGAAGATCAACGCTGGAGAAACGGTAACATTACAGGCATCCGGAAAAGTTGCCGGTCTCAACTTCTGGAGTTGGGGCTATGGCTATTTATACAACGTGTACACGATTTTAAAAATCGACAACATCGCAACAGACGTAGTGAAGACAGTAACAGGCTTTCGTAAAACTGCTTTCGCTAACGGGGTGTTAAGGCTCAATGACAGAACGATTCAACTAAAAGGTTATGCGCAGCGTACCACGAACGAATGGCCGGCCATCGGCACTTCGGTGCCCGCATGGATGAGTGATTATAGCAATAACTTAATGGTGGAAAGCAATGCCAACCTCGTACGCTGGATGCACGTTACACCCTGGAAGCAGGACATCGAAAGCTGCGACCGCGTGGGGCTGATAGAAGCGATGCCCGCCGGCGACTCGGAGAAAGATGTGGATGGCAGGCGCTGGGAGCAACGCACCGAAGTAATGCGGGATGCCATCATTTATAACCGCAACAACCCCAGCATTATTTTTTACGAATGTGGCAACAAAGGCATCAGCGAAGCACATATGCGGGCCATGAAAAATATCCGCAACAAATACGATCCATACGGTGGAAGGGCCATCGGAAGCCGCGAGATGCTCGACAGCAAGGAGGCGGAATATGGCGGTGAAATGTTATACATCGACAAGAGTGCCGGCAAGCCGCTTTGGATGATGGAATACAGTAGGGACGAGGCTTTACGCAAATACTGGGATGAGTTTTCGCCACCTTATCACAAAGAAGGGGAAGGCCCGTTACACAATGGTGCGGACGCCAGTTCGTACAACCATAACCAGGATGAACATGCCAAAGAAAACGTCGTTCGCTGGAACGAATATTACCAGCAACGGCCTGGCACAGGCACCCGTGTAAATGCAGGTGGCGTAAACATTATTTTCAGCGAAAGCAACACCCACCATCGCGGGGCAGAGAACTTTAGAAGAAGTGGGGAAGTAGATGCCTTACGTATTATCAAAGATGGTTACTACGCCCATAAAGTAATGTGGAATGGCTGGACGGATGCTGCGCCGGACGGCATCTATATTGTGGGTCATTGGAATTATAAACCAGGCGTGGTTAAAAATATTTATGTGATTGCATCCGCCGAGAAAGTAGAACTATTAGTAAATGGAAAGTCGCAGGGGTATGGCGAACGCAGCAATCATTTTCTTTTTACGTTTAAAAATATTGCCTGGCAGGCTGGTAATATCACGGCTGTAGGTTACGATGCCGCTGGTAAAAAATTGAGCGAAGCGAAGCATGAAACGGCTGGGGAACCCACGGCTGTCCGGCTCACAAACATTGCTTCACCAACCGGCTTTACTGCCAACGGCGCCGACCTGGCATTAGTGGAAGTGGAAGTGGTGGATGCAAAAGGCAACCGCTGCCCTACCGCTTTGAATACTATTCACTTTTTGTTGGATGGCCCTGCTGAATGGCGGGGCGGCATGGCGCAGGGCCCGGATAATTTTATCTTGTCAAAAGACCTGCCGGTGGAATGCGGCGTTAACCGGGTATTGATCCGGTCGGGCGTAAAGGCGGGCAATAGTACCATTAAAGCTTCTGCGGAGGGCCTGCAATCAACTAGTCTTGTCCTTGTCTCCAAACCCTTTACTGTGCTGGACGGGCTAGCATTGCAGCAACCAGCAACTGGCTTAAAATCTTACCTGGGACGGGGTCCTACGCCTACAGGAGAATCGTTTAAGATATCCCGTATAGCGCTACAAATCGTTCACGCAAATGCAGGAGCCCACGGAGACAGTACGGCTGCGAGTTATGACGACAATGAAACCACAGACTGGGTAAATGATGGCCAGCTATCCACTGCATGGATTGAATATGAACTGGATAAGCCGGCTGCGATAAGTGAGGTTGTGTTGAAGCTAAATAACTTCCGGACCCGGACTTACCCGCTTAGAATTTCTGTGGACGGCATGCAAGTTTTTAAAGATACTACCACCAGCAACCTCGGCTATTTTACCGCTTCCTTCGCCCCGAAAACCGGTAAGAAACTACGCATAGAATTATATGCCACCGGCAGCAGTAAAGAGGTGACCGGCGTAGAAGTAAATGGCAAGAAGCTGGATGACGGTGTGAAAAGAGATGACGCCAATGCCAAAGGAAGACTGAGCATTATAGAAGCAGAGATCTATTCCCGGGTCAAAGAATAATAGATTAGGTTTATTTTAATATTTTTTGTAAAACAGCAGCTAAAAGCAGGACAGCACAGGATGTTACTGATAAGTGTAAAAGATACATTTACGCCTTGATTGTAAAACCACTAAAAACTGCTGTATGAAAAAACTGCTACTAAGCATGGGTGCGCTGTTGTGCATCACGTTCTCCTCTTTCTCTCAAACAACTTATTACTGGGTCGGCGGTTCGGGCTCACAAAATACCACAGGATCTACTGCGATTCCCTGGGTAGCCGCGAATTGGAATACCGCACAGGTCGGCAGTGGTTCACAAAGAACTGTATCTGCAGGAAATGATATCCTGATCTTTGACGGTAATGCTCCTGGACTTGCAGCTAAATCAGTTTACATCAGGGATCTACCCAGGGATTCTACCGGGCAACTAAAGCTGGTCAACGGTGCTAAGGTATTTGTGCTAACCCTTGCACCTGTTGCAACTGCCACCGGAACGGTAGCTTTTGGTGCAGCTTATGGTGGTGTAACAAAACCTGTTACCGGAACCGGAACAGATTTTTCTACGACCTTACGTAAGGGCGATTATATTTTTAACGCAGATTATACAACCATGTCTGAGGTTTTAAGTGTATCATCTGATGCGGATCTTACCATTGCATCTGATGCATCAGTAGCGCCCGCTGGAACTACTTATTCAAGAGCAACAGCACTCTACATTAAGGGTAATCCAGGGCTGACAATTGATGCGGGATGTTCATTGAATTTTGGAATTTCGGTGGGTAGCTCAAGCCAGCTTGGGGCGTTTGTTTTGGCGATACAGCCTGGTGCTACGGGAATTGTAAATGGTGATTTTAGTTTTCTAAGCAGGGCAATGGAGCGAGGCTTATTGCTCATGATCCGGGATCGCTTGTTTTCGCTTCGGGTAGCAATTGCATCGTAAATATCAGCGGCGGGAAATTTTATTTGATGGGTAATACCTGCGGAACTGGTTCGGCCGCCACGGCTTCTTATGCATTTAATACAGGAACGGCTGCGACAGTATTCCAGGCTGGAAGTACCTATAGACACGGACCGGTGGGAACTACCGGCGCAGTCTATTCCCTTACGCCATTTGGTTCCTCATATGCAGCTACCGCACCGCTCGTTTTTTCTCCGGCGGTATCATTTTTAGCAAACAGTACCTATAATATGATTTGCAAATCTGCCTACGAGCCATATTTTGTGGCAAGGGGGCAAAATTTCGGTAACCTGATTTGGAACAACACGGGCTTTCCGGGATCGTCGACTGCACAATTGGCATTAAATATGGGAAGGGTAGATACCTTGACTATTACAGCTATGGGTACTCCAACAAATGCTACCAATGCCGGCAGGATTATCGTGTATGGCGATTTTATAAATAATAGCACTACCAATTCTAACCTCGGTATAATGATCTTTGCAGGCAGTTCACTACAAAAAATATCAGGTTCTAACACAACTTCTCCAATAGCTACCCTGCAGGTAAATGACAAGGCCAATGTGCAATTGCAAAAAAATATTAATGTTACAGGTGCGGTAAATGTGTTAGGTAAACTGGATGTAGGTACCAATACCATCACCGGATCCGGCACGCCTTCTTTTAATAATTTCAGCCCCTACAATAAGACCTTTAATAAACCAGCCGGAAGCAATAGCCCCAACAGCTCCTGCTCCGTAACTGCGGGTAACACGACGATTACCATTGCAGGTATCAGCACTATTCCGGTAGGTACCAATGTTGCCAGCATCAGCCACCCAACGCTGTTTCCCGCAGGTACTTTTGTTACAGCTTACAGCGGCAGCGGCAAATACGTAGTCTCAAAAGCGCCTACTGCTTCTGCAGACAGTGCGAGTGAACCGCCTCTGTCCATCACTTTTAATACGGGCGCAGGCACTTTTGCTACTGCCAATACCGCCGGCATGGGAGGTTCACTTCCATCCATCGCCACTTATAATTTGAACGCAGGTTCTAATTACATATTCAATGCCGCGACCACCGCACCATTTACAGGCGCTGCTACTACATTGAGTATCGGAAGCATTTGAATCTACGGTGTTCGAAAATTGCTGGGCTTTTTACAATGGCTATGGAACTTCTTTCGGCAGCCTCGGTGATGGCAATGGTTTTAAAGCCGGCGGTTATGGAGGCAGGGCCGCTGCAGATGTGCCCAACCCGGTGCCGCGCAACACCGTTCGCTTTTGCCTCGCGGTCCGTAACAAGGCCAATGGCTTTTATTCCAACCATCATATACAGGGAAGCGACTGGTACAATAACTCCGCCTACCTCAATGGGATCAATTACAATATGCTCAACCGCCTCGCCGACAATAAAACGGACGTACCGGGCTATCATCATATTATGAAAAACAACCTCGGGTTCGCGGCCCGCAGCGCCGAGTATGCCAATATCAATACCGACAGTTCTGATGTGACCAATAACTATTTTAACCTGCCGGTAAAGGTAAGCGAAGCTGATTTTATCAGCCTTGACCAGTCCCAGCTTACTGCGCCACGGCAGGCAGACGGAAGCCTGCCAGCCATTGACTTTATGAAATTGAAGCCAGGTAGTGCCTTGATTGATCTCGGCGTAAATGTCGGGTTTCCGTTCCAGGGCAAGGCTCCGGATTTGGGCTATCGGGAAAATGGGATTGGTTTAAAATAATTCCGGATTGGCTACAGCTGCCAGAGATTGCTTTCCAGGTTTTCGCATAGACTTAGGCGCATGAATTAGGAGAACAGCACAAATTCATACGTGCAGAAATGCAATACAGCCAAAAATTGAATTACTCGCACCATATTCCCATCGCGAAAGATTTTGTATTGGACTCGTATTTTTGGCGACATTCCAGATGGAATAATATTCCTGGCCGCCCATTACTTTCCGCGCTTTCGTGCTTCAATGGATTCGCTACCCTGGCGAAAATCAATTTTTGCTATTGGTGAGATAAACTGTTTCGGCCCCTTCCATTGGTTAACAAGTGCTGGATCGAGCCAATCATTCCAAACAATTTCAACGGGGCATTGAATGTTCTCGTCACTTCAATGGCTGTACCATAATTAATAAATTGATAAAGGATACTATTTATTGCTATAGCCTCACGCATTCTGCAGCGCTTCAATATCAAACTTCTTCATCTTCATAAACGCCTGCACCACCCGCGGACCTTTTTCAGGGTCAGACATGAGTTGGCCTAATACGCTCGGGACCACCTGCCACGACAACCCGAACTTGTCTTTACACCAGCCGCACATACTTTCCTGGCCGCCATCGGCAATGAGTTTATACCAGTAATGATCAATCTCCGCCTGGTCTTTACAGTTAATTACAAAAGAAACAGCTTCATTAAATTTGCAGAGTGGCCCGCCGTTCAGCCCCATAAAAAGTTGCCCGTTGAGTTCAAAATTTACAACCATTCCTGAATCCATGATTATTTTTGAATCCGGAAAAATCGTGCAGTAGAAATCTGCAGCTGCCCTGGCCTGTCCATCAAACCATAAGCAGGGATACATTGGCTTAGTCATGTAATTTGAGTATTTAATTATTAGGAAATTATTTTTTTGGTATTGTTTCTTTCGTTTGCATTGCTTGAAGCAGATTATCCAATGTGGTTAGCCTGTCCTCCCACATTTGTTGATATGGCGCTAACCAATCAGCTACCTCTTTCATTTTATTTGGGTTGAAGTGATAGTGAATTTCTCTTCCTGACTGAACCTGGGTGAGCAATTCACATTCCTGCAAAATTTGAATATGTTTTGAAATCGTTTGCCTGGATGAGTCAAACTTTTCAGCAATGGCGCCCGGCGTCATTGCCTGCAGTGCTATCAAACCTAATATGGCCCTGCGTGTGGGGTCGGCGATGGCTTGAAAAACATCTCTACGGATTTCCATTTTGTGCAGCTATTTGACTGCGAATGTAATGCAGTTATTTAACTGCGCAATTTTTTCTTTCTATTATATAAACCTAGAGTAAGCCAACACAAAATGTGTACAATCTTTCTTTCTATTTTCTTTTGGCTTTCGTTTGTTTTCGTTTATTTTCGCATTTTCGAAGCTGGACATTTCACGCCAGCTCATGTTGCAGAATCAACGACCAGAAAAAATCCTTGATCTGCGAAAGAAGAACGGCCGGCCAAAGTGGCCAACCTGGCAAAGCTGTTTAAGTTAGCTGGAGTAACGGTGCGGCAGGATTTGGAAAAACTGGAGGGCGATGGCATGATCTTAATGGAACACGGTGGCGCCAAGCTAAAGTATAATGAAGACCAGGTGCGGAGCCTTTTACTAAGCCACCAGCAGCACCTCGATAAGAAAGCGCTGATTGCTGCCGGTGCCTGGAATTTAACGAAACTGGCGGTAGCGTTATCCTGGATGCTGGCTTCACCACCACCGAAATAGCACGTAATTTCAGGGGTTTCAAGAACCTTGCCGTTATTACAAATGCCATCAATATCTGCATGATGCCCGTTACGGAACCGGGGATTGAACCGATCATCGCCAACTGATCTGAATCAATTCAACATATATGTCGGTAAGGGGAAAAACGTGACTTGGACGTTAAGTCATCGGGTCAATTCGTCATTAACCTGGTTACCTGGTAGAGCTGAAAAAGGCGAATCCTATGCACCGCTTTATATGGGAGGAGGATAACAGTTCCTGTTGGCGTTACCAATGAAATATAACAATAAAAAAAATAGTATAGCATATGCCTCCAACAACCTGCCTCGGCGTAATCATTGGCAACCGGGATTTTTTTCCTGACAAGCTAGTTTCGGAAGCCCGCGTAGACATACTCGATGTCCTCGCCAAACTAAACATCAAACCCATCCTGCTGGATGAGACCCAAACCAAACTCGGTGGGGTAGAGACTTTCCAGGATGCCCGTATCTGTGCCGAGCTGTTTAAGCAGCATGCAGCGGAAATTATAGGTGTGCTCGTAGTGCTCCCCAATTTTGGAGATGAGCGCGGCGTAGCTGAAACACTCAAATTGGCTAAGCTGAATGTGCCGGTATTAATTCAGGCTTACCCGGACGACCTGGATAAATTGGATGTAGCCCGCCGCCGCGATTCCTGGTGCGGTAAAATCTCGGTTTGTAATAACCTGTACCAATACGGTATCAAATACACCATTACGCAAAAACATGTGGTGCATCCGTCAGATCCCACTTTTACCGAAGACTTACAGAATTTTATGGGTGTATGCCGGGTGGTAAAAGGGATGCGAAATGTACGCATCGGTGCAATCGGTGCAAGACCGGGTGGCTTTCACACTGTTCGCTACAGCGAAAAGATTCTCCAACGAAATGGCATCACCGTAACCACGGTTGACCTTTCAGAGATACTCGGAAATGCTAATAAGTTAACCAAAGACGATGCCGTTGTAAAAGAGCGGCTCGATAAAATAAAAGGCTATGCCAAAACCGGTTTCACGCCGGATGACGCCCTTGTTCAGATAGCCAAACTGGATGTGGTACTCACCGAATTTATGGATGCCAATTGCCTCGATGCCACCGCCATCCAGTGCTGGACTTCGTTGCAAAAAAATTACGGTTGCAATGTATGCACCAGCATGAGCATGATGAGCGAGAACATGCTGCCGAGCGCCTGCGAGGTAGACGTTACCGGCACGCTCACCATGTATGCGATGCAGCTGGCTTCTGGCTCACCCAGTGCGCTGGTAGACTGGAATAATAACTATGCCGATGATGAAAATAAATGCGTGTTGTTCCATTGTGGCAACTGGGCCAAATCTTTCCTGCCGGATATAGAGATCAGTAACGCGCCAATACTGGGAACAGCCGTTGGCGTGGAGAATACCTACGGTGCACTTAGTGGCCGTACACCTGCGATGCCACTCACTTTCGGGCGCATCAGCACCGATGATACACGGGGTGTTATCAAATGCTATATCGGTGAAGGTGAACTCACTAATGATGCACTGGAAACCTTTGGCAACAAGGCCGTTTCACAGATCAATAACCTCCAGGGCCTGATGCAGTATGTATGCAAAAACGGCTTTGAACACCATGTGGTCATGAATGCCTCTAAAACTGCAGCGATCTTGAAAGAGGCATTTGAAAATTATATGGGTTGGGAAGTGTACCAGCACCCCGGGTAAAATCCCGTATGAGTACAGGTGCCATTTTTTCTTCATAAAATGCATAGCATGACAGACGAGGCGTTAGCAATAAAATCGATAGAATACCGGAAAAAAATACTCACCTTCATTTTAGGTGCCAATGCCGGACATACCGGCGGCAGTTTATCCTGCACAGACATATTGAATGTATTGTACAACTATGTTTTAAATACCAGGCCCGAAAATTTCAAGTCGCCAGATCGCGACCGGTACATTCAAAGTAAGGGCCATTGCGTGGAGGCCTTGTATGTAGTGCTGGCAGACAAAGGCTTCTTTCCTGAAACTGACCTGGAAACCATATGCCATTTTAAATCACATTACATCGGTCATCCCACAAAGAAGGTAAATGGGGTGGAGCAGAATACGGGTGCGCTGGGGCATGGATTGCCCCTTGCGGTGGGCAATGCATTGGCGGCAAAATTAGATGATGCCTCATTCCGGGTGTTTACCATGCTCGGTGACGGCGAATTGCCGGAAGGCTCCAACTGGGAGGCTGCACTCACCGCGTCTCACTACAAATTGGATAACCTCTGTGCGATCATCGACAACAACGAGCTGCAGATAACCGGCCGCAACGAGGAAGTATGTAATACGCACCCGATAGATCAAAAATTTGAGAGTTTCGGCTGGGCGGTAAAGCATGTAAATGGTCACAATATTGCGGAGTTAAAACAGGCTTTTGATGTACTGCCATTTGAAGTAGGCAAGCCCTCTTTAATTATTGCACATACTATCAAGGGCAAAGGCGTAAGCTATATGGAGAACCAGCTTAAATGGCACCATGGGGTGCCCACCCAGCAGCAATTCGCCGACGCAATGGCTGAGTTAAATGGCGGCCTGGCATCATTAACAGCAGAAAAAGTATAACAGTGGGCACTACTATTACAGAAACAGAAAAAAAAGTATATAAAGCAAACCTGGAAGTGTTTTCCGAAACACTGCAGGAACTTGCTGCAGCCGATCGCAATATCCTGGCGGTCACCAGTGATTCACGCGGATCGGGTAAGCTGGTGCCGTTCGGGCAAAAGTTTCCAAAGCAGATTGTGGAGATTGGAATCGCCGAACAAAACCTGGTGGGCGTGGCCGCTGGTCTTGCATCCGCAGGTAAAAAAGCATTTGCAGTTTCCCCGGCCTGTTTTCTCACAGCCCGGGCACTGGAGCAGATCAAGAATGATGTGGCTTATTCCGACAACCCGGTTAAACTGATTGGCATTAGTGCTGGTGTGAGTTATGGGGCGCTGGGATCCACACACCATAGCCTGCACGATTTCGCTGTGTTGCGGGCCATAAATAATTTAATAGTGGTAGCCCCTGCTGATAATTTTGAAACGGAGCAGGCCATCCGGCTGGCAGCCGCTAGCAGCAAGCCTATCTACCTGCGATTCGGAAAAAAAAATATGCCGCCGCTGAGTGAAACCCATACCAGCTTTGAGTTTGGTAAAGGAAGGGTGATTACAGAAGGCAGCGACATTGCTATCATTGGAACCGGCGAAACAGTATATCCTGCGCTACAGGCGGCGAAGAAACTGGACGAGCTATACGGCCTCAAAGCAACGGTGGTGAGTATGCATACGATCAAGCCGCTGGACTATGAATTGGTGGCGCGCCTTGCGGGCAGTTGTGGCGCAATGATCACGGTAGAAGAACACAGTGTTTATGGCGGACTTGGCGAAGCCTGCGCGTCTTACCTCTTGCAACATGGCTTCAGTATTCCATTTAAGATTATGGGTATCCCTGATGAGTACACCGTAACTGGTTCACAAGGGGAAATTTTTAATCATTATGGTTTGTCAGAAGCCGGCATTGCGGAGGCGGCCTTAGCACTTTTGAAAAAATGAGTTGTTTACTGGATTCGCCAGTGAATTAAGAGATGTTATACATTTATTTTTCGGGTTACAAGCATTGGGTTTCATGGCATCGACATTGGCGACGCTCCATTCAACAGTAGTGAATATGGCATCATTTATATTTCCATGAGAACTTGAAAAATACATTTAAAAAGAATTGAGGGTTGAATATGGAATGAAGATTATTAACGATTTGTAATTGCAGTATGAAAAACAATATCCGGACTATTTTATTGCTGTTGGTTGTGATAGCAGCTGGCGCCTGTAAAAATGGAGCGAATACCAAATCCAAAAAAGTGGCCGTCATTGTATCCACGCTTAACAACCCCTGGTTTGTGGTGCTGGCCGAAACGGCTGCCGCCAAAGCAAAGGAATTGGGCTATGAAACCAAGATTTTTGATTCTCAGAATAACACCGCCCTGGAGTCGGATCATTTTGAGAATGCTATTGCTTCGGGCTATAACGCCGTGTTATTTAATCCAACCGATGCAGATGGCTCTGTAGCCAATGTGCTGAAAGCTAAAGCTGCTGGGGTTCCAGTTTTTTGTATGGACCGCGAGGTAAATGCACCTGATGCCGCCACTTCCCAAATTCTCGCCGACAGTTATACCGGCTGTGTAGCCCTTGGTAAATATTTCGTAGAAAAAATGAACAAGAAGGGCAAGTATGTGGAGATACTTGGGTTGGTGGGCGACAACAATACCTGGAACCGTTCCAAGGGTTTTCATAGTGTGGTGGACATGTATCCCAACCTCCAGATGGTGGCGCAGCAAAGTGCTGATTTTGACCGCAATAAAGGCATGGAAGTATTGGAGTCGATCCTGCAGGCGCACCCGGATATTGAAGGCGTGTTTTGTGGCAATGATGCGATGGCCATGGGGGCTTACCAGGCATTGGTAGCTGCAGGTAAAAGCAAGCAGGTGAAGGTATTTGGCTTCGATGGTGCCGAAGATGCGATCCAGTCGATTAAGGACGGAAACATGGTCGCCACCGGTATGCAGTTCCCCAAGGTGATGGCTGAAACCGCCGCCATTTTTGCCGATGAGTATTTTAAAGGCAGAAGGGATTTTCCGAAAAAAATACCAGTGGCTGTAGAAATGGTTACCTCGAAAAATATTGCCGACTACACAGGCTATGGCAAAAAATAATCTTAGTATGAAGAAAAAGTTTTTTACATGGGTGGCAATAGCGTTGGTGGCTGCCCTGGTGGTATACAACTCCGTCTACTTTAAAAAGCTAAGCGAAGTGAAGGCTTCGTCATTGGCAAAACAATTTGATCCGAAACTGTACGCCCGTAATTTTTGGAATAAATTATTGCCGGTAGCCGATACCGCCATTAAAATTGCAACCTTAAAACGGAGTCTGCTTACAAACCCCGACAGCACATTCGACGCTTGTTCTCATGCACTTGGCATTGGAAATATCCGGTACATACTGGTAAAAGGGGAGGGTCCGGTAAAAGCCGTTTACGAAGATGAAGTAGCTATTTCTATTCTTGCTGATTCATCCAAAAAACCGGTCCGGCTGGCTACTGAATATATATTTGGGAATGCAGTAAGGGATGCATCTGGTATTTTGAATGTGAGCGACTTTACCAATAGCATGGATTTTAATAATGTTTCGGTTGAGATCAACAAGATCATCCGGGCAGAAGTATTGCCGGCCTTTAAAGCCAATATTAAGAGCGGTGTGACGGTTGCTTTTGTAGGTGCGATTGAGCTGAACAGGAAACACCCGAACCTTGACGATATCGAAGTGATACCGGTGCGTTTAAAAATCATAAAACCCTGATTCCTTGCTAGCTGTAGAAAACATCACCAAAAAATTTTCAGGGGTCACTGCATTGGACAATGTAAGCCTGGAACTGCACCCGGGAAAGGTGAATGCCATCATTGGAGAGAATGGTGCTGGCAAGTCTACTCTAATGAAAATCTTATCGGGCGTGTATGCCGATTTTGAAGGGAGGATATTGTACAAGGGGCAGCCTGTTAGCTTCGCCAATCCCAAAGCTGCACAGGATTGTGGCATCGCCATCATCCACCAGGAGCTGAACCTGATTCCCTATTTAAGCATCACCGAAAATATCTTTCTCGGCCGCGAAATCGTGAATCGTTGGGGCATGATGGATAAGCAAAAGATGCAACAGCAAACACAGGTTTTATTATCACGGTTGAAGTTGGCAGTGAGTCCGTCTACAATGATAGCCCAACTAAAGGTAGGACAGCAGCAGCTGGTTGAGATCGCCAAGGCCCTGCTCATCAACGCTGAAGTGATCATCATGGATGAACCTACTTCGGCTATTAGTGAGAGCGAAGTGGATACGCTGTTTGGGATTATTGCGGAGCTTCGCAGCGAGCACAAAACAATTGTTTATATATCGCATAAACTGAATGAGTTGTTCCGCATGGCCGACCGGTTTATCGTGATACGTGATGGCCGGATGATTGAAGCGGGTGAGATGGAAGGGATGACCCATGATATAATTATCAGCAAGATGGTAGGTAGGGAAATTACCAGCATCCGCAAGCAGGATAGCAATAAAATATTTGGGCCCCTGCTTACTGTAAAAAATATTTGCCTGCCGCATGCGGAAAAAATGCGGGGCGATGTATTGACCGACATATCCTTTTCGGTAGGCCGTGGAGAAATTGTAGGCATTTTTGGTTTGATGGGTGCCGGGAGAACGGAGTTGATGGAAACCATATTTGGCTTGCATGCCAGAACCGCAACTGGTGAAGTAATGGTGGAAGGCAAAGCGATCCATGCAAAGTCGCCGGCCGCAGCTATTAAGGTAGGGCTGGCGCTAGTGCCTGAGGACCGTAAGAAAGACGGGCTGGTGTTGGGGATGGATGTGCAGTCTAATATCAGTCTCACGACATTAAAAGACATGGAGCAATTCTGGCTGTTAAATAATGGGAAGGAGCAACAACTTTCAACAAAATATATAGCCGACCTCAAGATTAAAACATCGTCCCCTAAGCAAGCTGCAAAAAACCTGAGCGGTGGTAACCAGCAGAAGATCGTTTTGGCAAAATGGCTGGCGACCCATCCAAAATTATTGATGCTGGACGAACCCACCCGGGGCATCGACATCCACGCAAAAAATGAAATTTATAAACTGATCCTGCAACTGGCTGACGCCGGCCTTGGTATCCTGGTCGTTTCTTCTGAATTGCCAGAGATACTGGCCATTTCCGACCGGGTTCTGGTGATGGCCGAAGGCCGCATGACTGCTGAATTTACGGCTGCTGAAGCCACTGAAGATACCATTCTGAAAGCCGCTATACCCAAAACTATTTAAGCCCATGGAAGCCACCCTCAACAAAAATAATTTTCGTACTACCTTGTCACGATTTCAATCGCTGATAGCACTATTCATATTGTGCCTGGTGATCACGCTGCTCTCAGATAAGTTTTTAACGGTAACCAATGCCTGGAACGTAATGCGGCAGATATCAGTTAACATTTGCATATCTGTTGGCATGACGCTGATAGTGCTCACTTCAGGCATTGACCTGTCTGTGGGTTCGGTACTGGCTTTATGCGGTGCCATCACGGCTGGGCTTTTGAAGAACGGAATAGAAATGCCGGCATTCAACCTCTTCATCGGGTTCACCGTTTTTGGGGCCATCGTGGCGGGTTTGCTGGTTGGGGCGTTACTTGGTTTATTTAACGGCCTTGTGATTACGAAATTCAAAGTGCCGCCTTTCGTCGCTACACTCGCCATGCTTACCATTGCCCGCGGGCTCACCATGTTGTGGACCAAAGGTTTTCCCATCACGGGCCTTGGACCTAAATTTTCTTATATAGGAACCGGCTGGTTGTTAGGTATTCCCGTGCCGGTTTGGCTCTCGGGTATCGTGGTGTTGGTAGCGGTGGTGATTACCCGTAAAACGAGACTCGGCCGCTATATTTACGCTATTGGTGGTAACGAGTCTGCGGCCAAACTTTCTGGTATCAATACCAGCCGGATTAAGATCGCTGTGTACACTATTGCTGCGGGTCTTGCGGCAGTAGGCGGTATTCTGGTTACTTCGAGGCTCGATTCGGCACAACCCAATGCTGGCACAGGTTACGAGCTGGATGCTATTGCCGCGGTGGTGATTGGCGGTACTTCTCTTTCGGGTGGCAGGGGCAGCATCTGGGGCACCGTGCTGGGCGCCATTATCATCGGAGTTTTAAACAATGGCCTGGTACTTTTGAATGTATCACCGTTCTGGCAACAGGTAGTAAAAGGAGGCGTAATCTTAATAGCAGTGATTATCGACAAAGCCAATTCAAAGAATGATTAAAGGATGCCAGTAATCCCGCATCGTTTCAACTAACACAACCCTTCATACACGACATAGCAACTGCATGCATCATGGAAAACTCCAAATTGATATTAGCGATAGACCAGGGCACCAGCAGCACGAAAACGCTGCTGTTTAATGAGGGTGGCAAAATGGTTGCGAGGGGCATTGAGCCGTTAAAAACAAATTACCTGGTTAATGGATTTGTAGAACAAGACCCGGAAGGGATCTATGCTAATGTGCTGGCATCGGTTGAAAAATGCCTGAAGGAATTTAAAGCAAGCGGCGGCAACCTCAGCGATATCAGCACCTGTGGTATTTCCAATCAAAGAGAGACTTTTATAATATGGGATGCAACCGGTAAGCCGCTTTATGATGCTGTAGTTTGGCAGTGTAAGCGCTCCGTAGCTATCTGTGAGCAGCTCAAGCAAAATGGCCTTGAGCCAGAGATACAGTCCCGCACAGGCCTGATTGCCGACCCCTATTTCTCCGGTACCAAACTCATGTGGCTCTACCAGAACCTGGCCTCGGTTAAGGAAGCTATAGATACGGGTAATGCATTTTTTGGTACCGTAGATACCTGGTTGCTGTATAAGTTAACGGGCGGTAAAAGTTACCTGACGGATTATACCAATGCCTCGAGGACCATGCTATTTAACCTGGAGGAACTTGATTGGGACAGGTCCCTGCTTCAACATTTCGGACTTGGAACATTAAATCTTCCGGAGACGAAACCTTCCGCCAATTATTTTGGCGAAACGGATTTTGAAGGACTACTCGGCAGGTCTTTACCAATCACTGCGATGATTGGAGACAGTCATGCCGCTGCATTTGGCGAAGGCTGTTTTACAGCCGGTACCGCAAAAGCCACGCTGGGCACCGGTTGCTCCGTTTTAATGAATATTGGCAGTATCCCCAAGCCTTCGGCTAATGGTATGATGACGACTATATGCTGGAGTATGGAAGGTCGGGTAGACTATGCTTTTGAAGGTGTGATCGTATCCTGTGGAGCAACGATTGAATGGCTAAAAAATGAACTGGGCCTGTTTGTTAATTCCAAAGAAACAGAAGCCATGGCCACTGCGGTTGCTGACAACGGGGGCGTGTACATCGTGCCGGCATTTAGCGGTCTGGGCGCGCCGCACTGGGATATGAACAGGAAGGCGGGTATCAGCGGCCTGACCTTTGGCAGCACCAAAAATCATATCGTAAGAGCTGCGCTCGAATCCATTGCCTATCAGCTCAAAGACGTGGTCCATGCTATGAACTCCGATGCCGGCGTACCCTTGCAGGAACTAATGGCGGATGGCGGCATTACCTCCAATAAATTCCTGCTACAGTTCCTTGCGGACCTATTGCAAAAGAAGGTGGTTCATATCGGCATGGCAGATGTTTCCGCTCTGGGCGCGGCTTTCCTGGCTGGCTTGCAGTCAGGGATATTTAAAGATATTGAACAACTTACAACCCTTAATACAGAAAAGGCATATATAGAACCCTCCGCAAACGTTCAGCACATGCAAGCCTGGTATAAAGGTTGGCATGATGCTATTGGAAACAGATAGCGCTTGATTCTCAAAATCTACAATCCCGGAAAAGGGCTATTGGAGAAATACAACCTATAATCCTTAATACGGCCGTTCTTCCCATCCTGCCTTGGCAGTAGTTTCAGCTTTGTAACCTTATAAGTATCCCCAAGGTCAATCACCAACTGGTGTGGATGTTTGGGCGATTTATCCTGGTGGTGGTGGTTCAAGCGTCCCGCTTGGACCCAAAATATTCCAGCGTCCCGCTGGCGAAAACCTATCCCAACTCCGTCAACACGATCAGCCCATTATTCTTCTCATACCCACCAGCACTACTATACAACCAATGCTCCGCTGCCGTAACAAAACCCGCTACGACCGGGTTCAAGTGAACATAGTGTACACATTCAAAATATTGTTCCTGATTGGTAATTTCTATCGGCATGTTATTATGTTGCCAAAACATCCAGTCTTTATTGCTCAAATTGTTTTTACCGGCTCGTTCAAACATCCATTTCATCCATTCCTTGCGGCTCTCCCGTGGGTGCGCAGCAATTGCTTTACGGATATGTCTGGAGGTAAAACTTTTCATATCCCGGATGATGTCTTCTAACTTACTTCCATGGCTGCTGATAATCATGTGTACATGGCTGGGCATGATGCACCAGGCAAATATTTCAAGGCCTTTCTCCCGTTGGCAATATTTCCAACTATCCAGTACTATGTCGCTGTAGTGGTTTCGCGTGAAGACATCCACCCAGTTTACGGTGGCAAAACTGATAAAGTACATTTTGTTGCTGTCCCAAAATTTGTATTTACGGCTCATCGCAATGAAAGTAGGGAAGCCGCTGATACCAGCTTGCGACCAATACACGGATTTGGTGAATGGCGGGATCATTTACGAAAGGATTGCTTGTTGGCGGGAATTTGCTTTGGAGGAATAAAGCATAAGATCGGGAAGATGATAGTTACGGCAGCGGACGCTGAAATATTTTGGGCACGGGCGAGACGCCCGCGCCAATACCGACGTGGTGGTTCAAGCGTCCCGCCTGGACCGAAAATATTCCAGCGTCACGCTGGCGAAAACTCCATCCCAACTCAGTCATGACAAAAAGTATTTTGAGTACGGTTAAGAAAGCTATGCCAATACGGATCGAAACCATGAAAGCATGCCTTTAAAACTAATTCAGGACCCATTCCAAAAAACTGTCAACTTTTTTCAGGACGAGTCAATCTGTGTGCAGTTTCGTTGTGTGCAAAAAAAATACACACAGACAGGTTGCACACAATTCAGCAGTTTCGGGTTTTATCAAGCTCGGCGATCGACGTAGCATTAAACGCCAGAACTCACGGTCGCTAAGGTGAAACAATGGCATCAGTACTCCTGCACCGGGCACTAATTGCGAAATGCTCCTGAAACGTTTATTTTCATTTTATGGAAAAGCAACCAGGTAAAATAGTAAGAACCAAGTCGGGTAAAATTGGCCGAACCTTTAATGCCAAAGGAGTGATGAATGTAAAAGTACCCGTGTTCCTGGTAGAATCGGTGGAACAGCCAACGGGCAGACCGGAGAATGATCGCTTTGTGAAGTATGCGGCAACAGCAATGCTTTGCGACCCGGCGGGGTTAGTGGTGATTGGGGAGATCGGGTAGGGGATGTACAGCAGCGGGACGCTTAAATATTTTGGGCACGGGCGAGACGCCCGCGCCAATATGGAGGTGGTGGTTCAAGCGTCCCGCTTGGACCCAAAATATTCCAGCGTCCCGCTGGCGAAAACTCCATCCCAACTCCGTCTACACAAAAAGTATTTTGAGTACGGCCAAAAAAGCCGTGCCAATACGGATAGAAACCATGAAAGCATGCCTTTAAAACTAATTCAGG
>JBDSXW010000063.1:0-21960 GCA_039925965.1 Chitinophagaceae bacterium
ACAGCATTCCGTTTGACGCAGTGATTTTTGACCTGTTTTGGTTTGGAGACAGTGTTCAAAATACGCTTGGCAACTTAGACTGGATCAATAAAAAAGCCTGGCCCAACCCAAAGAAAATGATTGGAGATTTCAAACGACAACATGTAAAGACCATTTTGATAGCCGAACCTTTTTTATTGAAAAATACCCTGCAATACGAATCGGGTAAAAGCATGCTGGCGGTGGATGCAGCAGGAAAGCCTTACCAATTACAGGATTTTTATTTTGGAAAAGGCGGGCTGATAGACATTTTTAGGAAGGATGCCCGGCAATGGTTTTGGGCGAAGTATAAAAAACAAATGGATATTGGCGTAACCGGCTGGTGGGGCGACCTGGGAGAACCCGAAAAACATCCCGCAGACATGTACCATAACCTGGCTGACCTGGGTTTTAAAAGAAAGTTCAGTGCCAACGAAGTACATAACCTCTATGGCTATTACTGGAGTAAAATGGTGTATGAAAATTTTGCAAAGCAATATCCCAACGAGCGATTGTTTCACCTGAATCGAAGTGGCTACGCTGCTTCGCCACGGTATGGCAGTTTTCCATGGAGCGGCGATGTAAGCCGCAGCTGGGATGGCCTGAAGGCCCAGCTACCCCTTATGTTGGGCACCAGCCTGAGCGGTATCCCTTACATACACGCTGACGCCGGGGGCTTCGCAGGCGGCGACGGCGATGCAGACCTCTACATCCGCTGGTTGCAATTTGCTGCGTTTACGCCCATTTTTAAACCGCACGGCACGGCGCTAGGCGATATCAATCCATCAGTAAAAAATATTCCATCGGAGCCGGCTATGTGGCCTGAGCCCACCAAAAGTATCGCCCGCCAGGCCGTGGAGCAACGTTACCAGCTATTGCCATATAATTATACGCTTTGTTACCAGCAAGCGCTAAAAGGCAAGCCCCTGGTAAAGCCCATGTTTTTTGAAGCTGAAAATGACACCGCATTATTCAGGGCCGAAGACCAGTATATGTGGGGCGATGCTTTATTGGTAGCCCCGGTTCTGGAAAAAAATGCGACTACCAGAAAATTGTATTTGCCAGATGGCGGCTGGTACAATTATTTCACCATGCAAAAAATAACAGGCAGGCAATGGATCAATGAAGCCCTGGCGATACATCATATTCCCGTATTTGTAAAAGCAGGCAGTTTTATACCCACCATTGCCACCATTCAAAATACGACACAATACCACAAAAGTAATTTGAAGGTTACTTATTTCCCGGATGAAAGGCCCTCGCAATATGAGTTGTATGAAGATGATGGCACAAGCAAAAACGCCATCCGGCAAAAGGCTTTTGAGCTGATTCGATTTAAAGCAAGCGGTTTGCATGCATCGGGTGTAACGATCAATATCAGTAGTAATGGAGGCAGGTACAAAGGGCGTTTGGCAAACCGACACCTGAAGTTATCCATACCAGGGCTTTTTGCCACCCCCAAAAATATTATCGTGAATGGGAAAAAACTCCAACTGGTAAATGGCAATCCCACCAATGGCACGAAAGCCGTTTGGGACGATGTGAAGCGCCTGCTGCAGTTAACGATTTCATTGAATGCCGCTCCGGTAAATGTGGTCGTGGCCTACTAAAAGATGGTTCAATTGTTGATTTTCGAAACTGCAGGCCCAAAACCTGGTACCTTAACCTGACCCTTATAACCATTTTTTATGATGAAGAAAATTGCGCCGAAAAAACGGCGGTTGCTTTTATGGATTGGCATACCCATTTTACTACTGATTGTCCTGGGAGTCATTTTTGTTTCCATCGGCGTAAATACCTTTCTGAAACCCACCATTAAGCATGCACTGGAAAAACTGGTGGTAGACGGTTCGGATAGCCTTTATTCTTTTTCATTGGGCGACTACACGGTTGGACCAGGAGGCCGTTCGGCAACACTAAGTAACCTGAGCATACAAGTGGATAGCAACCGTTACCGTGAACTCAAAGCAGCTAATCGCCTGCCACCACTTATTTTTTCCATAAAGGTGGCCAGTGTTGCCATAACGGGGCTACATCCCTGGGATCTGTGGCGCAATAAAAAGATCATCTTTAACGAGCTGGCGCTCGACAATTCAGTGATCGTGATCCAGCAGCAGCCAAAACGAAAAGATTCTGTGAAGACTACGGAACCCAAGTCTTTCTACGAACTGATAAAGCCTAGTTTCAATACGATCAGCGTTGATAAAATAGATATCAGTAACAGCGATATCACGTTCAAAACCATTAAACGCCAGACCCAGACCCGCGACTCCTGGCATTTGGCAAAGACGCGTATCCGCTTATCAGATATTCGGGTGGATTCACTTACTTATGCCGATACAGCCCGGATACTGTACGCCAGCAACCTCCAAACATCATTCGATACCCTCAGTATGAAATCAACTGATGGACTCTACCGCTATTCTCTGGGGAAAACAGAATATGATTTTAAAAAGCGATCAGTAGAACTGAACGCCATAAAGATGATACCGAATATAAGCCAGGCAGAATTCAATAGCCGGTTCGGCCATCAGAAAGACCGGTTTACGGTAAGTCTTCCTAAAATAACCGTCGAAAATTTTAATGCGTCAGCCCTCATTATCGATGATAAAATAGAAGCGAAGAGGGTCAATTTACTAAGCCCCGTCCTTGAGATTTATAAAGATGCCACTGCCGGGCCGGATCCAACCAATAAAGTGGGTACTTACCCACACCAGTTATTGTTGAATGCGGACAGTTATATAGACATCGATAAAATAGCCATTGCCGATGGCCGGCTAAGTTTTACTATGAAAAGTGCCAAAACAAGCTTAACCGGTGGCTTTAAGTTTACCAATATGAGCGGTACCATTGTGAACGTAACCAACCAGGAGGAAAAAATTGCACTCAACCCATGGTGTAAAGCCAATATAGCCGCCTCTTTTATGGGTAATAATGAGATGACGGGCGTGTTCAATTTTGACCTGGCACGCAACGATGGCCATTTTGTCGCTGATGCCCATTTAAAATCGCTGAAGGCTGCGGATGTAAACGCGGCATTCAGGGCGCTGGCCAAAGCAGAGTTGGAGTCTTTTGTGCTGGACGATCTCAAATACCATATTGAAGGAAACGATGGCATGGCCACGGCCGACGTGCACCTGCTGTACCACGACCTGAAGCTGACGGTATTGAAAACCGACGACGAAGGCAAGTTTAAAAAGAAGGGCCTGATTTCCTTATTGGCGAACCTGATAAAAATTTATGATCAGAACCCGGAAAATGGCAAAACTGAGCGGGTAGCATCCGGAATTAAAAACCCAAGAGTGGTTACGAAAAACTTTTTTGGCTACGCCGTCTTTACCCTGCTCAAGAGTGTGCAGGAAGTTGTGCTCAAGGGAAAAAATAAAACACTTCCCGGTCTATAGAATATTGCTGCTTATTTGGGGTTGAAAATTAGTGTTTCACTGAAGTTGTGATTGAGGCAACGAATCAAAAAGTCATTATCTGCATAGATCAAAAAGTCAATGACAACATGATGACTCAACGAACGAATGACCAATGATCCAATGACTGCACGACAATAAATAAATCATATTTGGTATGAATCTCGCTCCCTTTATCGACCACACGCTGCTAAAGCCGGGTTTGTTGCTGACCGATGTGGAAATGTTATGCCATGAAGCCTGCGAACATGGCTTTGCCGCCGTGTGTGTACCGCCATTAATGGTAAAGGCTGCCCGGAGCTTTCTTTCCACTGCTACTATTAATCCATTTGCCGGCAAGGTAAAAGTGGCGACCGTTATTGGCTTCCCATTTGGCTATTCAGCTGTGGAGGCAAAAATTGCAGAAACCGTTCTGGCTATGGTAGATGGTGCCGATGAACTCGATGTGGTAATCAATTATACCGCCATCAAAAACAACGACTGGAAATTAGTGGCCAATGAGATCAACCACCTGATGCCGATCATCAAAAGCAAGAATAAAACGATCAAAGTAATCATTGAAAGCGGGATGCTGACCAACGATGAGATCATTAAATGCTGCGACCTGTACGGTGCCGCCGGCGTTGACTTTGTGAAAACATCTACCGGTTATGCCGAAAAAAGCGCTTCAGTAGAAACAGTCGCTTTGATACGTAAACACCTGAACGATTCGGTGCAGATTAAAGCTTCAGGTGGCATCCGTGATTATGCGTTTGCAAAAGCCCTGGTGGAAGCTGGCGCTACACGGCTTGGATGCAGCAGCAGTATTGCAATTGTTAAAGGTGGTAGCGGGGAAGGCAACTATTAGCTATTTTTGACCGTTCCCGGATTATTTCACAAACGCTAGCTCTATTATTAAGCAGATCATCATGATGAAACATAGCCTTATTATCACCCTGGTATTTTTATTATTTGCAACAACGGCAGTGCTGGCGCAGGATGATAGCTCCGGCATCATTGTACACAAAGACAGCCGCATAGAAACCCTCCTGAAGAAACAGGGCAATATCAATGCAGTAGCCAGTTTTAGAACCAGCAACGGCCAGTACAAAGGCTACAGGATTATGGTGCTGAATACATCGGACCGGGAATTGGCCTATAAAACGAAAGGCCAGCTATTGAGCCGGTTCTCCGATCAATCCGTCTATATGAGCTATCAGGCTCCCTTTTTTAAATTGAAAATGGGCGATTTTATTAAAAAAGAAGATGCCGAAGACCTCCGCAAAAGCCTTTCTTCCATGATGCCCAAGGGCGTCTTTGTAGTGCCCGAAATCATCAACGTTAAACCCGAAGACGAGAAAAAATACTTGCAGGAAATAGAAGAAAAAGGAAATTAAGGAAGGTAGGATATGGGATGGATGTTTTACGTCGGATGTATGATGTCTGATTTACTGCAGAATCGGGTGGGTTTCCAATATCGAAAAAGTAAAAAGCCCAAAGGCTCAACCCAATAACGTTTCTCAACGCCGGGCACCCTACTCCGAGAGGAGAAGGGTCGGGGATGAGGCCAGCATTCGAATCAGGCGAGTGCCTATATTATCCGGAACACTATCCGAAAATTGGTGAACGCTTGAACCCATAAACTTGTGAACACGTAAACTTGTGAACACGTAAACTTGTGATCCCGTGAACTAAAGAACCGGTGAACCCTAACCCCTCCACCCCAAAGCCGATGCTACAACAAAAAATAAAAACGCTTGCGAATGAATATAAACAGGAATGCATTAACATCCGGAATTACCTGCATGCCAACCCTGAATTAAGTTATAAGGAATTTGAAACCAGCCAGTTTGTGCAGACACATCTTTCAAGACTTGGCATTCCTTTTACCGTAATTGCCACTACAGGTGTTGTGGGCATCATTGAGGGGAAGAACCCGGCCAGCCGCACCATAGCGCTTCGGGCAGATATGGATGCGCTGCCTATTGTGGAAGAAAATGATGTGGCTTACAAAAGCACAAGGCCGGGCATTATGCATGCCTGTGGTCATGATGTGCATACGACCTGCCTGTTGGGCGCAGCAAGAATTTTACTACAAACAAAAGAAGATTGGGAAGGAACAGTGAAACTGGTGTTTCAGCCCGGCGAAGAGAAAAACCCGGGTGGGGCCAGTTATATGATACGGGATGGCGTGCTTGAAAATCCAGCGCCACAGGGTATTGTAGCCTTGCACGTGCATCCGGGTTTAGATACCGGGAAACTTAGTTTTCGTACAGGTACAGTAATGGCCAGCGCAGATGAAATTTATATCAGCGTTAAAAGTAAAGGTGGTCATGCGGCAGCCCCGCAGCTTACGGCCGATACCATTCTCATCGCCTCGCACCTGATTGTTTCGTTACAGCAGATTGTGAGCCGCAATAACAACCCTTTTAACCCTACAGTCCTCAGCATCACTTCTTTTCAGGGCGGCAATGCCACCAATGTAATACCAAGCGAGGTGAAATTGATGGGTACTTTACGCTGCATGAACGAAGCCTGGCGTAAAGAAGCCCATGCGCTGATCACGAAACATGTAACCGAACTCTGCGCCACCATGGGGGCCGGGGGAACCGTGCATATAGATGTGGGTTATCCGACTGTTTTAAACAACAAGGAACTGACCCTCGCCGCCTGGCAACTGGCTGATGATTTTATGGGTAAAGAAAATGTAAGCGAAACTGAGATGCGCATGGGCGCAGAAGATTTCGGCTACTACGCCCAACAGATACCAGGTTGCTTTTTCCGGCTCGGTGTACGCAACGAAGCCAAGGGTATTACTAGCGGCGTGCATACCCCAACCTTTAATATTGATGAGAATGCGCTGGAAGTGGGTATGGCTATGATGGCATGGCTGGGAGCGACACTTTGATAATGCCAAGGTGGACCAGGAATGATAGAATCGCGGATTGGGCGGATGTAACGGATTTTTCACGGATATTTTGTTTGTACCCCGTGAGGTCCAAAACTTAGAACGCGATTTTTCAACCCGGGATGTCATCAGGTCAATTGGGCATTGACTTAATGACCGATTGACCTGATGACCAACTTAAAAATTTGCCAGCTAACAACTTTCGGGATTTTTTTAATTCCCGTGCAATGATTTTCGTGCATCGCCCGTCCTGGTATAAACTTGCTTTTTATGAAGTTATCCGTCATTTTACCCTCCATTTTGATCGCCTCCTCCTTAATGCTATCCTGCAAAAAAGATATCGTGACCAAGGAGCCAACAGCATGCTGTTTGCCTGGGCAAACCGACAGTATTACCCTTAAGCTGGGTGGAATCATTAACCTGAAAGATGCAGGGCAAGAAGCTGTACAGTTTAGGTTTATCAGTGTCATAGACGAATCAAGGTGTCCGCCGAATGCAGTATGTATCTGGGGAGGTACCGCCGCCATCGGGTTACAAATAAACAATTGTGCCGATACCGTAAAACTGTGGTTAAAACTGCCGGTGCAGGTGACTATTAACGGCAATGCTTTTATAGCAAAACTCGAATCGCTTACAATGCCCTATACAGCTGGCAATGTGTACGATTTTACGAAATATGAAGCTGTGATTTCATTAAAGCGATAACCATTTTCTATCATTATCACTATCCTGATAAAAGAGCCCGCAAGCATATTGCGGGCTCTTTTCTTTAGTTTTGGCGCCGGCCAAACAGGCGCCTTATATGGAAAAGCTACGAATCGATAAATACCTCTGGAGCATCCGGCTCTTCAAAACCCGCAGCCAGGCAGCCGATGCCTGCGATAAAGGCAAGGTGAAATTAAACGGTGACAATGTAAAAGCTGCCCGTACCGTAAGCGTCGGCGATGTGTATGATGTAAAAGCGGAGGCCCGCAAATGGGTAATTAAAGTCACCGGGCTCCTCGACCACCGGGTACAATATTCCGAGGCCATTAATTTCTATGCCGACATCACGCCGGAAGAAGACAAAGACCTCGTAAAATATCAGGCTTCGAGTTTTGAAACCGGCAAGCGACAAAGTAAAATCGGCCGCCCCACCAAAAAAGAACGCCGCGATATCGGAGGATTCATGGGTGAGTAACGCCGAACGCTAAACGCCAGATGCCAAACGCTTAATGGCTGAACCCAAACTCTGAACCATCATACCTGAACCCTAAACATCTAAACTCTAAACCTCTCCAATGCGCATTGATATCATTACTGTAATACCTGAACTGCTCGAAAGCCCCATGAATCATAGCATTATGAAACGGGCACAGGACAAGGGTTTACTTGAAGTGCATACCCACCACCTGCGCCAGTGGGCGGTTAATAAATATGGGCAGATAGACGACTACCAGTTCGGTGCAGGTGCCGGCATGGTGATGATGTGCGAGCCGCTGGTGAACGCCATCGAAAGCCTGCAAAAAGAACGTACCTACGACGAGGTCATTTACCTGACACCCGATGGTATCACCTTTAAGCAAACCCTGGCAAACCACCTTAGTATGAAAGAAAACCTGCTAATGATCTGCGGCCATTATAAAGGCATCGACCAGCGGGTGAGGGATCATTTTGTGACGATGGAAATCTCTATCGGTGACTACGTACTTAGTGGCGGCGAGCTAGGTGCGGCGGTACTGGTAGATGCCATCGGCAGGCTACTGCCCGGTGTTTTAAATGATGAGACAAGCGCCCTCTTTGATTCTTTCCAGGACAATCTTTTAGCCCCACCTGTATATACCCGACCCGCTGAATTCCGCGGCTGGAAAGTGCCTGACATCCTCCTCAGCGGCGACCCCAAAAAAATAGAAGACTGGCGGTATGAACAAAGTATGAAGCGTACTGAAGAGCGGCGGCCAGACTTATTGTAACGCCAATTACCGTCTTTTCAAGCGCTTTTTTACCGGTATATCATTTAAATGCCGGATACTCATTGTAATTGAAAAGAAGGCTATTGAAGTTATACTTTGGAGTTTACATCTAAATTTTTTACTCCAAATTAAACGCCATATGACCAGGAAACACTTACTCAGCATTTTTGTATCTGCCGCTTTTTTAACTGCCCTGCAAGCACAAAATGTGGGTATTCGCACCACGACCCCGGCAACATCACTACATGTATTTTCCGGAAGTACCATTTCTAATTCTTCTTACGGCTATCTGCTCCTTGGCGATCCCGCCTCCGTAAACGTAGCGATTGGCAACAAAGGTATTCAGGCCCGTATCGCCGAGTATAGTTCTGCGTTGTTTTTACAACAGCTCGGTGCGTCCGTGCATATCGGACCACCAACTGCTACTGAGCCGTCGGCGACTTTATTTATCCCAGTTGGTACCGATGTAGGTCTGGATGAATTACATAGTGGATTTGTAATGCTGGGCACCTCCAATAGTGCTAATTTGATAATGGACAATAATGAATTGATGGCCCGCAACAATGGCAATTTTGCCACCCTGTATCTCCAGAACGACGGAGGTGGTGTAAATATCGGTGGCAACAGCAATTCAGGCGTTGTGCGACTGGATGTAAACGGGGATGCCATTTTTAGAGGTAAAATGCGGGTCGGCCTCACTTCCCTGCCCCTTGGCTACAGTTTTGGAGTGGATGGCAAAATGATCTGCGAAGAAGTGCAGGTAAAACTAAAAGCCGACTGGGCCGATTATGTATTCGCCCCCGCCTATACGCTGCGGCCAATAAACCAGGTAGCAGATTTTATCAAACAAAACAACCACCTGCCCGGCATTCCCGCTGCAGCCAGCATCGCAAAAGATGGCCTCTCTATAGGCGAAATGCAAAAGCTGCAAATGGAAAAAATAGAAGAACTCACCCTGTACATTATCCAGCTTAATGAAGAAGTAGCACAGCTAAAAAAACGCTGACCAAATGGGGCCGAAAATTCTTTAAATACCGGCTGGATTCGCAGGCGGGATGTCCATTGTTGTGGGTGCAGATTGAGGCTTTTAAAGCAATACCTTCTAACTCAAAGCATCTCCCCGATAATAGCCTGACTGCCTTTACTAACGCGACTATTCAAGGGCGGGCCCTGCCTTGGCAACCTAAAGCAATACATGTCAACCCTAAAACATACTTATAAAAAATATTATGTATCATAAATTGTTCATCCTTCTTTTCATCTTTGGCAGTATGCTACAGGTAAATGCCCAGCAAGATGAAGTGACCCTTGCCCCACTACTTAAAAATAAGCGGACCCTGCGCGAAGTAATGCAGGTAATAGACACGTATTATACATTACCTGCAACCAAAGCCCGAATGGGTCTAAAAAATACAGAACGATCGTATAAGCATTGGAAACGCTGGGAATACTGGTGGAGCAGCAGGGTTGGGCCAAACGGAGAATTTGTAAACGTATCAGAAAAAATGTTACAAGCCACCGGCCTGCAGCAAAACCGAAAGCTGCTAGCCAATGCTTCGCCCGACAAGGTGGAATCTGTAGGGGGCAATTGGAGCCTGGTTGGCCCTACCCTAACTACAAGCGGCATTGGCAGGGTTGACAGGATTGCTTTTCACCCAAGCGACCCCGATATTATTTATGCCGGTGCAGCAGGGGGCGGTCTTTGGCGCACCATCAATGGTGGCAGCACCTGGACAGATATCACCTCCGATATACCCTGTCTTGGCATTAGTGGCATCTCCATCAATCCAAATAATACGAACGAAATTTTTATACTTACCGGCGATGGCGATAGTGATACCGGCGGCCTGGTAGAGGATTTTGGATACATGCGTACCTCCATTGGCGTTTTAAAAACAAGTGATGGTGGTGCCACCTGGGCAAAAACGGGTAGTTTTCCCGGGGCTGCAGCCAGTGTTATAGGCTACCGGTTGGTAATGCACCCCAGCAACCCATCTATTCTTTTTGCCTGCACCAGCGATGGTCTTTACCGTACGGTTGATGGATGTGCCACATGGGTAAATGTGCGGGACAATGGGCGCTTTTTTAATATGGCATTTAAGCCGGGTAACCCTTTAGTATGCTATGCAGCAGGCCGGAGTGGTGATTCAAAACGTGCTTATTTTTGGCGTAGCATCAATGGTGGGCTAAGTTGGGATAGTACCCAGGCTATCAATAATATAATCAATAATCCAACTTCCAGGGTAGACCTTACCGTAGCACCCAGCAACAGTAATGTAGTGTACTTATTATGCGGCGGCATTCCTGATACCGGTATGTATAAGGGATTATACCGCAGCGACAACAGCGGGGTAAGCTTTGCTTTGCAAAGCAATACTCCCAATATATTGGGCCGGTCAAGTATTGGCGATGATAATGCAAGCCAAAGTACTTATGACCTCACTGTAGCTGTAAGTCCTACTTCATCCACCACTGTTTTGGTGGGCGGGGTACAGGCATGGCGAAGCACCAACTCGGGTAGCACATGGGCTTATAAGGGTTCGGGCATCCACGACGATATCCATGAACTTGCCATAAATCCTTTGGACAATAAAATATGGGCAGCTACAGATGGTGGGGTGTATAGTAGTGTAGACAATGGCACCAACTGGACCCCTCATTTTAACTTTATGAGCATTGGGCAGTTTTACAAAATGGCGGTAAGTCCGGATGATTATAGCGAAATGATTGGCGGACAGCAGGACAATGGTACAAAAAAAAGGGTTGCCGGCACGGGCAATTTTGACCCTATCGGCGGTAAAGATGGTTATGCGGTTGGGTACGATGCTGGAAATGCTTCCATCTACTATTCCGTAAATAATTCGCAGGTAAATAAATATACCGGCAATGGTGCCGTTGCCACAATTATATCACCACCAAATGTAGACCTTGCCTTTTTTACCAATATGGCTATGCACAGTACTCAGGCCGGTAAGTTCTTCCTGGGTTCTGATACTTTCAGAACTGTTTCTAATGGGGGCAGCACCTGGAGTTACTATATTACCGGACAACCAATGCCACTGGGCGGCTGGGCCTTGCGAACATGCCCCAGCAACAGCAATCGGATCTACATGGCTGGTGGCGCAGCCTATAATTCTACTGGTGCCGGCATTTTAAGACGCAGCGATGATGGCGGTGTAACCTGGCCAATTAACAACAACATGATCCTGAGCGCCGGTATTGGGTTCCCTGCTTCATTTCCAAAGATTACCTGCATCAATGTAAACCCCATTAACTCCAGCCAGGTGTGGGTCACGTTCGGTGGTTTTATGGATGGTGTAAAAGTGTACTCGTCGTCCAATGCCGGGCTTACCTGGACTGACAGAAGCGGGTCATTGCCCAACCTGCCCATTAATTGTGTAGCGGTGGATAACAGTAATAACGCATATATAGGTACCGATAATGGCGTGTACCGCAAAAGTAGTACGGTCAATGATTGGGTGCCATTCTATAACAACCTGCCTTATGTACCGGTTACCGATTTGGTGATATCGGCGGCAGCCAACACTATCAGGGCCGCTACTTTCGGCCGCGGCATCTGGAGCAGCGATATGTACAGCCCATGCCCGGTAAACCTCAATGTTGCCGGCACGATTGATGGGCAGGAGTTTTATGAGGCAAGCAGTGCTGTTACTACTTCAGCCACTTTAACCGGAAGTGCGGGTACAAAAGTAAGAATGAAAGGTGGGCAGGGAGTGAAACTGGTGCCACCATTTAAAGCACTCGCCAATTCTGACTATAACGCCAGGATCGGGCCTTGCGAAAGCGGGGCAATACTGGCGTTAACCACGGATGTAACCGATTCAACAATACTCCCCGCCAACCGGTGGATGAGGCCAGAGGGTGTTTTGCGCACCATTGTAGAAAATGTAACCGTATCTAATCAGCAAATAGCGGTGCGGCTACATATACAGACAGCAGGCAATGTAGAAATCGTGCTCACGGATATTGCGGGAAATATAATGCATAAGCTTGCTGCTGCAAGTTATTCCCCTGGATATGCCGACAGGTCTTTTTCTGCTGCCGGCTTGCCCCCGGGCACTTACTATGTGCAAGCCGTACACAACCATCGCCTGGAGCATTTACAGGAAGTAGAAATAAAGTAAATACGGTTGACACTTACATCTATGAAACCCTCGAAGCCCGATGGCTTAGGAGAGGTGTTTGACAATCGGAAAGCATACTTTTTCCGGTATTACTTTTGATGGGTTCATGGTGGTACTCTCATTTTTTCATCAAACTCTTTTATATGCAACCTGGTAAAAATGATCCCGAAATACCCCCGGAAACGCCGGCTCCTGATCAGAAACCCGAAACAGAACAGCCATTCGACCCGAAAGAACCCACGTTACCGATGGAGGAGCCTGATGTAATTCCGGACGAAAACCCATTCGAAACACCGCCTTCTGAACTGCCTGCCCCCAGCGAAATGCTCTGTTGATCATTCGTCTTTTTTAGGCGCAATTACCGGTACAGCCTTATCACGAATCAGTTGATTCAGTTGTACCACATCGGTACCTAAAATCTGTTTCAGTTTCTGTAACTGGATATCTGCCATGGCGCTCAGATCGGCGTAGGCTTGCTTCAATTGTTTGGTAGGCGCGTTGTAACCGCTGTTGGCGTAATCGTACAAGCCACCTATTTTATCATTGAGGCGGATGGGATAGTTCAACACATCCTGTCCGCTTTTTGCTTTGGTTTGGTATAATGCGTCTTCGATAGCAGTTAGTTGCTTGTTGATGGTGTCTCCTTTTTCCTTCACCTCTTTGGGTAAATCCTTTCCCTGCCGCTCGGAAAAGCCATTGATCTGGCTTCTTACATCACGAATACCTTTGATAGCTTTCTGCAGCTCATTAAACTTATCACGGATCGTAATCAGCGTGTTGAACTGGTCTTCATAATCCTGCTGAGTTAGTTTATACGTTGGGTTTGCCAGTATCGTAAACGACTGTTCTGCTGAATCCTTTCCTGCTTTCACTTTGGCATAATACAGTCCTGGAGCGGCTTTGGGACCGCCAACAGTGCCGTTCCACAATATCATGGCCTCAATCTTCTCTGCCTCTGGATAGTTCATGTTCCATATAAACTGGTTCATGCCTTTTGCGATTTCAATCTTATCCTTTTTCTCTTTTGCATCGGTAGCAAATGTTTTTATGACCTGATGGTTTTTATCCATGATAGTAATGCTGGCTTTGGTAGTATCTGTCAAATCTTTTACATAGAAATTGATCACTGCGCCGTTAGGTGGGTTTGTTCCGGCGTTTTTAGCATTGGCATTTACCGATCCATCCCGGCGATAGCTATTGTTAATGGGTAATATGTTCAGGCTTTTATTCATCATTGATACATCGAATTGCTGTACCGGTGTCAGATCATCGATGCTCCACATAGCACGGCCCTGCGTGGCCACGATCAGGTCATTATTTTTAATCGTCATATCAGTAATGGGTACAAGCGGCAGGTTTAGTTGAAATGGTCTCCAGGTGCCGCCATCGTCGTAACTGATATACATACCGTACTCAGTGCCGGCATACAACAGTCCCGGTCGCTTGTGATCTGCACGTATGGCCCTCGCAAAATGCATATCGGGAATGCCGTTGGTGATGGTGGTCCATGTTTTACCATAATCCTCCGTCTTAAAAATATAGGGTTTGAAATTATCAAGTTTGTATTTGGTGCCCACTATATACGCGGCGCCCTTTTTAAACGGGCTGGCATCTATGCAGTTCCACATCATCGATTTGCCTGCCTGCGGTGGCGTTACGTTGGCCCAGTTTTTACCACCGTCTTTACTTACATTGACCAGCCCATCGTCGCTGCCTGTCCATAGCAGGTCTTTTTCGTAAGGGCTTTCAGTGGCGGTAAAAATGGTGCAGTAGTATTCCACCGAAGTATTATCCTGCGTGATGGGTCCACCACTCGAACGCTGTTTGGCCGTGTCGTTCGTCGTAAGATCCGGGCTGATCATTTCCCAGGTCTGTCCTTCGTTTTCGGTTACGAATAAATGCTGACCTGCGGTGTACAACCGCTTGGGGTTATGGGGTGAAAAGAAGATGGGAAAGTTCCATTGAAAGCGATATTTCATGCTCATAGCACCGGCACCCATCGGGTTATCCGGGTATACGCTGATAGCCCTGTTCTCCCCTGTCTTATGGTCGTACCGGCTGAGAAAGCCATCGTAGTTGCCACCGTATACGATGTCGGGATTGAGGGGGTCGGCCACGACATAACCACTTTCGGCGCCTGCGGTCGGGCTCCAGTCATTATCGGAAATTTCACCACCATCGCTGGCACTTAATATACGTACTGTACTGTT
The DNA here is from genome assembly GCA_039925965.1 of Chitinophagaceae bacterium. Taxonomy (GTDB): domain Bacteria; phylum Bacteroidota; class Bacteroidia; order Chitinophagales; family Chitinophagaceae; genus JAZKFT01. Next base: position 14,635 of record JBDSXW010000063.1, read on the forward strand.
ATCCTGCTGGGCCGCAAGTATGCGGTACGGGAAATGATTATCTGTTGTAACCCGGTAGAATTGGGCGGTTGGCTGGTTTTGATAGGTGCTCCAGTTGGCGCCGGCATCAAAACTTACCTGAGCGCCCCCATCATCACTCACAATCATCCGGCTGGCATCTTCAGGGTCTATCCAAAGATCATGATGGTCACCATGCGGGGTATTGATGGGCTTAAATGTTTTGCCGGCATCCGTACTGCGATACATGTTCACATTCAATGCATAAATAATATTATCATTTTTGGTATCGGTAAAAATCTTGCTGAAATACCAGGCTCTTTGCAAAATATTAGCATCATCGGTTTGCTTTTCCCAGGTATTGCCACCATCATCGCTGCGGTACAGGCCACGGCTTTTACATTCGATCATGGCATATACCCTTTCAGGATTTACCGCACTTACCGCAATGCCAATATTGCCGATGACTTCTTTTTTAGGCATTCCTTTTTTATCCATCAGGTTAACCCATGTTTCACCACCATCGGTACTTTTCCAGAGCCCGCTTCCCGGGCCGCCACTTTCCATGCTGTAGGGTGTGCGGCTGATATTCCAGGTGCTGGCATAAAGGGTCGAGGGGTTGCCGGGTTCCATCACCAGCTCGGCACCGCCGGCATTCCCATTGGCGAATAATACCTTTCTCCAGGTTTTGCCACCATCAATCGTTTTAAAAATGCCCCGTTCTTCATTGGCCCCAAAAAGGTGGCCAATTGCTGCCACCCATACGATGTCGGGGTTGCGTGGATGGATGACGATGCGGACAATATGCCTGGTGTTTTTCAACCCGATATTTTTCCAGCTCCGGCCGCCATCGTCACTTTTCCACATACCATTAAGGCCTTCGCTTACATTGCCGCGGAGTGTGGCTTCACCCTCGCCTACATACAAAATACTTTCATCCGACGGCGCTACCGCCACAGACCCGATACTACCACCAAAACTTTTATCGCTGATATTTTTCCAGTTGCTGCCGCCATCAGTCGTTTTCCAAACGCCGCCGCCAGTGGATCCAAAGAAGAAAGTATTTTTATTTTTATAACTACCGGCAACGGTACCGCTTCTACCTCCGCGAAAAGGGCCCACCAGGCGGTATTTCACTTTGCCAAATAATACCGAATCAATGGTAGCGGCGTTCTCAGATGGGATTTTGTTTTTTTGTGCTGAAATAGCAAGCACGGTCAATAAGGCCGCAGTCAGAAGCAGAAATCTCATGATAAAACATTTTGAAAGTGGAAATTAGGGGATTAGTTGATTAGTTTATTGGTTGATTGGTTGGCTGGTAATAGTGGCAAGCTGTCAGGGTTTGCTTTCATCCTCACAGCGTCTTACGCCAACTGAATAATATCAGGAAGGCTGGAATTTGATTTAATTTTATTAGAAGTAAAATCGAACGGTAGCTGCTGCTGCTGCTAACTGCTTTCAGTCCAGGACCATATTTTCAAAGAGGCACAGCAACCCATCAGTAGCCTACAACTCCACCAGCATCTTATAAGCCTTCAAATACTTGTTCAGTCGCTTGATATCTTTCTCTGTTATTTCAGGCATACGGCGTATGTCCAAATTATCCATCAGGTCGTTCAGCTTTACTTTAATTGCCAGCGGACTGGTGGCTACCCGAGCTGTGAATGATTCATAGTCCTCGTTTTCGCTGGTCTTGGACAGGCAGCGGATGGCTTCGATAATATTATGGGCAAAGCCGGCTTCGGCAAGGTCTTCAAAAGTCCAGAGTGTGTCCTCAACCAGGTCGTGAAGTACGCCTGCTATTCTTTCATTATCGGTTTTACCGGCATTCATCACCCTGAAAACATGGCCCAGGTAAGGCTGGCCGTATTTGTCTTTATGGTCTTTATGTGCTTCCGTAGCGATTGCGACCGCTTTTTCTAAGTTCATACTACCACAGGTTTTAAATGAAAGGTATTATTTATCGGGACGCTAACCTGCTTGTTGACAGAACATTAAATGCGATTTAATATACCCGGTCTGAAAAACAACCTGCTGTCAACATTTTTACTTTTCAGATTCATATACTACCTTTTGCTCCGAAAAATTACTTATATGACTCCATCGCTGATGTTCCAGGTTTGCAACATGCTGGTATTGCCCCAATGGCTGCTGATGATCGTGGCGCCCAACTGGCATGTTACCGGCTGGATCGTAAAGAGCAAGTTACTGCCTATCATCCTCGGCATTATCTATATCTGGTATATTATTGGTCTTTTCAGCGCTGGCTCTTTTGCCAGCCTTGGTTCACTCCAGGGTGTGCAGTCGTTGCTTAGTAAAGATGAACTGACCCTGGCCGGCTGGGTGCATTACCTCGCCTTCGACCTGTTTGTCGGTGCGTGGGAGTGGCAGAACGCCAAGACCCGCCACGTGCCACATTATTGGCTGATACCTTCTTTAATTCTTACATTCCTGATGGGACCCGTGGGTCTCCTGTTTTATCTCACCATCAGGCTGATGTACCCACCTCAGATACAGGCGGTGCTTTAGTATTGCTCGGTTTTTAATAGGGAGACAGGTGATGGGTTACTGAGTCAACAGTCTGTATTTCTATATGGCCACCGATTGTTCCGATACACCCACTAATGAAGATTAGTGGGGCAGCCGTTTATTTGGGACCAGCCAAATTACTTTGCCTTTTTTAAAATGAAAAACAACTCACTTCCACTCCTCGCAGGGATAGAGTTATAGCAAAGCTCTATTTTTTCAATAGAAAATAGCGGACCGAAAAGCAATTGATATTCGACAATATTGCCACCGAACGGCGGACCTCCCGGAAAATTACGGTCGAATAACACACCCGCCAATTTGCCAGCCGGGTTCAGCAATTGGTACATTTGATTAGCATAGGCCTGCCTTTTGGCTGGATACAACGCACAAAAGAAGGTTTGCTCAACAATGAGATCATAGCTGTCTGTATGGTCAAAGAAATCACCGCAAATGATTGTAAGTCCGTTTCCAATATAGGGTTGTAGACGGTCCGTTAGATCCGTCACCAAAACAGCAGAGATATCAAGTAGAGTAATGTTAGTAAAGCCTTTGCCGAGCAGGTATTCTGCCTCGTAGGCATTGCCACAGCCAGGAATCAGAATGGAGGTATTTTTATCGGCCAGCTGTTCGCAATACCGGACCAGTGGACTAGATGCATTACCAATATCCCAGCCAGTTTCCCCAGTTTTCCAACGATGATTCCAGTAGTCGGCCGGTAAAATATTCTGGGATTGTTCCTGCATTAGTTGGCCAATTTACCATGCAACTCATCTTTGGTTATCGCCAGGTGTTCTGCTTTGGCTTTGGTATTAAACGTCATGCCAGTTTCAAATCCATTAAAATCTTCTTTTAGGAAATGCGAGGTTACCAGTAGATTATCATCTATTCTTTTTACGGAAAGGTAATGGTACCGAGGCTTATAGTCACTGGCTAGGTCGGTCATATCTTCTTTCGAAACATTCAACGGTTGCCTGAGCCCTCCGCCTCCGCCTATCACTAAAAAGTCCTTGCCTTTCATTTTGAAATGTTCAAAAGCATGGCAATGACCAGTGATAAAAAGCCTGGCCTTTTTCGACTTTACATAGTCCGGAACAAAATTCTCCTGTACGTCTACTGAGCAACCTACCATTTTACTATTGGTAAATGGAGCATGATGACAGCAAACGATAATGGCTCTTACGGTGTCGTCGGCATCGAGGTCCATCATCGTTTTTTTATACCAGGCCTGCTGGTTGGCGATATCCAGGATACTGAGTGTTTTAAAATTAGAGTTGAGCATTATTATTGCTACCGAATCAGTGATAGTCATATAACCAGTACGCACATTCATCGGGAACCTTTTCTGAAAATTCAGTTCTCCTTTTTTCCTGCGCCCCATCACGTCGTGGTTACCAAGCAGCCCACATACCTGCGTGCCCTCCTTACGGCAACTATCCAGGAACTGATCTACCTTTTTCCATTTACGGTTTGCAAATCCGAGCGACACCACATCGCCAAGCATAAATAGATTTTTGGGTTTCTGAAGTAAAATGGCTTCAAAAATGTCGGCTGTTGCTCTTAAATTTTCATGGGGCCGCAGCAGTATCTTTTCTACCCACATAGGTTGTTGGGTATCACTTACGAAAAATAATTCGGATGCTTCTGAAGCTATTGGAATTTGTTGTTGTGCCATAACAGAACATTGAGTAGCAAAAAGGGCCAGTAAAAACGTTAGTTGTTTTTTCATGTCGACCAGTGTTGTCAAAGTTTAGCAATTCGCCATACCGCCTGTACCTGGATTCCGAGAGTAGCGTCTTTTGTTTCAAATGCATTCATCCACTTCCCCTCCGCCGCCAAACCCAAGTTTCTTGATAATGGCAAGGTATACGATAAGGCAATGTTGGAACCTAAAACATAAGCTTTGGAATGAACCTCGCCAAGGTAACCTAAGTGAGTGTTCAATACAAAAGTACCAATACCCGCATAAACATTTACTCTTTTAACAACCGGCATGGACCAGACAAAAAGTAATGGAATGGCATTCAAACTTAACCTGCCCTGGACATTGCCATTTTTAACGTTGTATGAGTAAAAATTCGTGTACCCGGTTTCGAAACCCAGCCGCAGGCGATAACTTGGATACCACATGAATCTGAATGTGACGGCCACACTGCTTCTCACAACACTTCCAGCAAGGCCGGTAGGACGGAGATTTACAGCGGCAATGTAATGCGCGTAACCACCCCCGATATGTAGCACGAAGGCGCGCCGTGGCCGGGTTGTCGAGTCTACAGCTACCGTGGACTGCGCATCCGCTACGTTAACTAATACGGATAATATAACGGCTATGAGAAAACCAGTCGATTTATTGGCGGACATAATAATTATAAGCTACACTTGATGGGAAATTAGAAAGGATACCGTCAAAATCTCCCGAGTTTACAAACTCCTCGACAAAATCCGGAACATCTACGGTCCACACAAAGACTTGCCTTCCTTCAGCATGTACTGCTGCTACCTTTTCCGTTTGAATACCTTCGGTAAACCTGGGTGCCCAGATTTTACTATTGGCTACTGTAACATCTTCGGGCGTGAGTTCACAGAGGGATGGTGTGTTTTTATAATCCTGAAGTGCCAGAAACTGGAAATACTGTTCCTTACCCGGCAGCCCAATCATAATTCTGAGATTCCTGCCCGCTGCTGCTGCTTTTTGAAGAAATTCCTTCTGAATAGCTTCTACGGGCGCCACGGACCCAACATACTTCGTGTCCAGCCATACAAAACTGAGCGGGGTTTGATACAATACCGCATTCAGCGCCTCGCGTAATGTGGGTATTTTTTCTCCATGAACCAGACGTACAAACGTAGAAAGCTGGTCGTAAGTGTAGTTTTCAATATGCCCTATCAAACCCGATTTCTGTACTTCACGTGGGTTAAGAAAATTGTCATGATACAAAATTGGTACACCATCTTTGGTAAACCGTACGTCGACCTCCACCCCAGTACTCCCAAATTCCGGGGTTTTTAAAATCATCTCAACCGAATTTTCTGATACTTGAAGCAAGTCCGATGTACGCCCTCCGGAACGATGGGCCACAATCTCGAATGGGGTGGTATTTTTATGTAGTTTTCGTCTGTAGGTAAAGGCGATCGGAAAGCCAGGGGTTTCCTGCCCATTTCCAAACAACCCTGTAAAGACAACACTCCCTGAATCAATAACCGGCGCTGGCGCCAACAGCAAGCCCGCTCCTTTATTTTTGCTGACGGTAAGTCGCATAATGCCGGTTTCAGTGCCCACCATCTTGCGCCAATATCCATTGAATAATAGTGAATCACCTAGTTGTTTTCCTTCACAGATAAAATAGGAAATATCTTTACCAAAAAAGCCGGACAGATGATAGTTCGTATCCGCACCCTTGATAGAATAACTCCATTTCAGCGCAGCAAGTTCTCCAAAAGTATTCGTAATATCTGCGATACTGTATACGCCCTCCATAGCGTTCCGGGCAGCTAATGGAATTTTTATGGCAGCCGCACTGGCAAATACTGGCCAGTTGTTATAGTCCACTGGGATTACTTCGTATTGTTTCTTGCATGACAAGAAAAAGACGCAGACCAGGAGAATTAATGAAATTGCTTTTCTCATAAAATAAGACCCACGGTTATTTGCGGATAAAATACTTTTCTGTTGGTTTTATAAAAAAGTGACCAGGTTTGCCAATAGAAATAATTATTGATAGTAGAAATTGCCAGCAACAAGTGTTTGTCTTTAAAAAAGGGCTGCTCTATTGCCAGGGTGAAGGATTCTCCGTTATAAAAATCTTGCTTGGATGTGAACGTATTTTCCCCGTTGACGGCTTTATAGTTCAGGATAAGTGATACCTCGGCCTTAAAGCTGAGGAGGAGGTTGTTTTTGGTTTTATATCCAACGGTCAGATACGGATAATTGATAAGCCCAGATGCCCTGCTATTGAATCCTTGTATTTTCAAAATTCCAAACCAATAACCGAGATCATTACCTGCGGCCGCGTAAATTCGGGATGTGATGGGCCTCGTATATTTTATGCCCGCAGAGATATGATTCTGTAATACCTGAACCATCAGCCGTCCATTAAGGTTGATATTGTTGGTGATTTTTCTTAATACCCGGAAGTCTCCGCAGGGAACTCTGGCACGTACTTCCTCGGTGACAGTCTCCGATGTAGTTAATAAGGTAAAGCCTATTGACGCACGCCACTTCTCGTGGTACATCGGGTAAGGGAAAAGCATGGCGGCATGCTTTGCAGTGAAAGAGGAGTCCTGTGCTAAAACAGGTTTTGTAAAAGCAACCGTCAGCAAAAAAATGGTGATAAACCTGGAATAGAATCCCGACATAATTCTGGTTTGGAAATGAAGCACTTGGATATTTAAACCTAAGGCACGTGTAAAGTACAAAATTCGCTCCAACACCCAACCTGTTTTGTTGATATTTATAAAACACAACTATAACTGTTGAGATGTGAATGGTTTATTGAGTACGCTTCACGGGTTAATTGTATTATACCTGTTATCTGAAGGAAATCTATTCGCCAATGATCTGCCACAAATCATTAATGTGGGCAATAAAATACCCAACCAAATATCCAGATGGGCCTAATCCGGGCCAGCTTTATCTTATGCTCCTTTTGAAGGAATTTCTGAGTTAATAGATTAAAACACTAGCGTTGCGTTTAGAAATTATTTAGTTCTTTGAAAGTATTGTCAATATTGAGTTTGCGAGAAATTTACCTTGGAAACGATTTGAATTTTCGAAAAAACGGAGATTTGTAACTAATTGACAAT
>JBDSXW010000064.1:0-18873 GCA_039925965.1 Chitinophagaceae bacterium
TTTTCAGCAAATTACCAATTTTAAAAAATTCTAAAATTCAAATCGTCTTAGGCTCTAAATCGGCTGAAACTCAATACAGGCAATATTTTCAAAGAACTAGTTGTTACAACAACGCAACGCTAATGACAAATTTATTAATTATTGCTTCACTGTAAAAGCCACACAAGCTAGTTTGCTCCCATCTGGAGTTAACGACGATTTGTCGATAAGTATATATTCCCCCGGCTGTAAATAGCCATTCGGAAAAATGATTTTCCTGAATGATGCCCCGGGCTTTCCGTTTGTATAAAACACCTGCGCTGGAGCGATATTCCGAGTGCCCATTGCAGCTATTTAAAGCATCTATTCAGAGGCAACAGGTAATCTTATCATTGTCTAAAAATACTTTTCCATGTGTTGACAATCACCCTAATATTTGTTAGGGTCGACCGGAAAGACCATGACATTGCAATATGAATCGAACGACAATGTAATCCCGTTAAGGGTATGGAACGGCATACAGACAGGCTTTGTCCTAATTAAAGTTGATGCAACCTGATATTGTTGTGAGCGCCGATTTTTTTAAGGCAAATAGCCCGCACCCCCCTGTTTAAAAGTCAGTTACAACAGCGGTTTGCGCACCGGTCGTGTTTATGTATAGTGAATACTATTGGCGGGATTTTACCCGCCAATAGTATTTGCAAACAGCAAGAAATGATTAGTGGGCGGCTTCTGCCCCCTGTACAACGCCTAATTGCTCCATCAGGCTCATCTGGTCGGCAATCATCCAATGATTAACGATCATATTGTTTTCAATCTCGTAACTGATTGCAAAAGGAAAATTGACCTCTTTAAATGTTGGCGGTATACCACCGAGGTCACCTGTATGCGTACCCATTACACGGGCTTTGAGGATAACACGATTGCACTCCGCTGTCATTTCGTCGGCGATAACGTCGTAGAAGGGAAACGCCTTCTCGAAAAACTCAATATGCCCGATTAGCACTTCATCAGCCATAAACTTTTCCAGAAATGGCCTTGTCTTTGCAACGCCGCGTAATTCATTCAGGTAGTTAAGAATGAATTCTTTGTTTTTAGCATGTTGTTCCATAAAAATAATTTTAATAAAGGTACATCCGGGCATGCCCTTCAGACTATCAGATTTGTTGCAATCATTTATCTGTTTGTTGCACCGGGCTTTTGCCGCTGAAACTGGGAAGGCGTAAGGCCGAACGCTTCGCTGAATACTTTTGCAAAATTACTTGGTGAGTTAAAACCCGTCCTGTAGGCCACTTCGCTGATCGTTACATCTAAAGTTTCCAACAATTCTTTTGCCTTTTCAAGCCTTAATTTTTTTATGTAGGATCCCGGAGAAGTACTAATTAATGACTTAAGCCGCCTGAACAACTGTGCCCTGCTCATCGCCAAGGTGTCGCTGAGTGCATTGGTATCAAATTGTTCATAGGCCATATTTTTTATGATACAAGCGTTAACGGTTGCAAGAAAGGCGGCTTCTTTAGGGCGGGTTTCAGTAAGACGGGCTGCAGGGTTATTCAAGTGTAATTTTAAGAAATGGGTCCTGATATCGGTGACTACTTTGGTGTAGTTAGTAGACGGCGCGTTTGTTTTTGCCGGATCACTCATTACTGCCACAACATTTAGTACCGGGTAAGTGATAAGAAAACTAGTTCCTGTTTCAGAATATGCTTCTACGGTTATTGCAATATTATTGGTGTTGATTACAGACAGGTTTCTAAGATCAGCACCCGTATTGTAGATGTTTATGGATACAAAGCTGGTATTATCTTTTACAGTTATCCCAACTTTTACATGCAGCTTGTTGAACCCCGGTAAATGGTTAATGATAGTGCACAGCAGCCTGTAATAACGATGGTACAAATCGTATACAAATGCAATCCGGATTTCCTGTTCAACCGTAACAAGAATGAGCTCAATATTTTTGCTGGATGCGTACGCTTTGAGCGCATCACACACTCGTATTAAGAGTGAAACAATATTGATAGGCTCGTTTTTCTGCATGGTATTTAATGACATAAATATACTGGCAGATCGGTGTTCCAAAACCTTTGGTTGCTGAAATTGATACAACGGCATCCCGGCCGGCTATACGCTATTGCAAAAAAAATCCCCAATGCCTTCTTTCGTTGCAATACGTTAATGGCTGATCACGGCTGAACATGACTCTTAGGTTATTGGTATAAACAATCTGACACTTGTTCCTTTTCCAAATGCCGTTTCCAGTTTGTAACTTCCCTTAAGCTTCGACACCCTTTTTTCGTAATTCAACAATCCATTTGCTCCCTTTCGGATTGCTGAAGGATCAAAGCCTTTTCCATTATCCGTTACAGAGATATGCAATTGCTTGTCTATTGCAAACTGGATGGTAATGGTAGTACAGCCAGCATGTTTGATGGCATTGTTTACAGCCTCCTTACCAGTAAATAGGTATTGCGACTTTCAATCCAGCCAAAAGCGACAGCTGTTATATTTTCAGGCGGCTCACATATAAAAACAATACCTGCATTGTTGACCATTTCGCCGCACTGGCTTCTGATATAATAAACCAGTTCATCCAGCTTCTGGTTACCCTGGTTCAGCGCCCAGATAATTTCATTCATCTTGTCTACCGACTCATCGCTAAGGGCTACAATTTTATTGATTGCGTCGTCAACTACAGGGTTATTATTTTTTATTTCTGCAGAAATATAAAGGATGCGGCTAAGACCTGCTCCTACATCATCGTGCATGTCACTTGCTATACGGGTTCTTTCATCTGCTAATGCTTTTTCTTTTGCTAATAAAACCTGCTGTCGTTCCAGCCTCCGCTGGTAAAACTGCCGGATAAGGAGCCACACAAGAAACGTTCCGGTGGCAAAGCAAACAGTAATAAACCAAATGGTATTAAACCACTTTGTGGCAATCATGAACCTGAAAATATTGCGGCCTTCAACATAGTTGTTAGTAGCTTCATTCAGCATCCTTACGCGTAAAGTGTACGCCCCGGGGTTTAGCTGGTTAAAAGCAATAAGATGGGCACTATTTAGTTTTTGCCAAATCGGCGCATTGGTATTTTTTACAAGCGCATATTCAAAATTGGTATTGGGGCTTGTATTGTCAAAGTCCAATGTGGCAAAGCTGAACTGCAGGTTGTTCTCAACAGGCTCCAGCCGGATATTCTCATTGTCCTGAAAATAATATGGTTGGCTATTTACATCCATTTTATCTATATATAACCGGGTATTGCTTTGCTTTTTGTTGGCAAGCAACCCGCTGGTATTTACCCGGTATAAATAACCAGGACTGCCAAAATACATAGAAGAATCAGTAGCGTCATAAAACAGGGAGGATGCAAAAAAATCAGTAAAGGGCAGGCCATCCCGCGCTGTAAATACCAAAAACTTATTGGTGGCAGTAACCAGGCATACCAAACCTTTGGCAGTTGCCATCCAGATATTGCCTGCAGCATCTGCAACCATACTTTCGAATGTATTGCCAGGCAACCCGTCGTCACGTTCAAAAAGTTTTAATTTTTTGGTAATGAGGTTATACTGTACAAGGCCTGTTGATTCATAGGCAAGCCAAAGGTTTTGCTTACTATCGATTATATGATTAGCCAGTGGCCCAAAATGATTACCAGTCTGGCTGAACAAGCTATCTGCCCTCCATTCTACAAAATGCTCTTCCTTATTTTTCCAAACCAGTATATCGCTTGCCTTATTGACCGAAAAATAAACATTACCCTGTTTATCTTCGGCGGCTTTGTTTACATACCGCATTTTAAAAGGCGGGGGGGTATCAGTGTTGCGGTATTGCCGGAATTCATTTGTGGCCGCCTTTTGCCTTACAATACCGTTACCCGTGTTAAGGCTATACCAAACATCACCGTTATGAGCCTGGTAGACCATTGTTATTAATTCTGCATTATGGTAGTAACGCTTTAAAAAAGACGGAGTCGTTATTTTTTTTGTTATAAGGTTATATGCCAGCATTTTTATATTATGATCAGGCGTAGCGTTTTTTCCAAGATAACCGTTGCCATGCAAATACACCAGGTTATTTACTGGAGTAGCTCCCCAGCAGTATCTTATAATAGTACTATCTATAACCTGTACCCGTTGTAGATGGGTATCAAAATAAAGAGTGCCGAAATTATCACTGTACATCCATATTTTGCCGTCTTGCTTATTACAGAACTGCAGATTGGCAGGGTAGGGCAATTTAATGTATTGGTAGTTTAGTTGTTTCAGGTTAAAACGGCTAATTCCATCTCGTCCGGTAATCCAAAAATTCTCATCCTGGTCTTGATAAATTCTCCCGTTTTGCCCGATGGAAGCATGTACCAGGACCGGCGACTTACTCTTTTGCAATAGGACCAGGCCTGTTTCACCGGCAACAAGCAAGGTGTCGTTCTTATAACGTAGCGTCGCTGTGCCCCCGATATCCGAACCGGATACCGGGTATGGTTTCATGTAGTCAGCGCTTTTAGGTTCATAGCTCATGCTATAAACACCGGCAAAATAATGCAAAAAAAATACCACCTTATTGATAGTATCCACTTGCTCGATATTACACAACTGAGAACTAAGCGGTTCTACTTTTTTCACATCCCACTCTTCCATTTTTTTATCTGATAGTGAATAGGAAAACACCTTATCTTCTTTCGAAAAAAGGACCCTGTTCCTATCTAAATAAATAAAGGAAAATCCACTTTCAAATGGTGTTTTTACTGAATCTATTACTCCCAGATCCATGTTTGCAAAATAAGTTACATGCTCTGTTTGTACTCCAATAAGATTGCTGTTCAATAATTTAAGCAAGGCGATTTTTTTACCGCTCCAAAAGACAGGCGGCGGGTATTGCTGGTGGTTATAGGGGTTCAGCATCCATATTCTGGCACTGCTGTTAAACACCAGTTGGTGGTTCCTTAATTCAATGCAATTACCGGCAGCGTCATGAGGCATACTGTTACTGTCTGTTCTGCTGTGCCGGTAAATTGTAAGCCCGGTACCATCATACCGCACAAGGCCCTGGGCGGTGCCCCACCAGATAAACCCCCTACTATCCTGCATACAACTATGTACAATATTAGATGGCAACCCTTCCGCAATGCTGTATGGGGTAAAACGTATGGGCGATGTAAGCATTTGCCCCACAGCAGTTTGGGCTGCAAGTACTATAAAGGCGATATGTATCAGCAGTTTGCTCATTTTCCCTTCGGGGAAATTAATGCTTATTAAACTTATTGATCGCCTCTGTCTTGTTGCTCACATGCAGTTTCTCGTAAATGTTATGGATATGCTGGGTAACGGTACCAACGGTGATGGATAATTTAGCCGCAATTTCCTTGTATAAAAAGCCCTTGGAGAGCAGGGAGAGTATTTCATTTTCCTTGTTGGTGAGCAGCGCTACGCTGGCACTTTTCTTTTCGCTGAAATGCCCAATCACTTTCCGGGCTATCTGGCTGCTCATGGGGCTGCCTCCAGTATGCAGTTCTTTTATGGCTTCCAGCATTTTATCGGTAGGTGTTTTCTTTAACAGGTAGCCACTGGCGCCTGCGGCGAGGGCGTCGAATACCTTTTCATCATTTTCATAAATGGTAAAAATCATAAACTGCGTGCCGGGGCAATCGTCTTTTATTTTCCGGATACATTCTATTCCATTGATCCCCGGTAGATTAATGTCCATAATTACGACATCGGGTTGTAACTCCAGCAATGCAGGCATGGCATCTTCTGCAGTAGCTGATGATGACAAAAGCAGCATATCCGGCTGGGCTTTCACCAGGTTTTCCAGGCTGGTGCGAATTTCTGCCAGGTCTTCCACAATGCTTATATGTATCATCCTACAAATTAAGAGATCAGGAAGAAAGAAAGTAGTATAAGTTTTGTTAGGGGGTTGCTCTTTCTGTGAGCTGGCCAGTGTTGCTGGCTTTTGTGTCTCCCCAGGGTTCTGAGCCGGGGCCTCATCCCCGGCCCTTCTCCGGCCGGAGAAGGTTGCCCCTGTCTGACTGGCTGATAATTTCTGACCGGTTTACTATACTTTTTCAACGGCCAAAAAGTAGCACGGTTCTAGAGTCCTCCGTTGGCCGATTTAGGAGGCTTCTCTTTGCAGCAGGAGAAGGGTCTTCTGTGCAGCCGCCTCACATTTATTTTGCCCAGTTAATTATTCGCGACCTGCTTTGGCTCCTCTCTGACAGGTGAGGCGGGGGTGAGGCCCTATTTGGGATAAAGCATGCCTGCACCTGGTTACCATTTTCCCAAAACCAGTATCTTTCCTGTTCTTATCAGCTGGTTGCCAGCCAGCTTTATTAACGATTTGTTTTGCCGGGGAGATACCAGATTTACGAACTTAAAAAATAAAAACAAACTCATGGGAAAATTTTCAGGCAAAACAGTTTTGATCACCGGCAGCGGCCGGGGTATCGGCAGGGCCATCGCAGTAAAGTTTGCGCAGGAAGGCGCCAGTGTCGTGGTAAACGACCTCGTGGATGACGATAATGCCAAAGAGACTATCCGACAGGTAGAAGCTACGGGCAACAAAGCCGTTTTTATCCAGGCCGATATCAGCAAGGTTGATAACGTTCAGGCGCTGGTGACCCAGGCAGTAACTGCTTTCGGGCAACTGGATATCCTCATCAATAACGCCGGCGTAGAGATCCGTGCTCCTTTTTGGGAAGTGACAGAAAAGCAGTACGATATTGTAATGAACGTAAATACAAAAGGCATGTTCTTCCTCACCCAGGCCTTTGTGCAATACCTGAAATCCAGCAACCGCCCGGGTGTGATCGTGAACAACAGCAGTGTCCACGAGGAACTACCGTTCCCCAACTTCACAGCCTACTGTGCCAGCAAAGGTGCCGTGCAAATGATTATGCGCAACCTCGCCGTAGAACTGGCGCCACTCAATATCCGCGTTAACAATGTGGCCCCCGGGGCTATTCGCACGCCAATCAATGCCGACCTGCTGAGTAAACCCGAACTACTCGGCCCACTGCAAAACAACATCTCCCTGCACCGCCTCGGCGAGCCCGAAGATGTAGCTAATGTAGTCGCCTTCGTAGCCAGCGACGACGCTAAATATGTTACCGGAAGCACCTATTATGTTGATGGCGGCCTGGCTTATCATTATACAGAACAGTGATGGCAACTATCAATTATTGACAAAAATTACAACCTAATTAAATGATAATAGGTTGGCACCAGCGGCTAATGGCGATCCCAATAGTTTAGGCTAGCTATATATTCTGTAGCGGCCCGTATTATTATCGGATTCGGCGTTGTGTTCCCTTCTTGGATATAATAAAAATAACTACTTAATCATTGGGTTACGCATCCCGACCCAACCAATAACCCAACGACTTTGTAAATCCTTGTGGATTTTTTGCCAGCCCCGCTTCTTAGCCGTAAACTATCACTTATGGCAGAAATAACTACAGGCAGCCAGCCTAAAAATGGCAAACGCAAAATCCATTCAACCCGTGTAGACCTGACGCCCATGGTCGATCTGGGTTTTTTACTGATTACCTTTTTTGTATTTACAACCTCCATCACCCAGGTAAAGGCGATGAGGATATTGTTACCGAAAGACTGCCCGACATGCCCGCCGCCACCTGTGGCCGCTTCGGGTGCGCTTACCTTAATTGCAGCCGAAAATAAAATCTGGTACTACCAGGGAGAATTTAAGGATGCCGTTCAAAAAGCTTCTTTGCTTTCTGCCTCCTATAACGGGAGTAACAGTGTGCGGAATATTATACTCAACCTGCGCAAGGAGTTAGTAAAACAAAATGGGGATGATAGAAAAATGATGGTATTGATCAAAGCTTTACCCAATAGCAACCTTCAAAATATTATAGATATACTGGACGAAATGTCTATCAACCAGGTCCGGAGTTATGCGCTACTTGATCTCACATTAGCAGAAGCAACTTTTGTCAGCAGCCAGCCCTAAAAAAACAACAAATAATAGAAACTAATCTTTCCATTTCGAAGCAGCAATTCTGAAATATGAGGTGTCATCGTGACTATTGGTCTACATTTTGCAAGCCCACACTGCTATTTATTAGTCATCACTCAAAAAAAGGAGGAGCCATGTTAATTCAAAGCCTTCAACCAACTATCGTTGCACAGGAGAGTTTCTTAAGCGTAATGGCCGACGGCGCTGGTCGCCTCATCATTAAGGTGCTGGATGTTCAGGGCAGGATCGCGAAAACACTTAATACCCTTGTGACTGCCGGCTCACAGGAGTTCCCAATTAATATGGAAGATCTACCTACTGGCAAGTATGTATTGAACGCTTTTAATGGCGATTTCTTTTTGAAAAGTTTTCGGTTTGTGAAGCAGTAGCTTTCAGGTTGAACAAACCAGTTTATATTATATAAATTCAGGCAGTTCCCTCCTTGGAAGCTGCCTTTTTTTTTGCCCCGGCTCTTGCCATTAATTCCAAAACCTGGCGTTCAGACAGAACTTTTTCAAAGGGCAGTGTTTCCAGCAGATCATTAATATGGTCCCGGTTATTCAGCCCTTTCCGATACCATTTGTCGTAATAAGCCAGTAAAACCCGGTAAGCTTCTTTTATTTCCCCTTCCAGCAAATGATGGATAGCAGTTTTGGCTTCCAGGCCACCCAGCCTTTTTTTGATCCGGATAATAGCATTTACAAATTCCTCCACTTGGCCCTTCGCATAATCTTGTACCAGGAAGTCCAGCCGTTCTTCAAAGGGAATATCTATGAAAAAGATGGGGCTGCTGCGCAATTGATTCCAAAACCCATCCGGCAGCATAATATCGCCGATGCGCTGGCTTTCATCTTCTACCCATATTCCGGTTATCGGGTTCCTGTTTTCAGGGGATGTGGAATTGGGTAGTGGCAACTCTCGTAGTTGCCCCGATGATTTGAATAATGCTTCAGCCAGTAGGTTTTCAAACATTTCCTGGCTGGGCTGTGGTGGCAGCCCTATTTTGCCAAAGGCACTCCCTTTATGACCTGCCAGATGTTCCAGGTCTATAACCGGTTGACTAATATCTTCGAGGTTGTTGAGCAGTACCGTTTTTCCACTGCCGGTATAGCCGCCAAGTACATGAAATGGGTATTGTACTTCGAATTGCCGGCGCACCCAGCCACGATAAGCTTTATAACCACCCACAATGGTAAAAACCCGATAGCCGTACAGGCTCAGCAGCCAGGCCACACCTGCGCTACGCATGCCACCACGCCAGCAGTGAACAAGAATCGTTGGCGGACCTTTAATGACTGTCAACGGGCCATTAGTCAATGGGTCAATGGGCAACAGCTCATTGGCGGGACTGGCATTTTTGAGCAGTGCTTCTACAGTTTCAATCATGCGCACCATTTTAGGCCCGAAATACTGAAGACCTGATTTGATGGCATCCTGCTGGCTCTGCTGTTTGTATATGGTGCCCACCACTTTCCTTTCTTCATCGGTAAACAGCGGTAACGAAACTGCACCGGGTATATGCGCATGGGCATACTCGCCAGGGCTTCGGACATCCAGCACGGGATAGCTTTTATAGAGGGCAATGAATTGGTCAATATCTATTTTCTCAATAGCCAAAGCGATGGTGTTTAAATTAGAAATGGGTTGCCGGCTTCGGCAACCCATCCAAAATATTTAAAATTCAGGACTATTTAAAATCTTCTGCGCTTACGCCTTCATTTAGTTTTACAGAAGTGACAGTAGTTGTAATTTCCTGCGGGCCCATAGGGGTTTGCACATTGATGATAACAGTATGCGGAATCATTATATTGCCCACTTTTTTGTAGTTGCTCTGTTCGCTGCTTTGAGATACTTCCACCCCGTTTGTTTTAACCATGCTCTCGGTTTTTACCAATAGCCAGGTCTTACTGTCGTAGAATTCATTTGTTATTTTGCCCGAAGGGCTGGTAATTTTCAGCTTATAGGCTGGAGCTCCAGCCACATTTTCGGTCCCTTGTAATTCAAGCTGATAGCCTTCGCCATAATACAACTGAGGGAAGATCACGTGGGCTTCTTTCTTCTCTGCAATGGTGACGGCTTCAAAATCTTTCTTATTGCCCATTTGACTTTGATAGCCGGTGGTGCCATCAAATACCTGTTTCATTACGGTCATCGTGGCCATATTCACTTCAGTTATTTCCATGTTAGGCGCCATTTTCTTACTAGTCGTAGCCAGTGCCTGACCTCTCATATCCATTTCGCCGGTTGTAGCAATAGAAGTGATTTTTTTTAATTCTGTTTCACCACCAATGGCTTCTAAATAATTGGCGATCACCTGTTTTGGGCTCACAGAAACATTAACCGCGATTGGATTATTTACCACCGGCTCTGCGTACTTGTCGAATTCCCTTACCGGGTACCCCAGTTTTTTAAGACCCGGAACAATGACGGCTGCTTTACCCACGCCCGTTACACGGGTGTTGGCTACATTAAAATATTTCTGAGCCACACGTTGGATGTCAGAAGCAGTAACCGCATTGATGCGTTGCAGGTAAGTGCGGTAAAAATCAGCTGGCAGGTTGTTGATCAGGATATTGCTGGCAAAGCTTGCAGTACGGGCAGGGTTTTCAAGACCAATAGCAAAATTGCCACTGTATTTGTTCTTCGCATTCTGCAATTCGTCGCTGCTGATAGGTTCTGTTCTGATGCGGGAAATCTCGTTGATAAATTCAGCGACTGCACTATCCGCTTTTTCATTTCTTACAGACGCAGCGGCAGCAAAAGTGGTTTGAAAGCGGCTGGCAGACACGTTGGAATAAGCGCCATAGGTAAAGCCATGCTTTTCCCGAAGGTTCATAAACAACCGTGATTCGGCACCGCCACCCAAAATGTCATTAGCCAGTAATAGCGGGAAATAGTCGGGACTATTCATAGGAAGATTTACCAAATTCGTGATCTTGATCTCCGATTGCACCGCGTTGGGCACATCTACCACATCTATTTCTGTGGTGCCCACATTTTTAACCTCGGCTAAAACGGGAAGGCTTAGGGCAGCGCCTTTCCAGTTGCCAAATGTTTTAGTAGCAAGGGCCTTGGCGGCAAGAGGCGTAATATCACCCACAAACGTAAGATAGCAGCGGCTGGGCGTGATGTATTTGGCATAGGCAACTTTCACATCATCAAGCGTAATATTGCCTACAGTTGTTGGGGTAGTCATTTCTCCGGCCGGATGGTCCTTACCATAGACCAATGCAGCCGTTACCTGCGTGGCAATGGTCTTCGCATTTTTTTCACCTGCTTTTATGCCGGTCAATGTTTGCGACTTCAGTTTATCAAAAGACTCCTGTGGAAAAGCGGGATTTCTCAGGCCATCGGCCAGCAGGGAAAACGCCTGCGGGAAATACCGGGTAAGCGCACTTACGTTTCCGCCGTTGGCAGCCACGTTTACATTCGCACCGATTCTATCTACTTCGTCATCGAATTTTGCTTTGTCTCTTGTTTTGGTCCCTTCATTAAGCATCTGTCCCATCAGGTTAATTACTCCAGATTTTGTTCCTTCAGTAATTGGGCCGGCATCTATATTTATGCTGGCTGTTACCTTAGGTAGCTTATGGTTTTCTACTACCAGGATGGTCATACCATTCGGCAGTTTAAAAGTGACTGGGGTACCAATGGTAATCACCGGAGCAGGGCCGGCTTTTGGCGGCTTGGTCCGGTCTACTTTTTGCGCACCCGCCTGGAGTAATGAAACCAGGACCAGGGTGGTTGTTATGATTTGTTTCATGGAAATTACTTGTTTGAATATGGTATAAATACGGCTGCTGGCCGATCTTACTGGTTATTGTTTAGATGGCAGGTAATAGAGCACCACCCGTTGGTTTTTGTTCAGGTACTTGCGGGCTACGTCACGAATTTGCTCCCGGGTTACCGATCTTATTTTAGAAAGATCTTCGTTGATATTGTTCGTGTTACCGTAAAATGTATAGCCGTTAGCCAAGTTTTCAGCTACGCCCAGCATGCGGGTGTTGGCCTCTAGGTAGTCGTTCTCAAACTTGTTTTGCAACTTCTGGTAATCTTCCTGGCTAATCAGGTCCTTCTGCAAATGGGCAATTTCTTCGTCTATGTCCTGCAGCAGGGTGTCGAGAGCTGTATTGTTGTTAGGTAGGGCCAGGGTAATATAGGCGCCATAATCTTCGAGCGCATAGTTGAAAGCCTGTACGGCAAGGGCGTCCTTTTTCACGTCGATCATTTTTTTGCTCAGCCTTGAACTTGCACCGCCCGATAAAACAGCGCTAACCATTTCCAGCACTTTTGAATCGGGGTCGGTACGGCCCGGGATTCTGTAGCCCGCAAAAATCGCTGGTATCTGGATATTGGCGTCATAGGCTGTATCGATGATTTGATGGGTGATGGGTGCTTCGGTGATTTTTGGCTGAATCACAGCAGCACCAGCGGGGATTTCACCGAAATAGTCTTCTACAAGTTTCTTGGTTTTTTCCAGATCTATGTCACCTGCAATACAAAGCACGGCATTGTTCGGGATATAATATTTTTTGTTGAAAGCCTGGAATTCACCAAGTGTCGCAGCATCCAGGTGGGCCATTGAGCCAATTGGCTGCCAGCGATAGGGATGATTTTTAAACAGGTTGGCAAAAACATCTTTGGTCCAACCGCCATAAGGTGAGTTGTCTATGCGCAGCCTTTTTTCTTCCTTTACGACCTCGTTCTGAGTTCTTACCCCAATCTCATTGATGACAGGGTGCATCATCCGCTCACTTTCCAGCCACATGCCCAGCTCCAGCTGGTTGCTGGGAAACACTTCGTAGTAAAAAGTACGGTCCTGTGTGGTATTTGCATTGTTCTGTCCACCATTGGCACTCACCAGTTTCATAAATTCCCCGCGCTTGATGTTATCACTGCCTTCAAACAGCAGGTGCTCGAAGAAGTGGGCGAAGCCGGTACGGGCAGTGTCTTCATTTTTCGAACCTACATGGTACATCACAGACACGGCAACCACGGGAGCCGATTTATCCTGGTGAAGTACCACATGCAGACCGTTCTTTAGATTATACTCTGTAAATTTTACCTGCTGCGCCATCGCTCCTGCCAAAATCAGCTGGGATGCGGCAGCCACAGAAAAAGCTTGTTTAAGTTTCATAATAGTATTTGTATGAAGTAAAATGCCGGGTGACGGCAGTTTCAAGGCCGCAAATATGCGTACTTAATATGGCAATTATATGAAACGGAATGTTATTTACCCGGGCTATTATAAGGATGGTTAATAGTGTAAACCAGTGGTTGACTGTTAGATGCTACGGTTGGGCACACGCATGGGTTGGGCGGAGGCGGATGCACAGGCATCACTCCCAATGGGAAAAAGATTTCGCAGGCTCCAGGGGCAGGTGCCCGTTTAAACCGGCTGACAATGCGAATCAGACCACCTCAAGCCAAATGGAATGAAAGATGGATGGCACACGGAAAGTATTTTTTCCACAGAAAAATATTCCGTGGTCATCCGTCTCCTCGTTCCATTCGGTGTGCAAATCGCACTGTAATTATCTATCCAGCCAACAGCTCACCGTTGGTATATACTGGCAGTACATCGGCTACATCTTCGGTGATGCAGAATTGCATATCTGCCTCAAGGCCATATTTGGCCAGGCGATGGAAGTGCGTGGTTTGCTGTACAAAGGCCCAGAGATCGTCTTTTTTAGTTTGGTACAGGTTTTCAGCGCCCAGGCTGGCATCGCAGTGAACGGTAAAATGGTCTTTAACGCGGCTCAACACGGCTCCGGCAAATAGCGTGTCTTCCATATTCACCCGATCTTTCCAGCCAGCACAGCCGAGCAGTACATTTTTATTTTGGGCGATAAGAAAATCGCAGACGGCTGAAATATTTGGAAACGAACCGGTGATAATGGCATCGGCTCCTTTGGCAAGGGCCATGTGCAACAGCTTGGTGCCGTTGGTGGTGGTAAGCACCAGCGTTTTTCCTTCAATAAATTCCCGGGGATATTCCAGTGGTGAATTGCCATGCATCAGGCCTTCTACTACTTTGCCGTCTCTTTCGCCGGCGGTGAGGCCACCACATTCGGCTCCTATTTCAATGCAGCGTTCTACACTATCCACGGGTATTATTTTGGCAGCGCCATTATATAGGGCCGATGCAACCGTACTGGTAGCCCGGAATACGTCGATGATGACAACAATAGTATCGCTCACATCGTACAAATGTAATAGCGACGGAGAGAGACAGGTAACGAGGTTTGGCGTTGTATTCAAGGTTGGTTGATTGGTTGATGGGTTGATGGGTTGATTGGTTGATTGGTGATGAGGTTGTAGTTTTTTGTACTGGTATTATCAATCAGGCCAGGAGGGGCAGCATTCCCGGAAGGTTTTTCCATTGGCCGCTTTCGGCGAATTGTTTGATAGTGTGGTTTCTTTTTATCAGCAACTTTTGTAAATATTGCTGTAGAAAAAAGCGGTCGGTCCATTCGCCCAATTTACCGTACGGACTTTCAAATTCCAGCAGGTCGATCATGATGGTGCCATTGTCTATTTGCTTGAAATGATGTTCGTGGCGGAACGATTTAAAATCGCCGGCCTGCATCGTGTCCTCAAAAAACTCAAAGGGTTTCATTTGGGTGATTTTTACCGTCATGGTGCGGTCGCGAAACAGGTGTTTGGCTTTCCAGGTTACGGTTTCGTTAAGCGCAATCAGGCCGGTTATGGTGCCAGCAATGGCTTCTTCATTGGTATGCGCCGTTGAGATCTTATGCAGGTTGATGCTGCGGCTGAGATCAAAAACAACTTCCTGCGAGGCATGGATAACGGTGGTGAGGTGAATTTGCTGCATACTTAAATACTGGAAAGAGGGACAATTTGCAAAGGGGTTACTTCAGGGTTAATGTGTCACTCCAGATCATATTTGAATGTTCAAAGAGCTTGTTCGCGTCCTTTTCCAAATTTTCAGGGGTTGTAAACGGAACATAGTTAAAACCAATTCTGAATCGGGTTCCTCTTAATTTCAAAGTATCGGCTGTTGTTGCTAACCAAATAAGTTTTGTTTCCTCACTTGTTTGTGGCGGTAGGGTTAGCGTCACTGGAAAATTTTTATCGCACCCTTCTTCAAATACCAAAAGGTTAGAATTATCGGTAGCATAAGCTCCTTCCCAATCACATGAAAAACTGACATAGGGTATGGTAGCCGGAGAATTATTCGTCAACGTTGTAAAAACAGCCAAGTAATTCTTTCCGTTCTCATATTTCCAGTTTCCAGACTTCGCTTCAATGGTGAAACCTTTTTTCTTCTGAATCGGATTTATTTCCTGTTGCTTACACGACGATAAAAAAGGCAAACAAATTAGTAGGAGTTGATAGATTATCTTAATCAAAATTAGAAAAGGATTGACTGGGAATGTTGACTGTGCGTTGAGTTTGATCGAATAAAACAACCGTTATTCTCTGCCAAATAAAGGTTTATCTGTTCTGGTTTCTTTCAACCATTCATCGGGATCGCCAAAGCTTTGAAACCCACCCATGCCAGCAACTTTAGATAACACATCAATTGCCTTATTCTTACCACCATTGGCATAAAATGCCTCCATTTTTTCTTTCAGCTCTTTCATGGCACTTTTGGTATACACTACCTGCCAGCCTTTTTCCTTTGCTAAGGCTTTTATCTCCTCAATTTCATTCACATTGTCGGTATCTACACTTATCGTTGTCATGGTGACTTTTTTTAAAGGTAGTAAAAGCCTCCCTGCCCTCTCCCGAAATAATCGGGATAAACGGCGGAGGGTTCCGGAGCCGTGTTGTTTTTGGTTGGCCTTTTTTATTTTGTCCTCAGAATACCAAGGTTCTAAAGCCCTGCTTTGGAGGATTGGGGAGGCTAATTCCTTCGGAAAGGTTTGGGGAGGCTTTCTTTAAAACGGCATTTTTACCACCCTTGCTTTTACCAGCTTTTCTCTTATATCCACGTAGATTTCTGAATCGATGGTGGCGAAAGGGATCGCTACGTAGCCCATGCCTACAGCCTTTGCGAGACTGGGTGCCTGGGTGCCACTGGTTACATGACCTATTTTATTGCCTTCAGCATCCTTGATCTCGTAATGATGGCGGGGAATGCCCTTGTCAATCATTTCAAAACCTACCAGTTTTTGCTTGACGCCTTCCGCTTTTTGCTGCTCTAAAAACGGCCGGTTGGTAAAGTCTTTGGTGAATTTGGTGATCCAGCCCAGGCCGGCTTCCAGTGGAGAAGTGGTATCATCAATATCGTTGCCGTAGAGGCAATAACCCATCTCCAATCTCAATGTATCTCTTGCGCCAAGGCCGATCGGTTTCAGGTCGCGGGTGGCAAAAATGGCATCCCATATTGCTGAGGCATCCGTATCCTTATCTTCAAAATAAATCTCTACACCGCCACTGCCGGTATAGCCGGTAGCGCTGATAATCACATTGGGAACACCAGCCACCGAGCCACGTACAAACGTGTAATATTTCAGGTTCATGATATCCACATCGCAGAGCGGCTGCAGTATTTTACAGGCATTGGGTCCCTGGATCGCCAGCAGGCAGGTCTTCTCGCTGATGTTGTGCATCTCCACATTCTTGTCGTTGAAGCTGCTGATCCAGTTCCAGTCTTTTTCGATGTTGCTGGCATTTACCACCAGCATATAGCTTTTATTTACTTCGAGGCAGTAGACGATCAAGTCGTCGACGATGCCGCCTTCTTTATTCGGCAGGCAGCTGTATTGTGCTTTGCCATTGGTCAGTTTGCTGGCATCGTTGGTCGTAACCCGTTGAATCAGGTCCAGCGCATCGGGACCTTTCAGGACAAATTCACCCATATGACTTACATCAAACACCCCGGCATTGGTACGAACGGCTATATGTTCATCGTTGATGCCGCTATAGCTGATGGGCATATTGTAGCCGGCAAACTCGGCCATCTTTGCCCCCAGGGCAATGTGCTTGTCTGTAAAAGGGGTATTTTTCATTAGGTTATTTTAGTGCGGCAAATGTAGGAAAATGGAAACCGCAATTGAGCAAACGAAGGAAATGTGAAATTCTGGGAAATGTGAAAGTGTGGAAATTGGGAAATTGGAAGATCGTGTAGGCCCACCCCGGCTTTTTGCCCCCTATCCCCCAAGGGGTGCCCCTGCGCAGGTGTGGGTGTACACTCGTCAAAAAGCCTGATGAAAAGTAGTCTTGATTCCCCTGAGTGTTGCAAAGCCGAATATTTTGAAACTGAATTTTGATTTATAATTACGTTGTTAAAGACAGCAACTCGCAGAGAAGCACCCCTTGGGGGACAGGACAAAAACGGCAAACAAGTAATTTACATTGTAGGGCCAACATCACCCTCCAGCTTAACTTTTCCCTTTTCCTATTTTCACAATTCCACGTCTCCACATTTTCACATTCTCCTGGCGTTAAGCGTCCAGCTCCACATAAATCGGGCAATGATCACTGTGTTTTACATCAGGAAATATTTTCGCATCCCTGATCCGGGTTTTTAATGCTTCTGTAACAGTGATATAGTCGATGCGCCACCCTTTATTCTGCAACCTTACTGTAGGGAACCGTTGGCTCCACCAGCTATAATGATGTGGTTCCTGATTGATATGGCGGAAAGTATCCACCCAACCACTGCCGAGGAATTTATCCATCCAGGCCTTTTCTTCGGGTAAAAAGCCGGAGGATTTTTTATTGCCTTTGGGGTCGTGGATGTCGATGTCTTTGTGGGCAATATTGTAGTCGCCGCAGAGGATGAGCTTCGGATGTGTTTTCGTCATTGCTTCCAGATAATGGTGCATTTCATCCAGCCACTGGTATTTGTAGGTTTGGCGCAAATCACCTGAAGTGCCGCTGGGAAAATAAGCGTTGATGAGGCGAATTTCGCCAAAATCGAGTTGCAGTACGCGGCCTTCAAAATCGCTGTCGGTATGGCCGGTGCCGGTGCTTACGGAATCCGGTTTTATCTTGCTAAAAACGGCCACCCCGCTGTACCCTTTTTTTTGGGCACTGAACCAGTGGTGGTGGTAGCCCAGGGCTTCCAGTTCTTTTACATCCACATCGCCCTGCGTGGCCTTGGTTTCCTGGAAACAAATAATATCGGCGGGGTCGGTTTTGAGCCAATCGATCAAACCTTTTTTAATGGCGGCACGGATACCGTTCACGTTGTAAGAAATAATGCGCATGTGCAATTGTTTGAATGAAATATTTTATAATTGCTAAAATATACCAACATGGAGAACCAAACATCAAACCCCGGCGAACAATCTGCAGACGACCTGAAACCGAATGTTCAGGAGACCATTTTCGAAGGACAAGAGTTCTCCCTGGAAGGCTACGACAAGAGTATCAAGAATGCAAGAATTGCCTTGTTTGTGGTAGGAGGGGTGCAATTGATTGCGGGTATTGTCGTGGGTTCGATCCAGGGTGGGGATATTGCGATGTACAGCATCATTGTGGCAGTGGTGGTGGCTGCCATTTTCATAGGTCTTGGTTTCTGGACAAAATCAAAACCTTATACCGCTATTCTGATCGGCCTGATTCTCTATGTGGCCCTGGTGTTGCTGGATGTGGTGATAGATCCGTCTAGCATCGGGAAAGGAATTATTCTTAAAGTGTTGGTGATTGTATACCTCGCAAAATCACTTGGTGATGCCAAAGAGGCCCAGGAAATGAAGAAAAATTTTGATAACAGGTGAGGGAATAGCTAGTGGGGAATGGCTTGTAGCGAGAGGAGCATTTTAGGTAGCCTTCGCGAGGGATCCTGCCAGTCTTTGCGAGGGTTCCTGCCCGAAGCAATCTGCCTGCGCTTGTCCCCGCCAGTCTTTGCGAGGGTTCCTGCCCGAAGCAATCTGCCTGCGCTTGTCCCCGCCAGTCTTTGCGAGGGTTCCTGCCCGAAGCAACCTGCCTGCGCTTGTCCCCGCC
>JBDSXW010000065.1:0-57912 GCA_039925965.1 Chitinophagaceae bacterium
CGAACCATACTCCGCTCCGATAAAAATGCCACGCCAGCAATACGTTTTCGACACAGGGAAGCCGCAACTGCTGCCATGGCGTCGCAGTGTCAACAACCTTGGCATCGTGAATGGCACCGGGTGAAAGAATAGAGTGGATGACCTCCTTTTTACAACGTTTTTTATCGGAGTGGAGCATGGTTCGTGGGAACATGAACCATGGCAATAGCGGCGAAGTAAAACCGTATTGCTCTTTTTTTTGCACGCCAATTAATCGGCTGTTTTAATCCCAGGTAATGCAATTGCCGATGGGCCAGCATCGCGGAAAACAAAAACCCGTAAACATTTATTTTGCTTTAATTGCTTCTGCAACCGGATCAATATTCATCATGCCATAACTAAATGTAAATACCGTTCCGTCGGTAACGGTTACATGCACTTTTTTTGCAAAAAAACTTTTCTCAACTTCGACCTTGATAATGTCGGTTTTTGGTATTTCAATTACTGAGTTTTCGCCTCTTGCGACTGCGTAACTGCTTGTTACAATATTGCTGATCGATTTAATATTGTATAGCATATCATATACCAGGCGTTTGTTTGTAACAGTCAACTTGCCATTGTACTTATCACCGCCTTTTGGTAAAAAAATAACTGTCCAGGTATTAATTACTTCTTCAGTTGGTTGTAATTCCAGGTTCATGGTATTTATTTTTTAGTGGTTATATATTTTTTGTAAGTGGGGTCTATGTCGTACAGCGGATTAGGTTTTTCTACAGCCAGTGCCTTATGTTCCCTATAAATTGTGTACATATGGTTGTGCATCAACAGGCTTCTTTCCCGGTAAGTTTTAACGAGCATTTTCATTTTTTCAAAAGATATTTTTAGGGCATTGATCCTGATATTTTCGCTACCATCTTCAAAATCGTACATAAAATAAATGCCTTTATTTCCTGTATACCTGTAACACACTTTTTCGTTACTTATTTGTGGCCAGGCTTTAAAAGCTGTTTTTGCTGTAGCGATCCCTTTTGTGTTGATAGTAATCTGTGGAGCCCTGTTAAAAAATCTTTTTATTCCGGTGTAAATAAATAGCAACGCACCGGCAAGTAAAAGGATACCAATAAAAGTCGCCAGGTGGTCATAAAAATAGGAAATGAATGCAAAAAACAATCCGGCAAAACCACCCAACGTTTCAAAAACTGCGAAGGTTTTGGAAAAATAGATAACCGTTTCTTCTGGTATGCTTTCATATTCCATCTCTAAATATACTAGTATCGATAAAATGTCTACTGAATTTAAACAGCCAACGTTCAAAAAGGCTTTTTTTTAAAGTGTATAAATATTCCGGTAAAAACATTGAATGAAATTTATGCGGACCCCAGCATTTAAGGCAGCTGTCGCCAACTAATTTGTGTGTAATATGCTTGTGTGCATTATATTCGCACACAACAGTATTGCACACATTTGTTGTGGCAACGCTATCCCAGCTCATTATTTTATTTTATTCAATCCCCTCATGCAACAACAACTGAAAGAGATCCTGGCATTATCAGGCTTTACGGGCAGGCAATTGGCCAGCATTTTACCCTGCAAGTACAGCCAGTTTACCATGGCCGAAGGCGGAAAGCGAAACCTGCCAGCCCCGGCAATCACTTTATGCATTACAATGTATCGGTTATTGCAGGAGCAGCAACAGCAAACTACAGCTGCCATCTTACCAGCCGGCACAAACGATCAGGGTTGGCAATTGGGCTGGTTGCGGAAAACCAAACACCAGTTAAACCTTATTGAGGAGCAACTAACAAACCTGGAGGAAAAAATAGAGCGGGCATACCGGCAACTGGTAGCCGCTCAACTTTTGCTTGAACACCTGCAACTGCCTGAAGAAAGTTTGGAAACCATGGAACTAAACCTGATAGAACGTAAGGCGGCTGGTAAAATCAGGGCGACTAAACTTAAAATGCGGCCACTGCTATTGGAGGCTACCGGCTTGCAGGCACAAATGGACCTCGCAGCGACATGGTAGTCTCCATTTTTCAAAAATATCTTGCCCCAATCCACACCTGCGGGCTTCCTACGGAACATTGAAGCCATTTACTAAAGACTATTTACATTGAAGTTGCGTGCATTTAAAATTGTCGCAGCTTTTTTTAGCCCCCTGTCCCCTAAAGGGGTGCCTCCCGGCAGTCTTTTACTTATTTTGACAACTTTGAAAAGCGACAATTAAATGCACCCTTGAAGTTTTAAATTCATAAGGCACTCATGCTCCGCAATGCTAATTCTCCCGATTATTTCTCACAACCTCCCTGCCATATTAGACGGTTTTGTATATTGGACAAATATTATTTTCCAAACAATCCAAAAGTCCAACCCTTAAAACAACCACTATGCAGGAAAATGCCGTTACCGAACAACAATCCGTAGATCGGGTATATAATTTTGCAGCAAACGAATTAGTACATCAAAAGAGAACAAGTGAAGATGTTATTGAGATGTTGGTCGGGCAGGGGCTTGACAATAAATCGGCGACCCTGGTAGTAACCAACCTGCAGGAGCAAATAAAAGAAGCTAAAAAGAAGCGGGCCCGGAAAGATATGCTCTACGGCGCTTTGTGGTGCATAGGGGGCACGGTTGGTACACTTGCGCAAACAGGTTTTATTTTTTGGGGAGCGATTGTTTTTGGCGGCTTCCAGTTTTTTAAAGGCCTGGTAAATGCCATATGAGATTAATACCTCAGCATGTGGTGGTTGAGGCTCTTTACATGAAAGCAAGAAAAGTCAGCGCCGTTACCCCAACCCATTTTTTACCTATGTTGCAGCGCACAAAAAGCGACCTGCATGAATACCCATCCATATCCGCCCACGCCTTTACATGTTACTCCGGATAAACTGGCACCTTCTCCATCTTTCAAAAAACAGGTGGGTAAAGTGATTGGGTCCATTGTTCTTTTCTTTATTGTATATATTTTACTCGTATTGGCAGCCTGCGGGCTTGCTGTCGCTTGCTTTTACCTTGGCTTTAACCTCATCATTTTTTCACCCCGGTTTATTACAATTATGCTTGGGCTTGGTCTGATGGCATTAGGTATTTCGGTGGTCTTCTTTCTGATTAAATTTATTTTTGCCGTATCAAAAAGCGAAAACAAATCGCGGGTAGCATTAAAGGAAAGGGACCAGCCGGCTTTATTTGCCTTTATCAAAAGGCTAACGGCAGAAACAAATACGCCGCTTCCGAAGAAAATATTTATTTCTCCCGATGTTAATGCCTGCGTGTTTTATAATTCCAGCTTCTGGAGTATGTTTCTGCCAGTCAGAAAAAACCTTGAAATAGGGATCGGGCTGGTAAATAGTATCAATTTGAGTGAATTTAAGGCTGTAATGGCACATGAGTTTGGCCATTTCAGCCAGCGAAGTATGAAGCTGGGCAGTTTTACTTACAATGTGAACCAGGTTATTTACAATATGCTGTACGAAAACAACAGCTACACTTCTTTTTTACAATCATGGGGGAACCTGAACGGCTACCTGGCCATTTTTGCTTCCATCACCGTTAAAATTGCCAGCAGCATTCAATGGATACTCCGGCAGATGTACAAGGCCATCAACAAAAACTATTTGGGCCTGAGCCGCGAAATGGAATTTCATGCAGATGCAGTGGCCGCAAGTGTCTCGGGCGGTAACAACCTGGTATCCGCTCTCAGCCGCATTGAGATCGCGTCGGCATGCTATAAAAGCGCCATGAGCAATGCAGATGAGCTGGTAAAGCAAAATAAGGCATCGGAAAATATTTTCGCCAACCAGCTTACCATTTTCAGAGCGATGGCAAGCGAACATCAATTGCCGCTAAAAAACGGGCTTCCCGAAGTGTCGCTGCAGTTCATCAGTTCTTTTTCCAAATCGCGGATTAACTATAAAGACCAGTGGGCCAGCCATCCCACATTGGAGGAAAGAAAGGAACACCTGGAAAAACTCGCCCTGGATACGCCTCCCGACGAAGGCAGCGCCTGGTTATTATTTGCCGATGGCCGCAAGTTGCAGGAGGAAATGACAGCAGGTATTTACCAGTCTGCGCAGATCGGCAGGGAACTGGAACCGATGAAGGGCGAACATTTCGAAGACTGGTTTTTGAAAGAAAAAGAAGCAAGTCTA
Organism: Chitinophagaceae bacterium; assembly: GCA_039925965.1. Classification (GTDB taxonomy): domain Bacteria; phylum Bacteroidota; class Bacteroidia; order Chitinophagales; family Chitinophagaceae; genus JAZKFT01. The sequence continues at coordinate 4,128 of JBDSXW010000065.1, forward strand.
CTGCCGCCAGCCTATAAGGGTTTCTACGACAAGCGCCAGATCAATCCCAAAAACTGGGACATCGACGCATTGTGCAAGGAACAGGTAGCTGAAAGTTTCGATGTCCTTTTCTCTGACGACAATGCCCGTTTGCAATCGACAATTGACAACAATGAAAATGATCTTGAGATCGTAAAAGCAGTTTATCAGAAACATATCGATGTCACCAGTTTTGATTTTGATGGGCAAAAACATAAAAGAGAAGACTGTGAAGCGATCATAAAACAGCTGGAAGATGAATCGGCCGCATTGGCCAAAAACATTGAGCAACTAGACAAAAAGGTATTTACTTTCTTTTACCAGCATGCCGGTTCGGAAAAAGAAAGCCTGCGGAACAATTATGTCGCCTACAAAACAGCGGGTAAAAAATTTGATGGCTATATTGAAACGGCCAACCAGGTGGTTGGGAAAATACAACCCTTTTACCAGGGAAATATCAGCATCAACGATGTAAACGCGTTGCTCAATTTGCTAAAGGAAGTGCATGAGAGAAATTTTAAGGCCGGCTTGCGCCAGATGATTTTTGATAATGCGATCACTATTGCCACCAAAGGTAATCTTAAGAGCCGGGTGGAAAACTACCTGCAAACCGATTATGTTTATTTTACCGCAGACAGGTTTCAGAACGAAGAACTGAAGGAATTACGGAAGATCGTGGCAGATGTGGCCAATGAATTGGGCGAACAGCGCTTCCGGAATTTTAAAAAATTGCTGGAGCTGCAATTGAAACTATACCAGAAAAATTAGAGGCAGAACCGGGTTCTATATCACGAACTCCGGTAAAATCATCAGGCAGGTGATCATATTTATTTGTGTGCGGTTTATCTGTGTGCGAAATATTTGAACACAAGTATTTTGCACACATTGGTGGCGTAAGCTTGCCGGGGCTTATTCTTGTAACACCGTTTTGCTGGCAGGGATTAATAGGTAAATCTCTTTTTTGCAAGCCGCATTTTATAGAATTATCGCATTAAAAAGCCCCTTCAACAGGGGGCTTTTTAATGTGTGTCAGGCATGTATATCAGCTATAGGGTGAAAGTCCCGAACACGCTTTACAGTAGGGAGTGTTAGCCAAGATCAATCGTGCCGTGGGCGACTGCGGATCTGAAGGAAGCTGGCGGCAAAGGTTTGAGCCTACGAATAGATACTGCATATAAGGTGTGGGTAGATGGGTGATGTTGCATAACAAACAAAAGCCCTTTACTGTACGGAATCTACCTGCGTAAATGCAGCGGCTACATGAACCGAAAGCGGATATACTTACCCTGCGACATCTGCGTACAAGCTGGCGAAGGCATGAGCGAATGCCGAAGCTGCAACACCTGTTAGAGCAAAGAATGTTGGGATGGTGTATGCAGAAGTCAGCCGAGGTCATAGTAAGCTGGAAACGAGCCGCCCCCCTATGCAACGGGAGAAGGCGGATGGCTCACAGAAAGATGAAGGACCGAATGTTGGGATAAGGCGTAGGGATCATAGTGGATTTACATCAAGGAGATCATCAACCGAAACACGTAAGAGAACTACTTGTTTGACGATAGGGCGGAACCTGAAAGCATAAAACAAGAGGAGTTGAGCCAAGAAGCGCAATCCGTGAACTGAAACCCTGCTATTAACCGTAGCAGCCACCATTATTCTAACAAACCGCCGTATACCGAACGGTACGTACGGTGGTGTGAGAGGACAGCAGGGGAAATAATCCCCTGCTTCCTACTCGATGGGGTGGAATCTCAATCCGGTGATTCTGTTCGAAACATTTTGTTTTCCAAAGTCATTTTTCCGAATTTTCCTTAGGCTGTTTAAAAATAATTTGGTCGCTTGATTTTTTGTTTCAGTTACTATATTTTTCCTGAAGGCTTATGAGAAAGCATTTAATTTTTCTGGAAATTTTTGTCGCCATACTGCCTTTGTGCCTGCATGCCCAGGGGGATACTGTACATGTTATTAAAGCGTTTACAAAGAAGAATTTCGTGCAGCCCTATGTGGGAACTTTTAACCGTACATTTCTTTTTGATACAAAAGAACCAACTGATAAAGTTCATGAGCTACGGTTCTCCCCAAATTCATCGGCTTACGCCGGGGTGAGTATAAATTACAAAAAATTATCTGTCTATCTGGAGCTGTCCATACCTAACACCCGGAAAGTAAACGACCAGACTGGTATAAAATCCCTTTCGTTATTTGCCAATTATTTTAAGGATCGCTGGGGCGTCACGGGCTTTGTTAGCCGGAACAGTGGCTTGCTTATGTACATGCCTTCAATGGGAATGTATGGCAATAGAAACGACCTCAATATGTTTACCATCGGGACGAATTTCTATAAGATTTTTAATGGCAAAAATTTTTCTTATGTGGCTGCAAACAGCACTTCTAAACTACAAACAAAAAGTAGTGGATCTTTTGTAATAATGGCCACGCCGTTGTACAGGCGTATGTTTTCCAACGAAAGCATTATTCCAAGTGAGCAAAGGCGGTATCATTTAAATGGTACAGAGATGCCATCAAGGAGTTTACAATTTTACTCTCTTCATTGTAAGCCAGGGTATATTTACAACCTTGTTTTTAACAAGGGAAAGTATTTTATTTCACCGGCATTGTACGTAGGTGGTGGAGCAGATTGGCACATTTTTAAGACCGATGAGGAAGTTCATAGCGCCATTAATGCAGCTTCCGGTTACCGTGGCAAACTGGTTACGGGTATTAATACTGCCAACTGCTATTTTACGATAGAATATTTAAGGGATAAAACCACAACTTATTTGTACAAAACCAATATCAGCAATACATACACGGAGATAAGCTGCAATTTTGGTGTGAGGTTCTAATGAGAAATTTCTTGCCGACGTTGCATTCCTGAAAAAGTTGTCGCCAATGCGTGGTACTACTACACCCTTGTTGGTGTTTTCAGCCACGAGCCCCACACTCAAAAAGATACCACCGCCTGATGTTTGTATGCTATTAGGAATTGTCGTAAAAGCTGTTCTTTTTCCTGTCCGACGCACCATTCATATTCGGAGCTTCGGTTTATGGCGTCAATTGTTCATGATAGAGATGGCTAACGAAACCGGAAACGTGATTAGATTTGTAAAGTGGGTGGTTGCTATTTAAACCCGCTTACTCATCTTTGTTGAAGACATCCATGACTGTGGCTTGGGGACATTATGGACGAACACCAAACCAGGCCGAAAAGTACGCCTCTTACAACCACCAGCCAATCCGTTATTTTTCAAAGGCAATATTGATTGCCGACTGTATTCTTAAACTAACACGATCCTCAACAGCTTGTTGAATTAACAGATTGATTTGTTCTCTCGAATCTCGCAATTCCGCAATTCTTTTTTGTGACCCTGCGATCGGTTCGCCGTAACGTTCCTCATAGCTAAAGTTTTTTAGTAAATGGAAATGTATTTTTTCGTTGATCACATTGGTTAATATTTCTTTAGCTTCTTGCGGGCTGAATATGCCTTCAATGAATTTGATGGATTGTGTTTCCATAATGTAGGGTTTACTATATGAATGTGTCAGGCAGCTGCCGAAAAGGACGATGCTCCTTATAATTGAAACGGTTTCATTTAATGAGCATCAGGGGCATCTGCCAAACGGGATGGCATAAAAGCAAGTTGCAAATAAAAGAAGGCGGAGCGTGTTTTTGATAAAATGGACGTGAGATTATTTCTCACGAAAAATAATCTGATGCAAATCGCCTACTATGCAAACTGAATGGCAGACTCCACTGAAATCGATGTTCCCTTGGCTAGAATATGTTGCCTTGCCTGCTGCAGGGCCTGCTGCAAATCTTTGATTCTCTTTTCTCTCATTTTAATCGCTTCTTCGCCATCACTGTTTGCTATTTTATTTTCATGAAATTTTATTTTCACGTTAATCATTTGTGTAATAATGTCAATCGCATCCTGTGTGCTGAATTGACCCTGGATAAGTTGTATGTTCATGTTGTTTGGTTTACTGGTTTTATTGTCCCTGCCCCAATGAAAAGGCGGGTTTGCCATCAAATGAATAAAGGTTTTCTGTTTTAATAGTGTCAATATCATTGTCTATCGCTTTGCTCAATAATGCTACAATATGTTTTTTATTGAAATGGGTTTCATCTACTGGCTTAAAACGACAACGCCAGTGGTCGGTGCAGAACGTTTCTTCAAAACCCTCCGGCCAAACTTTAATACCGCGGTTCGTAATCATGGTAAGGCTGGCATTGTCGCTGTTTAGTTCCTGAATAATGCCTGCCAGCTCATCTGGGTTGCTTCCTTTCCAGTGTACAAAGACGTCAACACCGGCCAGCTCTTTATGTTTTGATGCTTTTCTTTGGTATTTTGGAAGTTGCAATGCCGAATTTTTATCAAACCGAACTGGTCTTAAAATAGCAGGTTCCTGCCCGAGGTTGTTAATCACCGCGTCAGCAAATTCCTGAGTTCCTACTTTTTGTTTGCTGACACCTTCTTTATAAATATCATAAGTATGTATGCCGTCCTCAATGGTTTTAAGCCAGGCGTTCTGAACTTTTTCTGCTACGGTTCCCTGTCCAATATGGTTCAGCATCATCACGGCACCCTGCAACAGGCCCGAAGGATTGGCCCTGTTCTGATTGGCCACTCTTGGAGCAGAGCCGTGTATGGCCTCAAACATGGCGCATTGCTCACCAATATTAGCAGAGCCTGCCAAACCAACCGAGCCAGTTATTTGCGCAGCCACATCAGATAACACATCACCGTATAAATTGGGCATCACAATCACGTCAAAAATCTCCGGCGTATCGGCCATTTTAGCTGCGCCAATATCAATGATCCAATGTTCGTTTTCAATGTCGGCATATTCTGCTGCTATCTCATCAAATACCTGATGAAACAAACCATCCGTTTGCTTCATAATATTATCCTTGGTAAAGCAGGTTACTTTTTTACGACCGTACTGTTTGGCATATTCAAAAGCATAGCGGACTATTTTTTCGCAGCCAGGGCGGCTTATTAATTTTAAACACTGCACCACTTCATCCGTTTGCTGGTGTTCAATACCGGCATACAGGTCTTCTTCATTTTCCCGGATAATCACAATATCCATTTCCGGATGCTTCGTTTTTACAAAAGGGTGAAGACTCATACACGGCCTAACATTGGAATAGAGGCCTAAAAATTTACGGGTAGTTACATTCAAGCTTTTGTAGCCACCGCCCTGCGGCGTAGTAATAGGGGCCTTCAGAAAGATTTTATTCCTTCGTATTACATCCCATGATTCTTTGGCGATGCCCGCGAGGTTGCCCGCCAGGTACACTTTTTCTCCCACTTCAATCTCGTCTACTTCAATAGCGGCGCCTGCTGCCAGAATGATTTTTAATGTTGCATCCATAATTTCAGGGCCTATGCCATCTCCCTTTGCAACTGTAATTTTTGTCATTGGTAAATAATTTTATACCGCAAAATTGCAGGGAGCGAACCATATACTTTCATTTATCTTTATTATCTAAACCATAAACGAATTTTATGAATTTTACGCTACAGCAACTCAAAGTGTTTATGATAGTGGTACAAAACCAAAGTATTACCAAGGCATCCGAAGAGTTGCACATGACCCAACCAGCGGTATCGATACAGATCAAAAACCTGCAAGCCCAGTTTGATATCGCATTAACCGAGATAATAGGCAGAAAACTCTACGTGACCGATTTCGGAAGGGAACTATACCAAATTGCCGATCGGATTTTGAAAGAGATTGCCTCCATCAATTATCAAACGCAAAGCTTTAAAGGAATACTTTCCGGAAGACTTAAACTATCGGTTGCATCCACAGGTAAATATGTGATGCCCTACTACCTTGCAGATTTTTTAAAGGCCAATCCCAACATCGATTTATTGATGGATGTAACTAACAAGACAAAAGTTATTAAAAGCCTGGAGCAGAACGAAGTTGATTTTTCCCTGGTGTCTGTATTGCCAGAGGGATTGAATATTATACAGGAGATTCTGGTGCCCAATAAATTATTTTTAACCTGCACTGCTGACGCCGATATAAAGATTACGCAGCAAACATCTAAAGCGGTATTCGATAAAATACCACTCATTTATCGGGAAGAAGGTTCGGGTACCCGGGTAACGATGCAACGTTATTTTCAAAAAGCGAATATTGTCCCCCACGTAAAACTGGAATTGACCTCCAGTGAGGCTGTGAAACAAGCTGTCATGGCCGGCCTGGGATTTTCGATTCAGTCTCTTTTGAGTATCAAAAATGAGCTTAAACAAGGGGACATAAAAATCATTCCGGTAAAGGGCTTGCCATTGACTGAAAATTGGCGGTTGATATGGTTAAAAGAAAAAAAAATGTCGGAAGTGGCCAAGGCGTTTCTGGGTTATATTCAGCACAATAAACAGTCTATCTATGAAAAAAGCTTTTCGTGGATAGAGCTGTATGATAAATAGACTGGAATGGGATAGCCAACGATTGTCAAATTTTTTAGGTAGCCAATTTCGGCGGCAAATCCTTTAAATACGGCCAGCCGGTCGTTAAAATTTGGTAGCCACAAATTGGCTGTTGGTTATAACACGGGGTGCTGAAATTGAATGCACGCTACAGGGAACACCTGCAATGGGGATGAAATTTGAGAAACCTTATCAGCAAGATGGAAATTGGCAGCAAAATGAATTACGGGCATACCGGCAGTATCGGCTATTTTTTGTGGCAGAACCTATTATCTTCGCCCACCTGTCCCGAATTTATTTCCGGAATCCTCCTTACATGAAGTTACTCATCAAGCAGGCTACCATAGCCGATCCATCATCGCCTTTTAACGGACTTACACAGGATATCCTGATCATTGATGGAACCATTATTTCAATTGCGTCCAATATCGAAGAAGCCGCGGACCAGGTTATTGCGGTGGAAGGTCTCCATATTTCGCAGGGGTGGGTAGACCTGTTTTGCCAGTTCAATGACCCCGGTGCCGAACACAAGGAAACGTTGGAAAGTGGCGCCACGGCTGCTGCGGCTGGTGGATTTACCGATGTATTCCTGGTGCCCAATACCTCGCCCATTATCCATAGCAAAAGCCAGGTGGAATACGTAGTGCAGAAATCAGCATCACTCGCAGCATCGGTACACCCGGCCGGCGCCATCACCAAAAATTGTGAGGGCAAAGAACTAGCCGAGATGTACGACATGAAAAGTAGCGGGGCTATCGCGTTTACCGACGGCTGGAATCCGGTTCAGTCGGGCCAGGTGATGCTCAAAGCGCTGCAATATGTAAAAGCCTTTGGCGGCGTTATTATCCAGGTGCCCGATGAAATTTCTTTGAGTAAAAATGGCTTAATGAATGAAGGGATTATCTCAACGCAGCTTGGCCTGCCCGGCAAGCCCGCTATCGCTGAAAGCCTCATGGTTGTAAGGGATATTGAGCTATTGCGGTACACACAAAGCAGGCTGCACCTCACGGGCATTTCCACCGCCGCTGGCATCGACCTGGTCCGCAAGGCAAAAGCGGAAGGCCTGTATATCACCTGCAGCGTCACACCCTATCACCTGAATTTTACCGACGAAGACCTTACCGGTTATGATACCAACCTAAAAGTAAACCCTGCCCTGCGGACAAAAGCCGATGTAGAAGCTTTGAAAGCAGCAGTGCTGGATGGCACAGTCGATTGTATCAGCAGCCATCATCACCCACAAGACTGGGACAATAAAGTATGCGAATTTGAATACGCGAGATATGGTATGGAAGGGCTGGAAAGCAGTGCAGGTGCTGTTTTAAAAGCAGTGCCGGGGCTGGATATCACTCGCATGTCAGCCATTTTTTGTGATAACGCGAGGAAGATATTCAACCTCAAAAGCGAATCAATAGATAAGAATAATAGTACAGTAACGGCCACATTGTACCTGCCGGGAACCGAAACCATTTTTACCAAAAAGCAGGTGCGGTCGCTATGTACGAATAATGCCTTTATCGGTCAAACCCTAGCCGTAAAAGTAATCGGCACCATCCGCGGGAAACGGCTATTTTTGAACGACTAAAAAAGTATAATGGAAACTATCGTGGAAAGGAAGGTAATGTCGCCCATTGTAAAAGGGGTCATCATAACGCTTGCTGTTATTGCATTTGCAGTTACTACTGCATTGATTGGAATAGAAAAGGCGAAAAATTTTGGATGGGTTCAGTATCTCATTATTATCGGCGGGATTATTTGGGCCTGCATAAGTTATAGCAGCCAAAATGAGGCGAATGTTACTTTCGGAAATGTATTTGCCCATGGTTTTAAGGTTACCGCAGTCGTTACATGCCTTTTCATATTGTATATGGTCTTGGCACTGAAAGTAATTTTTCCAGGTATCAGGGAACAGTCTATAGCCATTATGAAAACGGAGATAGCAAAGCAGCCTAAAAAACCCAACCAGGATAGCGAACAAATGGAGAAAATAATAAAAGGTGTCAGCGATAATTTTGTTTTGATCACTGCAACAGGAACGATGATCGTGTTCCTAATTGTAGGAGCCGCGGCTTCATTAGCCGGTGCCGTGGTGGCTAAGAAAAATCCAAACGCAAACCCGCTTGGTTAATAAATTAAAGGTTTTTAATGGACATCAGCATTGTCATCCCTCTCTTAAACGAAGCCGAATCTTTGCCGGAACTATCCGCCTGGATAGATCGCGTATGTACCGAACATAAATTCAGCTACGAAGTGATCTTTGTGGATGATGGCAGTACTGACAATAGCTGGGACGTCATCGAATTCCTCCGGCAAAATAATCCCTCCATAAAAGCCATCAAGTTTCAACGAAATTATGGCAAGAGTGCAGCGCTCAACGAGGCTTTTAAAGCCTGTAAAGGCACCGTGGTCATTACTATGGACGCCGACCTGCAGGATAGCCCCGATGAAATTCCGGAACTATACCGGATGATTGTAGAGGATGGTTTCGACATTGTGAGCGGCTGGAAGAAAGTGCGGCACGACAATACATTTACCAAAAACCTGCCTTCCAAATTATACAATTTCGTTACGCGTAAAATGAGTGGCATCAAGCTGCACGACATGAACTGCGGTTTGAAATCGTATAAGAATAAGGTCGTTAAAAGCATAGAAATTTATAGCGAGATGCACCGGTATATCCCCGTGCTGGCCAAGTGGGCGGGTTTTAAGAACGTAGGGGAGAAAGTGGTAGAACACCGGGCACGCAAATTTGGTGTGTCGAAGTTTGGCCTGAGCCGTTTTATTAATGGCCCGTTGGATCTTGCCAGCATTTTGTTTGTAGGTCGCTATGGCAAAAAGCCGATGCAGTTTTTTGGATTAATGGGTTCTTTATTCTTCCTTTTGGGCTTTGGCTTTAGCGTCTATCTGATCGTTGCCAAAATCATGTATGGAGATAATTTTGCTATTACTAATAAGCCTGCATTTTATGTGGCCCTGGCTTCTATGATCATTGGCGTTCAACTATTCCTGGCGGGGTTCCTGGCGGAATTGGTGGTGAGAAATGCCCAGGACAGAAACGTATATGGCATAGATAAGCGGCTTGGTTGGGAGTAGGAGTGATAGATAAAGGATAGAACGGTTCCTCCCCCAACGAAGCAATCTGTAAAGAATTTGTAGTGAATCGCCGCGGTAGTTACAACCGGCCTAAAAAAGTACAGTCAGATTGCTTCGGGCAAGAACCCTCGCAAAGACGTCAAAGACATGGCAACCATCTCCCAGTCTTTGCGAGGCGGGGTTCTTGCCCCAACGAAGCAATCTGTTCAGTATTTGTAACGAATCGTCGTGATAGTAACAACGAACCTAAGAAAGTGCAGTCAGATTGCTTCGGGCAAGAACCCTCGCAAAGACTGTCAAAAACATGGCAACCATCTCCCAGTCTTTGCGAGGCGGGGTTCTTGCCCCAACGAAGCAATCTGTAAATAATTTGTAACAATCGAGTAACAGTAATCCGTAGCAGGGAAATCCATGGCAAATATCATTATTATCGGTCCGGCCCATCCATTACGAGGCGGTTTAGCATCTTTCGATGAAAGGCTGGCCAGGCAGTTTCAGGAGGAAGGCCACGAGGCTACCATCTATACTTTTTCACTGCAGTATCCCAACTTTATGTTTCCCGGCACCACGCAGTATTCATCCGAGCCTGCGCCGACCGATATCAAAATCAAAGTGTGCATCAATTCAATAAACCCGTTAAACTGGTTGATAGTCGGGCGTGAATTGAAAAAAATGAAGCCGGATATCATCGTGGTCCGTTATTGGCTGCCGGTAATGGGGCCTTGCCTCGGCACCATTCTGCAAAGAGCCAGGAGCAACGGACATACCAGGGTCGTTTGTATTGCCGACAATATTATCCCGCACGAAAAGCGTCCCGGCGACGGCCCGTTCACTAAATACTTTATAAAACCCGTTGATGCCTTCGTGACGATGAGCGAAAGGGTGATGGCTGACCTCAGGACCCTTGATAACGTGAAGCCTGCGCAACAAGTAAACCACCCACTGTACGACAATTTTGGGGAACCCATCAGCATGTTCGAAGCCCGGGAAAAACTCTCCATTGACTCTTCAAAAAAGATACTGTTGTTCTTTGGTTTCATTCGTAAATACAAAGGCCTTGATTTATTGCTGGAAGCCATCGCTATCATCAAACAGAAAAGCCTGCTGCAAAATTTTTCGCTGGTAGTTGCCGGTGAGTTTTACGAAGAAGCCCAACCGTATCTCGATCAGGTAAAGAACCTGGATATTGCGGAACTGGTAGATTTACGAACGACTTTTATCCCTGACAGTGAAGTGAAATATTTTTTATGCGCTGCCGATGTGGTGGTGCAGCCGTACCGCAACGCTACTCAAAGCGGTGTGACACCCCTTGCTTATCATTTCGAAATACCCATGATCGTAACCAATGTGGGCGGGCTGCCTTCGCTCGTGCCCGATGGTAAGGTTGGTCTGGTAGCTGAGCCCAATCCAGCAGCCATCGCAGACAAGATCCTGCAGTACTTTAGCCTCGGTAAAAACAGCTTTTTACCTGCATTACAGCAGGAAAAGAAAAAATACATGTGGCATAACCTTACCGGAGCGATTGTGAAACTGGCCAAGATCCACCCATAATAACCTTCCCGATCCAGATCCGTTTTTTTTCCGCTGTAGGATGAGCCGGGCCTTTCTGTCAACCAGGAAAACGCTTCCCGTAGCTTTTGCTAAAGGTTAATAAATATGCCACGCCCTGCGGCCATTTTTTGCCCAGAAGGAATTCTTTCTTCTGTGGCCTTAAAGAATAATTAATTTCATTAGAAAAATATTTTTAGATTTGCCTAAAAAATATAAAGAGTCGTACGCATGGTGCTTGCTGCCTGGTGCCAAACGCTGGAAGCCAGATGCCAAACGACGTTATTCAACCAGTAAACTAGTAAACTATTAAACTATTAAACTAGTAAACTATTAAACCAATCAACCAATTCCCCAACTCCCATGTTCACCACCGCTGAAGAAAATTATATCAAAGCCGTGTACCACCTGCAGCAAGCCGGTAAAAATGTACTGACAAACGACCTCGCTGGATCCTTGCAAACCAAGCCGGCTTCGGTAACAGACATGCTCAAAAAGCTGGAGGCGAAAGGCCTTCTGTTATACCAGAAATATTATGGCGTAAGGCTTACCAACGATGGTAAAAAACTGGCCCTTGCCATCATTCGCCGCCACCGTTTATGGGAGTATTTTTTAGTAGAGCACCTGCAGTTTGGCTGGGATGAAGTGCATGAAATAGCCGAACAACTGGAACATGTAAAAAGCGACCTGCTTACCGATAAACTGGATGTATATATGGGCTCCCCTAAATTCGATCCTCATGGCGACCCCATACCAGACAGCAAGGGCAGGATCGAAGTGCAGCAGCAGGTATGCCTGCTGCAGCTAAAGCCCGGCCAGGGTGCGGCCATCTGCGCAGTTACAGAGCAAAGTTCCGAACTGCTCGAAATGTTGCGGATGAAACAGTTGCAAATAGGGACACGGCTTGAAGTGAAACAACATTTCAATTTCGATAATTCCATGGAAATCCAGGTGCGCAACCAGCCCCCATTCAGCATCAGCGAACAACTGGCGAAGCATTTGTTTGTGAAACTTAAATAATATGAAAATGTGTAAATGTGAAAATGTGGAAGTGAGCAAGATCCATAATAAGACTATAATTGATTAAAGCTCGCCACTGGCAATTGATTGCTACTCACTTGCCGCTCGCCAATCACAGCTACCCACCAGCCCCAAATAATTATGGAAAAAAATCATTCAGATATATCGCTACAGGAAGTGCATGGCTCAGTGCCGACTGGGGGTAACACGAAAATTAAACGGTTCCTGGCGTTTGCCGGCCCGGCTTACCTGGTAAGCGTTGGTTATATGGATCCGGGCAACTGGGCTACCGACCTGGCCGGTGGCAGTAAGTATGGATATGCACTGATATGGGTTTTATTGATGAGTAACCTGATGGCCTTGCTGCTCCAGAGCCTGTCGGCAAGGTTGGGCATTGTACGCCGCCGCGACCTCGCCCAGGCTAACCGGGAAACCTATCCGCGGTACATCAATATTTCGCTGTATGTATTGGCGGAGATCGCAATCGCAGCCTGCGACCTGGCCGAAGTGCTGGGGATGGCCATAGGCATTCATTTGCTTACAGGTATTCCAATATTGTGGGGCGTGCTCATTACCATACTTGATACTTTCCTGTTGCTTATATTACAAAGGCTGGGCATGCGTAAAATGGAAGCCTTTATCATCGGCCTTATTTTTATCATCGGCATTTGCTTCCTGATCAATATCATACTCGCCAGCCCGCCGCTGATGGAAGTAGTAAAGGGATTGATCCCTTCATTTCCAGATGCCAAAGAACTGTATGCAGCTAAGGGGATCACGGCACCATTGCCCAATGAAACTGCCCTGTACCTGGCCATCGGAATTATTGGAGCCACGGTAATGCCGCATAACCTGTATCTCCACAGTGCCCTCGTGCAAACCAGAAAAATTGGTAACGATGATGCGAGTATCAAACGGGCCTTAAAGAATAATTTCTTTGATAGTGCCATCGCCCTCAACCTGGCCTTTTTTGTAAATGCCGCCATCCTGATCCTCGCTGCCACTGTGTTTTTTAAAACCGGTCGTACTGAAGTGGCACAGATTGAGGATGCACACCTGCTATTGGCCGGCAGTCTGGGGACGGTGTGGGCGCCCAGACTTTTTGCCATCGCGTTGATTGCCGCTGGTCAAAGCAGTACGATTACCGGTACACTTGCCGGCCAAATTATTATGGAAGGCTATTTGCGGATGCGCATGAATCCATGGGTAAGGCGCTTGCTCACGCGTATGCTCGCCATCATACCGGCGGTAGCAGTAATCCTGATTTATGGCGACGATCAGTTGGATACCCTGCTCATTTTCAGCCAGGTGATCCTGAGCCTGCAGCTTGGCTTCGCGATTATTCCGCTGATACATTTTGTAAGCGATAAAAAGAAAATGGGAATCTTCACCATAAAGCCGCTCACAAAAATATTGAGCTGGCTGGTGGCGGGTATCCTGGTATACCTCAATTTGAAATTGCTTACAGGGCAAGCTTTTGATTTTTTCAAGACATCCGATAGCTTCATGTGGAAGGCATTAATTATTGTGGGAAGCCTGGCGCTTTTAGGGCTGCTGGTGTATGTGTTAATTTTCCCCTGGCTTAAGACTGCAGTCACGCCATTGCCTGCTATCCACCAGCCGCTACTGTTGCTCAGGGATCTTACCGTTCCGGTTTTTAACCGCATTGCTGTAGCGCTCGATTTTACGGAACGCGATGAAAAAATCATTGCCTATGCGCTTAGCCAGGGTCATCCGGACACGCTTTTTACATTGATACATATTGTGGAGAGTGCCGCTGCAAAAATGTTGGGTGCGTCCACGGCCGATCAGGAAACGAAGGATGATGCTGATCGCCTGCTGCATTACGCTGAACAGCTGGAAGCACGGGGATTCAAGGCTGTACCTAAACTCGGATTTAAAAATAGGGTTTCAGAAATTGTGCGGCTGGTAACTGAAACGGAAGCCGATATGCTCGTCATAGGCAGTCATGGTCATAGCGGTCTTAAGGATTATTGGCATGGCGAAACCATCAATGCGGTAAGGCATGCAATAAAAATTCCAGTCCTTATCGTGAATTTATAGTTGAAAAAAAATATCCCAATTATTACATTATCTTAAACAGAAAAGATATTTTTATAGCGGTCAGGCTTTGATGGGCATACAGGTCACTGTTTTTTTGCATTCATTTTCGGGTTTTATCTCTGCGGAAACTCGTTTATGCCGGTGAAACTTCAACAGACATTTTTCCAATAGTCAACTTTTCACTAAACCAAAAACAAATCACCATGAAAAAATCGTTTTCAATTATGGCAGCAGCTATTTGCTGCCTGGCCGTTTCCTGTAAAGATGCAGGCGGCGGGGATGATAAGGCATCAGTCAGTGCAAAGAATCGTGCCAATACCCTCGAAGTGTATAAAGCCATTGAATCTGGCGATGTAAGTAAACTGGATAGTTTTATTGCTAAAGACGCCGTTGACCACAGTGGCGAAATGGGTGATATCGTCGGACTAGATAGCATCAAGAAATATATGGCTGCAATGCACACCCAATTTGATGGTCTTAAATTGTCCATAATTGCCGATGCAACTGATGGCGATTACGAAATGACGCTTGGACGAATGGAAGGCACCTGCAAAATGCCGATGATGGGAATGCCTGCCGGCGCCAAATGCAATTTTACAAGTGCGGATGTTACCAAAATAAAAGACGGTATGGCCGTAGAGCATTGGATGTATATGGATCCCAAAGACATGATGAAAATGATGCCGCCGCAGGGCGAAATGGATCACAGCAAAATGGACCACAGCAAAATGGACCACAGCAAAATGGACTCCGCTATGATGAAATAGAAAAAAAATACTTTTGTATTAGCCGGGTAATCCACGATTGCCTGGCTTTTTATTTTAATATGCTCCAACTGTTTGAGTACACCTTCAACGGATTGAAATCCGTTGTTGCCCTACCGGCCGAGCCTACAGCTCTTTTTGTAAGATGGAAGTTAAGAAGTGGGGCTTTTGAAAGGTAGCGACGTAGCCCCGATGGATTTTGTAACAACGGATTAAAATCCGTTACCCCCTTCGAAAAACTGATGCGGCCCTGATGCCGGAAGTGTCTAACGGATAACTTATTTAAGTTGTCGTTTTGATGTCCATAACGCCCACAAGCCTGCCGCCGGCCCAATAGCCAGCACCATAAAAATATAGTTCGCATCCAGTTGCCGGGTTAAATAACCTATCAGCTGGATGCTGATGATAGTAATGGCAAAGCCGATACAGGTAACAGCGATCAAGGCCGTACCTTTAAAACCAGCGTCAGCACTTTGCGCCACCAGCGTGGAAAAAAGTGGTGAGTCTGCAATCACGGTCATCCCCCAAATAATTAGGAACAGAAGAAATAATGATTGGCTACCATACATAAACACAAGCGGCGAAAGCAAGCCGCAAGCGCCTGAGCATAACAGCGCTCCGAATGCCACCTTCTTTGCCCCAAACCGCTGCGCCAGGTAGCCACTCGCAACGCAAGCGAAAGCGCCTGAAGCTATAATGATGAAAGACAACAGTGCAATATCTTTAATGGCAATGGCGGATATGTCTCTAAAATGGACTAGCATGAAGGGAACAAAAGCCCAAAACGCATATAACTCCCACATATGGCCAAAATAGCCAAAGGCAGCAGAACGTAGCGACCGGTTTTTGAAAACCTGACGCAAGGCGCGGATCGAAATGGTTGAGCCTGTTTTCCTGGCGCTGGCATCCGGCACCAATACCAGTACCAGCAGTCCTCCAAACAATGCAAGCGCCGAAGTAACCAGCATTACAAACCTCCATTGCCAACTCCCTGAAAATGCTTTGAGTAAATGCGGCAGCGCTGTCCCTAAAACCAGTGCGCCCACGAGGTAACCCAACGCTTTTCCCAGCCCTTTTTCATGGTAATCTGCAGCAATTTTCATCCCCACCGGGTAAATGCCAGCGAGGCAAAAGCCGGTGGAAAAACGAAGGAACAACACACCTGACAATTCGTACTCACCTATCACCATCGCCGCATTAAGAACAGACCCTGCCAGGGCACAAATAAAGAAAACTTTTGAAGGCGGATAACGATCGGCGATTGTAAATAGGGCAAAAACAAAAGTGCCGGCAATAAAACCAAGCTGCACTGCGGAAGTTACCAGGGTAAATGCGCCGGTATCAAGCCTGAATTCACTTACAAGGCCGGGCATAACGGCATTTCCCGCAAACCATAACGACACACAGCATACCTGGGCAATCACAATTACAGGTAGTATCTGGGAACCCGTTTTTGAAGTCATGAAATTGTTATAAAATGAAACGAATGTATAGCTTATGATAACTACCTGGTGCCTTATCACGAAGCATACAACCCTTGCGCAGCAGGTAAATTCCCTGAGGCTTTTTTAAAAGGCTATAATCTGTTTGAATCACTCAATAGTTTCATACTTTGCCCGGACAAATTGCAACTATGAAAAAATTGTCAGCGTGGGTGTATTTGCTCGTAAGTCTGTCTTTTGTTTCCTGTTCCAGCACCAGAAAATCTGTGACTGGGGGAAAGGATAATGGGAAGCTAGACTTGGTGTTTGTACAGGTAAATGATGTGTACGAGATAGCACCGCTGGAGGATGGAAAAGTCGGGGGCATGGCCAGGGTCGCCTCCCTTAAAAAGCAGTACAAGGAGCAAAATCCCAACACGTTCCTTGTGATGGCCGGAGATTTCTTAAGCCCATCCGTTTACAACAGCCTGAAATATCAGGGTAAGCGAATCAGGGGTGCACAAATGGTGGAGGCCATGAATACGGCAGGCATGGATATTGCCATTTTTGGCAACCATGAGTTTGATATCAACGAAAGCGAATTACAGGAGCGGATTAACGAATCAATCTTTCAGTGGGTGTCTTCCAATAGCTTTCAAAAAAAGGACAATGTGGTAAAGTCTTTCGTAAAAACTACAACTGCAGGTGCCGTGCCAATCCCAGACACCTATATTATGAATCTCACCGACGCAGACGGCACGAAGGCAAACGTTGGCTTTATTGGCCTTACCCTTCCGTTTAATAAAGCCTCCTATGTTGCCTATGCTGATCCGTTTTCTATGGCTGATACCCTTTACGCCCGGCTAAAAAATTCCTGTGATGCCGTAGTGGCTATCACGCACCAGGCTATGGAAGATGATATTTTGCTGGCCCAAAGACTACCCGGACTTGCCGTTATCATCGGCGGCCATGAACACGATAGGCGTTTTCAAAAAGTTGGCGATGTATATATCACTAAGGCACATGCCAATGCCAGGTCGGCATATATCATAAAAATGCGGATCAATACGCGCAAACACCGGCTAACAGTGAAACCCAGCCTGCAGGTGATTGATGCATCCATTCCAATGGAGCCTGCAACCGACCTCGTTGTAAAAAAGTGGACCGATATCGCTGATAAGAATTACGCTTCGCTCGGTTTTGATGCGAAAAAAATAGTGCTGCAAAAAGGCGACCCGCTCGATGGCCGTGAAACGGAAATAAGAAGTGGCGAAACCAACTTTACCGGTATGATTGTGAAAGGCATGCAACTGGCAGCACCGTTGGCCGATGTGGCGATAATCAATGCAGGTGCTATACGTGTGGACGATATTTTGCCAATGCCGGTTACACAGTACGATATGATCCGCAGCATGCCATTTGGGGGTGCTATCACTGAGGTAGATATGAAAGGTAGCCTGCTCATTAAGGTGCTGGAAACCGGTATAAAGAACCGGGGTATCGGAGGTTTTCTGCACTATAACGAAGACCTGGTTAATGATAACAGCACCCACCAATGGCTATTAAAAGGCAAGGTTATAGGCGCTGCAAAAACTTACCGGGTGGCCATGCTCGATTTTTTAATGACAGGTGGGGAAGCCAATATGGACTTTCTCACGGCAAAGAACCCCGATGTTGTAAAAGTATATCCTGCCATCACCGATGTGGCCGATCCGCGCAGCGACATCAGGTTGGCCATAATACGGTACATGGAAACATTGTGAAGGCGTTCAGTATTTTGTTTTTGGATTTGGATTCTTTTTTTGATGGTTCAATTTGGCATCAATATATTTGGTTAAAGACATCATTCATCAATTACCAAAACATTCTGTATGAAAAAAATTGGCTTTATGTTTGGAAAGGAACGCTCTTTTCCAACGGCGATCATAGACCGTATTAACAGTAAAAATGTGGATGGCATTATGGCCGAACCAGTGCGCATTGATAAGGTGATGCAGGGCGAGCCGAGCGGTTATGCTGTTATTTTCGACCGTATTTCACAGGATGTTCCTTTTTACCGGGCTTATTTAAAAAATGCGGCACTTTGCGGAACAGCTGTCATCAACAACCCATTTTGGTGGAGTGCTGATGAAAAATTTTTCAATAATTGCCTGGCCACAAAAATTGGAGTACCGGTTCCTAAAACAGTAATCCTTCCATCTAAGGACCTCCCAGATGATACGACAGACCAATCCTTTAGCAACCTGGCTTATCCGCTTGATTGGGAAGGTATTTTTGCGTACATCGGCTTTCCGGCTTATATGAAGCCCTTCGCCGGCGGCGGCTGGAAAAGTGTTTACCAGCTCAACAGTATGGACGAATTTTTTGAAAAGCATGCAGAAACAGCCCAGCTGGTGATGATGCTGCAGGAAGAAATTAAGTTCACAGAATATTACCGTTGCTATTGTATCGGAGGCAAACACGTTCGAATTATGCCCTACGAGCCCCGCAACCCACACCACCTGCGCTATGTAGCCGACTTTACACCTACGCCTGAAAAACATGCTGAGATGGAAGGGATCGTATTGAAAATCTGCCAGTATCTTGGTTATGATTTTAATACGGTGGAACTGGCCCTGCGGGATGGGGTGCCATATGCTATCGACTTCTGCAACCCGGCACCTGATGCCGAATTGAGCAGCGTAGGCCAGGAAAATTTTGATTGGGTAGTAGAAACCGCTGCTAACTATGCCATTGATAAAGCCCTGGCACAAACAGATGGCCAGGATAACCTTACATGGGGAAATTATATTAAATCCAGTGCTGCAGGAACTCCTTTGATTTAATGGATAATTGATAATGAACTAATGAATAATTCCTTAGTTCGGAGCCACTATTTTTTGGATGGGTGGCATGGCGTCAATTATCAATTATCAATTAAAAAATTATCAATCGAAACATGGGAACTATAAACTATAAAAGCTTCACCCTTGGCGTAGAAGAGGAGTACATGGTGATCGATCCCTCCACTATGGAATTGAAAAGCCATGAGCAACAGATCGTGATTGAAGGGCAGAAGATGTTGAAGGACAAAGTAAAGGCGGAGATGCACCAGGCGGTGGTTGAGGTGGGTACAGATATTTGCGCCAACGTAGATGAGGCATTTAAAGATGTGGCCGGTCTGCGTGGAAATATTGCTGAGATAGCGGGTAACCTTGGTCTTGGAGTTGGTGCAAGTGGCACACATCCGTTCAGCCATTGGGAAAGCCAGCTCATTACCGACCATGTGCGCTACAACGAAATAGTAAATGAATTACAGGAAGCCGCCCGTAGCAATTTAATCTTTGGCCTGCATGTGCATGTGGGTATGGAGAACAACGACATGGCAATGCATATCGCGAATAGCGCCAGGTATTTTTTACCCCACGTGTATGCACTCAGCACGAATTCACCCTTTTGGGAAGGAAGGCTTACAGGGTATAAATCTTTCCGTACTAAGGTCTTCGATAAGTTCCCCCGTACCGGCATCCCCGATTTTTTCGAAAGCTATGAAGCCTATGATCGCTATGTAAAGCTGCTCATCAAAACGAAATGTATCGACAATGCCAAGAAAATTTGGTGGGATTTAAGGGTACATCCTTTTTTTAATACGGTAGAATTTCGCATTTGCGATATACCGATGACGGTCAATGAAACCATCGCTATTGCTGCGTTGTTCCAGGCCATTTGTGCCAAACTGTACAAGCTGCGGAGTAAGAACATGAATTACATGATCTATTCCCGTGCGTTGATTACCGAAAACAAATGGCGGGCCGGCCGCTACGGCATCGATGGCAGCCTGATCGATTTCGGAAAAGAAAGCGAAGTGAACACCCGCGACCTCATCCTGGAGTTGCTTGATTTTATCGACGATGTAGTGGACGAACTCGGTAGCAGGCACTATGTAAATTATGTGCTTACCATGCTCGAAAACGGCACTGGTGCTGATCGCCAGCTTAAAGTGTTTGAAAAAACAAATGGGGATCTCAAAGCAGTGACCCAGTATATACACCAGCAGTTTCTGACTGTGTAGGGTGAAAATAATTGCGAAAGGGCGTTGCATCGGCAACGCTCTTTTTTTAGAATACGCCGTCTGTTTCCTGAGAATCAATTGCCCTTCCTGAATTTTTTAAACAGATCATATTTGAATTTTACATTACCGTCCGGGCCGGGGGTACCTCTCAGGTAAATGCTCATGCCGGCTTTTGTATTAACACCTATATTTTCAGGTACATAGGTTGAATCCCTTCTTTTAAGATTGCTCAATGGTACTTGTATACTCAAATCGGTATTGCCCTGGGTGCTGTAAATGCCTTCAATAAACATCGACAGCACTGTGGATTGAATTTCCATTCTGTTGATGGTTACTTCCTTGTTTTTAATTAGCAGTTTGTCTTTTAGCGTTGCAAAGGAGATATTGGCAAAATCGCGCTTTTTGAAAACGATATCCTGTACTTTTTTAATGGGTTCATAGTCTACCAGTGCCCCTTCTTTTAAAAGGAAGTCCACAACTCCTTCTACACTCGACGGCAAAACATTGCCTGCATCATCCAGGCCGAGGCTGATATTGATGCCTGCCGAAAGCTTACCCCGGATGCTCTGGGCGGTGATACCATCCTGCCCAAAATTATTGAAGGCAGCGAAAGTTTTACTTACATCCACATCTTTCAGGTTTACTTTAAACCTGGCCTGGTGATAGTTAATATTACGGTCGGTTAATGAACCACTGAGGTCCATTTTTCCGCCGGCATGCTGTAAGCTTACTCTCGGTATTTCCCAGCTATTTTGAAGAATAGTCACAACGGCTGCCGCATTTGTAGCCTGGAACTTATTGTACAGCAGGTTGTCTGCTTTCAGGGTTACGTTGATGCTTCCTTTTTCCAGTACATCGTCTATTTTCTGCGACAGGTTTCTAATGCCACCGGGTTGGTTTTTCGAATTGATATTTTTTCTAACCTGTAACAGCTGGGTGAAAGCTGCCAGGTTAAGCGAAGGTGAATAGATATTCCAATCAAGGATCACTTTATTTGGCTCACTGTCCATGAGGGTGAGTAGATTTTTAGCTGTGCCGTTCATAACCACCTGGCTCCCCAACACCTGGCATTGGAGGTTCTGAACCAGGAGGTCAGAATTAGTAAGCAGTAGGGTGCCATTTACATTTTTCAAAGGAATATTCCTCGGTGTATAGGTGACCAGGCCATTTTTTATAAGGACTGTTCCACTTACAAATGAGTTACCCGATGTGTTATTTTTGATGGCCCCCTTATACGAAATATTTACGGACGCATCCCCGGTGCCGAGCCCGATAGAGCTATTATCAAAAAAAGGATTGAGTTTGTTTAGGGCAAAGGCGGAATGAATATCGCACTGCAAGAGTGGGTCAATAAAATTGGTTACGACGATCTTGTCGGAGCTCACCGGGAGGCCCTTCCACTCGCCGGTAAAGTGGTACAGCTCAATGCGGGAGTTGGGATCTTTTCGTGGTTGTCCCACCACCACTTCATTGGTATAACTTCCTGTGAAAGAGCTATTTTCAACATTCAGGAGTGGATTTACCAGGTTATTATTCTTGGTAATCCAGCTGGCATTCACTAATTGATCGCCACCTTTTAGCGGGCCGGAAACCCTGGCATCAACATCGAGGGTATTACTCATCGTAACAATCGACATTCCTTTTGCGATTTTGGGAGCTAATAATGATTTAGCAAATTCAAATTCTATTTTTTTGGTATGTACCGATAGATCCATCAATGCGATACGACCTGGTATTTCTCCAATATCAAACCTGCCCGTGAGGTTAAATGCATGGTCTCCGATCTTCAGATCAATACTGTCAAATTGCAATTGCAGCAATTTCTTGTCGAACCGCAAATTGTATTTCCCTTCAACGGTTTTGCCTTTTACAAAACCTCCTTTTGGCATATTAAAAACAAGGTTATTCACAACCATATTGCTCTTAACCGCGAAGGCCAATACATCGCCGTCATCACTAACCCGTGCTTCGAGGTTGTTCGCTACAAAATCATACAGCTTGCCTTTTTCTTTGTCGTCGAGTACGATACGAGTATTAATCAGTTCAATTTTTTGCAACTCGTTTTTATCTCCGGAGCTGGAAGGTGTACTGCCGTCTTTTTTTGGATTCAGCAGGTATTTATTCGAATAACCGCTCGTGTCGGTGTAGAGGTACACAGACCCATCATTGATCTTTAAACCATTTAGCGCGGGCTTTTTAGTGATCAGTTTCCATACCGCCATGCGTGCATACACTTTTGAAGCTGTAAAGAATGGATGGTGGTGTTGCTGAAACTGTGTGTCTTTCAAACTTACATCTGTCAGTACGACTGCTATTTTTGGGAAACTGCTGAAGAAACTGATCTCCGCATCGCCAATTGTCAATTCGCCATTGATCTTCTTGCTGATCGTTTCTGTGAGGTCTTTAATGATGGACTTCTTGTTCACGGCAACATAGATGTACAGCACGGCATATAAAACCACCACCGTTACCAGCAAGATCTTTAATCCGCGGAGGATATATTTCAGGTATTTTTTCAATATGGCAATTTGACCCGTTGTGAAGATAGCCTATGCGTTGCTTCAAAAAGCAGGCTATCTTTTTAAGGGTGCATTTAAAATTGTCGGTAAGCAAACTTGTTACGATAATTGAAAGACTACGGAGAGGCACCGCTTTACGGGACAGGGGGCTAAAAAAAGCTGCGACAATATTAAATGCACACCTTTTTATGCCAGAAAGAAACTAATTGTTTCGAGCGTAGCTGTTTCGGTCGGAATGGGTAAATAGGTATGTGGCCATGGATGGCTGCGGCCAAATACATGGTCGCTTTCAACGGTAAAAATTCGGGCGGCTGGTTGCCATTCCACTAATTGATGGGCAGCCTTCACGGGCACGGCCGGGTCTTGGCTGCCATGGCATACCAGGATGGGGACCCGGATAGATGCTATGGCGTTACGGATATCCAGACGCTCTTCATGTTCAACGAAGTCTTCGTGCAACTGGTAATAGAGTGGCATATCCTGTTTTGTCCTGCCGTTTACGTACCAGGCCACGCCAGATCGTTTCCAGTCTGTCATTTTCGCTTCACTCCAGTTGCCCCAGGGTGTTTTGCACTCGCTGATGGCGGCCCAGGTAACCAATTTTTTGATGCGGTTGTCTTCGGCCGTCTTAATAATACAAATGCCACCTCCCATACTATGACCCAACAGGCTGATCTGATTGGTATCCATAAAAAGCCTGTATGGGTTTGCCGGCGCCGAGATCCAATCGATAATATGCCCCAGGTCCTGCAATTGGATGGTGTAGTTATTATTACCAAAAGCCTCCAGGTCAGTAAATGTTTCGGGTGCTTCCGGGGTCGTGCCGTTATGACTAAAATTAAACTTTACGAAGACAAAACCCGCTTCGGCGAATCGTTCTGCGATCAGGTCAAAATTTCCCCAATCTTTAAACCCGTTAAAACCATGGGCATAAATGACCACAGGTTTAGGTGGACCAGCCGCTTCGAAAAAGATGTCAGTAGCCATTGGTTTATTGGCCGACCCGGTTACCAGGAGATTTTTAATGCGCTGGATCATGCTTTGGATTTTTTGCGCAGCATGTACAGGTAAAGGCTTTCCACTTTCTGGCGGGCCCAAAGCGTTTTCCGCAAAAAGCTGAGGCTCGATTTAATGCTGGGGTTGCTTTTGAAACAATTGATATTAACCTGGTTTGAAAGTTCCTCCCAACCGAAATAATCGACCAGTTCGGTCACAATGGTTTCGAGCGTAATGCCATGCAGCGGATCTTTTGATGGGGTCATCCTTATTCTGTTTACCGATTAAAATTAGCCAACAAATAACTACGGTATTTTTATTTTTATGCGTAGGTGTTTAATAGCCATATTGTTGTAGCTACTACAAATGCGGTTGGTTTTAGATCCCGGCGGGATTGTATGCTTATACTGAAAATGCTCAAATAAATCCGATCCGCGTGTCCCATTGGCCTCAAGGCAGTGAAATAAAGTGAGGGGTTACAGATGGAAAAGAGGGATTGCTTTGAGAAAAAAGACATATTTACTAACCCATGGCTTCAGCCCTGGGACTACTGGCGGCGGTAATTAGCAGCGGGTTAAGAATATTCTCCCCACTTCCCAAGCCTGAAGCCCAATGCCATTTAGTTAAGGGTTTTATGTGCCTTAGGCACATTTTGTTGGTAGAAAAAAGGTCGAAAACGATCTAGTGTTCCATCGGAACACCTTGTAAAACCCCTACAAAACATTCCTTCGGAACGTAAAACCGCATAAACATCAGATTTACTACCCACAAAATGTGCCTATGGCATGCACATCTTCTTAACTAAATGGCATTGGGTTGAAGCCTTGGGTTAGTAAATATGCTTCAAAAACTCGGAAAGCCCTGTTGGCTTTGCATTTCATCGCGAAACAGTAGAAGTTAATTTCAAGCTGATGAGGTTATTCAGGGGATCCATTCGACGGTAGATACTATATGTCATTTTATAACCAGGTGAAAGCTTGAAAACTAAATTTAAAGAGTCTCTGCCCTCAAATAAGTATTTTCCGTTTTTGAACGATTGGCCGGTTAACCGGCAGCATACATAGCATTATGAATTGTCGTAACGTTGTAAGGATATTTCTGAGTCTGCTGGGTTTGTTTGCCCGCGGGTCAGCAGTGTTTGCAAAGAACGCAGACTCATTGCTGCTGTACGAAGATAAAATGTGGCAGTACGTGCACGAGCACCCTTCAACGGATCTCTTTTTGCATACAGACAAAAATATTTATTCTCCCAATGAAAGAGTATGGTTCAAAGGGTATGTGTTGTCGGGTTCGGTGGCAGACAATAAAGTACTTTATGTACGGCTGATTGATGAAAAAAAGAATGTGCAGCTCCGTGCGCAATTCCCGGTATATGGGCTCATGAGTCATGGCGATCTGTTGCTGCCGGATACTTTGAAAGACGGGAAATATTTTCTGTATGCATACGGCGACCGCATGATCAACTTTAGCCCGGGCGATGTTTTTGCAGCGCCAATTATCATTCATAAAAATAAAAAGAAATGGCGGGCTGAAGCATCGGTAATCGACACTGCTAAACTGGTTCGCGGCGAAAAGGTAGAATTGCTGGTTCGGTTAAAAGAGAACAACGACCTGGTGAAAAATGTGCGGGGACATTACCAGCTGTTAGATGAAGGAAAAGTGGTGAAACAAGGAGGCCTTAAAACAAATATTGTTGGCGAAGCATTTATTGCGTTTACCTATCCGGTTATAGCCGACGACCATACCCTGAAGGCAGTTATTAATTTTGAAGACGATAACGACTACGAAGAAGTGACGCTGAATATTAGTCACTCCGCTAACAAACTGAAAGCGAATATTTTTCCGGAAGGTGGGCGGCTGCTCAGCCAGGCGCTGAACAATATGGCTATTGAGATGCTGGATGTAAATGACCTAGCGGTGATGGGCAATGTGGTTCTGCTGGCAAACAATAAGCCGGTCCAAACGGCCACGACCGATAGTACAGGCATTGCATTGGTGTCGTTTGTTCCTGCGAGGCAAGTCTTATACAGTGTGATCCTGGATAATATGACCCGAAGGGATACGGTTCCGCTGGGGTTGGAAGTGGAGGATGCCGGGTATCTTTTGTCTGCTGCTGTAACAAAGGATACCTGCTATGTGGCCATTACAAACCATGGCCCGGCCGGTAATATAGACGTGGTGTTAAGGTCGTTCGATAATGTGCTATGGACCCGTTCCCTATCACTACAAAGCGGTGCTGTACAGCAGGTGGAAATTCCTTTGTCGGGTGTCGTTCAGCAGGTAATGAGCGTTGCACTTATTAACGAAAAGCAACAGGTACTGTCGGAGCGGCTGTTGCTGAGCCGGCCAGCCCGTGATGTACAATTGAACATTCAAACTGATAAAGTCGTCTACGGTACCCGAAAGAAAATGACTGTTAGCGTTACTACAACCGATCGCAATGGAATCCCTGTAGCAACTAACTTTTCGGTATCTGCCGTAGAAGTAAATACGATTGATAGTATCTCTTATCCCGATATTGTGAACCATCTTTTGTTCAGGAATATCGGGTTCGGAAATCAACACCCGCTTCAACCGAAAGCTTCAGGGATCGATAAACAGTTGCTGGCCCGTAACTGGAACAATTACTCCTGGCAAAATATGCTCAGTTACCAGCCGATGGGAACGCTGCGGCTTATCCGGAATAGCGACGGTGTTTATGGCACTGTCACCCCAAAACGTAAAAAGAAGGGACTGAAACTAACGGATCTACCCATCCTTTCAAAAGCAGGATTGTCATTTACCACCGTGAATGACAATGGTAATTTTAACATCCCGTCAGCGGATCTCATCAGCGAAAAAAACGAGCGAAAAAAGATACTGTTGGGTGCCGGTTTTTACGACGATTATGCCATTAGCTTTAAGACATATGACGAGGATTTTGACAAGGCAGTTGTAGGAACTAACGCCTTCGATTTTCCATCTTATTATTCCAAATTATCCCGGTACACCATGGATAAATTGGAAAAAATTGCAGACCCGCACTTATTGCAGAATGTTACGATTAAAGTAACAAAAGATATCCCATGGGGCGCCACGGATTATATCAGCAGTTCTTGCAATGATTATGTATGCATGTATAATATTCTTAATTGCCCCAACCATCATTTTGGCACTCCACCCGTGGTAGGGGAAACCTATACGTTATTGGGTAGAAGAGTGGTGTATCGCGGTTCCTGCGGACAGGCCGGGGAGGAGACCAGGCCATTGATCCCGTTGAAGCTTATTTCAAACCCCAATATATTCCAGGTTATTGATTTTGAAAAGGAGGAATCCAACGAAGTGGAATCAAGAACCACTATCTACTGGAATCCCAACCTTAGTACCGGTAAAGACGGTAAAGGAAGTTTTACTTTTTTTACCGATGATGTCGTGGGGGAATTCAGAATAACCCTGCAGGGCGTAACGCTTACTGGTTTGCTGCCGTTGTCCGGATCGGCAAGGTTCACCGTGAAGCCGTAGCGCTTAGTTGGAAACCTTTTTGGCAGGTTGCACCTTTTAATTCAAGCTCAATTCCCTGATCTCTTTGGCATCCATATAATCGTTCAGTTTGGCATTATAAATCTCTATTTGCTGCCATTGTATCTCAACCTTTTTACCCAACAGTAATTTGGGATTTTGTTTGTAAGCATCCGAGCCTTTAAAATATTCCAGCCAGAGGAATTTGGTGATTCTTCCTGCTTCATTTTTTATATGGATATACGTGTAGCCTTCAGTCTCCACCGCTACTATTTCACCCATAAAATTGCTTTTTTCGGTGGACGTAATTTTTGAATTATCCGCCTGAATGTTTCCCTGTAGTCTCATCATGATATCCAGAAATGCAGGGCATTCTGAAGATAGCTTTAGCGCAACTGCCTGCCCCAGTTTTTGCGCCTCTGCGGGGGTATTAAGACTTTTTAGTTTCAATTCTTTTTGTAATGCTGGTAATTTATCTCCGGCTGATTGCATCATACACACACTTAAGATCTTCTGGGCATCGGTTTCATTTTTGATATTATCTTTTTGTTTTGCAACACAATCGCAGGTAGCCTTGGTTACCTTATCAAGAGCTGGGGTAGCCTGAGCATATAGTGTAGGAGCAGCTGTTACAAGGGCGATTGCAAGTATGATTTTTTTCATGGTAAGATTTTCTTAAGAAAGGTTTCCAACCTTTAAAAGGTTGGAAACCTTTTCTACAAGCAGAATGCCCCAAATTTTCGGGGCATTCTGCTTGTAGAAAAAAGGGATTATGCAAATTGTTTACGGATAATATTCAATGCGCCACCGGCTTTAAACCATTCGATCTGCTGCTCATTGTAAGTATGATTGGCAAGAATCGTTTCCATGGTACCATCGCAATGATTCAGGTGAAGGGTTAATGGTCTATTGGGAGCAAAGCTGGTCAGGCCCAAAATGTCGATCGTATCATCTTCGAGGATCTTATCGTAATCGGCCTTGTCTGCAAACGTAAGTCCCAGCATACCTTGTTTTTTGAGGTTGGTTTCGTGGATACGGGCAAATGACTTTACCAATACGGCACGAACGCCCAGGTGACGTGGCTCCATCGCCGCATGCTCCCTGGAAGAACCTTCGCCGTAGTTTTCGTCGCCTACTACGATGGTGCCAATGCCATGGGCTTTATAATCACGTTGCGTGGCTGGCACGGCATCGTATTCGCCGGTGAGTTGGTTTTTAACCTTATCAGTTTTCTCGTTGAAGAAGTTCAATGCGCCAATCAGCATATTGTTACTGATATTATCCAGGTGACCGCGGAATTTCAACCATGGCCCTGCCATAGAAATATGGTCAGTGGTACACTTGCCCTTTGCCTTGATCAGCAATTTCAGGCCGAGCAGGTCTGTGCCTTCCCATGCCGCGAAAGGTTCGAGTAACTGCAAGCGTTTGCTATCCGGTGACACCACCACTTGCACATCGCTGCCATCTTCAGCAGGTGCCTGGAAACCAGCATCCTCCACGGCGAATCCACGAAGGGGCAATTCAAATCCGGTTGGGGCATCCAGCATTACCTGTTCGCCTTTATCGTTGGTTAGCGTATCGGTTAATGGATTGAAATTCAAGTCGCCAGCGATAGCAAGAGCAGTTACGATCTCGGGGCTACCTACAAATGCGAAAGTGTTGGGGTTACCATCAGCCCGTTTTGCAAAATTGCGGTTGAAGCTATGAACGATCGTATTTTTCTCGGCTTTTTCAGAACCAACACGGTCCCACATACCGATGCAGGGCCCGCAAGCGTTAGCAAAAACGGTGGCACCGATCTGGGCAAATGTATCCAGGAAACCATCCCTTTCAATGGTGAAGCGAACCTGCTCGCTACCTGGTGTAATGGTAAATTCAGAATTCAGTTTCAAGCCCTTAGCAGTTACTTGCCTGGCGAGGCTTACCGAACGGCTGATATCTTCATAGGAAGAGTTGGTGCAGCTTCCGATGAGACCCACTTCAATTTTGGTCGGCCAGCCATTGGCGGCTGCGGCTTCCTTCATTTTAGAAATCGGGGTCGCCAGGTCTGGTGTAAATGGTCCGTTCAGGTGCGGTTCCAGTTCGCTGAGGTTGATCTCAATTACCTGGTCGAAATAATCGGTCGGATTGGCATACACCTCGGCATCTCCGGTCAGGTGTTCTTTGATGCCGTCGGCCAAGGCAGCGATGTCTTCACGGCCGGTAGAAGCGAGGTAGCGGCTCATGCTTTCATCGTAACCAAAAGTGGAAGTTGTTGCACCAATTTCAGCACCCATATTACAAATAGTGCCTTTGCCCGTACAACTCATACCCGTTGCGCCTTCTCCAAAATATTCAACCACAGCGCCGGTTCCGCCTTTCACGGTAAGGATCCCGGCTACTTTTAAGATCACATCTTTAGGGGCGGTCCAGCCATTCAGTTTGCCAGTCAATTTTATACCGATCAGTTTGGGGAATTTCAGTTCCCAGGGCAAACCTGCCATTACATCGCAGGCATCCGCACCGCCTACGCCTATGGCGATCATACCCAATCCGCCGGCATTTACGGTGTGGCTGTCTGTGCCGATCATCATGCCGCCAGGAAAGGCATAGTTCTCAAGCACCACCTGGTGTATGATGCCAGCACCGGGTTTCCAGAAACCAATACCATATTTATCGGACACAGAAGCCAGGAAATCATACACTTCGCTGCTTTCATGCACCGCACGATCCAGGTCCACTTTGCTATTATCTTTCGCCACAATGAGGTGATCGCAGTGTACCGTACTTGGAACTGCTGCTTGTTTACGGCCAGCCTGCATAAACTGTAACAGGGCCATCTGCGCGGTTGCATCCTGCATCGCCACTCTGTCCGGGGCAAAATCCACATAGTCCTTTCCCCGGCCATATGCCTTGGTGGCGCTGCCTTCTGTAAGGTGGGCGTACAGGATTTTTTCAGTTAAAGTAAGCGGGCGGCCCACTACGGTACGGGCTGCATCCACACGGCTGCCAAAGTTGGCATACACCTGTTTGATCATTTCAATGTCGAAAGCCATAGGAATTTGTGATTTTTAATTTACGATTTCCGATTTCAGGTCATAGGTCAACGGGTCGGTGGTCATTTGCATTTAATTGACCCCAGGACCAATAATTTAATGACTATTGACGATTGACTAATTGAGCAGCACCTAACCGGCATGCCGCGAATTTACAACTTGACAGGCAGTCAGAAAAACCACTTTCGTTTTTAAAGCAAGATTTTTATAAATTGCATGTGTAAAACAGGTTATCATGCTCCGTTTTCGAAATTTTGTTGAGTCTCGTGCTTTTGGCGTCTGCTCCTACATCGGCGACAAATTCCATATCGCTTCGGGCAAAATCCGGCTCTATTTCATCTATGCCTCCTTCCTTACTTTTGGCAGCCCGCTGATTATCTACTTTGTAGTGGCCTTCTGGATGAATGTAAAACGCTACATTTTCTTTGCGAAGAGGAATCCGTTGAGGTATTTGTAATCTTCTCATCTTTTAGTCTTTATCTGCCTTTACATCTTCCTGAAAATATTTCGGTTGATTTTAGTTCCGGAAAGGGGTGATTGGTCAATGAATACTCAGAAGACTTTATCGTTCATCCATTATCGATAAGGTGTTTTTCCTACATTCAGTCATGGATTTTCAGTTTTACCTGGTAATGGTATCGCTTGCGCTGGCAGCTGTAGCTTCAGTTTGGCTGCAAAAACTTACAGCCGCCGCTGGCATTACCGGCGTAATTACCGCGATGCTTATTTACCTGGGTTGTGGCATAACCGGTCTCGCAATGCTGGCTGCATTTTTTATTATTGGCACCACCGCTACTTCATTTAAAATTAAACAGAAGCAACACCTTAAGATCGCAGAAGAAAACAAGGGCAAACGCAATGCAGGGCAGGTTTTAGCCAATGCTGGCTTGGCAGCTGGCTTGGGGCTGGTAGCCTGGACCTTTCCACAATATTCAGTTGTGTGCAGCCTATTAATTACCGCCGGTTTTTCTTCAGCTACTGCCGATACATTGTCTTCCGAACTGGGCAATGTCTATGGGAAAAAGTATTACAATATTCTCAGCCTTAGAAAAGATACACGGGGATTAAATGGTGTTATCAGCCTCGAAGGAACGCTTTGCGGATTTGCAGGAAGTGTACTGATAGCGGTTATTTACGCTCTTGGTTTTGGTTTCCACGTCAGACCGTCGTTAATGATTATCATCGCTGGTACCGCAGGTAATTTATTCGATAGTTTGCTGGGTGCTACCATCGAGCGTAAAGGCATCATCGGCAACAACAAGGTAAATTTTTTAAACACTTTATTTGCTGCAGTGATAGCGTTATTGCTGAACCTTATTTGATTAAACCCATACTAATTGCGGACAATTGCTCTCCGTCTTTCCTGAGTGACAAGCATTGTATTTAAGCTTTGCTTCAAAATCTATTCTCAAAAAAATTTGGCCGGAATTAAAATATTTTCATCTTTGCGGCCTTCAAGTAAAGAAATATGACCTGCTAATTCGCCGCATCCCACTCGCTACGCGGCAACTTTCTCTGATCTCTTCCTGGTGGCATCGCCACAGGCATTTCTGTTTCTATTACATTTCATATTTCTATCATGCCAAATATAACTGCGCATCCTAATAAATTCTTGCACTTCATTTCTTTAATAAAAAAATCCTTCAGCGGGGCTGAATACGACTATACCAGGGGTAGTCTTAAAACCGCCATCCTGTTGCTCGCCGTTCCTATGATCCTGGAGCTTAGCCTGGAAAGCGTTTTTGCGTTGGTTGATATTTTCTTCGTTGGCAAGCTTGGTGAAAATGCCATTGCCACAGTAGGACTTACAGAGTCGGTTATCACCATTGTTTACTCTACTGCCATTGGCTTAAGTACAGCAGCAACCGCCGTTGTAGCCCGCCGTATCGGCGAAAAAAATCCGGAAGGTGCTGCTTATGCAGGGATGCAGTCCATATTATTATGCCTAATATGTACTGTCGTGATGAGTACCGCGGGCATCCTGTTTGCACCAAAGATCCTGGGGCTAATGGGTGCCAGCCCGGAGGTGGTTGCTACCGGTTCAGGGTTTACCAGGATCATGCTGGGTAGCAGCCTTTTTATTATGATGCTGTTTTTAATCAATGGCATTTTTCGTGGGGCCGGAAATGCTGCTATCGCTATGAAAAGTCTTTGGCTGGCCAGCATCATCAACATCATTCTTTGCCCAACTTTAATCAATGGCTGGGGCCCATTTCCAAAATTGGGCCTCGAAGGCGCGGCGATTGCTACCAGTATTGGCCGCGGAGTAGGGGTGTTGTACCAATGCTACCACCTCTTTAACAAGAAGGGTATAATTAGAATCACAAACCGCCATTTTAAATGGAATCCCACTATTGTAAAATCGTTGATGACTGTGGCCGGGCCGGCTATATTACAGTTCATGATTGCCTCCGGGAGCTGGATCGTGTTGGCAAGGCTCGTGGCAGAAACAGGTGGTACAGAAGCATCAGCCGGTTACCAGGTGGCGATAAGGAATGTGGTATTTTTTATATTACCAGCCTGGGGCGTGAGTAATGCAGCAGCTACATTGGTGGGGCAGAATCTGGGCGCCAATCAGCCTTTGAGAGCGGAACAATCGGTATTGCTGACAGCCAGATACAATGCGATTTTTATGGCGGTAGTTAGCCTGCTATTTATCTTTTTTTCTGCACCGATCATTGCCTTTTTTTCAAAGGACCCCGCAGTGCAACGCTTTGGTGCCGCGGCTTTGCAGATAGTTGGTTTCGGTTATATTTTCTACGGTATTGGTATGGTGATGATGGCGGCTCTAAATGGAGCAGGGGATTCCAAAACACCTACACTGATCAATTTTACTTGTTTCTGGCTCTTCCAGGTGCCGCTTGCTTACCTGTTGGCAAAGGGTTTTCATATGGGGCCAATAGGTGCATTTATCGCCATACCAGTAGCTGAAACTTCCATTGCAATAGCAGCCTTTATTGTTTTTAAAAAGGGTAGGTGGAAAAAGGTGGTCCTATAAACGTCAACAACAACAACATATTAACGGGCAGGCCAGGATACTTTCCTGCCTGCCCGTTCTTTATCGGAGACATTATAGTCCTAGTTTTTGTAAATGGGATAATCCGTATAGCCTTTTGCATCAGCACTGTAAAACAGGTCCATTTGCAGGTTGTTGGATAATGGTTCCTCTTTTCTAAACCGCTCCACGAGGTCAGGATTATTAATAAAAGGTCTTCCGAATGCGATGATATCGGCAAGCCCGCCTTCCAGCTCTGCCTCTGCAGTAGCTTCATCATATCCGCCGGTCATTACCAGTTTGTTTTTAAAATTATCCCGAATGGACTGTTTAATGGCGACTGGCACTGTAGGAGCACCCATCGCTGAATGGTCTGCGAGGTGGATATAAGCAATGTCCAGCTTATTCAGTTCTTTCGACAGATAGTCGTAAGTGGCGTCTATTTCTGGATAATGTGGCATATCACTGGCGATGCCATATGGAGATAAACGGATAGCCGTTTTTTCTTTCCCGATGGCTGCTATTATTGCCGTTGTAACTTCCAGCACAAACCGGCAACGATTTTCGATGCTGCCACCATATTTATCGGTCCGATGGTTACTTACAGGCGACAGGAACTGTTCCAGCAAATAGCCATTCGCACTGTGAAGTTCCACCCCATCAAACCCGGCTTCGATCGCATTTTGGGCACCTGTTACAAATTCGGCTATTGTGGATGTAATTTCAGGAGCCGTCATGGCCTTAGGCATCGGAAAATCCTGCATCTGTTGCTGGTCGGTCCACATTTGCCCTGCTGGCTTTACGGCAGATGGAGCCAGCACTACAGCTCCTGCTGGCATATTAAGCGGGTGGCTGATCCTGCCCGTGTGCATGATCTGTAAAAAGATGGTTCCGCCTTGCTCATGTACCGTTTTGGTGGTGGCTTTCCAACCTTCCACCTGCTCTTTTGAATAGATGCCCGGGATACGTGCATAGCCCAATCCATTGATCGAAGGCGATGTGCCCTCGGTAATAATTAATCCTGCGCCGGCACGCTGCCCATAATATTCAGCGATAAGGCTGTTAGGTGTATTGCCGATGGCACGGCACCTGGTCATAGGTGCCATGGCCACCCGATTTTTTAAAGCAGAAGATCCCAGGTTTGCCGGACTTAATAATTTGTTTTCTTTCATGAAAGTATTTGAGTTGGTGATTTGTTTGTGTATATACAAACGTATCTGCTTATTGTTGGCCCAATTACCTGCCAATATGGTGAAATGGCCGCTTATTAACCAACCGTGGTTTTATAAGAAAAGGGCCAGGATCGGTAGATTTCCGGTCATGGCCCTTTAAACAGCATGAGCCGTTCACTAATTGCCGGTGGTATCCTTTGGTACTTCTACGGCAGGATTAGCCTGCTGCATCTCCGCAGCTTTTTTTAGGTCTTTTTTTCGTTGTAACTCAGCAGCTTTCTTCAGTTCAGCCTGCTTTTTAGCTTCAGCCTTCGCCTTTTTTTTGAAAAAACCACGCAGGAGAAAATTACTTTTTGCGGCTTCCATATTTTCACTCAACCCCTTGGTGCCAGATTGGAGATTACTCATGGTCGAGTCCAGCTTGGCTCCAAATTTTTCGTCGGTCAGTTTTGCAATGGCACCTTTGCCATTGTTCATGTTTGTGGTAAACTTTGCAAATTCACCTGAGCTATGTTGCAAATTAGTAAGTGTTGCGGCCAGGTTATTCGAAAAGCCTTCGTCGTTAATCAGTTTCCCTAAAGCGCCGTTACTGCTGTTCATTTTTGTAGAAAATAGTGCCAACTCATGCGTGATAATGCCTGCATTATCGACGCTGGTTTTTACGCTGGCCATCAGGTCGTCCATCTCAATAGCTGTTTCTGCGCCGATCATGTCATTGTCTTTCACCACTGGGTTGGAGCCGGTTCCAGCATTAATTGTTAACACCTTGTCGCCCATCAATCCATCCGAGCCGATGCTGGCACGTGCATCCGATTTTATAAATTGCTGTACGTCTTTTCTGATTACCAGGTCCACCAAAACCGATGTATCTGTAGTGAGCATAATATTGTCAACAGTGCCAACATTAATACCAGAAAAGCGGACATTGTTTCCAATCTGCAGACCGCTTACCGATTTGAATTCGGTCTTTAAATGGAACGTGGAACCAAAAAGGTTTTTCTGTTTTCCAATAAGGTAAATAGCTACCACAAATAGCAGCAGCCCAATGATCACAAACATGCCAAGCTTCCACGAGTATCCTTTCTCCTTGTTCATACTAATTTATTTTAATTTAATGTTTAGGCAAAGAAAGACCGTACCCATTCATCGTTACTGGTTTCTAATTCTTTGTAAGTTCCTGTTGCATGGATTACGCCATCTTTCAAAATTACCAGCCGGTCTCCGGTAAGCTTTGCACAGGCCATATCATGTGTGATGATGATCGAAGTGGTTTTATTTTTCTTTTGGATATCCAGAATCAATTCACTGATTTCTCTTGAAGTGATCGTGTCTAAACCCGTTGTGGGCTCATCATATAAAATTATTTCCGGTTTCAAAATAAGGGTGCGGGCCAGCCCGATTCTTTTGCGCATGCCGCCCGATAGCTCAGATGGCATTTTGTCGATAGCTTCCGCTAGCCCCACATTATCCAATGCTTCTGTTACTGCAGCAGTAACCTCTGCACGGGATAAATTTTTATGATGTCTTTTAAGAGGAAACTGTAGGTTTTCTCTCACGGTCATGGAATCATAAAGGGCTGAATTCTGAAAGAGAAAGCCGATTCTAACCCTGATTTCATTCAGCTGCTTATTACCTAAAGTGGTTATATCTGTATCAAATACTTTTATGGAGCCTTTATCTGCAACCACGAGCCCCGCAATGCATTTTATGGTAACGGATTTCCCGGAGCCAGATTTTCCCAATACCACCAGGTTCTCTCCGCCATATACCGCAAGATCTACGCCCTTTAAGATATCATTGTTCTTGCCAAATGACTTGTAGAGGCCGTGTAATTCAATAACGGGGTGCTGGTTCGGCGTCGCTTCGTTTAGGTTTGTATGTAGTGGTTCTTTTACCATTGTTTAATAAAAAATATCGGTTACCTGCACTGCCAGCATATCAATAATAAATACCGAAAGCGACGCTGCAACTACTGCACCGTTTGCTGCTTTACCAACACTTTCGGTACCGTTGCTTGCCGTGTAACCCTTGTAGCATCCAATCATGCCTATAGCAAAGCCAAAGAAAAATGTCTTAATGGTGGCGGGGATGACATCAATAAAGGCGAGTGAATTCAGCACTTTGGAAAAATAACTGTACATCGTCATGTCACTTTTAATGTTAATGCCAACATAGCCACCAAATACGCCAATCGTATCAGAAAAGATAACCAATAGGGGAATCATTAATGTAGCTGCCAGGGTTCGGGTAACCACCAGGTATTTATAAGGGTTAATGGCTGAGACTTCCATGGCGTCTATCTGCTCCGTCACTTTCATAGAACCCAGTTCTGCGCCGATGCCGGATGATATTTTACCCGCACATATCAAAGCTGTAATTACCGGAGCTATTTCCCGGATCAGCGAAACGCCCACCATACCGGGAAGCCAGGATTCCGCGCCAAACTCGGCCAGCGTAGGCCTGCTTTGAAGGGTTAGCACCAGTCCCATAATAAAACCGGTGATACCTACAAGCGGAAGCGACTTATAACCTATATAAAAGCATTGTTTAAAGAATTCTTTTATTTCAAAAGGAGGGCGAAAAAGTTCCCTGAAAAACCTTGTTGTAAATAAAGTTACGTTGCCGGCATCGGTAAAAATATTTTTCAGGTACAGCACCAAGATAAGCAGGCTTTAGGGTTTTAAAATGGGCAATGCCCGGGTACATCGCCCGCCATGGCAATTCTGCCGGGCGAACAATTCTCCTGCATGATGCATAAAATTGTGCCAAAGCCGGCCTTCATCGATTGTCAAAGAGGTATTGAATAGCAGCGGTTACTCTTTTGTGCAAGGTTTTCCTCACAACGGGGTTAACGGTATAGCAATGTTGTTCTATCATTGAGTTTTACAGAAAGGGTTGCGTTATCTACTTCTATTATAACTTGCACGCTGAATCCTGATTTGAAAAATGGTATCCTCCGAAACCTTGCGTCAAATGGCGCTTTCTTTTCCCGACAGTTCGGAGCAGCCGCATTTTAAGAAAATATCCTTCCGCAAAAAAAAGAAAATTTTTGCTACACTTACGCTGGAAACAGGCATTGCGGTGGTAAAGTTGACCCTGGTAGATCAGTCAGTATTCTGCGCCTTCGACGAAGCCATCATTTATCCCATGCCCAATGCCTGGGGTAAACAAGGCTGGACTTGCGTGGTGCTGAAGAAAATAAAGAAAGCCATGCTTTTGGATATCCTCACAACTGCCTACCAAGCGGTAAAATAGGAGTCCAGGCATCAAGCTTCAAGGTCCTGGGATGAAGGGTTTAAAGATCAAGGTCCAACGGATCTGGTTGAAGAATCCTGATGCTGGATGTAAGATTCAAGACTCATTGAACAAGCCTTGAACCTTAAACCCTTGAAACTTGAATCTTTACGTTATGCCGTTTATCAATCATTGTTGAACGGGTGGCATAAACCAATCATGCTTTCTTATCTTCACGACCGCAAAAAAAAAGCAACATGAAAAAAATATCATTCGCCTTATTGCTCAGCGCATGCACGGCTTTTGCCCTGGCACAGGAAAAGGGTATGCACTTTGAGCACAATACCAGCTGGGAAAAAGTGCTGGCCAAAGCCAAAGCTGAGAACAAATTCATTTTTATAGATTGCTACACTACCTGGTGCGGTCCCTGCAAAATGATGAGCAAAAACATATTTCCGCTGGAAGAAGTGGGGAAGTTTTACAACGAGAAATTCGTCAATATTAAAGTGCAGCTGGATACGACCAAAGAAGATAACGACGAAGTAAAAAGCTGGTATGCAGCAGGTAAGGAACTGGCTACCAAATACAATGTACGGGCCTATCCAACATACCTCATGTTCAGTCCCAATGGCGAGATTGTTCACCGGGCTGTTGGTTCTTCTGAAGCCGATAAGTTTTTGGCCAAAGGCGCCGACGCCATTAATCCCGATAAGCAATATTATGGCATGAAACGCAAGTATGAGAATGGAAAGAAGGACGAAAAATTCTTGTACGAACTGGCTAAAGCTGCAAACGATGCATACGATCAGCCATTTAGCAAAACTGTTACTACCGAATACCTGAATACGCAAAAAAATCTTTTAACCAAAGAAAATATTGAATTCCTGGCTGGCAATATCAACACCAGTAAAGACCGCGGATTTGCCGAATTGTTGAGTAACCCGCAGGCATTCGATAAAGTGGCTGGTCCTGGCTTCGCTCAGTCTACCATCCGTAATATCATCAATCGCGAAGAATCCTTGCCGATCCTGTTTCCAAAAGGACAAAAGGCGCCTGAGTTTCCGGATTGGGCTGGGGCTTTGAAAGCAGCAGCCGCCAAATATCCAAAGGAAGGGCCTGAAGCCGTTGCTTTCTACAAAATCACTTACTACCAGAGAAAAGGAGAGTGGAAGAATTTCGGCCCTGCCGTGGTAGAATATATGAAGACTTATGGCAATACTGCCTCCTCTGCCCAGATGAACGCGTTCGCCTGGACCGTTTTTGAAAACTGTCAAGACATGTCTTGCGTAGCTAATGCACTCGACTGGAGCAGGCAATCCTTCGCCAAAGACAACAACCACCAGTTTATGGATACCTACGCTAACCTGCTGCACAAGAGCGGTAATACCAAGGAAGCGATCATCTGGGAAACCAAGGCCAAAGAACTGGCTATCAAAGCCGGTGAAGATGGAAAGGACTACGCCGAAACCCTCGCTAAAATGGAAAAGGGCGAGAAGACCTGGTAATCCGGAACCTCTTTTGAGCAATACTATATAAATCAAACAGGCCACCTTTTTACGGGTGGCCTGTTTAGTGATGCTGATTTTTTATTTGCCGCTTCGTTCTTACGCCCATCAACTTGCATTGCTATGGTTCGAGTCCCTCATTGCCATGGTTCGTGTCCCCACGAACCATACTCCTCCCCGATAAAAAAAACTTCGGAGATGTCAGGCATGAGTGACGCAGGCGCGAACAATGAATTGATGCTAAAAAAGGGTGGCTTGTGTGTATCCCGCTGACATGTCGGGGTTTCACTGCATGTTGCCGATATTGGTAGTTTCATACGGTGAAAACCCTGTCGGAACGAGAACCTTTTGATGCCGGATCGTATTTGATAGGTTCTAGGTGTTTCTTTCAGCGCCATTGGTATTACGACACCAGCACCTTATGAAACCGTTGCAACTCCGCCAGTTCAGCAGGCGTTAACGGAATATTATTATCGTATTTGTTCTTGTACATGAGCGCCGCTTTATGCTGCGGATGTTTGTACAGAATTGCACTGATCAGGCTACCCGTGGCGGCATCTTTTTTATATAATGGTGTTGGAAACCGGGGCAATGATTTCTGGCGCTCCGGAAGTTGAAGAATAATCGCTTCCAGTGTGGCCATTTTCCCCACCGCAATATTGGTGGCTTTGGATGCCTTGCTGTATAAGCCTTCCAGTTGTTTTTTTGTGAGAAATCCGCGGTCCTGGTATTGCTGGTTCAGGCTTTGCAAAAAGGGTGCCGCCGGAAAGGCTTCCAACGCGCCTTTCAGCACATCCATGATCACGTCTACTTCGGGTTTTTTTTGGAGCATTTTTATTAGTTCACGAGTTTACAAATTAAGAACTTCACGGGTTCTCAATTTCATGGGATTACTGTTTGTTTATAAATTCTGCAAATCCCCCAATCCACAAATCCTACTTCTGCACACGAACCCTATTACCCTCTTTTTTGCTCCTTCGCCCATGCATCTTTCAGGGTAACTGTGCGGTTAAAAATCAGGTTGCCTTCTGTTGACTCCTTGTCTAATGTAAAATATCCTTTACGTATAAACTGGTAAGGTTCGCCGGGTAAAGCGTTTGCCAGCGCAGGTTCTATGTAAGCGGCAGGAATGATATGTAAACTGTCGGGATTGATATGGTCCTTAAAATCACCCTCAGCATCCGCCACATTTTCCACTTTAAATAAACGGTCATATAAACGTATTGCTGCTTTGGCTGCGTGCGCCACAGAGATCCAATGGATGGTGCCTTTTACCACCAGACCGCTCTTGTCGCCACCGCTTTTACTCTCGGGTAAATATTCACACAGCACTTCCGTTATATTACCATTTTCATCCTTATTAAAACCGGTGCAGGTAACAATATAAGCGCTTTTCAAACGCACCGATAAACCGATACCTAACCTGAAGAATTTCTTTGGCGGCAGTTCCATAAAATCTTCCCGTTCTATCCATAGTTCTTTACTGAACAGGAGTTCTCTGGATCCTCCGCCACCTTCGGCTTCGGGATTGTTCTCGCCGGTCAGTATTTCACGCTGTCCTTCCGGGTAATTCGAAATCACCAGTTTTACGGGATCCAGCACCACCATGCGGCGGGTAGCTATTTTATTCAGGTGTTCCCGCACACAGAATTCCAGCAGGCTGAAGTCGATGATATTTTCTCTTTTTTGAACCCCGATCCGATCGCAGAAATCACGGATGCTATGGGGCGTAAAACCCCTGCGACGGAACCCGCTGATCGTAGGCATGCGAGGATCGTCCCAGGCTGTTACATGGCCTTCGGTTACGAGTTGCAGCAGCTTACGTTTACTCATTATAGTATAGGTCATGTTCAGCCTGGCAAATTCGTATTGCCGGCTCGGGAAAATTTCCAGCTTTTCGATAAACCAATTGTACAGGTCACGATGGGGTATAAACTCGAGGGTACAAATACTATGGGTGATATTTTCAATACTGTCGCTTTGGCCGTGGGCAAAATCGTACATGGGGTAAATGCACCATTCGTCGCCTGTTCGATGGTGGTGGGCATGCTTAATACGGTACATCAGCGGGTCCCGCAGGTGCATGTTAGGAGATGAGAGATCGCCAATGGCACGCAACACTTTTTCCCCATCATGGTATTTTCCTGCCCGCATATCGGCAAACAGCTGCAGGTTTTCTTCAATGCTGCGGCTTCGGTTAGCGGTAGGCGTTCCGGGAACGGTGGGGGAACCTTTTTGCTTCGCGATTTCCTCGGGACTGCTATCGTCCACATAGGCCAGGCCTTTGCTAATAAGGGATGCCGCAAACTGGTACAGTTGTTCAAAGTAATCAGAGGCATACAGGGTTTCTGCCCATTCAAAGCCCAGCCAATGGATATCTTCCATGATGCTGTCCACATACTCTGTGTCTTCTGTTACCGGGTTGGTATCATCAAAACGAAGATTGGTTTTACCACCATATTTTTTTGCAAGCCCAAAATTTAAACAAATGCTTTTTGCATGACCAATATGCAAATACCCGTTTGGTTCAGGTGGAAACCGGGTCAGAATAGTTTTATATTTCCCGCTTTCAAGATCAGTTTCTACTATTTCTTCTAAAAAATTCAGGCTCTTTTCTTCACTCATGGTTTTCTGGTTGGGACGGCGAAAATAACGATTGTTGGTATAGGGAATTGATTCAACAAGCCGTTTAGGTTGGGAACTTCAAATAAAAAGGGTATGCACAAAAAATGCATACCCTACACCTTATTAACCAAAACCCTAAAACTTAGTTTTTAATAATTGTCATACTGTCTTTTACCAGTTGAATATTGCCGATATCGATCGAAGCGGCTTCTGTAAGCACCACACCTTCTTTCGCAGCGTTTTTGTATGATTTCTTCGCTTCAATAATCACCCTGTAGGTACCCGGTCTTAAGTTTTTAATCTCGTATTGGCCGTTGTCAATATCTGCCTTGAGGGTATCAGTGGAAGATATGGCCCAAGCCCTGAAGCCGCCTTCTACCGGTGTTACCGTCCCTTTAATCGAGCCCGACTGAAAGGTGTTGAACGCGAAAAACGCGAAAGCACAAAGGGCCAATATCAATGTTGGAATTTTTAGGTGAGTCGTTTTCATGTACAATGGTTTGATTGAAAAGTGTTGGTACCAAATAGTTTTTTTGCCGTTGAAGCACTACACTTTTTTTCAATCACCATGCCAACATGGCCCAATGGGTCATTTTCAGCAAACGATAACATTAGTGGAGCTGTTTTTCAGTTGGAGTTATGGCCGTGGGGTTGCAACTCAGTTGCCCGGCAAATTTGGCAGAAGATTGCGGTAATTTTAATTTGGCAAATTCACTGCCTTTAAAATCCATCATCTTCCAATTGGCACAATCATTACCAATGTCACGCAAGGTCGGATGTAAAAAAGTCGATTTTAAATTAACTATTTAAACATAATGAGAGTTGCTATCAGCGGCTGGAAGCAAAACATGAAAATAAGGGCTAATTTGCATGAAATCTTGAGTAAATAATTAGCAATATGAGCAGTAGGGATCAAATACTAGCAACAATAAAAACAAACCAGCCGGCACTGGTGCCATTGCCATCTTTAGAAGTGTTTGCAAACACCGAAGTGGCAGATGCAGACCGCTTCATCACTACGCTGCAGGGTATCGGGGGAAAAGTGATTCGGGTTGGCAACGAAGCGGATCTTGCGCAACTGGTAAAAAGCGAATTTCCTTTAGCCACCAGAATTATTTCCGCTGTTGCTTCTTTACCCATCAGCACTGAACAAAACTGGAATCTTATCAATCCACATGAATTGGAAACAGTAGATCTGGCCATTATCAAAGCCCGGATTGGCGTGGCTGAAAATGGCTCCGTCTGGATAACAGACGACGATGTAGAACAGGTACGGGTGCTGCCTTTTATCTGCGAAAACCTGGCTGCTGTTTTATCCAGGACAGCTATTTTGAATACGATGCACCAGGCTTACGATACGATCGCCGACGCTGATTATGGCTTTGGTGTTTTTATCGCCGGCCCTTCCAAAACTGCCGACATCGAACAGTCCCTGGTGCTTGGCGCTCATGGCCCTAAAACCATGACCATTTTTTTGGTGGATTAACCCTCAAATCGCAACGAAGATCAGCAACTAAAATCAACACCATTGCGACGGTTCCTTCCCGGAACTACTCACAGGGGTTTACCCGTAACTACCTTTCATCGTGAGACCAGTTGTAAACATTTACTCACAACTAGCTATGATTGCAGTCTTAACAGGTGTCGCTGATAAAGAACGAGGCCTCATTGAGCGATTAGTAGCCTTCATAGATACACAACCAGAGGCTCCTGATGCACCTGTTGCTGTCATTGAGGCAGTCGTAGCATCGATTGATGGACTCGTAAAAACTATTGATAGACTTATAAAATGCATTGATAGACTCACAAATTCTATTGATAGACTCACAAATTCCATTGATCGACACACAGCAGCGATTGTTGGACTCACAATTTCCATTGATCGATTCACAATGTCGATTGTAAGGCCTCATAATTTCATTGATTGATTCGCAGAAACCATTGTTGCGTTCACAGACACGCTTGATTGACGCTGTGGAACGATTATTTGGTCAAAACAGGCTGTTTTTAGGATTTATGATGGGTTAGAGGGCGGGAATTATGACAGAATTGCAGGTGGATGGGATTTGGTTGATTGTGTTTATACGGGATATTATCCGGACCCAAGCAGTGCCTGGAGAAGCATCAGTTTGGGTAACGACTATGGTTGGGGAGCGAAGTCCGTATTGCTACGGTATTAACTAAGTTTCAGTTCCACCAAAACAGCCTATTCTCAAAGTGCTTACTTTTAAACACCGCTTAATCTGCTTGTATCCATGAATAAAATTGTTCTGTCGTTTTTGTTTTTCGCCCTTCCAGCCGTCCTGTTTTGCCAGCCATTACGCGTGGATTACCTCCGTTGCGAAAATAAAGTCAATCCATTAGGAATAGAAAGCAAGGCCCCCTTGTTAAGCTGGCAGTTGAAGTCGGATGAACGGGGTGTTTTGCAAAAGGCATACCGCGTAATTGTCGCGGACGATTCGTCATTACTCCAAAAAAACATAGGCAATATCTGGGACAGCAAAAAGGTGACGTCCGGCAGTTCTATTAATGTGCCCTTTGCCGGTAAAAAATTATTGGCAACAAAAACTTATTATTGGAAAGTTC
Organism: Chitinophagaceae bacterium; assembly: GCA_039925965.1. Classification (GTDB taxonomy): domain Bacteria; phylum Bacteroidota; class Bacteroidia; order Chitinophagales; family Chitinophagaceae; genus JAZKFT01. Next base: position 48,715 of record JBDSXW010000065.1, read on the forward strand.
AGGTATGGGACAATAAGAACCATATATCTCCATGGGCTGCAACCACGGCCTGGCAGATGGGTTTGCCGGAAAAAACAGATTGGAAAGCTGCCCAATGGATCGCCTACGATCGTCTTCCAGACAGTAATGTGATTGTTCCTGCAGCGCATGGCCGGGGCAAGAAGGAGTGGGGGACCGGCAAAGATATTTTGCCTTATATCAGAAGGGACTTTACAGTTACCAGGCCTGTGAAAAAAGCCACCGCCTTTATTTGCGGTCTGGGCCAGTTCGACATGCATATCAACGGAAAAAAAGTGGGCGACCATTTCCTCGATCCTGGTTGGACGCAATACACAAAACATGCGCTATATGTTACGTTCGACATCACCAGCCAGCTCAAACAAGGGGCCAATGCAATTGGCGTTATGCTGGGAAATGGCTTTTATTATATTCCCCGCGAACGCTACCGCAAACTGACCGGGGCTTTTGGTTACCCTAAGATGAAATGCAGGATTTTGCTGGAGTATGCTGACGGCACGTCGGAAGATGTTACGAGCGGTGCAGCCTGGAAAACAGCGCCAGGCCCCATTATTTTTTCGAGCATCTACGGAGGAGAGGACTATGACGCCGGCCTGGAGCAAAATGGCTGGGACAGACCGGGATTTAATGATGCCGGTTGGAAGCCCGTGGTTAGCGTAGATGGTCCGCCAGTGCTGAATTCCCAACTCGCAGATCCGCTAAAGGTGATGGAGACTTTTCAGCCGAAGCTGGTTACCAAAGTAGCAGAAAGCACGCATGTGTATGACCTGGGGCAAAACGCTTCAGGTATTCCATGGATCAAAGTGCAGGGTAAAAGAGGTGATACCGTTCGCATCGTGCCGGCGGAACTAATCAATGACAATGGCACTGCCAACCAGAAAAATACAGGTAGCCCTTCTTACTTCACCTATATATTAAAAGGCGGGGGCGAAGAAATATGGCAGCCACAGTTTACCTATTATGGCTTCCGGTATCTCCAGGTAGAAAAAGCGGTAACCGAAGGCGACCTCAACGGCGATTCTTTGCCCGTTGTACTGGAAATAAAAGGATTGCATACCCGCAATGCTGCCGAAAGGGTGGGGCAGTTTGAGTGCTCTTCGGACCTGTTTAATAAAACCGAAAAGCTGATAGACTGGGCAATTAAAAGCAATATGGCGAGTGTGTTTACCGATTGCCCGCACCGCGAAAAACTGGGCTGGCTGGAGGAAGCGCACCTGGTTGGAAGCTCGGTGCGGTACAACTATGATATTGCCACTTTGTGCAAAAAAGTGATCGGCGATATGAAAGCCGCCCAAACGGCCGAAGGGCTGGTTCCCGAGATCGCACCAGAATTCGTATCGTTTGAGGAACCGTTCCGGGATTCGCCTGAGTGGGGGAGCAACTGCGTGATTATGCCCTGGTATGTGTACCAATGGTATGGCGACAAGCAAATTCTTGCGGATAGTTACAATATGATGCAGCGCTATGTGGCCTACCTGGCTACAAAAGCCAACAACCATATTCTTACCCAGGGCCTTGGCGATTGGTATGATCTCGGACCCAAGGCGCCCGGTGTATCTCAGCTTACTCCCAAGGGTGTTACCGCAACCGCTATGTATTACTACGATCTTACCATATTATATAGCATCGCCAAATTGTTGGGTAAGCCCCAGGATGCGGTCGCCTACAATAAGCTCGCTGCTGACGTAAGGATCGCTTTCAACAAGACCTATTTTAACGACACCACCAAACAATACGCTACTGGCAGCCAAACTGCCAATGCCATCGCAGTATATATGAAACTGGTGGATCCAAAAGAAAAGGATGCGGTGGTGGAAAATATCATCAAAGACATCCGGAGCAGGAATAATGCCCTTACTGCAGGCGATATCGGCTACCGCTATTTGCTCCGGGTACTGGATGATGAAGGACATAGCGACGTAATCTTCGACATGAACAGCCGGAACGATGTGCCCGGCTATGGCTTTCAACTGGCTCACGGCGCTACAGCCCTTACCGAAAGCTGGGCAGCCCTAACATCGGTGAGCAATAACCATTTTATGCTCGGCCATATTCTTGAATGGTTTTACAGCGGCCTCGCAGGCATCCGGCCGGGTGAGGGTTCTGTTGCTTTTAATAAAATAGAAATACGCCCTGAGCCCGTGGGGAATATTAGTTGGGCTAAGGCCAGTTACCAGTCGCCTTATGGGCTGGTTAAGAGTGCATGGAAGAAAACGACAGCAGGGTTTGAATTAGAAGTGAACATACCTGCCAATACAATTGCGAGGGTTTATCTACCCGGAAATAAACAAGCTGCAATTCTACAGGATGGGAAAAAGGTTAAGCCATCTGGAAAGTTTTCGGGTAAACTCTATCTGACGGTAGGCTCTGGCTATTATAGATTTTTTGTGAAATAATCGCAAGTGGAAAGATATAAATCGAGGTCAACTATAATTAAATGACTGCGGGATTTTAAACGGGATGAGCGCTTTCCTTTAGGTGTATTTCGCTGTAACTCATTGATATTTATTAACTTTAGACTAGAATTAGCAGAAAATACCATAAAATAAATAGTTCAATTTATTTTAACAAAAAAGAAAGAATTTTCAATAATGTTCCATATTATTGTCAACCGAATTATTTTAACAAGTAATTATGGTATGTTTATAAGAGAAGTTGGGCTGCTGATAAGAAATTTTGCGAAAATGTATTTTAAGCAAACAAAAATTACTTCTCACACAGCTACATAATACCCAGTTTAGCCATTACATAAATAGCGTTCAGTCATTTCCCACAGGTTTTGATTTTCGGAGTACCTTGAAACAAGCATTTAAACCAAACTGTACAACCATGACAATTACCTCTACCTCCCCGAAATGCGATGCATTTTTCTGGGGCGAAGTTTTTTTCTGGTACGTTTGACTATAGTAGCTTATTTATAACACAGATCCAGTGGTTACTGACGGACCGCCTTGCAACCGGAGGCCAGGTTTTGTTTTTAGCTTGTCTTTTTGATATTCTAGCCAACTTTATAAAGAAAAGCCCAACCGGGGCATATTCCTATAAACACACATCCCTTAAAACAATTGCATATGAAAAAATTTACCCCAATTTTTTCTTCCCAAACACTCGGATTGATGGTAATATTGCTTGCTGCATTTCCATTCTCCAGCGAAGCCACTCCTGTATCATTATCGCCACTTACCTGCTATCACGCTATCGGTTCCAAAGGTGCCGCATTAGTGAGTTATCAGGAGGAAAATGAGTTGTTACCCACTGTGCAATATGCACCAGGTTGCGCCATCTTTTCTGGTTACGCGATAGCTGACGTCCAGGTTAATGACGATATTTTTACGCAGCAAACCGCTTTGAATGCAGATTGCGAAATACACGTCCCGCAGGCATTCCGGCCTGTGGTAGCCGGTGGAGTACTATTGCTCCGAAGTCCCTTGTCATCTATTGCGATCATACCTCCTGGCAACGGGAAGCATTGTTGTGTTTGGTAGGTCGACTGACCTGTAAAAATGGGGCCGCCCTTCCCTTTATTTTACACCCGCGGATATTATTAGCAAGATATATTGCGACATCCTTCCTATTATTTAGCTGGCTCCTGGATTCAATCCAGTGGCCAATTTTCTAATTTTTTCTCTATTCAAATTTGTATTATGAATATTTTGCAGCCAACTGAACCAGCGAACAATCTGTTATTGAAAACACTGCCTTTTAATCCTGTTATGCTTATGAAAAATAGATGTAGTCAATTTGCAAAGCGCATTCCGGCATTGTTGGCAGTGATGATGCTTATAGTGTTATCATTTTCTTCAAATGCTCAATGCAAGCTGCTGAATGAAAATTTTACCACATCTCCAGTGTTGTCACCTACAAATGTAGACGGAGCCTGGTATCCAGACAGATACCGGCCGGCTGGCTTTGTAGCTGATGCAGGCAGACTAAAAATAAGTATCAGTGCTTCAGACGGAGCACAATTACGCCCGAGTGGGTTTTCTGCTGGATTTTATAATACACAGGGCAGAAAAATTAATCAATGCGGTAAATGCGTCACTGTAGCAAAGGCAGACATATATATTCCCGCAGACTGGGCAACCAAGCATCGTCGTACGGATATGTGGGCAACCACATTTACCAGTGCTGATGCCGTGCTGGACTTTCCGATAATTGGATTTGCTAATGTAGATGGAGTATCTCCAACATTGAGGTACTGGGACGGTGGCATAGGTTGGGTAAATGTAGCAGGCCTTGCGTATGATACGTGGATCACCTTGGAGATGAGTCTTGCCGGCGGTAATATAGTGTATAAAGTAAACGGAACAACTGTTGGTACTGTGGCTTCAGCCACGTCTGTGTATATGGGAAACGTGATAATGCAGGCATTTAATTTTAATGATAATACACTCGGTGCTGCATACGATAATACTGTGGACAATTCATATGATGCCTATTGGGATAACCTGATCACTACAGGTACCGGAGGTAAAGTTGTTACCAATACAAATACTGGTGAAACGTTCTGCACTATTCAAGGTGCCATTGACGATGCAGAAACATTAAACGGGCATACAATTACAGTTTCAACCGGAACTTATAATGAAATGGTGACTGTAAACAAGAGCCTCACGATTAACGGCGCTAACTCAGGTATTGCCGGAAACGGTGGCCGCGGGGCCGAATCCATTATTGATGGTAATAATGGAACCCACCCGGGATTCGTAATTACTGCAAACGGAGTAACAATCGACGGTTTCAAGGTTCAAAATTGTGGGGCTGGAATATATGAATCAGGAATCTACACCAATGCAAGTGGCAGCCAGATAAAGAACAATATTTTGTTTAATAATGAGAAAGGCGTCTACGCTTCTAACTCAGGTGCTTCAATGGTGCAATACAATTTATTTGACGGTAATAACCGGACAGGGTCAGCCGGGCAAGTAGGTTTATATAGCTTTACATCAAATGGACTTTCAGTATTAAACAATGAGTTTAAGAACCAAACCGATAATGCAGCGGTGCTATTTGATGGTGGAGCGAGCCACCAGAATCTAATATTTAATAGCAATTATCTACATGACAATGACCCGGGGTCTTCAGCGATTTACGCGGTAAATATTGCGGGTGGGGAGTTTGCTAATAATAATATCACCAACGGTAAACGCGGTATTAAGATAGCTGGGGGAAACAGTTTGATCAACATCCACAATAACATTATTACTGGAACGGTTCAGGCGGATGTTATGATAAATACAGACTTTTCGCCAAGTAATACGGGAATACAGGTTCATAACAATAGCCTCACGGGTAGCACTGCAATATTGAATGAAGAAACAACCGTTGTAAATGCTACCTGTAACTGGTACGGCAACATTTCCGGGCCAGCTACGGCTTCCAACCCTGGCGGAACTGGCTCCATTATTTCGGGAACCGGCGGTAAGACGTTTGCAAACTGGCTTTACTATGGAACAGATGCAAATGCCGCAATCGGATTACAATTGCCTGGTGCTATTACTGTTACAGCCGCAGCCAATACTTCGGCTGCAGTAAATAATTACCGGTTATTATCCAATGCAATAGGATGCCTCGTGGATAATCAAACGTTGACCATGTCCGGCAATTTTAATTTCAGCAATTTCACTGCTAATGCCGCATGGGCATTGGGCAATGATGGTGTTGGTGGCAATGGAGATGACTACAGCATTGTAGCACCACCAGATGTAAATGGTGTGACGATTACAGCTGCCAGTCTTGGTGCGGCCACTGTTACCGGGGTAGGCGATATTCCAACTGTAAACCTGGAAGGCTTCCTGGTATTTAATGGTGGAGACAATAAAAACTGGACGATCAGTAAGTTACAAATCATGGATTTTGATTTGTCTGTCGGCATGTTTAGTGGTGCCGGCGGTACCGATGCCTTTGACGGATTGAATTTTATTAATAACAAAATTAAGATTCCACTAGATCTTAACACAGTTGTTGCTCCGGCAGATGTAAATCAGAACATCGGCCTGCACTATAGTTTCGGAAAGAATCAAACGATCGCTAACAATATTTTTGAAGTGGAGGGCGATGGGCAAAGTAGTGGAAGTTCCTATTCCACCAGTATTGTGATGCAAAGCAACACCAGTGGCGGAGCTTTTTATGACGGTCTTAAAATAAAAGACAATACCATCACAGTTCTCAATAACCCCGATCCGGCCAACCCTGCAGTTATCAGAGGAATATGGGAAAATGGACATAATACCGATGCAGCAATTGAAATAAGCGGCAATGTGTTTTCAAATGCCAGTGGCGGTAACACAGCCAATCTTAACAGGCAAAATGCGTTTTGGGTTACATCCCGTTCAGGCGCTGTTAAAAAGGTAGAGTATAAAAACAATGAAGTGACAGGCTTTAAAGAAGGCCTTGCGTGGCTGGGGGGATTGTATACCGGAAATACGCCTCCTCTCTACGAGACAGGAGCTTTTCCCGTGCTTGTTAAGAACAATAAATTCGATGCTGTATTGAATGCGGTGACCGTCCGTAAAGACGGAGCAAGCACCAATGCAGGTTCTCCTGGATATACGCAGAACAATAGCTTTACCAACATCATAAGTGGTGGTTTTGCTATCAAAAACGAAGGCACCGGTGATGCACAGTCAGTGTGTAACTGGTATGGTTCCGCGTCTATCGCGGCTGCCAATGCCCTGAACAGCGGTCCGGTTTACCTGGCATCAATCTTAAACAGTGGCGTTGATGGTAGTGCCGCCACAGGTTTCCAACCAACAGGTACTTGCATCGTACCACCTGTTCATAACGTAACGCAGGATATTTATTATACGCTCATTCAACCTGCTGTAAATGGCGCCAATAACGGAGATTCGATAACGGTTTCTTCAGGCACTTATGATGAGCAGGTATTGGTGAATAAGTCAGTTAAACTGCAAGGCATCGGCGCTTCCAAGCCTATTGTAAATTTTACAGGAACGGCTGCAGTTACCGCAAGACCTGCCATTTTTGATGTAACAATGCCTGATGTAACTATAAGAGATTTTGATTTCCGCGTAAACCTTACCAAGATCGGTAGCGCAATTTTGGCCAGTGCAGCTAATATCAGCAATCTGGTGGTAGACAGTAACGAAATCAGGCCATACAGAACTGCCGGGCTTCTGGCTTTTTCTCTCAGGAACGCAATCTCGTTAAACTATGCTGGATTAAGAGTTAGTAATTCAAACCCGGTAAATATTAGTGGTACAAGGAATGTCGTGTATTATTCTGACAATGGCACCCCGGGTGATCCAACTGATGACGCTGGCTTCAGAAGTGGTTTTGATATGGATGAAGCAACTGGTTTATTTGATGATAATACTATACAGTCTATTAGCCAGGATATTCAAGCGAGATTTGCAAACATTGGCAACCTGACAATATCAAACAACAAGATAAACGGTGGCGGTGTGGAGATTGCAGAACAAAATGGAGGGTCTGGCACCTTTATGGTTACGGGTAACACGTTCAACGGAGCTTTCTCAAATACCTATTCATCAAGTCTGCGTTTGAAAAACAACTATACGGCGAGACCAACAAGTGTCTCAAATAACATTTTCAACAATCATAATGCTGGTATCAGTCTTGAGAATTATCAAACGGTTACAGTAGATAATAACACATTTACACCTATTGCCGCTTCCACTTCCTACATCCATATTGCCGTCAACACAAAAGAATTCAGCAGTTCAAGTGGGGTAGTGCAGCCGGCTATAAGTGGCAATTTTACCAATAACACCTTTAATGGTTCCGGTACAACCGGTGGTAAAGCCCTTGCTTTTTACAATCAGGACAATGACAGTCCCGTGTTTGGTACGTTTACAATTGGAACCCCTGGTAACGAAAACAATTTTGCCGCAGGTATAGCAACTTTCATTTACCTGGATAATCAAACAGGAACCACCAACCCCAACGCCACGCCGACAGTTCCATTCGGTGTTAATCTAAATGCAATAAACAATAAATTTGATGTCAGCGGAAGCCTGCAACTACCGTCGGCCATGACACTTACGAGTCTGTTTGCACTTGAGAATAAAATTGATCATGCGATTGATCTTTCCGCACTTGGATTTGTTACTGTAAAATCCAACAATACGTTTGTTACACCTGCCAGCTTTGTATCACCCAATACTGCAGCTGCCGTTCAAAGAGGTGTGGATGCTGCCGGTGCTGGCTTTATTGTGAATGTGGCCGATGGTACCTATATCGGAGATGTGAATGTAAATAAATCAATTACACTTGATGGTGAAAGCCGTGCAGGAACCATCCTGAAAGGTCTGTATGTCACTGGAATAGGAGCTACCATTAATCTTGGCAACACTTCGGCAGATAACTCGGTAGTTAAAGACCTGACTGTAAGCCGCGACTACCAGGACTGGTACAACAGTACCAAGAATTACGGTGTTAAATTAAGCGGAGGAGTAAATAACGTAACACTTCAGAACTTGCTGGTAACAGACAACCGGACAGGTGTATACGTAGAGAATAATTCGCAACTGAATATGACAAATAGTACGATTGAGAAAAATCGTACGGGTCTGTTTATTACCAATACTGTCAGAGGATTGGTTACAAACAACATCATTCGTGCCAACCAGACCCATGGGGTATATTATGACCTAAGCGACGGCACGTCAAATCTTACTGGCTTCCAGATTCATGACAATAGTATCAGCGGTAACTGGTTTAGCCAGGTTACTTTCCGCGGCACGAACTCGTTGGCGCCGCAAGCTAATTTTGAGTGCAACTGGTGGGGTACCAACGCACCGGTTGTAAATGCTACGAACCCATCTGAAACGGGATATGCCGGATTAATGCCGCAGCAATTGGGTGGTACTTCTGCACAGGCAACTTATGCAGGAGAATTCAGAGGTAATGGCGCGATTTATATAGACTTTAATCCCTGGAGAACCGGTGAGGCGGGTAATACGTCAGACCCTTTTGTACCTACCGGAACCTGTAATGGTACACCCATAGTCATTGCTTCAGCAGTAGCAGACTCAATTACATGCGGTGAAACCAGCGGCTCAATACTGGTGACATTCAGCGGCGGTACAGGGCCATACAATATTACCTGGACAGGTGGATCTGCAACAGGTGTAAGCAGTCCTTATAATATAAGCCCTTTAAATGCTGGCACTTACACTATTACTGTAACCGATGCAA
>JBDSXW010000066.1:0-2637 GCA_039925965.1 Chitinophagaceae bacterium
CACACCGGGATTTAAGAAACTCCGTAATGCTCACAGTGCAGTAGAAAGTAATATCAATATGCTGGAACATCACGGTCTCAACAGGTGCATGGATAAAGGATCAAGGGGCTATAAAAGATGTGTAGGACTAAGTGTTTTGGCCTACAACCTGCATATATTTGGCAATGCCCTCAAAGCAAAGGAACTGGAAGCGGAAGCCAAGGCAGCAAGGCGAAGATTGAAGCTGGCGGCCTAACAAAAAACAAAGCCAAATAAAGCAAATCGATAGCAGAGTTATGCTCAATCCTGAAAAAAGGATTCATCAAATTTATTATATATTTAATATGTATTGGCTGCCGTATACAAATTTTGTCAAGACTCATACTTTTTTACGGCGTAGCAAAAAAACACTACACAGTAAAATTAAAAAGAGTGAGTTTTCTTGCAGACACTAAATAAATCAATGGTATGAGAGCATCTATTTTTACCGCTTTGATCTGCTGCTCAATAACTGGAGCAGCACAAAATATTGGCATCGGTACCCTGGCACCCACCGAAAAACTACATGTAAATGGTAATATCAGGATGGATACTGCCAAAGCCAATGTGCTTAAGATAACACCTAACGCAGGAAATGGAAAACTGTTAACGAGCGATGCAAGTGGAAATGCCAGCTGGCAGCCTGGAGGAAACCTGCTTAAACCACACAACGGGCTCTCCATTGCGGGTGACACACTTAACCTGGGAGGACGGCTGTTTTCAACAACTAATATCGCACTGGCTCAAAATGAAATGAATTTCAGTGATATCGGAAGCGGTGTTGTATCAGTGGCAAACAGTGTTCCTTCAGCCTCTAATCTTTCAATCAATGGAAGTACTATCACACAAACATTCGTGCCGGCCAGTAGCTGCCAGCTGTCGGCGGTGCAATTAAATATAACGGCACTAAGCGGCGCAAGCATTACTTTGGAAGTAAAGGATGATGCGGGTAGGGTATTGGGTACAGCTACAAAAACATATCCCGCGCTCGTCAATGGCCTGGATCCCTTTTTATTCAATATTTACCTTGATAATACCAGGACTTATACACTATCGGTAACGGGTAATGCCAATGCTTTCTTAAATTACGACCTCTCTTCCAATGCATATCCCCGGGGCACCAGCTCCATTGGCCCCAATGCGGATCTCTCATTTAATGTTGTGGGAAGCGGAGAAGAGCGCCTCCTGTCGCTTACAAATAACAGGGTAGGGATCGGGACCAGTACACCGGTTGAAAAGCTGGATGTCAATGGAAATGTAAGAGCTGATAACCTGATTGCCACCAAAAGTATCCAACTTACCAATAATGCCGGAGCAGGGAAAGTGCTCACAAGCGGGCCAGCCGGGGAAGGTAACTGGGCTAATTCCAACTCTGTACCTGGTTCAATAGCTGCAATTAATAACAGGTATGGAAGTATCGCGAGTGCAGTTCCCGGGGTAGCTTCGATTTGGGTATTTTTTGGCCCTTTCACTTCGGTGACTTTAAATGGCAACCAACGGGTATTGATAAATGCGGTGGCAGGGCTGGGCAAAACTGTTGCTGGAAATTCCCCCTTCCGGCTAGACGTAGGATACCAACTGCAGCCGTCGGGAGAAATTACAAATGCCGCCGCTGGTAGTTATATCAGGTACCAGCCAAACCTGTCGGTCACTGACAGGCAGAATTTCGCAATAACGGGTTCATTTAAACCTGTAGCGGGAACTTATAAAATAGGGCTGCTGATATATTGTACCACTGTCAACTACCTGGATTTCAACGATTGGGCAAATTTTTCATACATGATCATCAATGAATAATTACCTTCGTTCATCATTTTGGATCGATAGCCGGGAAGCTTTTAAAAATGGAATTTTGTTTCCCATATTGTGGTTCGTGAGAATATTATAACAGTGAACTTCAAAATTCCTCCGTATAACCGTGGGCCCAATCCCGGCCAATGCAGTCTATGGCGTAAACAGCCGAGCACCCTGCCATGGCTACGTTCTGCCGGCCTTACAGCCTTCTGTTTAAGTACGCCACACGATCATCCTGTCAACCACTAAAGGAAGGGTAATTTTATATATAGGTGTTTACGTACCGATCAGCTATTTTTAATAATCCTGGTTTTATCGCCGATCCGCTTTGGCAATATACGTGGTGATTATAATAACATTTTTAAAAGCTCCTTAGAACTTACATAAATACATCTATCAACTGATCAATTCTCTATTAATACCTTTGAAATTTTGAACGATGATCTTCAATGCATCTTTATCCAATGACTTTTTTATTGAAGATTATGACAGGTACGTAGAGCCGTAATAAAATTGAACACACCTTTTTTATGTTTCTGTACAATATATCCGCACAAAAATCATCCCTCCTCAGGTGAATCCATCTTTGAACGGCTTTGCTGCCTTAATTGGATTTAATTCACTTGATTAAGTATGATAAAGAAATGTCATCCCGACCCACACCACGAAGAAGCTTCGAAGAAATTCAGGGCTTTTCTCATTTGATGCGGTAATCCTGATGCATCGGGAAAGGACTGAAAATTCTTGTGTCGCCGGTTCAATCCGGGCCCACACTACAATATCTAAAGCTCAGAATGTAAGCGTAACGCGGGTTCTGGGCTTTTT
>JBDSXW010000067.1:0-26740 GCA_039925965.1 Chitinophagaceae bacterium
GTAAAATGCTGGCGATGAGCGGCGGACAGGTGGGTTGTCCGATCGTATTCCGCGGACCGAACGGTAGTGCCGGACAATTAGGTGCGCAACACTCAACTGCTTTCGAAAGTTATTTTGCCAATATACCGGGTATCAAGGTGATTACTCCGTCGACACCTTATGATGCTAAAGGGCTCCTGAAAAGTGCCATTCGCGACAATGACCCGGTGATGTTTATGGAGAGCGAAGTGAGTTACGGCGACAAAGGAGAAATTCCCGATGAAGAATACCTGTTGCCGATTGGCAAAGCTGATGTAAAACGTGCAGGAACTGATGTGACGATTGTGAGCTATAGCAAAATGATGAAGGTAGCGCTGGGCGCCGCCGACGAGCTGGCTAAAGAAGGCATTAGTGCTGAAGTGGTGGATCTTCGCACTGTACGCCCGCTCGACTGGAAAACCATACTGGAGAGCGTAAAGAAGACCAACCGCCTGGTGATTGTAGAAGAACAATGGCCGATGTGCAGCATTTCCTCGGAGATAAGCTATCGCATTCAAAAGGAAGGATTCGATTACCTGGATGCGCCAATCCGTCGCATTACCAGCGCAGATGCACCGATGCACTACGCGCCTAACCTGGCTGCATTGGCGATACCCGATGTGCCAAGAACCGTGAGGTTGGTAAAAGAGGTGATGTACCTGGTGAAATAAATTTGAAAAGCGAACTTCAGATACAATAAAAAACCTGCCCAAGTGGAGCAGGTTTTTTTATGGTGTTTTGGCCCACCGTAATAATGGCCTGTTTTAGAAAGCTGCCATTACGCCTGTGTAATTATGAGGCGTAATTTTCTTCAACTCTTTCTTAAGAATCCCTGTAACTGCCAGCCCTTCAATAAACGTGTGTATATCTTGTTTGGTAATCGAAGTTTTCCCCCTGGTCAAGTCTTTCAGCGCTTCGTAGGGATTGGGGTATTTTTCCCTGCGTAAAATAGTTTGAATGGCTTCTGCCACTACGGCCCAGTTGTTTTCCAGGTCTTCTTTGAGTTTGGCTTCATTAAGCACCAATTTGCTCAAACCTTTTTCCAGCGATTTGATGGCGATCAAGGTGTGGGCAACGGGCACGCCGATATTGCGCAATACAGTGCTATCCGTGAGGTCGCGTTGCAGGCGGCTGATGGGTAATTTGCCCGAAAGGTGTTCAAATAAGGCATTGGCCAGCCCAAGGTTGCCTTCCGCATTTTCAAAATCGATCGGGTTTACTTTATGGGGCATCGCACTGCTGCCAACCTCGCCTTTCACCGTTTTCTGTTTAAAATAGTCCATACTGATATAAGTCCAAATGTCGCGGCATAAGTCGATCAGGATATTGTTGATCCGTTTGAGGCAATCGAAATGCGCTGCCAAGCTATCGTAATGTTCTATCTGCGTGGTGAACTGCATCCGCTGCAGGCCCAGTATATTTTCCACAAAATGATTACCAAACGCGACCCAGTCTGTTTTTGGAAAGGCAATATGGTGGGCATTAAAATTGCCGGTGGCGCCACCAAACTTTGCGGCATAAGGGATATAGCTGAATAGTTGTACCTGGTTTTCGATCCTTTCTACAAATACCATCCACTCCTTACCAAGTATTGTGGGAGATGCAGGCTGGCCGTGTGTTTTAGCCAGCATGGGTACTTCTTTCCATCCGCTTGCGAGCCCGTGAAGTTTCTTTTGCAGGTTCAGCACCGAAGGTAGGAGTTCATACTCCATGGCATTCTTCCAGCTAAGCGGTATCGCCGTATTATTAATATCCTGGGAAGTAAGGCCAAAGTGGATCCATTCTTTAGCATCGGCTCCATCGGTTTCGGTAAGCTTGTTTTTGAGAAAATACTCCACCGCCTTTACATCGTGGTTGGTGGTAGCTTCTATCCGCTTTATCTCCTGTGCATCAGCAAGGGAAAATTGATCCAAAGCGGCGCTAAGCTGGCGCCGCGCTTTTACCGGCAGTTTTAAAAACTTTTTATCGGCCAGCAGAAAAAGGTATTCCACTTCAATAGTAACCCTGTATTTTATAAGGGCATATTCACTGAAATATTCATCGAGATGTTGTACCTGTTTGCGATAGCGGCCATCAATGGGAGAAATGGCAGAAAGGGCTTGTAATTCCATGTAGTGGTTTAAGGCTGCAAAAGTAAGGTTTAGGGTTTAGTGGTTTAGGGTTTAGAGGTTCACAAGTTCAAGGGGTGCATTTAAAATTGTCATTGGTGAAAATTGTCAAAATAATTGAAAGACTGCCGGGAGGCAGCCCTTTAGGGGACAGGGGGCTAAAAGAGGTTGCGGCAATTTTAAACCTGCCGGACATTGGGAGGCGGCGTTCTTGCCGCAACGGATCAACCCCACTGCGTCTCATCCGGCATGATTGCTGATTACGCAACGCCGCTTCCCAATGCTGTGCAGATTGCTTTGCCGGGGCAAGAACCCCGTCTCGCAAAGACTGTGAAAGAGTCATTAACTATTGCACTCAGTCGCAATGGCTTTAACTTCTCGCTTCGGGCAATAATCATCCACTAAAATGCAAGATGTGGTGGGTTTAGAATTTATTACAACATTATGACGATTTGAAATGCATCGTAAGAACCTTAACCTGCTACAGCGACGCCCGCATCGTGAGGTAAAAAGGGATTTCGACATGGTCGGTAGATTGTTCGAGAATCAATGCTGCGGCCCTTTTACCCATCATTTCAAAATCGGTGGAAATGGTGGTGATGCCGTTGAGGATGATCTTTTTCAGGGAGGTTTCGTTATAGGAGATCACGCCCACATTTTTGCCTACTTTTAGTTTGGTGGTGAGTATCTTTTCAATGAGTACCACCAGGTCATTTTCCATCAGGTTGATATACACTTCTCCGTCGCTGATAGGTTCGCTCGCCACGTTATGCACCACTTTATAGTTAAAAGCATACTCCTGGCAGTAGCGGTAAAAACCCTGAAGTATTTCGTTAGGGTGATAGGTGTATTCGGGAAAGATGATCTTAATAGTATGGTATTTACTGAGCGCTGTATTGGCCTGCACCAGGGCATTATAAATATCTGCTTCGAAATTTTCGTACACCGCGGCATAATCGCCTACAACCCCCGGTACCAGTTTATCCATAATGATGAGCTTCTCCTTTGGAATGGTATTGATGATTTCGTGGGCATTCTCGCCTCCATCCATAAAATGGGGCACAATAACGTAATGGGTGTACTCGTCTTTCGTTTGGGTAAGCAATTGTTTAAAGAACAAAAAATCATTATTGTAAATGTAAAAGTCGATGGCAGCCATCTCTCCCAGGGCGCCAACGAATGCATCATAAATGATTTTCTTATGGGTGCTGAGCTTATTGAATAACAGAAAGACTTTCAGTTTTTGATCCAGTTGGGTACTTTTTACAAAATAGCCCTTGCCCGGTACCGACCAGAGGATGCCGATCCTTTTTAAATGTTTATAGCCTTTTTCTGCCGTGTCTCTTGAAATCTCAAATTCAAAGCTCAGTTCGTTGATCGAAGGAAGAATGTCATTCTCTTTAATCGCCTGTTCGCTGATGGCCTTAATGATGCAATTGGCCAATTGTAAATATTTGGGAGTGGCGGAGTAATAATCGATAATCAGGTATTGGAAGATGGCAGGCTTCTTCATAATCAGGCATTAGGTGCAGGATTTCAAACGTACGCAAATAAAAAGTAAATCATTCAAGGTTTTATGTCCTTTCAGGGGTGATTATCTAAAAAAGACACCGGTAGTACGTTTGTATCAATTTTCGTGTATCTCCCGACGCAAAAAGTAAGCTGATGTCACCACAAAATCAAAAGCAGTTAACATTGGTTAACCTTTCCACGCAATCGTTTGCGTTGAAAATTTTTCAATATTTGGTGCGATGGGCTAAAAAATCTGCTGATTTGGATCAGGAACGGTTCGATATTTTGATTTTTTCAAGATCGTATTGGCGACCGGAAGTAGCATGCAGTACAGTACAGGATGCGACCGCTTTAAACAGATTTTAGATTGCTAACGGTTACAATTAAGAACACCAAAAAAACGATTGTTTTATGAAAAAGAAAATGACTGCCTGTAGCAGGCATAAATGCCTGTGCTGGTACTGTTGGGATTTCTACAACTTCAATCCCAGCCGGTTTGCTCAATTAAATCAACCTCCGAAACCATTACCGGGAAAGTAACAGTAAAAAGATGAACGCCCGCTTCTTCTGTATTACCTCCGGTCCAAAGAAGGAAATGAAAGTGTATTATTTTAGCCATGCCGTACCTTTTTGTTACTACACTGGCTACCTCCCAAACACGTGTAATTACCTATCTGGCCTACCATGAACATGGTTGTAAACAGGACCATTCTTTTTCTTAAACACCGATGGTTTTAATTATAATTTAAACATTATTTTCTTTTAATTTATAACAACATAGCATCAATTTTTTAATCATTTAACGATGTCATTATGAACAAAAAAAATCTATTAAGGAGATTTTCGATTTTCCTCATGTTACTATTTTCAGCAACGTTGATTTTTGCCCAACCTTTTTCCGTGTCTGGTACGGTGAAAGATAATAGCGGCAACGGTTTGGGAGGGGCTACCATTTTAGAAAAAGGAACAAAAAATACCACATTGTCGATAGCCGACGGCTCATTTAAAATTAATGTTTCTTCGGGCAAAGCTATTTTAGTGATTAGCTATACTGGTTTTGAAGATATGCAGGTAAGTGTATCCAATCAATCACAATTATCAGCCTTATTAACCCCATCGAATGAAAACCTGAACGACGTGGTAGTAATTGGTTATGCTACGGTTAAAAAGAAAGATGTAACCGGTGCTGTTGCCGGCATTAACCAAAAGGAGATCGTTTCACGGCCAGTAACTAATGCACTGCAGGCAATGCAGGGTAAAGTTTCCGGGGTGGATATTACTTCCAATGAGCGTCCTGGCCAGGTAGGTAGTATCAACATTCGTGGTGTACGTTCCTTATCCGCTAATAACTCACCACTTTTTGTAGTGGATGGTATTCCATTAAATACTGGTGGTATTGAATTTATTAACCCAAATGATATTGAATCCATCGACATTTTAAAAGATGCTTCCGCTACGGCCGTTTATGGTTCAAAGGGTGCCAATGGTGTTGTAATCGTTTCTACCAAGCAGGGTAAAGCTGGCAAACTGCAAATAGGCCTCAACAGCTCAGTTACTGCAGAAAGGATCGTAGACAGGGCGCCGTCAATGACTGGTTCTGAATCTATTGATTTTCGTCGTTGGGCTTATTATTATTCAAATCCTGCTGTATATCCAAGAGGTGATAACCCTAATATTGCCAATGATAAAACCATATTTCTTGCTACCAGTGACCCTGCTGCCTGGGCTAATATTAATAAAGGCTGGGCGTCAGGCACCTGGGATGGTTCGCAAGTGGCAACTACAGACTGGAAAGGGTTGGTATCTCAGGATGGGGTGACACAGGACCATACATTAAGTGTTAGCGGCGGTACCAATAAAATAAAAGCGTATGCCTCATTTGGGTATCTGAACAATAAGGGTACTTCCATTGGTCAAAAATTTACAAGGTATTCCGGAAAAGCAAGTGTAGATATCCAGGCTACCGACTGGTTTTCTATGGGTCTTAATATGAATATAACATCGAGTACACAGGAATTTGGTCAGTCAAGTTCAATAATAGGTTCTTTTGTAGGATCGCCGGCTACAAGTATTTATGAATCGGCAAGGAGGCTTTACACGTATGCAGTTCCTTACGACGCTACCGGGGCACGCGTACTTTATCCCGGCGGGGATGTGGCATTTAAAAATGTTGCAGATGAGTGGAACTATACACAGGACCAGCGCAAAACACTTCGTGCCTTTGGTAGTTTGTATGCGCAGGTTGATTTTGGCGGCATCTGTCATATCCTGAAAGGATTAAAATACAGGATGAACTTCGGTCCGGATTTCTCTCAGTACCAGGACGGAATCTATATTGACGGACAATCAGCTGCCAGCAGCGGCATCAGCTCTGCTTCCTTGCAAAAGGCACAGACTTTTTCGTACACATTGGATAACTTACTCTATTACGATAAGACAATCAGGAAACATAGTTTTGGAGTTACACTGTTACAAAGTGCTACAAAATTTGTGGCAGACCCGGTTAATACGATTACAGGAACCGGCGTTCCCTTTGCAAGCCAAAAATGGAATTCTTTAAATTCAAGAACCTTCCCCTCTACACAGCTTAGTATCAATTATGTTTCTGATTTGATAGAAAGCCAGTTGGTAAGTTATATGGCAAGGGTCAATTATAATTATAATGACAGGTATTTATTAACCGTATCTGCCCGTTCTGATGGGGCTTCTCAACTTACAGAAGGGAATAAATTTACCCTATTCCCGAGTGCTGCCGCGGCCTGGCGTATCAGTCATGAAAATTTTATGAAGCGTGTTACCTGGGTCAATGATTTAAAACTACGGGTAGGTGTTGGTGTTACAGGTAATTCCTCAGTTAATGCTTACGCCACAAAGGGACCTCTTACTTCATTATTTTATCCGGTACTTGGCACAGTTCTTCCAGGAACAATTACCTCTTCAACATTAGCAAACAAGAAACTTAAATGGGAGGAGACAACCCAATATAATATCGGGTTGGATTTTTCACTTTTTAAAAGACGTGTTTCAGGTGCAGTCGATGTATATAAATCAAAAACCAAAAACCTGTTGCTGAGACGCAGTATCCCTACGGTTACAGGGTATACAGATATATTTGATAATGTAGGAGAAACGTCAAATAAAGGCGTTGATATCAGTATCAATACGGTCAACATTAGCACCAAAAAATTTCAATGGGGAACTAATTTTACTGCATCCTGGCAAAAAGACCAAATTGATTTACTGGCACTGGGAAAACAGGATGACATTAATAACCTTTGGTTTATTGGCCAGCCCCTCAATATTATCTACGGTTATAAAGCCAATGGAATATGGCATGCTTCTGATTCTCTGGAGTATAAGAAATTCAACGCTAATGGAAGTACTTTTTCACCAGGTAATGTAAGACCGGTAGATCAAAACGGTGATTATAAAATCGACCCCAACAACGATCGTGTAGTTGTTGGATTTACACGGCCACGTTGGGTAGTAGGCATGACAAATAGTTTTTCCTATAATAATTTTGACTTGTCAATTTTTATGTACGGTCGTTTAAACTATATGTTCAACACAGGCGGAGAAGCAATGGTAGCCAGGGCAAGTACGCGGAGTCTTAATTATTATACGGAAAACAATACTAATTCGGAGTATCAAAAGCCAATTTATTCCACAGGTACAGGAGACCTTTATTCTACATCATTGGGATACCGGGAAGCCTCATTTATAAAAATCAGGAATATCTCATTGGCCTATAATTTAACTGGAAAGGCTTTAAGTGCAATGAAAATGTCTGGTTTAAGAGCCTATATACAGGTTGCAAATCCGGGTATATTATTTTCAAAAATAAAGTACATGGATATGGATGTATCCGGCTTTACGTATAACCGTGGCCTCACCTTAGGTATTAATGCAACATTTTAAAAAAACAAAAAATTAAGGTATGAAAAGTAATAAATTTTTTATCAGTATAGCACTTTCTGCATTGGCAATGATTGCAACTTCCTGTAAAAAAAGTTTCCTGGACGAAAATCAAACAACTGCAAGAAATGATGAGTTTTATAAAACGGATGCAGGTATCATTTCCCTGGTAAACGGAACTTATTATAATGTATTCAGTCTGCCATTTGGTGGAGAATATCCATATACTACCATGAGCTATGGCACAGATGAATTTCACGTTGGGGGCGACAACTCAAACATAGCGTATACTTCTTACGGCAATGGTTTGGCTTCTTCTGCTTCTGCTATTAACGGCAATACCATAACTGCCTTTGCACAATGGGATAATTTATATTTTGGAATTGGCTATGCAAACCTGATCATTCAAAATGCCACTGCAAGCGCGTCCACTGCTGATGCCATTAAAAAAACTGCATTGGGCGAAGGCTATTTTTTTCGCGCTTATAACTTTTTGCGGCTGGTAAGCCAATATGGTGGTGTGCCCTTAAAAATCACACCCAGTACCACCGCAGAATTAGAATTTACACGGGCTACACCTAAAGATGTTTATACCCAGATTATAGCTGATTTTACACAGGCTTATAATTTATTGGGTAACACCGGTGCTCCTGCAAAAATAACAAAAGATGCAGCGGCACATTATTTAGCTAAAGCCTATTTATGCCGTGCAAGCGAAATTAATGACTCCTGGAATGGTTCTACAAAAGGCACCGACCTCGCTGCTATAGGGCCATTATGCGATGCTGTAATTGCCAATCATCCTTTGGCGCCAAACTTTGGCGATCTATGGAAGTACACTGCCCCGGAAAGTGCAAATGAAAAATTAAGCGAAATAATTTTAGCTGCTCAGTTCACTGCAGATGCTTCTGCCACCGCAGCCAATCAACAGCATTTGTATTGGGGCGGTCGCTATGAAGATATTCCGCAGATGCAGCGTGACCTTAGTGGTAACAGGCCATTCAGCCGTTTAGCTACTACTTATTTTGTGTACAGGGAGTTTGACTTATTGAATGATTCAAGATTTTGGAAAAGTTTCAGAACTAAGTATTTGGTAAATAAAGCATCGGCTCCTTATGTGAATGGTGACGTAGGCGTAATGTATGTGATCGATCAACCTGGCGATACCCGTTTCGCTTCTTATAAAGTTTTGAACACGGTTCCTTATGCAAGAACAGGTAGGAACATTGCAAACGTTTATGTGGCTTATCCGAACGGTACCAGTACTGATGGTGCTTTATTTGCAGATGTACGGTTTCCATCATTGAGTAAATTTATGGATGGTTCCCGTGTAGGTGGCTTTAATGATACCAGGGGCCTCAGAGATATTACATTGGCCAGAAGTGCCGAAACCTATTTAATAGCTGCCGAAGCAAAAATACGCCTGGCTGCAATGGGCACAGGTGCATATACAGATGCATTACCTTATATCAATGCAGTTAGAACAAGAGCGCAATATCAAAATGGCGAGATTCGTACTGCCTATTATGATGGTGGCGGAGCAAGTAATGCCACCTTACAAGGCGGACTTGCTTTTTCTTATATGGCTGAGAATTCTTATTGCGAATCCAATAACCTTAATTTACTGGCGCCTCCTTCAACAGCCACGAGTTTGGCTGTTGCAAGTGTTGCAACATTGCCTGCCGGTGATGAATGGATTATTAGCAAATTAGGTTATGCCACTCCTTATGATAGAATGATGTGTTTTTTATTGGATGAGCGTTCAAGAGAATTGTGCGGAGAGTATAAGCGCTGGGAAGACCTGTCGCGCACTAAAACCTTAGTAGCTCGTGCCAAAGCATTTAATCCGGATGCGGCACCGAATATCAAAGATTTTCATTCGCTGCGGCCTATTCCACAAACTTTTCTTGATGGTATTCAGGTAGGAGGTGTTGCATTAACAGCAGCACAAAAGCAAGCCACGCAAAACCCCGGATATTAAAACAATTTAAAATAACTCTCGCAGGCAATCGTAAGTAAAGGGACGCTCAACGTTATGTTGATGCGTCCTTTTCTTATGTAAGCCAACGTGCAGCCGGCCTTAGTGTTGCCACTGCTTATAGTTTTATGAGAAAGTCAATGGAAGCAGCAGGTACCCGGCAGTTTCGACGATATTACTTTGTCATCGGTACAGTTACCTTCTTCATAATTTACACCCGGGGGCTACTGACTGAGGTACCGGGTGCCAGCTGACGGTGAGAAATCCCGTGACTGGGATTTGTCGTATTCAGAGAGTTTCCTGTTGTTAATTTGCACACCGCCCAATCATTGCTTTTGCAAGTTCAAATGCTTACTGCCAATGGCACAGTAGTGAGATGCGATAGGGTTATGGGTTTAAAGACTTGGATCAATAACGGCAACCTGTCGCCGGGCAGTTTTTTAATAATTGTAATGGGTGCAGATAAAAAACTGAATGGGTGGAAACGATTTTTACAGCGCATGCAAAACATTTGAATGGAAATACGGTTGTATAAAGTGGAAGGCGGTTTGGATTTGCCCTTCAGCAAATCTTGACAAATTGTTGAAGGGCAGATTCGTAAAGAAAGGTGTAAAGCATGGAATCCGACAGCCTGGTGGCGAGTTTCAGATATGAAGTATGTATTAACCCGATGAAATAAAACGGGTTAATTGCGGCAGGTTGGCCGCTGATGCGGAGGTTCAATGGTGTTGCACTTTCTTTGCAAATAGCCATACACGTAAAAAAACATGCAATAATTAATTTTCAAATGCGACAATTGAATTTTTTTGCAGAGTTTTGAAAATTAGTGATGGAGCATTTTTTTTGCGGCACGCGTACCACAATGGCAGTGCTTGCAAGATATATAAATGGGCAGGGTTTATGAGGACGGATACTGTTACTTAACTTATTGAACTATTATACTTCTTAATACAAACCATTCATGAAGGTGTTTTACAGGAAAGCGGGAATCGCCCTCACGGCGATGGTGTTTTGTTTTGCAAATTCCCGGCATGCCGAAGCTCAGGCAGTAGGTTCCGATTTTACCCAAACAACGATTTTTAATAACTTTTCCAATCCCTGGGATATCAATTTCGGCCCCGATGGTTATTTGTGGTGGACCGAGTCAAAAACCTATAAGCTATTCCGGACGGATGTGAATGCGGGCTCGCCGGCAAAGGAAGAAATATTTGATTTTTCATCAAGCCGCTTATTTACGTCCAGCCAAAACCCCTGGCCACAGGGCGGATTGATGGGCTTTGCATTTCACCCTGATTTTGCAAATAAGCCCTTTATCTATGTAGCCTATGTGTATCGCTTTGACGGTTGCGTTGCCACCAATGTTTCCTGTAACTTCAGAAACAGGATAGAGCGCTACACCTACAACGCAGGCGGCAGCCCCAAGCTTACCAACCCCGTAACCTTAATAGATCTTGCCGGCAGCAGTGATCACAACGGTGGCCGCATGGCGATTGGCCCCGACAATAAATTATATTACTGTCAAAGTGATATGGGCGCAGGGCAATTTGCCAACGCTGGCCGCACCGAAAACACACAGGATGTCAATATACTCGAGGGGAAAGTATTGCGGTTAAACCTGGATGCCGATGCAGGTGAGAGTGGGGGTAACGAGTGGATACCCAACGACAACCCATTTTCCAATGCGGGTAGCCCGACCGCAGTGTATACATTGGGCCACAGAAATCACCAGGGACTGGTATGGGCAAACCTGGGCGCCGGGGTAAACAGGCTGTACCAATCAGAACATGGACCGCAGAGTGATGACGAACTGAACCTGATAGAGAGTGCCAGGAACTATGGGTATCCCAAAGTAACCGGCTTTGCCGATGGATACCACAACAATATCAGTAATGGCCCCTATACCGCAGGCCCATTAAATGGAAACCCAACGGAACAGCAGAGTGCCATAACCCTGAACGTGAAACTTCCTTTAAGCACCCTGGGAACTACCACACCTACACCTTTTACTAACCCGGTAGGAAGTAACGCTACCTGGCCAAGTGTAGCACCTTCCGGTATCGATTATTACGGATTGTACCCCAATGGCCCTGTTTTAGGATGGACCAATTCTGTATTGATCGCAACTTTGAAAAACAGCAGCCGGGTACCTTCGGTGCAGCGCGTTAGCTTAAGTTCAGATGGCACCGCGGCTACCAATCTATACAATTACTGGACCTCCAACAATGTTCGTTACCGCGATGTGGCGATCGCTCCCAACGGCAGGGACATTTATATCTTACAGGACAATACGACCGCTAATCTTTACAGGCTCCGGTATAATGTTGCTTCGAATGCTGGTTTTTATGCTACCGGCGGCGGTCTGATAACCTATTCTATCGACGGAGGGGCTGATGTAAATTCATATAATAAAAATGTTAACCTCGGATTTCCAACCAGCTTTATACTTAAAGGCGGTGTTATTCATACCACCAAAACAGGCACTGGTAATATTTGCAGCGGCACAATGAATTACCGGGTGTATAAACAAGGTACTTCCCCGGGTGCTTTTACAACGCTTAGCGGCTTTACAAACGACGCCAGCAACAGCTTCACTACAACGGCAACCCCGGCTAATGTAACCGGCAGTGCCACCGGCCAGCAACGGTGGTCAAAAAATGATGCGGCGATTGATATAAAGGCGCTTGCAACTTTGCCAGGCATCTGGGTACTGGAAACCTATTTCGAAGCCACTGGAAATGTTGTGGCCAGCTCCGGGTGTACGGACGGATTCCGCCTAAACAATGGCGGTTACAACTACCGGTATTATTTTAGTGCAGGCCCGCTTGCTACCACGACCACAGTAACTGCTTTATCAGCCATATCGTATGGCAGCACCACACCGGTAACATTAAAAGCTACAGTCGATGCGGAATTACTGGGGACCGGAACAGTTACCTTTACAATTGATGGAAACATCGTAGGAACAGGTGCTGTAAATGCATCAGGTGTGGCCACGTATTCCTATACCCCAAATACCCTCACAGCTTCAGGGTCGCCACATACGGTAACTGCAGAATTTGCCGCGACAAACTTTACGTCAAGCACCTCAAGTGCTTCCTGGGTGGTAAACAAAGCCGTGATTGCTGTTACATCAGATGGAAAAAATAAGGCGTATAATGGGGCGGTTTTTTCGCCGTTTACTTCCACTTACTCAGGCTTTGTAAACAGTGAGACAGCAAGTGTAATAACCGGTTCGGTAACTTTCTCAGGGGCTGCTACCACAGCTGTTAACGCGGGCACCTATACAATAACGCCGGTAGTGAGCGGTCTTACAGCATCTAACTACATTTTTAATGCAGTTAATGGCAGTTTGCAAATTACCAAGGTAGCGCTTACCGTTACCGCGGCCGATAAAAGTAAAACCTATTCAGCAACGGTATTTTCACCCTTTACAGTTAGCTATTCCGGTTTTGTAAACAGCGAAACATCAAGTGTGGTTACGGGAACCGTTACTTATTCAGGTACCGCGGCGGCGGCAGTAAATGCCGGCACTTATACTATTACGCCGGTCGTTACTGGTCTTAGCGCTACCAACTATAGTTTTACGGTGGCTGGTGGCAGCCTGCAGATTAATAAAGCGGTGCTGACAGTAACGGCAGATGCCAGGACTAAAACATATACCGGCACCGTTTATTCACCTTTCACCAGTACCTACACCGGGTTTGCGGGTTCTGACAATTCAGGTGTGGTCTCAGGCACTATTACTTATGCTGGCGGCGCAGCTGCAACAGCAGTAAACGTGGGGAGCTATACGATTACACCCACGGTTACTGGTCTCAGTAGCACCAATTATACTTTTACACCGGCAAATGGCATATTGCAAATCAATAAAGCAGTTCTTACCGTTACAGCCGATGCAAAGAGCAAAACCTACGATGGATCCGGGTTTTCAGGCTTTACCAACACGATCACAGGTTATGTAAATTCGGAGAATGGGTCGGTAGTAAGTGGTACGGTTGGGTATTCCGGCCCGGCACTAACAGCGTTGAATGCAGGGAGTTATACCATTATACCCGATCTATCCGGGCTTAGCGCCACGAACTATAGTTTTACCCCGGTAAATGGTACATTACAAATTAATAAAGTTGCTATCAACGTTACGGCCGATGCCAAATCCAAGGCTTATAACGGTTCCGTTTTTGCTCCGTTTACAGCTACCTATTCCGGTTTTGTAAACAGCGAAACGCCAAGTGTGGTTACGGGTAGTATCACCCATACAGGCACAGCTATTTCCGCTGTAAATGCCGGCACTTATACCATTACGCCGGTTGTCACCGGTCTTAGTGCCACCAACTATAGTTTTACCCCGGTAAATGGCAGCCTGCAAATCAATAAGGTTGGCCTTACTGTTACTGCGGATCCTAAAGCCAAAACCTATACCGGTACCGTTTATAGTCCGTTTACGGCAACCTATTCCGGTTTTGTAAATAGTGAAACCTCAGCGGTGGTCGCTGGCACGACCACTTACACCGGCCCTGCTGCCAGCGCAGTGAACTTCGGGAGCTACACGATCACGCCCGTGGTTAGTGGTCTCAGTGCGACCAATTATACCTTTACCCCGGTAAACGGCACATTGCAAATCAATAAAGTTGACCTTACTATTATTGCGGACTCTAAGACCAAGACTTATACTGGTACCGTTTATGCGCCGTTTACAACTACCATTAGCGGTTTTGTAAATAGTGAGACCTCAGCAGTGGTCTCCGTCACCGTTTCTTATGCTGGCACCGCGGTTGCGGCGGTAGACGCAGGTGACTATACGGTTACGCCCGTGGTTACTTCGTTCAGTGCGACCAATTACACTTTTACCCCGGTAAACGGCACATTGCAAATCAATAAAGCTGGCCTCACGGTTACTGCCGATCCAAAAAACAAAATCTATGATGGAACTGTTTTTTCAGCATTTACCTCCAGTATTACGGGATATGTGAATACAGAGGACGGCTCGGTGGTATCTGGTATAGTGGGCTATTCGGGGCCCGCTACTTCGGCTGTTAATTTTGGCAGTTATACCATCGCACCCGACATTTCCAGCCTCGCCGCAGCCAACTATACATTTATTCCTGTAAATGACATATTACAAATCAATAAAGCAAGCCTGACCGTTACCGCCGACAACAAAAACAAAACTTATGACGGAGCACCTTTCTCCGGATTTACTGCTACCATTGCCGGTTATGTAAACTCAGAGAACGCAAGCGTAGTAAGCGGTTCAGCCACATACTCAGGTTCAGCTGTCGCAGCGGTGAATTCCGGAACCTATGCCATAATGCCCGTCGTCACTGGTCTTAGTGCAGCGAACTATAGTTTTACCCCGGCTGATGGCAGCCTCCAGATCAATAAGGTATCACTGCTGGTGACCGCCACCAATGTAACGGTCAATTACCAGGATGCGGTGCCCCTCCTGACTTATACCATTGCCGGGTTTGTGAATAGTGAAAATAGCGCAGTGGTTTCTGGTAGTCCCGGCCTCACCACGGCGTATACAAATACGACCCCCGTTGCCGCAAGCCCCGTGATGATAAATGCCGCGGTTGGATCACTATCAGCAAACAACTATTCGTTCAGCTTTCAGGATGGCCAGGTATTTATTTTACCGCTGACATATTATAATATTCCAGGAACGGATATTTCCCAGGTAGATAGCTGGGGTGCGAATGTTGATGGATCAGGGGTGCACCCAATGAACTTTTCAATTTCAAAATACCAGTTTAATCTTGCCAGCGGAACGAACGTGGCTGGTGCCAGCATTTCGATTTCAGGCTTATTAGACCTTACCGGCGGAATCGTAGACCTTGGGAACAGCAACCTTACCTGTGTCAGTATTTCCGGTGGGGGCCCCGGTACATTTATCCGGACAAACGGGACCGGAACATTGAAAATTTCCAATATTGGCCCTGGGGGATTAACAGGAAATATTTTATTCCCGGTTGGTATTGGTAGCAGCTACGCACCAGTCGAGCTCGCCAATTCCGGTACTGCTGATGGGTTTTCGGTACGCGTTCAAAACGGTTTTAGCGGCGCTGGCCGGATCAGTTTTCCAGATTCAGCGGTTAATTTACTATGGGATATTTCGGAAGATATTGCTGGTGGGAGCGATGCATCTGTCACTTTAGGCTGGAACAGCTTCGATCAGGGAATTGATTTTAATCCGTCCGGGGCACATGTTATCGGCCACTATACGGGCGGAGCTTGGGTTGCCAGCCCGTCTTCAACGGCTGGCACTACCACTACTGCTGCGGGTTTTACAGGTTTTTCTCCCTTCGCCGTGGGCATGGCTGGTGCGTTTACGGATCTTACTATAACCGGCACCGTATTCAATGATGCGGATGGCATATCCAACAGCTTAATAGATGGCACCGGTACTGGCCTGCCATCGGGTGAGCAGCTTTACCTAAACTTGCTGAAGGCCGGAACCGTAGTGGGTTCCGTGCCAATTAACGCTGACGGTACCTATGGTTTTAATAGTAGTACTGGCACTACTGCCAATGCTACTTTCAGCCTGGTGCTCAGTACCGTTCAGGGTACGGTTGGTGCAACTGTTGCTTCAGTATTACCGGCAGGCTGGGCACATACGGCCCAGGGTAGCGGTATTGGCGATGGTACTTTTATTGACGGTCTCAGCACTGTGTCACTATTGTCTGATAATGTAACAGGGCTCAACTTTGGTATTGAACAATTGCCGACTGCGGGAGGCGGCACAAGTACAGCTATCAACCCGCAAGGAACAATAAGTGTATCAGTACCTGCCAATACTTTTACCAATACTATGTTAAGCAGTGATATCACTCCAGGAACTGTAAGCAGCATCCGTATCACGGCGTTCCCAACCAATACCACAAGTATTACTATCAATGGTATTGTTTACCATGGGGATGTGCCTGCCGAGGTAGTGGCTTTGGTGGCCCTGATATTGCCTGTAAATGGATCAGGCACCCCATCAGCAACAATCAGTCTTGACCCTGATTTCGAACTTTCAGGCACCAGCGTGATCAGCTTTAAAGCCACTGATAACGCCGGTAAGGAATCATTAAATAGTGGCACCGCGACTATGAACTTTGATAGTTA
The DNA here is from genome assembly GCA_039925965.1 of Chitinophagaceae bacterium. Lineage (GTDB taxonomy): Bacteria > Bacteroidota > Bacteroidia > Chitinophagales > Chitinophagaceae > JAZKFT01. The sequence continues at coordinate 16,639 of JBDSXW010000067.1, forward strand.
TGTCAGCCTCCAGGTAAAAGTGCTTTTAGAAGGCGCTACCATCGGCAATGGCACCGGCTTTGAAAGCACTATGCGGGATAACCTGCGAAATAGTCCGTTTACCGGAGCCAACTATATACCGTCAAAGGATCCGTATACTTTCAATAGCCAGTACAATACCCTGTTTACCCGTGTGGGAGATGGCCTCAGTATCGAATTGCAAACGGTGACCGATTCTGCTGCGATGTTTAACAGCAGGGGCACGGCGTCTGCGGTTGATTGGGTGTTTATTGAATTGCGTGATAAGACGAACCCGGCAACAGTAGTGGACACCCGTTCTGCGATGGTAGAAAGAGATGGCACGGTGGTAGATATCGATGGCAGTAGTTGTATCCGTTTCCCAACGCTACCCCTTGGCGATTATTATGTGGCTGTACGTCACCGCAACCACCTGGGTGTAATGACTGCTGCTGCGGTGCCAGCCGCTATCCTTGCTTGTGCCGCAGTGGTAGACTTTACGACTATGACCGCTGCCGACTTATGGAACCAGCCTGGTTACGATGGTTATGAAATGAAAACGCTCGCTGATGGCAAACATGCACTTTGGGCTGGCAATGCCAATGGGGACAGGAAGATCAAGTACACGGCTCCCAATGACGACCTGTTCCGGATATTTACGAACACCCTGCAGCATCCTGATAATAGCGGCTCAGATTACAATTTCGATTTTGGCTATGGCTACATTGCCGGTGATGTGAACATGAACAGTAAAGTGAAATATACGGCACCTAATGATGACTCGTTCCTGGTATTTGTCCAATTGCTTTTATATGGGCTCAACGGAGGCTCTGATTACAACTACGACTTTTTCCTGGAGCAATTGCCTTAATGGTTCTTAAACCCTGCTATCACGACCGGTGGTAGCAGGGTTTAACTGTAAATGAAAAGTAATGACTAAGACATAGGTTTCAATGATCAGCAAACAGGCTGGTCCTAATCAGGGAAGCAATCCGTTTTTTTAGGAAAGCCCGATTTTGATGGAGCAGATTATATGTTAACCCATACAAAAAGAACTTTTTTATGAAGCAAGAAAACCTCTTAAGCAGATAGGTGGTTTCCGAACAAATAATGGCAAACCCATTGCAGCCGCCGACATGGCCGGCTATCAGAAACCTGGTTACTAAGGCATTTTGAAATAGCAATGGCGGCAATCGTAATTAAAAAGGCGCTCAACATTAGGTTGATACGCCCTTTACTTAATCAATTCGATCAGGACTGTTATTGGGGCCAGGATATCCGACTAGCAGTGTGTGTGAGATCAGACAGTCTTGCAACTATCTTAATAAAAAAAGACAGGGTTTTAAATTTTTTGACAATCCGGGCTTGGTTTTTAAAAATAATCCTGCTACTTTTATTTCGAAATTTTCTTTGTATCCAGTGTAAGTAATAAAGTATTTGAACAATTACACCTCTCAACCTGCCTGAAGACTAGCTTGATTTACTGTTTTTCTTATGCAATCTTTGGCGGTGATGTTAAAAAAAGTGGTGCAATTTACGTGTCCGATTTTTGAGACAGCTGGTTTTTTAAGTAAGTGCATGTTTTTTTTATGCAATCCAACATTTTATGACTGCCCGGTCATGCGACATAAGAAAAATTATCTTATGATGATAAGTTGGTGTTTAAAATTTAGCTGCTTAGATTGAATTTAGCACCTTAATCTTCGCCATTACATAAAAAAACCTATGCGACTATAATATATAGCTCAATCCCACACAACCCTATTTAACATCCTAAACCTAAAAAATGCCCAATTCCATCCTCGTCAAGCGCGCCGTGTCTACACGGCGTCTGCGCAAACGGATTTGTAAATCCATGTTATGCTTGATGCTCGCAACTGCCGGCATCAAATCTTCCGCCACTATTTTACCGGCAGGCTCCATTATCATAACCAGGGGTAATTTCTCGCCCTCTGTTGAGCGCACTCCACCGCTTCATTTTATCAATATGGCGGTGAGGGAGATTGTATCTAAAAAAAATGGTTCAGAGCAAATGGAGCTTTCAAGAAACCCTGCCTGAAATCCCGGTGGCAAACCTGGATTTTGAGATTCTATTCCAAAAGATCCAGGTAATTATATATAGGCCAGCTCACACAACTATTACTGGGTATTTGTGACCGCATGTAATATTTGGCTGCAGCTCAATGATCTTGATCCCAGTTAGGTAATCAGATCCGGAGGTGTGAATTTTCGGATAATGCTCCACACAGTTTTGATGACCGGGTGTTTTGCCTTTACAAGGTTTACAGCAGCTTTTTCCAATTCATAAAAAATTGAACATGACTTTTTTCTCCGCTCCCGTTATAAAAAGAAATCTTTCGAAAGCGTCTATTTTTATAATAGCTTTTTACTTATTAAATACCGGTGTAGGTTATTCTCAAACGGTCACTAAGACATTATACTTATCAGATCCTGGTCAAGGACTCGACCGTTCTAACCCGTCGAACCCGGTGGACAATACCACTTCCACGAGTACGGTAATAGGGCAGGTAGTTACACCAAATGCACCTAATGGTATTGCCCAATGGCACCAAAATGGAACACAAACACCATTTTACAGGATATTTAATGGTAATTCCGGTACCTATCCGGCTGCGGCCGCCAATTCTCCAACCGTTGGTAATAATAAGGCTTCGGTAATGATTTCAGCCCAATCGCCTACAAATAATAATGTGGCGTTTATGGCTGAAAATACCAATGGAAAGTCGGTAAGGCTTCAACAGTGGAATGGTTCCAGTTGGTCAGACGCCTCTTTCAGTCCATTAGGAGCAGCTCAAAATCTCGGTGAAATACCCGTTGCAATCGCATTCTCCGATAATGGAAATGCGATGTTGGTTTGGGATAATGATGCCAATGACAATACGATACATTACCGAACCTGGAATGGCACCACCTGGTCTGCTGAATCTACTTTTAGCTATGCTGGCTTTGGGGGAAATAATGTTCCCATTACTCAAATGAGATTAGCGGCCAAGCCAGGTTCAACTGAAATGACGCTGGTGTTTTTTGATAATGATGATGATAGTTATGCTACCGTTTGGAATGGCTCAAGCTGGGGTAACGGAATAGAAATATCAGTTAGTGCTGATAAGTCAACCGTGGTAAATGTATCTTATGAGAGCACTGGTGCAAAGAAGGCGTTGGTCGTTTTTGACAATAATACGACAGGTAATTTTTTATACCGCATCTGGAATGGTACTGCCTGGTCTTCGGCAGTTACACAAAACTTCCCTTCAGGTGGTTCCAATAAGCCCGAGGTTACATCGCTTTCATCCGACCCAAATAGTGCCCGTATTTTGCTGGGTTTGTCAACAAGTGATAACCAGTCTATTTTCATGCTTTGGAACGGTACTGCCTTTTCAAGTGCATCTCAGGACAACCTGGTAATTGCAAGCATAGGAAGAGCAAAAAACTACAGTCCCATAAGTGTTGCTTTTGAGGGTGTGTCTGGTAACGGTTTAGGTGTAACAAATACAAGCACTGATAATGTTCGCTATACCACCTGGAACAGCTCAATCGGCTGGTCATCTATTACCACCGGGCCAGGTTTTGGAGGTACTCCAAGGATAATTGAATTATATCCGCAACCGGGGACTAATAAGATAATGGTATTGGGCAATACCGATCAGTCGGATATTTACAGCTCCTTATGGAACGGTACTTCCTGGGGTACGGCCACAGCTCTTGAACTCAACACAGGATTGAACGGAAGTGATGGTCAGGGTAAGCCCTTTACGTTCTTTTGGCAGTTGGCTACTAATACCACAGTAAATACCCCAACTACGAGTTTTACAATGGGCACGCCTTTATGTTCGGCCATAACCCTGCCTGCTGGCGGGGCTATAACTGCCGAAGCTTTTTTAAGTTTCTCAACAGGTACTCTTACTGATGCATCTTCATATAATATTAATGCCGTACTTAAATATGGAGCAACTGTTATTGCAACGCTTAACCCTGCCACTTACAGCTCGGCAAGCGGTGGCAAATTAAGCTGGTCAGGTGTTATTGGTGCTTCGCCGGTAACCGTACCTGCAGGGCAGGCTATTACTTTGGAAATAACAGTGGTGTCGTATACAGCAGGGGTTTCTTTTGCTATATTGTACGATAGTGATACCAAGCCTTCCAAGGTCAATTTGCCGGTTGCGGCAGCTACTGCCATCACCATTTCAAGTTATGCTGTATATGATGCAGCAAGCGGGGGCAATATTATTAATACAGCTATTCCTATTGGTACAACTGCTTACCCAAGGGTAGTCGTATCCGATCCTTTCGGTTTCGACGACATTACCGGGCTTAGCATTAATATACCAGGTACCGGTAATGTAGAAGCAACATCTACGGCCACTGCGGGTTGTACCAGAACCTATCAATATACCTGGGTGGTTTCAGGTTCGCCGGGTTCGGTTTCTATACCGGCTACTGCCAGGGAAGGATTAGAAGGTACGGTAACTGCTGTTCAACCATTAACTGTTACGCTTTGTACGCCAATAACTACACCTGCTTTTACAGCCCCGGTTACAAATACACGTTGCCAGGCTGGCGGTACGCTTACATATACCGCTACTTCTACAGGTTCGGTTACTTACACTTTAGATGCCACCACTTTGGCTTTTGCCGGAACAGGAGCGCCTAACTCCATTAATGCCAGTACCGGCGTGGTAACCTACGCTTCTGGTTGGACGGGTGCTTCTACCATTACTGCAACTGCTACCGGTTGTGCAGGGCCCAAGTCTGCAACTTTTGTTACTACAACCGTAGGAACACCGGTATTTGCATCCGGTGCCACTTCTACCCGCTGTATTGGTTCCGCTATTGTTACTTACTCAGCCACAGCAGCAAACGGCACAGTTACGTATTCTCTCATTCCTAGTGGAACGGGAGCCGGCCAGGCTGGTACTATTAATGTGAATACAGGTGCTGTTACCTACAATGCAGTTTGGGCTGGTGTAGCCACCATTACGGCAGCTCCTGTGGGTTGCCCGTCCAATACCACCGTGCATTCAGCTACAACCAATGCCGTAGTTGCCGTAGCCGATGTGGCTTCGACCTTAGCAGGTGCACCGGTTGAAATAGATGTTTTGGCAAATGATCTTTGCGATAAAAATCCAGCCTCTATTTCTATTGTGGGGCAACCCACTTCTGGTAATATCGTTATTTCCAATGGAAAAATCACATATGTCCCCAGTGGTAATACTACTTATACAGACGTATTTACCTATCAGGTTTGTAGCAATACTGCTCCCGGTGTTTGTTCTACTGCTACGGTAACGGTGTCGGTAACTGCTGTGGCAAATGATATTTGTGCCGAGTCTAGGACACCAAAAACTTTTTACCTTCCTTTCCCTGAATCAAACGGCCAATTAGAGAAAGCCATTAAAAGTGCTGGAAATACAATTGGAAATACTACATATACCAATGCCCGTAGCATCTTTAGTATCAAAATAAATTATCCAGGTGAGGTTGTGACGTATGATCAGTGGGAGGATGGGTATGAGTCAAACATTCTGCAACCTACACAGTCGACCACGCAGGTTTGGGGAGATGGTAATCTGTCAAATGGCATTGCACCTGGGTATCCTACGGATATTATACCTGCAGGTGGTTATATAATATTAGATAATTTGATTCCTTACCGTAGTATGGACAATGCTGCAAGTTCTCCAAACTTTTATTATGATGGAAGGGATAAAGTATACACAACAGCCGATGCCACTATAGCCGTGATAAAAGGCGATGTTTCTATATTTGATGTACAAAACGTAAAAGCAAGTGTGGTTGACATAACCCGTTTTGGAAAGAGCTTTACCATTCCTTTTGGTGAGGATGTTTCGGATATTGATGCATTTAAATACACTTCACTATTTATACGGGCTTCACAAAATAATACCACGGTCCAGTTGGATTATGATGGAAATGGCACTATTGACCAAACAAAAATGTTAAACGAAGGTGAAGTTTGGTTTTACGATGGAACAGCGAGTGTGCCGGGTGTGGCTGGCGATATAAATAATGCAAATGATATTAAAAGTGGTGCCTTGGTTACTGCAGATAAGCCGGTAGGGGTTGACCTTGTTTTTGGTGGGATCGACAACTATGGAACCAGAAATGTTGCGGTTTTACCGGGCGAATTCTATGGTAATACCTATTATACGCCTGTTTACAAAACACAAAGTGCCACGCCTGGAACAGCCCCGGTCAGGGTATATCTTACCAATACTTCAAGCTCGCCTATAACAGTTACCATAACGAATAATGTAGGTTCACCGCCATCTGTCGTAATACCTGCAAAGGGTTATGTCGGTTATACACTTACTGCAGCAAGCGGCTATAAATTTGCCAGTACAGGTGGCCAGTCCTTTACGGCCGTGTCTATCCAGGATGCTGATAATGCAGGGTCGGCTTATGACTGGGCCTTTAATATGATTCCTGAGGAACGGTTGGGTACTTTGGTATCAACTGCCTGGGCTCCGGGTGGTAATCCTATATCATCAAGTTATAATTATGCACCTGTGTGGGTAACGCCGGTTGCTGCCACTACGTTTTATGTAAAATACGATGGTAACCTTACCGGCACAGGGTTGTTAGGAAATACACCTATTTTAGGTCTCCCTTACGATTTGGCTATATCCGCAACTACCTTGAATTCATATAGAATTGTGAATCCAAGTGGAGATAATAGCGGTCTGGCCGTATTTACTGAAAACAATGTAAAATTTGCAGGTGCATGGGGAGAGGATCCTGAACGAACTTTAAATGTTGCAACGCCTGGTAGTAGCCCGGCGCAGGATGTGGGGTATGTGCTTACACCCAAATGTTTATCTCAGAATATTTTTGCGGGGGATGATTTTGCAACAACCCCGCCTTCCACCCCTGTAAATATTCCGATTCTGCTAAATGACGCAGCATTTTTAGCTACTATTAATCCGTCTTCTGTTACGACTACTGGTTATTTGCAACCCAAAAACGGAACTGCTGTTATAAATCCTGACGGAACCCTAACGTACACCCCCAATTTTGGATTTACTGGAAAAGATACCCTGGTATACAATGTATGTTTATTAAATTATCCAACTACATGCGATGTGGCCACGGTCATTATTACCGTTACAGCTTGCCCTGCAGGAACCAACCAGAACTTGATTTCTGGCAAGGTGGCAGTTGATTTAGCTACTGCAAATGGAGTGGTAGACGCCGGTGATCCGGCACCTAGAAGCGCGGTTAAAGTAGATTTATATGTAGACGCAGATTGCAGCGGCACAGTAAATGGTACCGAAGCAGTTTCACAAACCACATTTTCTGATTATCTTGGAAATTATTCATTTGCCACCAACGGAAAAAGAGCTGCAGACGAATTTGCCACGGCAGCATATACCAATAATAACGGTAATATAAACTGGACCACCAACTGGACGGAAACAATTGAGGCTACAAATGCAACGGCAGGTCAGATGCAGGTTATTGCCGATCCTTCGGCTAATGCATCCAGTTTGGCATTAAGGTTTCAGGGAAATGGTACCACAAACGCCTATGGTGTATCAAGGTCGCTTACTTTTAGTGGTGCAACCACTGCACTGCTGAGTTTTAGGTTTAAAAGGCAAGGCTTTGACAATGGTAGTGAAGCCCTGTTGGTGAAATTAAACGGAACCACTATTTACACAATATCAAATGGAGGAGTTAATGGTACCGATCCTAACTATACAATTGTTTCACTTCCTCTATCCGGCTTTTTGAACAATGGCAGCAATACCATACAATTTGTTGTTAATGGCAGCAATACTTTTACCTCCACCGAATTCTTCTATATAGATGGCGTTGAATTAGCGTATGGCCCGGCATGTTATATCGTAAAAGTAAATCCAACCGTTCCTGGTAATCCTTATACTGCGTCGACATTTAGTGCAGGTAATACCAAGGTCCTTGGATCTACTGCTTTTGGTGCATGTATAACAGCTCAAAATTTACTGGTTACCGCTAATTTGGTTACCAGTAACGACAATGCAACTACTGCGGTAGATGTACCTGTTGTTATATCCGTATTAGCAAATGATGCTATTGGTTATCCCAATTCGTCTACAGTAGCCACAACCGGTGCCGGCATTACACTTGCCGCTGCACACGGTACTGTTTTAGTTAATCCTGATGGAACTATCAAGTACACACCCAACCCGGGTTTTACCGGAACGGATGCGTTCCAATACAGGGTTTGTAGTTTAGAAGACCCTAATATATGCGACTCATCTACTGTCGTCGTGAATATAGCTTGTATTTTAACCCCTAATAATTATGTAATCAATGGTATTGTGTATAACGATGCCAATAATAGTGCTTCTCTTACTTCCGGGGAGCTTGGCCTTGCATCACAATCGGTTAAATTATATATAGATGCCAATAATAATAGCTTATTAGATGGTTCAGAAGGTACCACGGCTTTACAAAGCACCACTACCAATAGTGTTGGTGCTTATACTTTTACTATTCCGCAAACATTTACAGCTGGTCAGTATAAAGATCCGTTAAATGTAGCTACTACATCTACTGGTTCAACTGGCGCTACCAGCTGGACGAGCAATCCCTGGACTAAAATTGGTGAAGCAAACGCTTTTAACGCTGGTGTAATTAGAATTACAGCTAATGGACTAATTATTAACGGAAATGGGTCTAGCACTCCTCCTGTTCCTAACAATATTTATGGAGCATCAAGAACCGCACCCAATATGCTGCCTGGTGGTACCGCTACACTGAAATACGATTATGTAGAGAGTGGTTTAGATAACGAAGCAGGCGACTTTGTTCAGGTACAGGTATCTGCTGATGGATCTACAGGTTGGGTAACATTGTTTACACATATAGGTACTGATGGCAATCAAAGCGGTACAAGTGCTAACTTGGATATATCTGCATATATGTCGGCAACTACCACCATAAGGTTTATTTCTTCTGGTTCTACTGGTATGTCAACGTCTAATCAGGTGCGGTTTAAGAATGTTGAAATCAATTATAGCACTGCTAATCCTGTAAAATATATCGTGCAGTTAGGTCAACCGATCACTACAGGTTATACTTTAACTACACCTTCACCAAGCCCTACAGGCTATTTGGTTTCTTCCATGACCCAAAGTTCGCCGAGCTCCTGCTCACAAAACTTTGGCCTGTTGGGTGCCACCGTAGCTGGTAAATTATATGACGATGCCAATGGTTTATCAGGCAGCCCAACAAATACTGTTGATGGTGCTGGTACAAATGTGGGTGGAACAATGTACGTAAGCCTTGTTGATGCCAGCAACATGGTGTTAGCTACTGTGGCTGTTGCACCAGATGGTTACTATTCATTCCCGAATGTGGCTCCTGGTACTTATAACCTAGCGATACACCAAACCCTTGCAGGTTCTGCCATACCAGCTTTACCTGCCGGTTATGTGTATACGGGAGAATATTTGGCAAATAGCATTACACCAGTTGCCGGAACCGATGGCACTCCAAACGGACTATTAACCGTTATAGTGGCAGGTAATAAAGTGGGTGCCAATTTTGGTATCGAACAACGTCCAACGGCAGGTAGCGGTGTCAATACCGTTACCAACCCAGCAGGTAGTGCACAGGTTCCTGTTCCTGCCAATACGTTTACCAATACATTAGTAAGTTCCGACCCTTCACCGGGTACGCTCAATACAAGTGTTGGTGCGGCAGCAGGTCTTAAGATAACAGCTTTCCCAACAGGTGCTACCAGCATTGTGGTAAATGGTACTACGTATACTGTTGCAGATCTTGCTGCTTTACAGGCACTTGTAATTCCAACCGATGCCAATGGTAATCCTACGGTAACCATTACTGTTGACCCGACTGCGGATGGTATTACACAGGTGAGCATTCCCTTCGTAGTGGTAGATAATGCCGGGGTTCAAAGTGCTAACTCAGGTACTGCTGTTCTCAATTTTGGGACTACTATAAAAGGTACTGTTTACAACGATGTGAATGGATTAAGTCCAATTGGTACAGATGCCTCTATCAGTACTGGTAATTCCGGTACTAATGCCGGTGGCCAGGTTTATGTGAGTTTAGTAAATAG
>JBDSXW010000068.1:0-3970 GCA_039925965.1 Chitinophagaceae bacterium
GATGGTAATGATGGCCATGCATTTTATATTAAGTGAAAAAATGCTGTTTAAAGACAAGTTGCCATTACTAAGTGCGTATGACGTCAGGGAAATTATGCTAAATATTTATCCCAAAAAAGGGGCCACAGAGCAGGAGCTAATGGAGCAAATCCAAAAGAGGCATGAGCAGAGAAAAATTAAAAAAGACTCATCATGACATGTCAAAGTAGAATTAAGAATGTGGAAATGTGAAAAATATGCAGATGTGAAAATGGCAGGCCAACCTATAAGGTCTTTTCGTGATCACCAATATAGAAAATGGTTGTCAAGACCTTATAGGTTTTGTGCAGCCGGCCCTGCTGTAGCCTTAATGGCAGCATTTATATTCATCATTTGTACCGGTTGTACCCCTAACAATGATAGCGCCGGGGAAAAGAAGACAAATAAACCGGCGATCCCATCAGCAACTATTCACCTTACCGATACCGCGTATAGCATCCAAAATGGTATTGCTATGTACCATGCAACTCCTTTTAGCGGAACGGCAATTGAATCCTTCGATTCCAGACATATCAAATCTGCCACCCAGTATTTTAACGGTAAACAGGAAGGGACTGAGATCACCTATTTCCCAAACGGGCAACAAGAATCGCTACGCTATTTTACTGCAGGTGAAAAAGACAGTGTGCATAACGGCTGGTGGCCCAACGGGAACCGCCGTTTTGAATATCATTTTAATAATGGGCAATACAACGGTGACTTTACTGAATGGTACGAAAGCGGCAAATTAGGCCGCCAAATAGGGTACAAAAATGGCCAGGAACTGAGCGGAAAAGGCTGGCGTGAAAACGGAAAACTTTACATGAGCTACGTGATGCGGGATGGCCGTCGCTACGGCCTGGTGAATGCCCAGCTTTGTTATACTTTAAAGAATGAAAAAGGGGAATATAGGAAGTAAGACCATGCGAGTGGTGAGTGGGAAGGTAGCGAGTCGGAAAATTTTTTTACAACTTTAGTGGGACTCAATTAACCTTGCTATCATGAACGCAAAGCCGGCGGCAATGGCACCGATCAGCATCACTTTTAGGGCGCCGGCGATGGGCTTGACGCCGGTCATTTTACTTTTAAAATAGCCAAACACAAAGAGGCAAATCAAGGTAATTACGGCTGAGAATTTCAAGCCATCTATACTACGAGCCACAAAGAAATAAGGGATTAAAGGCACCATGCCACCAACGATATAGGATAAGCCGATATTGAAGGCGCTCTTGGTGGCCCGTTTCGGATCGGGCTTCTCCAAACCGAGTTCGTATTTCATCATAAAGTCCACCCAACGGTCTTTGTCTTTGGTCATTTCGTCCACGGCTTTTTGTTGCACTTCTTCGCTCAGGCCAAGGCCGGCAAAAAAATCTTTTACTTCTTCCTTCTCTCTTTCGGGCACCCGATCTACCTCATCGTATTCGCGTTGGAGTTCGCTGTTGTAATGGTCCTGTTCCGTTTTGCCGGCGAGGTAGCCACCCAGGCCCATAGCAATTGATCCCGCCGCTATCTCAGCAAGGCCTGCGATAATAATCAGGCGCACATCATGGATAGCGCCGCTCAAACCCGCTGCCAGTGCAAATGGCACGGTCAAGCCATCACTCATGCCAATCACCACATCTTTTAAAATGGCAGGACTATCTAAATGATGTTCGTGGTGGTCGTGGTGATGGGTATCCATTGACATTATGATTTTTGGCCGCTCACAAATAATAAACAATGATAAACCTTAAACAGTCTTTGCGAGGCGGGGTTCTTGCCCCAACGAAGCAATCTGTACAGAATTTGTAAGGACTTCTTGCATACATTCCCACTAAACCCTACAACCCGCAATCAGATTGCTTTAGGCACGAACCTTCGCAGTGACTATTGTTTAATGACTGTTTCCTGTTTTAAAACTCACAATTCTTCGGCGTTCTTGCAAAAGCGATCACGTCACGGATATTGGTCATGCCGGTAACAAACTGCACGATGCGCTCGAAGCCGAGGCCAAAACCCGCATGCGGGCAGGCGCCAAAGCGTCGGGTGTCCAGGTACCAGCTCATTTCTTCTACCGGGATATGCATTTGGTCCATGCGTTCTACCAGTTTGTCGTAGCGCTCTTCGCGCTGGCTGCCGCCTACAATCTCACCAATGCCCGGGGCCAGGATATCCATGGCGGCAACGGTTTCCCTTCCGGGCTCACAGTTATCATTTAAACGCATGTAAAATGCTTTAATATCTTTTGGATAACCGGTTACGATCACGGGTTTCTTAAAATGCTTTTCTACGAGGTAGCGTTCGTGTTCGCTCTGCAGGTCGATGCCCCATTTTACTTCGTACTGGAATTTCTTCTTTTTATAGGCTGGGCTGGCCAGCAAAATATCAATGGCTTCGGTGTAAGTAATGCGTTCAAATTGGTTGTTGACCACCATCTCCAATTTTTCTACCAGGCCAAACTCCTGGCGTTTATCCTGCGGCAGGCTTTTTTCTTCTTCCACCAGGCGGTCGGCGAGGAACTTCAGGTCATCGGCGTTGTGCTCCATGGCATAGCGGATGATGTACTGGATAAATGCTTCGGCCAGGTTCTGGTTGTCTTCAATATCATGAAAAGCCATCTCCGGTTCGATCATCCAGAACTCAGCCAGGTGGCGGGTAGTGTTGCTGTTCTCAGCCCGGAAAGTGGGGCCGAAAGTGTAGACATCGCTAAATGCCATGGCCCCCAATTCGCCTTCGAGCTGACCACTTACGGTCAGGTTCGTGCTTTTGCCAAAGAAATCCTGGGTAAAATCGATGCTGCCATCTTCATTTTTTCCGGCAGTGCCATCAATCGGCAATGTCGTTACCCTAAACATTTCTCCAGCACCCTCCGCATCCGATGCGGTGATGATGGGCGTGTGCAGGTACACGAAGCCCTTATCATTAAAGAATTTATGTACCGCATAAGCCAATGAATGCCGCACCCGGAATATCGAACTGAATGTGCTGGTGCGGAACCGCAGGTGGGCATTTTGCCTCAAAAAATCCAGGCTGTGTTTTTTAGGTTGCAACGGGTACTCATTTGGATCACTATCGCCCAAAATGTCGATGGCCGATGCCGTAATCTCTACGGTTTGGCCGCTTCCCAGGCTAGCAACAAGATTTCCGGTAACTTTAATACAAGCCCCGGTGGTGATGCGTTTCAACAGCGATTCTTCGTACTTCTCAAAATCCACCACCACCTGAATATTATTGATAGTGCTTCCATCATTTAATGCGATAAACCGGTTGCTGCGAAAGGTGCGGACCCATCCCATTACGATTACTTCCTGTTGCTGCGGCGTGGTCGCCAGCAGTTCTTTAATTCTTGTTCTGGTGTTAAATGACATGATGATACTGTTAAGGGCGGCAAATATAACGGAAAGGGGGTTTTGGGAGTGATGGGCACGTTATGAACTTTAAAATTTGGCGGGTTGTCGCAACTTAGTAAACTTGAAATCTAAATTCAAACCAGCTCTTATCGAATGCCATCAAAAAATAATTCAAAACCTGTCCTATCTTGACACCAGTCATTTGTTATACCAATGTAATTCAACATCTATCACCTTAAAATCTAAAAAAAATGGAAGAGTATGCATTAATCATGCGGCACGAAGATGGAAAAAAGACAGCATCGCCGGAGCAGATCCAGGCCTGGATGGAACAAACAATGGCTTGGATCGGAACCATCTCTGCACAAAACAAATTTGTCAGCGGCACGGGTTTGCCTTTCGATGATGCCCGGGTAATCACCAGCAGGAATGACGGAAAACTGGTGACCAACGGACCCTTTGGCGATATCAAGGAAACGATCGGCGGCTTTATTATTGTCAAAGCCGGTTCGATTGATGAGGCCGTTGAATTTGCTAAAGGATGTCCGGTATTGCAGGGAGAAGGCAATAGTATGGAGATCAGGAAGATTGCAAGGAAATAATGCCTGCGGATAATCATCATC
>JBDSXW010000069.1:0-33900 GCA_039925965.1 Chitinophagaceae bacterium
GCCGTTTACCCAATCCAGTACTGGTATACATTGGAAATATGCACCAGCAGGTTCCTCGCGCTGCCACCCCTGCCGAACGAACTATTAGGTTCAATAAAATCTCCCGGATCCATTGTTTCGCAAAAACCGAACAATGCCTTCCTGGATTGCCTTACCAATTCGTATTGTTCAGCGACATAGTTGAAAATGGTGCTCATATAAAATGGGTTATCAATTGGTGCATCTAAAATTGTTGTTTAGCAAAATTGTCAAAGTAATTTGAAGACTACTTAGGGGTATCCCTTTACGGGAAAGGGGGCTAAAAAAGGCTGCAACAATATAAAATGGTTTATCAGCTCAGCGTTTCTGTGTATGAAAGTAAGCGGCGGTAACGACATCGTTTTACCTTTTGTTGATCCATGCTGTCAGGTGTTTTTCAATTTGGAAGTTATATTTATCACGCCCACACTACTCATAGCTTTCGTCTATAAATCCATAAATTCTATAAATAAACCTTATCGGAAACTTCCTTTAGATTTGACCCATTCATAAGCCATAAAAAATTCACCAACAATGGAAAATAATTCACCCCAGGAGCCCGTAGCGCTGGACGTAAACGACAACACAGCCCAAGACGCAAAAGTACCAGCAGCTGTGAAAGCTGAAAGCAAATGCCCATTCTCTGGCGGCGCTGCTTTTAAACCTGTCGCCGGTTCTGGGATGAGAAACCGCGACTGGTGGCCCAATCAGTTGAAATTGAACATCCTTCGTCAACACGCTTCGTTATCTGACCCGATGGGCGAAGGGTTTGACTATGCAGCCGAGTTTAAAAGCCTCGACCTTGCAGCACTAAAGACAGATATCTTAGACCTGATGACCGCTTCGCAGGACTGGTGGCCAGCAGATTACGGCAGTTATGCCGGACTGTTTATCCGCATGGCATGGCATAGTGCTGGTACCTACCGTATCGCCGACGGCCGCGGTGGCGCCGGTGCAGGCATGCAGCGTTTTGCGCCACTCAACAGCTGGCCCGACAATGCCAACCTGGACAAAGCCCGTTTATTATTATGGCCCATCAAACAGAAATATGGCCGGAAAATTTCCTGGGCTGATCTCATGATCCTTGCTGGTAACTGCGCACTGGAATCTGCTGGTTTTAAAACCTTTGGTTTTGCAGGCGGCCGTGCCGATGTATGGGAGCCTCAGGAAGAAGTGTATTGGGGTGCTGAAAAAACCTGGTTGGGAGACGAACGCTATTCCGGCGACCGCGATTTGGAGAATCCGCTGGCTGCTGTGCAGATGGGATTGATCTACGTGAATCCCGAAGGACCTAATCGTAACCCTGATCCACTCCTGGCAGCCCGCGATATCCGCGAGACCTTTGCCCGCATGGCAATGGATGATGAAGAGACCGTGGCATTGATTGCCGGTGGACATACATTGGGCAAAACCCATGGTGCCGCTGATCCCGGCCAATATGTGGCTGCAGAACCAGCAGGGGCAGGTATTGAAGAACAAGGCCTGGGTTGGAAAAATACTTTCGGCACTGGTAACGGCGATAGCACCATCACCAGCGGCCTCGAAGGCGCCTGGACCACCACTCCATCGAAGTGGAGCCATAATTTTTTCGAGAACTTATTTGGGTACGAATGGGAATTGAGCAAGAGCCCCGCAGGCGCCCACCAGTGGAAGCCGACAAATAATGGCGGAGCTGGTCTGGTGCCTGATGCACACGATGCTGCTAAGAGTCATGCGCCATTTATGCTCACCACCGACCTGGCGTTAAGGATGGATCCGGCTTACGAAAAAATTTCAAGAAAGTTTCTGCAGAATCCGGCCGCATTCAATGATGCATTTGGCAGGGCCTGGTTCAAACTGACGCACCGCGATATGGGCCCCAAAGTCCGTTACCTCGGAGCTGAAGTGCCTGCGGAAGAATTAATCTGGCAGGACCCGGTTCCGGCTGTGACCCATCCGTTGATTGATGCCCAGGATATCACTGCGCTAAAGGCAACGATCCTCGCTTCAGGTTTGGCGGTAACTCAACTGGTATCTACGGCATGGGCGTCAGCCTCCACTTTCCGTGGTTCCGATAAACGTGGTGGTGCCAATGGTGCCCGTATCCGCCTCGCACCGCAGAAAGATTGGAAAGTGAACAACCCAGCCCAATTGGCAAAAGTGTTAGCAACCCTTGAAAGCGTTCAGGCGGATTTTAATAAAACCAATTTTGGGGGTAAGCAGGTTTCTGTTGCCGACATGATTGTATTGGCTGGTAGCGCAGGCGTGGAGCAGGCGGCGAAGAATTCCGGTCTTGATCTTACGGTGCCTTTCACCCCCGGCCGTACCGATGCAACAACGGAACAAACCGATGCGCATTCATTTGCAGTGCTCGAACCGCTGGCCGATGGATTCCGGAATTATGTGAAGGCGAAATCAAAAGTATCGGCAGAAGAGATGCTGGTTGATAAGGCGCAATTACTAACGCTGACAGTACCTGAAATGACCGTGCTCGTAGGTGGTATGCGCGTGCTGAATACCAATTTTGACCAATCACAAACCGGCGTGTTTACCAAACGCCCGGAATCACTCACCAACGATTTCTTTTTGAACTTGCTCGATTTGTCCACCACCTGGAAAGCTGTTTCAGAATCCGACGATGCTTTTGTAGGTACCGATCGAACAACAAATAGCATCAAGTGGATTGGCACCCGTGCCGATTTGATTTTTGGATCCAACTCTGAGCTCAGAGCAATCGCAGAAGTGTACGGCTGCGGAGATGGCCAGGAAAAATTTGTAAAAGACTTTGTAGCCGCCTGGGTTAAAGTGATGAACCTGGATCGGTTTGATCTGGCATAATACCGATTTGATTTACATAAAAAAACAGGTAGTCCATTTGCGGACTACCTGTTTTTTTATGCACCATTAACTTTTGACGCTGCCATTTACAAGGCAGGGATCTCCGCAGTTCTTACATTGTTTTTTTAGGCGGCAAATCAAAAGCTATTGCTTCATGCTCAAAATGACCATTGTGAGAACCATCACAAAATGGTTTGTTTTTCGACATACCGCAACGGCAAAGACTTAGCACTTCTCTTCCCTGCAAATTGTACACACCGCCATTGCGGTCAACGATTTCAAAATCGCCTTCAATTTTTAAAGAGCCATTGTTGTTTACTGTAATTTTTGTTGTTGACATGCTTTAGATTTTGGGCTAAAACTAAAGGGTAACCGGCAATTGGTCCATTATTAATTCCTGAAGCATTCCACTCACCCTCTTTTCTGCTATCGGCTTTAATTAATCCTTGCAAACTGTCGTTTTTATATTTCCAGCAATATATTTTAGCCGGGTACTTTATTCCTGCAAAATTCACTATCCAAAATTCTACAACATGCCAGACTTATCACCGAATAGCCTGGTGGCAGCCGCCGCCAATTTAACCCGTTTACGTGCCTGGGTAACTGACCTATACCCGTTGTGTCTTGAATATGAGGAAGCGGTGTTCAAGGCCCTTGGCTCTACCAAAGAGAATGGAAACTGGACCAATTTTGTGGCGAACGTCTTTATTGATATCGCTATTGGGCTGGCTTCCGGTGCTGCAATTGCGAGCGGTAATCCCGAAGTGATGCCAGCCATCGCCTGTTTATCTGCCTTTCTCCACGATTGGGGTATTGGCAAGGATAAACCCAACACCCTGGATGAAACCTTTGCCGTATTCGAATTCGGGCACCAGCGCATGCAAACCGTAATTGAGCAGCGTTTAAGTTCACTGGTGGATCCGCAATCGAACTACGCAAACTTAATCGCGGCCTGGGTAAAAAATATTGATTTTAATGGGGGCACCTATACCATCGGGGATTTAGCCACTAAAAATTTCCCCGGCCTGGGCGACGCATACAACAAATTACAAACCGCTGCGCTCAGTTCCTTTAAAAAATCACTCTGGAATTTGGTGGTGATGAAAACCTGCACCTATTATGAGAACTACCATGATTATATTACCATACCAAAAAACGAGTGGATAACAAAATACGCACAGGAGATTTTTTATACCCGGAACAAAGGAAATTACCTGCGGGCCCGCTATGTAAATACCGATGCGAACACCAATACTTTTGAGCTTATCTATTGGAATTTGGGTATCGGTGGCTATGCATTCCCTGAAGTAGCCAGCAATATCTTGTTTATTGACGATACCCCCGGCCATATCATCAACCCCAACGGATTGTTTAACCGGGATTACGTATTTAAACAATTTAGCATGCAAAAATATGATTTTAGCAAGGGACACGAAATTGAAGATGCATTGGGTCCTGATCATGATGACTATAATTTCACAGGCGGAATGTTCCCCAACCTTGTGAAGAAGTAGGAGCTATTGTTTGCAAAAGCATATAAGCTGGTGACAAAGCCAGCAATTTTTGCGGGATAAGGGATTGGTATTGTAGCTAATAGATGAGTGGCAATTACAGCATTCTACCAATCCCTATCTTCAAAAATTCTTCTATTAAAACTAAAGTGATGAAAAGAATCAACCAACTGCTGGTCGCGACCGGCCTGTTTACCTGTAATATTTGTTTTGCCCAACCCAAAGATTCGCTGTTAATAGCGGCAATTGTAAAAGAAGCCAATGAGCATTCCCAACTGGAAATAATGGCCAACGAATTATTGAATGGCATCGGGCCGAGGTTGATTGGCTCACCCAAAATGCAGCAGGCGAATGATTGGGCTGTCGCAAAATATGAAAGCTGGGGCGTGGAAGCCCGCAACGAAAAATGGGGTAGTTGGCGAGGCTGGGAGCGGGGTATTTCGCATATCGATATGATCAGTCCCTGGGTAAAATCGCTGGAAGGCACCCAGCTTTCATTTTGCCCAAATACCGGCGGGAAACCGATCATAGCTGAGTTAATCATTTTAGCAGATCTGGCAGATTCGGCGGCATTCAGGGAATGGCTGCCCAATGTGAAAGGTAAATTTGTAATGATCTCCATGTTGCAACCCACCGGGCGGCCTGATTATAACTGGGAGGAATTTGGGACGAAAGAATCGGTAGAGAAAATGAAAAAGGACCGCACCCAACAGACAGATGCCTGGAGAAAGCGCCTCGCCAAAACCAAGCTCACGAATAAAGACCTGGCCCTTACATTGGAAAAGGCTGGGGCGGCGGGCATCGTAGGTTCCAACTGGTCGGCGGGCTTTGGAGTGGATAAAATTTTTAGTGCGAACACCGCTAAAATACCAACAGTAGATATAGCACTGGAAGATTATGGGTTGTTATACCGTTTGCTGGAGTCGGGCAAGAATCCGAAAATCAGCATCCTGGCCGATTCAAGGGAATTGGGTATGGTACCTACCTATAACACCATTGCAGAAATACCGGGCGGCGAAAAGGCCAACGAATACGTGATGCTGTCGGCGCATTTTGATTCCTGGGATGGTGGTACCGGAGCTACCGATAATGGCACCGGTACCCTGGTGATGCTGGAAGCTATGCGGATATTAAAAAAAATATATCCCAATCCAAAACGGACTATTATGGCGGGGCATTGGAGTAGTGAAGAGCAGGGCCTGAACGGTTCGCGGGCTTTTGTGGAAGACCATCCCGGAATCGTCGACAATATCCAGGCGCTGTTGAACCAGGATAATGGAACAGGCCGTGTGGTAACTATTTCCGGTGCCGGTTTTTTATATTCCTACGATTATATAAGCCGGTGGCTGGCTAAAGTGCCAGAAGATTATAAGAAAGGTTTGGAAACAAAATTCCCGGGTGCCCCGGCTGCTGGTGGCTCCGACAATGCCTCTTTTGTGGCGGCGGGCGCACCTGCATTTAGTTTGAGCTCCAACAGCTGGTTGTATGGCAGCTATACCTGGCATACCAACCGGGATACCTACGATAAGATTGTATTCGACGATGTAAGAAACAATGCGATTCTTACAGCAATTATGGTGTACATGGCTTCTGAGGACCCCGCCACAACGCAGCGGGACCGGATTGTTCTGCCGGTGAATGACGTTACCGGTCAGCCAGGTAAGTGGCCGGCACTAAAAGAGCCTACAAGGAAGGGTGGGGTTAATTAAATCGTTATTTCCTGAGGATATCAATTGTTGTTGGCGATCTTTTGCAGGAAGCGCAGCTGCAGCTAAAAACCTATCAAAGACTTATCTAGCTGCCCGGTTTTAATTGGATGGGGTAATTGATTTTGAATTTTTATCTCATTTGGCAAAAGCTTTTTAAAACGATTTTATCGTGCAGGAGCATATTTTAGTGTGACCATGGCGTTACGAACTGATGAAAAAGCGAAGAATGTAATGTGCTGTATCTTTTATCAAACAATGCTACCGTTTGATGCTGCCGTTCAATAAGGGATAAGCAAATTTTTATTCCCGGGTCAGGGTTTGGAATCCTGGTAGCTTCACAAGGTTATACTTATTTTTTGTGTGCAATACGATCATCATCTGTTGTTACTTTTTTTATCTGTAGTGGGTGTGTATTTTGTGACATTATCAACCCGTATTTCAGCTATTGTTGGTGGCCAATTTGATGAATGCCCATGCCACCATGTTCTGTGTTATCACCAACGGCCAAATAGCGGCTACAAATCACCACCGGCCGACGGGGTAAATATAATTTTTATTAATTTTATATAGCCCTTTACCCCTATCCATGCAACTCTTTAGGATGTTGTACTTCTTCGTGAACATACGGAACAAGGGAATGGGTGCTGCGTTTGCCACGTCGGCATTTTTTGGTAGACTAACCAACGCACCATGGCAAACTTCCGTTTTGGTGCCTGTTGGAAATTTTGCTCTTTTATCCCCGGCTATTGCGAGGTGTTGGTTGGTAGAATTTTTAAAAAGTGCTATCTGCCGCCAATGGTCTTTGGCATTATTATGGAATTCGCCTAATAAAAAATATCCTGCGCTGGCAGCGATTGTGGCATTTTATTGTACGATATTTTTTTTGCCTTTAGGATTAGATAAAAAGTGAACAGGCTTATTTGCGCAAATACCGCCAATTATTGGCCACGCAATACTTTTTGGAAAAAATATCTTTCTTTTTTTTCAGTTATAAATACCATTACCTTCATTTCATCCTAATAACTATCCAATTTATCCTATGATCAAAAAAACCTGGATGCTATGCATGCTTGCATTTGTAGCAACCCTGGCCAGCGCACAAGCCCCAGTAGCCAATGCAGCAAAAAGAACCGCCGCGATTATCATTGACGGAAATCCAAATGAAAGTTCATGGGCGTTCAATTACGATGTAAGTAAGACAGTATCAGGAACCCCAAACAATATCGTAAAATACGCTGTGCAATGGGATAGCCTTAATTTATATGTTGCATTCAAGGTAACGGATAAAAAAAAATACAATGAGTCCGCTAATCCCTACGATGATGATGCAGTTGAAATATATATCTATGCAGATCATAATGGAGGGGCCACTTATGACACCAACGACAGACAATTCATCAAGGAATGGAATGCATCGACCATTTGGGAAAAAAATGGTAAAACTACTGGCGTGCAGCACGCTTGGGCTAACACTACAACTGGTTATTCCGTTGAAATGCGTATTCCCTGGAGTAATATTGGCATTGTAAATCCGCAACCGGGGCTTGTGATCGGATTTGACGCTGGTTGTGATGATGACGATAATGGCGGCACCCGGGACAACCAGACTGTGTGGGCAGGAGACGGAAACAACTGGCAATATCCCCAAAATTTTGGCGACCTCGTATTAACCTCCAGCGACAACATTGCTCCTTCGGCTCCAACAGGTCTTGCCACATCTTCATTAACACCATCATCCGTTACCTTAAGCTGGCTTGCCTCAACCGATAATGGGGCTGTAACTGGCTATGATGTATATCGCAACGGCTTTAAAATCAACACATCACTCATTACAACTACTACCTATAACGTAACCGGCCTTGCTGCCGCTACTTCTTATCAGTTTTATGCACAGGCACGGGATGCGGGAGGGAATGCATCCACTAGCAGCAATATTGTAAATGTTACAACACCTGCTGTGGCTGGTTGTAGTGGCACAGGTACCATAAATTATCAGCAATGGAATAATATTACCGGTACAGCCGTTAGCAGCCTTACTACTAATGCCAGCTATCCAAATTCTCCAAGTATAACGGGAACATTAACAAGTTTTGAAATTCCTTCAGCAAGTGGAGATAACTATGGTTTGAAGGTTTATGGATACATCTGTCCGGCCACCACCGGTAATTATACTTTCTGGATAGCCAGCGATGATAACAGCGAACTGTGGCTAAGCACAAACAACAGCAGTGCTAACAAACAAAAAATTGCTTACCACACATCTTATACCAATTCAAGAGAGTGGAATAAGTTTACTACGCAAAAATCAGTTTCTATTTTGCTTACTGCAGGACAGTTATATTATATAGAGGCATTAATGAAAGAGGGAACCGGTGGCGATAATTTGGCTGTTGGATGGGCTAAGCCCGGAGAGGCCACTACTGCACCAAGTGAGGTAATTCCTGGCAGCCGACTGGTGCCCCAAGTAGCACAAGCTGGAGATACGATAGCACCTGCTGCACCGGCTAACCTTAGGGCTTCCAACATTATGCAAACAACGATTGTACTAAACTGGATGCCTTCTACAGATAATATTGCTGTAACAGGGTATGATGTGTACAATAGTAATAATGCTAAAATAAATGCCTCAACTATTACAGGGCTAACCTACACTGTAACTGGCCTTGCCAATTCTACTTCTTATACTTTTTATGTAAAAGCTAAAGATGCGGCTGGCAATGCTTCGGCAAACAGTAATTTACTTACAGCGTTAACTGTAATTTCAACACCGTCGCTTGAAACATTTACACAGCGAACGGTTATTGCAAATCAGCGGATGCCGCATGATCTTGTTTACGGGCCTGATGGCAACATTTGGTACACTGAACGGTTTGCAGGAAAAGTTAGTTTTGTAAACCCCTCCAGCGGTGCAAAAACAACAGTGCTGTCGCTTGGATCAGCATTTGTAAATGTGGGCGGGCAGGATGGACTGTTAGGACTTGCATTGCACCCACAATTTAGACAGGGGAAACCATATGCATATATTTCATATACTTATCAATCAACCAGTGCTACCGTACGGAAAATTAGAATAGCCCGGTACACTTACGATTCTGTTGCAAAAACATTGGGGCAGGCGGTTACGATTCTGGAGAATATACCAGGTAGTAATGATCATAACTCTGCGCGGATTGCCATTGGCCCCGACTTCAAATTATATTATTCCGCAGGAGATATGGGTGCCGGGCAGTTTGATAATAGTAGCAGAGCTGAGAATGCTCAGGTTTTAACAATATTGGAGGGGAAAATACTGCGGTTGAACACAGAAATTGTAGGTACATCATGGATTCCAACCGATAATCCATTTACCAATGCCGGAGCAGTAACGCCTGTTTATAGCTATGGGCACAGAAATCCACAGGGGCTTGTGTGGGGTAAGGTGAATGGCACAGATATATTATATAGCAGCGAGCATGGCCCATACAGTGATGATGAGTTAAATGTTATCCAATCGGGCCGAAACTACGGATGGCCTGCTGTAGCCGGCTTCTGCGACGGAAATTACAATGGTAGATTTTTGGGAGGCCAAAAAGTGGTAAAAGAACAAAATAGTTGTGTTACGTTAAATGTAAAAGAACCACTCCGTTCATTATTTCCAGCGCCAATACCTCCAGATTCTGGTACCAATAACGCTGGCTGGCCGTCTACTGCACCATCGGGCACAGAGTTCTATGGAGGAACTGCCATTCCTGGCTGGCAAAATTCTTTGCTTGTAGCAGAGTTAAAAGCCGGCGTTATTGCAAGGTTTAAATTGAGTAATGATGGTCAATCTATCATTTCCGATACTATTAATTATTTCCCGGGAAAAGGTAGGTTTAGAGATGTAGTTGTATCCCCGGACGGGTTAAAAATATACGTTGCCTGCGACTCAAGCGGGTCTACTTCAGGCCCTACTGGAGGGGTAACAAATAGCCCTGCTAACCCTGGCAGCATTCTGGAGTTTACTTATGTTCCGCCTGCCGGTGGAGCACAAGCGCAAGACGTGGTGGCAGCTAAAATCGTTGGTGAAAATACAAACGATAAAACAATTGACGTATACCCCAACCCGGCAAACACTTACTTCATTGTATACAACTATGCATTGGAAGAGGGTCGGACTATCACATTGATAGATTTAAGTGGCAAAGCAGTTAAAAGACAGGCTGCCAATTCCTTTACAACAAGAGTAGATGTGGGGGACATCGCCAACGGAATGTATATTCTAAAAGTAGTAAACGCAAAAGGAAAAACGCTCCGCACAGAAAAATTAACTGTGCAGAGATAAGCTGTTGCAACGCACTTTATTGAACAAGGCAGCTGATAAAGCTGCCTTGTTCAATTTATTTGAATATTGGAGGCGTTATTGCTTAATAAATTCTACCCTTCGGTTGTTGGCCTTCGCTTCGGCAGTAGTGCCTTTGTCTACCGGCTCGGCGCCGCCCTTACCATCGGTGGTTAATCTGCTTTCGCTGATATTGAAATTTTTCACCAACACGGCCTTCACAGCAGCTGCCCGTTTTTTAGACAATTCGAGGTTGGCGGATGCATCACCGTCGTTGCTGGTATGTCCCATGATTTTCACTTTTACATCGGCATTATCGTTGAGCACCCCAGCTATTTCTTTAATAATGCCATAACTCTCAGGCTTGATCACGGCGCTTTGAAAATCGAAAAAAATACCACTGGTTACGAATTTCCCTTCTGTCATGAGTTTGTTACGGGTATCTGGGGCACCCACGGCCAGGCGCAGGTTTGCGATATAATATTTATCTATTTCATTATTGAAACTGCTTGTCATAAACACCACTGAATTATAATTATTCGCCGCATCAAATGCCCTGGGTATATCCCATACTTTACTTTCGTTTACATACACGCGCAGGCGCTGCTTTTGCCTCCACACGCTTACATGTGCAAATAATTTATTGCTATTTTTACCGGCCCAGAATTGTGACTGGTCAGTTTCATTCTTCATCGCTTCTTTTCCATCGTCGTATACATGGTAATTTGTCAGACCCTGGCTGCCACCGGCATTTTTGGGATGTAAGCCAATCAGTACGCCTTTGCGGCCTTCATCATAGTATTGTTTCCAGCCGGTAAATTCCTTTGCTGCGTTCTTCATCTGGCAAAAACCTACATTAAAATAGGTACTGTAGAACGAGAAGTCGGGGCTGCATGCCAGGTCGAATTCAAAGGTGAAATTTTCAGGCAAAGAATGGATAAACTCAGGTAGAAAAACACCATCCTTTCCCAGGTTCAGCCACTTGCCGGTTTTGCCACTAATACTTACGACCTCGCCATTGGAATTTGTGTTCCACTTATCGGGGAAATCACCCACGTTATCCTGGCTGAAATCTTCGAATGCCACAACTTTATCGCCGCTCACAAAATCGAATATTGAATAGGCTTCAAAACCAGCACCACCGGGTTTCACTTTTACGGAACCACTACCGTCCTTATCGCCCGCCGTTGCATCATTGTTTTTTTTCGACTTGCCCGACGATGATGTTCCATTGTTGTCGACTGCATCATCAATTTTTTTGTCAATTTTCTCGTTAGCTTTTTGTTCCAGTTTTCGCTTTGCATTATCACCCAGCCTTTCAGTAACGGTGCTTTTGGCGAGGTTAAAAAAAAGATGGAACCAGCATCAGCATTGCCTTTTTCATAATCAAATGTTTTTTTAAAAGTAGAAAGACATCCTGAAGGACAGGTCTTTTAGTGAGTGCTTTACAGGTAGAAAACTTAGTAGTCGGCAGTTTTGGCATTTTAATTTGCCATTTGTCGTTGGCCAAATGGGGATTGGGTTAATTTCACGACCATAATTGATTTGATATGTTAAACTCCACTGATCGTAAATTTTTGGATCCCGCCACAATTGCGGCCATCTCTCCCGAAGCCTTTAAACAAACAGAATTCCCAGCTACGCCCACTGTTATTCACCATGTTTTTTTCTGGCTGAAAAATGCCGGATCTGAAGCTGATCGTAAAGAGCTGACGGAAGGTCTGCACAGGCTGGCAGCCATCAACGAGGTGCAACAATTATTAGTGGGGACACCGGCCGCTACTGAAGTCCGTGGCGTAGTTGACGGAAGTTTTGACGTAAGTGAACTCATGTATTTTGAGTCCCTCGCCGACCAGGCAACGTACCAGGAGCATGCTACCCATAAGGCCTTTGTAGAAAAGTACAGCCATCTCTGGGCCAGGGTAGTGGTGTACGATATGGTGGTAGGGTAAGCGACCAGGTCAATGGTTCAGTGTCCGGGGATCAACGCTCCATATATAACCATCAATAATCAACTCTCAATAACGTTAACCCCGGTGTAGTTCACTGATGATTGAATATGGGATCTTGATTATTTTAATATTAAAAATACCTTAACTATAACACATTGGGTTTTTGGCTAAGGTAGTTTTACCTTGAAAATCCCAGATCTATACCCTCAGCATGCCACGGAAGCCCCTTGCCGCATAGTAAGATTCCGCACCATTGTGATACAGGAATACCATGCCGTAGCGGAAATCACAAAATAGGGCACCACCAAGTGCCCTGATATTTGGAGGTGTTAGTATCCAGCTTGAGGTTTTCATATCAAAATTTCCAAGGGTCTGCAACTCCCGGTATTGTTCTTCGGTTAAAAGCTCGATGCCCATCTCAGCTGCCATGTCAAAAGCGCTGTTTAGAGGCTTATGTTCTTTTCTGGCATCCAGCGCCTGACGATCGTAACATACACTTCTGCGGCCTTTGGGGCTTTCAGCAGCACAATCACAAAAAATGTATTCGCCTGTCTTTTTATCCTGGCCAGTAACATCCGGTTCCCCACCGCTTATTTCCATTTCATCGAGCGACCAGAGTTTGTCGGCATTAGCTTCCAGCTTCGTCTGTACATTAGCCCAGTCAAGGGTTTGATGGCGGTTTTTATGTTTCTCAAAACGGGCTTTTAATGTTTTGAGTAGCGCTGCTTTTTGTTCTGGTGATAAGGTTTGTTTATCAGATTTCATGTTGTCTTTTATTATATCTGTAGGTTTAGTCCTCTAATCCCTTTCCATCTAGAATCTGCTGCATATACTTTTCAACCCTCGACTCCCGGGTTTTGGCTTGTTTGGCTGCAGAAAAATAGAGCAGGTAACCTCTCTGTCGCCCAGGTGTCAATGCATCGAATGCAGTTTTCAAAGCTGGGATCTTGTCTAATTTTTGTTGAAACTCTTCGGGAACGGTGTATGCCGCAGTCTTCTTCAGAGGCACTTTTAAACCGGCTTCTTCCACTTTCACTGCCTCAAAAATATAGGCCTTTAAGGTCGCTGCCAGCCTGGTTATTTCCTTGATTTTGGTGAAGCGAACCTGGCGTGCCGCCTGTACCTGCTCGGTTTGCTGAATAAGAATACCCTTTGGGTCTTTTAGAAGCGCGCCTTTGAAAAACAATACCGCACAGTAGTCCTTGAATACATGGATCAACACAATGTTAGCTTTCTGAAAAGTGTAACAGGGTACACCCCATTTCAATTCTTCAGTAAGTTGGCAGTCAAGTATGATCGTTCTCAATTTCCTGATTTCTTCCTGCCAGGTTTTGGCTTTAGTAAAATAGAAATCAACCTGTGGATTCATGTTTTTTATTTATTGGTTAAGGGAATGAATTTTATCTCTGTTCTGAAATACCAGGCGACTACCGCAGGGCCATTAATACCAACCCAGGAAATATTTCCTTCACAGGATTTCCAAACGCGATATGCAAAAATACCGCCCTGGTCATAGAAAAGAAAAAGCCTGGGTAGGCCATTCTTTTACCAAAGGACATGTAAGAAAAAGTACTGCTACAACGCCCAAAATTTTTCAGATGCCAGGTAGGTGTAGAAAATAAACAGGATAACCCATATCCGGGGTAAAAGCTACTTCCTTTTTTACTTTGAACAACTGTCCGATTCTGGTCGATAGCATTTCCAACGACGCAAGGAGGTGGCAATCCAATAGATGATTTTATTTCTCTTTGGCATGAGGAGCTATTTTAAATTATTCACGGCTTGCTGCAACCGGTTATGTGCCGTATTAATGCCCTGGGCGAAAGGCAGCTTCAGAACCTGATCCCGAAGCGCTACCGACCGGTATACGACATGCATGGTGAGCTTACTGGTATCTTCAGTAAGTGATTCAAATTCAAGAAACTCAAGCTGGACATCAAACGGCGTGTTTTCCATTTCAAATGTCCTGGTGATTTTTTTGCCGGGCACTACATCATGGATGGTACCACTGGCCCGGAATACGACGTTTCCCTGGGCATCACTCGTTTCAAATTGGAACCCGCCATGCTTTTTATTATCAAGTTTCAGTACTTTCGTGCCCATCCATTGCTCCACGATATCCGCGTCCACATAGGCTTTGAAGAGTAATTCCGACGGTAAATCAAATTCCCTGGTGATGACCATTTCCTGCTTGCCGTCGTCGGCAGCGATTTTTGTTTTTCGTTCCATGGCATGTTATTTTTTTGGTTTATAGTTCTTCATAACGGCTTCCAGTTTATTAAACCGGTCATCCCACATGGTGCGGAAGGGCTCAATAAAGTCGGCTACTTCCTTCATTTTTTTGGCGTTAATATGGTAGTGGATTTCTCTGCCGTTTTGGTTTTGTTCCAGCAACTCGCAAGCTGTGAGTATTTGCAGGTGCTTTGAAACGGTTGGCCTGGCTGTGTCGAATTTTGCAGCGATTGCACCTGCTGTCATTGATTGGGAAGCAAGCAGCAGGAGTATCGCCCTTCTCGTCGGGTCTGCTATGGCCTGGAATGGATCTCTCCGTAAATTCATTGTGAAGCTGTTTGACTACAAATATATAAGTAGCCATTTAACTACGCAATTTTTTTTGTTAGTTTGTTTAACCGCAGTGATAACTGTATTAGGGATGCTAAAGCCAGAAAAGCTTACGCAAAAAAAGCCCGGCTAACTACCAGGCTCTCTTTTAATGCAGCGGGACGCTGCCATATTTTAGGCACAAGTGAGACACTTGCGCCAATCGTGCTGCTTTCGGTAACTTTTACTCAACTACAACCTCGGACCAATTGGGGGTTACCTTTTTTCGGCAAGTTTTACTTAACTGCAACCTTAGACCAATTAGGGGTTTCTTTTAAAAATAGATTTTAAAAAATCTAAATTTAAAAAAATAAAAGCCAGCAATAAAACTACGCAGTAGTATTGAATTTTTATATCCACTCCAAAGTCTCCAAAACTGAAACCAATTCGGTGATATCTTATCGATGCAGTAAAAGCAGCAATAGTAAAAGTCCCCAAAAAAAGGACTATTCCCGTTATTGTTTTAGAAATTATTGGCATAGTAAATGCGGTCACTAGTGATAGAATAATTGCACTCAGTCCGATATAATGTTCGTAACTAAATACGATACTAGTCGTCATTACTGTCCAAATACAGAAAGACATTAGAATAGATATAACTATCAACGGAATATACCCAACGTACTTTTTCATCTTAGTAATTTCGTCTAACCTGTTTAAATTATTTAAAAACTAAAACCGCAATAAAATGAACCGCCGATTTTTTGCTGGATTGAAGTTTTAACTTGTATCGGTGCACTTTTGGGGGAAGAATTGAATTCTCTGTAAACAAAAGTTGCATCTACAGCCAATTTTATGCCCGCAGACTTTTCACCTGAATTATAACTTTTATAAAACAACTCCACACCTCCATCAACCTTCGATTTATCTAATTTATCTCCCGTTGATATTTTAGCTCCAATTGATGTAGTAGTAGATTGCCTATCAGTGGCGGTTTTTGCCGAGAATTCCGTAGGTATTCCTTCTATTGGTACAGTAACACCAGCTTTTAAGTCCACTTTAGTCATAACAGCATTATGTACCGAACTGAACTCTATTAATGGTTTCCCAAAGTTAAAATAATCATCAAAGCTATTTATCTTAAAAGAAGTTGAGTTTTCGATCAACGTAACTGTACTACTCGCTTCGATTTTTGTCCCATCTGTAAGTTTGGCAGTAACTGAAGTTTTTTCTTCTACATTATTGTGTACCTCACCCCCTGAATTGCTGAAAATATTTATTTTATCAATAGCATTACCAAGTCCTTTAGCCATGGAAGTAAAGGCCGACCCTAGCCACCCTTGAGGTGTGCCTGCGGATATCGCTTCCAGTCCTTCCAATTCAACATGATTCGTTACTTTATTTTCAGAAAATGCATAGGTAGAATTGTAAACGTATTTATCGGATAGTGGGTCTATCTCAATAAAGCGACCTATTTGTGGATCATGATTTCTCCATTTAAATTGTACCCATTCTAAATCTAGTTCATCATCAAACCTTTGACCCTGAAAGGTCTTTTCCTTATTTTGTAATTTCCCCGCTGCCTTTGACCCCAGCATTTTCATTTCCAATCCAAAGGGATAATAATCAACGAACCCATTTTGCTACCTCCCAAAAAACGCCCCATTCTCCAACAGCAACACTCAAAGAACTTTTCTACCACCTAAAAATAACAGGTTTTTTCTTTTCAATTGAAAAGAAAAAATTGGGGTTTTCCCGCAGGTCTGCCGACAGGTAACAAAAATATGGGGGCAACGCCCCCATACATTAGCTGCCGCAGGCAGCATAAAACTTTACCCCAAGCCAAAAAACATCATCATCCAAAGGGCAGCTAATTTCATACACCAGATACGTGCCGCTGGTTACTTTGTACAGACTAAAGGCCACCCCGTTTGCCTCGCATACCTGCTCAAAAACTTTGTGGGTGTCTTTGGGGATCTCAACTTTTTTCATGCTCAATATTTTTTTAAGTGATTATTTTCTCCCCCTTTTTTAAAACCAACAGCCGCCAACTGCTTTTAAAAGAAAAAAGGAAAAAAAAGAAAGCATTTGCAGCAGTAGGGCGGTTCCAAAAAACCAAAAGGAAACGGAATAAATGATGGCTTTGTGGGTTGGCTGTGCGGTGGGCTGGGCAGCGTTGGCTGTGTTTATGCCGTAGTCTTTTGGTTTTTTGGAGGTTTTCCGCCCTACTAGTTTTGCTGCCTTTTTTTATCCTTTTCTTTTAAAAGCAAGTGCTGCGTAGCCGCCTTCCTGCCGGAGGCGTTGCCATTGTTTGAACGAAGTGAGTGGCATAAATTTTTCTGGCCTTGCTGCCGTCAGGCCTGCTGCACAAGCGCAGCGGACAGCATACAAAAATTAATGCGTAGCATACCATTTGGAGAAGCGTGGGCGGCGTTGGCTACTTGGGTTTATCCCCTCGTACATAATGTGTATTATAGAAAAAAGGGCTTGTCCCCGAAGCGCAGCGGAGCCCGCAGGGTTTTTACTATAATGCCACATTATGTAAAGTAGCTTCCGTCGGGTTTGTGGCGTGGTTTTTTGCTTGTGCGGTGGGCTGCGGCTGTTTTATTCCGCCCGGTATTTTTGGCGGATAAAAGTGCCGCAAGGGTCAGGGCAAAAACCATGACACAAACCCGACGGCAACGCCGAAGGGCTGGCCAGAACTGGCGGCGATAAATCCCCACGCCCATCACCACACTACCCACACAACCCACGCCCAAACCGCGTTTTAAGCTTCTTATCTTACATCAGACATCATACATCCGACATCAAAACATCATTTCATGGGATGGTGATTTTTTAACTCATTCTGCAGGTCGTCCAGGTTGTTGGTTTGGTAGCGTTCGGTGCTACTTACCCACTTGTGGCCGGCCATGTATTGCACTTGTCGCAGGTTGTTTTGACGTAGCCAAAAGGTGATTGTACTGCTTCTGATTTGCTTGGGGTTGATGACTTTCTGGTTAAGTTTCTTTAACTGGCAAAACATGTATTGGATCCGGTTATTGATGTTTCTTTCGCTCAGTTCCTTTTGGATTTGTTCTATAAAAACCGCTCCTTCCTTTTGCTTGTTGTGGCTGAGGTAGTTTTGGATTGGAGGCAATTGCAAGGCTTGTAAATGCAGTAATCTTTCATTGCTCCGAGTGGTGCCTTTTACAAAAACCTTACCTTCATCCAACCTAAAATGATGGCTTTGCAAACGCATGATTTCACCGACTGTCAAGCCCTGGAATACCATTAAACCCAACATGATTTTTTTACTGCTGTCTACATTCATCTGGATGCTGTATTGCTTAAACAGTTCTTCCATTTCTTCCATGCTCAAAAGATTCGCTGGTAATTTTCTTACCATGCCCTTTATAAAAATCCCTGCTGCCGGGTTATCGCTTCGCTGGCCTTCGGCTATTAAAAAACTACAGTAATGACGCACCACACAAAGGGTATTGTTGACCGTTCTTTTGGTAACGCCTTTGGCATGGCACCACCGCATAAAACTCAACACATCATTGTAGTTAAACGTTGCTACAGAAAGGCTTTCTGCTTCACACCAGCTGATAAAACGTTTGATGCTTTCTGTATACCTCGCCACGGTCGCAGAACTATATTTCTGCTCCTGCAGATAGTTTTCAAAACTCATAAGGCTTCGTTTTTAAGGTGGGTATAAATCTGTGTACTGTCTAAATTGGAGTGGCCTAAAAACTGTTGGATCCGTTCCAGCTTCATGCCGCTTTGCAGTAAGTGAGTAGCTATACTGTGGCGTAGTGTGTGGGTGCCTATTTTCTTTTTGATGCCAGATTGCTTCGCCAGTTTTTTTATCCGGATGTACAGACTTTGCTTGTCCATTTTTATGCCTTTATTGGCTCCGATAAAAAGGGCCTCCGTTTTGGTTTGTTGTAGTAATTGTGGCCGGGCATATTCGATGTAGAGTTTGATGGCTTCCAGGTTCTTTTCTGCCACCGGCACAAACCTTTCTTTGTAATGCTTGCCCTTGCGTACATGTAGCAGCATCCGGGTAGTGTCCAGGTCTTTCAGGTCTATACTGGCACCTTCATTCAGGCGTAAGCCACAGCCGTAAAATACCGCTAACATTGCCCGATCCCTGATGCCCAATACACTGTCGTTTGTAGCCTCGTACAGGGCTTGTAATTCCGGCTTCGTAAGCCAGTGGGGCTTTGCCCTTAGTTCGGGCAATCGTTCCAGGTTAAAGCCCGTAGGGCTACGGCCGGTTTCCCTGATGTACTTGCTAAACAGTTTCAGGCTTTGAACTTGTTTGTTGATGTGGCTGTTGCTGTACGCTTTTCTTGCCTGTAGTTCCTGTAAAAACTGGTTGGCGTCTGTGGCTTCCAACTGCTCTATAGCTGCTTTATTGTTGCGCTCCTGGTACTGCAAAAAATGGCTGATGGTTCCGGATAACGCTGGGATGCTTAACACCGAGTAGCCCAACAGTTGCAGCCACTCCGTAAAACCCTGGTGCAATAAAATGTACCCTGCCGATGCAATCGGCGTTGCTGGTTTGGAGGCCATAAAATGGAGTTGGAAGGTGATTTAAAAAAAACGCTTATAGTCTTTTCTGGTGAACTACTGAACCACTGGGCTGCAAACGTTGCTGGTATTGGGTTTGAGTGGTCCATTTTGCTTAGTGAACCACTTATGAACTACTGAACCACTGACCCTTTTTTCAGATGGCTTTAATGGCCGTTACAATGTCCTGTAAATGCCTGTCGATACTGCTTTTCAGTTGCTCGTATTCATCCATGCTTACAATATGGTACTCATAATTGCGGTAGCGGTTGCCCTTACCTTTGAGGTAGCCGTAACGCTCCAGCTCTATCAGGTAGCGTTTTAAATTGCTGGGGTTCAGCCTCAACTTCTGGCGTATCTCTTTGGCCGCAAAACTTTGTATGCCCTGGGCTTTTAATAGTTCTAAAAACTCCCTCGCTGCTTTGGTCAGTTCATCGCTTTTGCTGAACAGCACATCTTTCAACAAATTAAAACTGGATTCAATGTCTTCTATCGTGGTTGTTATGTA
Source organism: Chitinophagaceae bacterium (assembly GCA_039925965.1). Classification (GTDB taxonomy): domain Bacteria; phylum Bacteroidota; class Bacteroidia; order Chitinophagales; family Chitinophagaceae; genus JAZKFT01. The sequence goes on from JBDSXW010000069.1 coordinate 19,914, forward strand.
CATGCCATTGGCATCCTTCTTTACTTCCCGCTGGTACTGATGGTAAAAGGTAACGGCTTCGATAAAGCCCAAAAGCAGTGTCATGGTGCGTCTTGGCTTAAATACCTGCTCCGGCAGGGCAATGTATTTGGCATAGGGATTTACAATATTGATAGGCCGTAACACCCGCTGGATGTTCTTAAACAGTTCCTTGTATTGCTGCTCACGGTCCCGGTTTACTTCGCCACCGCTTAGTTTGGTTTGGTACTCGTTTATGCGTTTGTCCTGGTCTCTTGTTTGGTCGGTGTAGAGTAAAATGCAGCGGTTGGCATTGTCCTCATAAATCTTTTCTTTGGTGGTGCAGCCGCTTACACATACCGGGCCTTCTACCATTATCGTTACTGTTTTCAGGTTGCCTTTGCTATCTTTTAAAGTTACCGTTTTGCTGATTCTTCGCTTGGTTTGCAACTCCCTCAGCGGATAAAATACCGTCATGGCGCCATCCAGATCTTCTATCAATATCAGCTTGTTTTTTAGTTCTTCCTGCTTAAAATAATACAGGGCGTTTTCGGTTATCTGGGTGATTTCTATCTTGTCATCTTCCGGAACCAGTTCGCTTATTTTTTCCTGCAGGTAGGTTTTACCGCTGCCGCTGCTGCCCAAAAACATCACATGCAATGGAATAGGTTGTTTCCTGGTGCAGTAGGTTAAATAGGCAATCAGCCGGTTTTGTTCTTCGCCTGTAATGCCCGTCAGGCCTATCATTTCATTGGTTCGCTGTAATAAGTTGGGTTTTTTTAACTCGTTGATGGCCGCTGTTTTTTGACCGGCTGTTAGTTCGTGGCCGGTCTTTTCTTTGGGCTGTAAAGCTTCTAGTTTTTGAAGCCGGTAGTTTTCCAGTTCGTTGGTAAATGCGCCGATGGTGGTTTCAATCTTTTTGATGTTCATGTCAAAACTCTCACCGATGGTTTGTATCAGTTGCTCGGTTTGCTGGCGGTGGTATAAATCAAAACTGTGACGCACTGGCAACAAGCCGCTGCGTTGCTTGTGCAGCACTTTTAAAGTCACCTTCATCCTATCCAGGCCGGTTATTTTTATACCGCCCCATACTTCGATGCGTAACTCGCAGTTGTCGTAGATTAATAGTTCGGGGTTGGTGGTGATGAACCGTGAGCCGTCAGTAGTGAGCCGTGAGGTATCGGCGGGGATTGCCTCGGCTGCCGGTGATTCTTTTTCAGATGAAAAAGAAAAATCCGTTCTGCTGTCAACCAGGTTCTGCAATACTTCGGGGTTGTCGTGGGTACATAATACGCTGTTGATGTCCTCGCCTTCGGGCAGGGGTACGCAGGTAATGCGTACATGAGGGAGTAAGTTTTTGATTGTGCTGTAATGCTTTGCTGTGGCGGCTTTACCGGCATCGTCTGCATCCAGCATTAAAATAATTTCTTCCAGTTGGGGCAGTTCTATAATCGCTTTTAAATGTTCCTCGGTTAGGCCGTTGGTGCCGTAAAGTGATAGTATGGTGTAGCTGCTTTTAATGGCCTCCCCGGCACGAAGGCCGGGATGTTCCACCTGCTGCAATAAACTGGCGGCATCAATGATGCTTTCGGTTAGGATTAATTGCTTGGTTTGTAAACTGGGATAGCCTGGATAAAGGCCGCTCCGGTTGCTTAGGTAAAAGTGTTTGCTGTCGCTTTGGTTGGTGGTGCTTCTGCCATACAGGCTTACTATTTTATTCTCCTGGTTCTTTAAAGGGAACACCACACAATCTTTTGCCCATGGGCTGTAGCCCTTTGCTGGCAAGGGTTTTAGCAAGCCCTGCTTTGCAAGGCTCTCGATAAACTCTTTGGTTAGTTCCTTGTGGTATTGGGCGCTGATATAACCTACCTCATGCAGCTTGTAATCTAATCCACGGCTTTGTAAATATTCCACCGCTTTCTTTGTTACTGGCAATGCTTTGGTGAAGGTTTTAAAGGCTTTGGTGAGGATGGCTATCTTTTCTAATGGCTCGGTTGTTATAAATCGCCTGGCTTCACCTTCTACCTTTTGCCCTACACCTTCCACCTTGTTCACCATCGCTGCTGCCTTGGTGAGTGCTTCATGCTTGCTGCCCTTCTCCATCAGTTCTATAAACTGTATCTGATCGCCGGTGCCGGCCGTGCAGTTGCTGCTGAAGCAGCAAAAGGTGTTGGTTTTGGGGTACACCTGAAGGCTCGGCGTTTTATCGGGGTGGAACGGGCAATTTAGGCGCTGGTTTTTATCGGGGGTTAGGCCGTAATGCTGCAATACCTGGGTGATGGTTAGGTGCTGTTTGATATCTGCTATATCCATTGAAAAAAAGTTTTTAGTACTTATCAGTTGCAAACATAACTTATCAGTTGTAAGCATCAAAATTTATTAGGTTTGGATAGCACTTTTAAGGGCTTTAAATTTGCTCCGATACTGATTTAGCAGTATTAAATACAACTTATGAGTTTCGGTAAAAGATTGGCAGATGCCAGAAAAAAGAAAGATATTTCGCAGGATGAACTTGCAAAGCTGCTGATCACCAAAGGGCCAGTTATTGGCAGGTACGAAAGAGATGAGATGAAGCCCAGTATTGAAGTGGCGGCCAAGATGGCCGATATTTTAGAAGTATCTCTGGACTACCTTGTTGGCAAGGCGGATGAGCACTTAGATAAATCTACCCTCACCCGGATTCTTGAAGTTCAAAAATTACCAACGGAGAAAAAAAATTTCGTCCTTAACATGATTGATATGGCTTTAAGGGATTTTAAAGTAAAACAGGCTCATGCCTCTTAACCCCGATTTTATGACAACCCCGCAATATATTACCGACAATAAAGGCAACAAGCTTTCTGTGGTTTTACCCATGAACGATTTTAAAAAAATTATGGACGAACTGGAAGAACTCGAAGATATACGCCTATACGATGAGGCGATGGCCAGGAAAGAACCATCTATGCCGATAGATAAGGCCTTTAAAATGTTGGATGCTAAACGTAAAAAAAAGTAAATGCCCTACCAGGTTACTATTAAACCCAAGGCCGTTAAAGCCTTGGCTAAAATTAACGACCCCGATTACAATAACATTAGAACTGCTATTTATAGCCTTGCCGATAACCCAAGACCCAAAGGATACCTTAAATTAAAAGGCAGGGATGGCTACAGAATTAGGGTTGGGGATTACAGGGTTATTTACCATATCGCCGATAAACTGCTTACCGTAGATGTTGTGGCGATAGGGCATAGAAAAGATATCTACGCATAAAAAAGCCCAGCAAATGCCAGGCTCTCTTTTTATGCAGCGGACGCTGCCATATTTTTTAGGCAAAAGCGGAGACACTTGCGCCAATCGTGCTGCTTTCAATAAGCTTTACTCAACTACAACCTCGGACCAAGCGGCTCTGCCCATTAAAGATTACTTACAAATCTTGTTCAAATAGATTTTTTTGCTTTCGTCAAAACCAATAGTTTGATTTCTTTCCGTTGCCTTCATTTTTTTAAAGTAGAATGGAGAAGGCTTAATGGAATCAATACTATTGGAATATTCAGACCAAATCAAAATAGTATCATTTTCGCCCACCGAAAAATTGCCAAAAATGCCGCTGACAATAAAATTCCTTCTGGTAATGTCACATATTTCCTTCTGATATGACATGTAACTATCTGCCGTAATACTTCTGCCATCCAGTTTATACATAAATAATTTCATCGAATCATTGATGGCTACTTCCTTCAACACAATGACATTCTCGTTTTCCAAATCTTTCTTTCTAACTTCTTGATTTGCACAAGAATGAATTACACCCGTCACCAACAACAAGGCTAATAATTTAAACATAAACTATCGTTTAATTTTGGTGCTGTTGACTGCACCCTGAGGAAGAATACTTAATACTTGTTGTGATAAAGGTGCCCCTCCTAAAAAATATCCTTGAGCGACCCTAAGTCCAGTGTAATTTATCTCTCCGTAATAAGGAGCAACAGCTGGGTTGTTTGCAGTATTGGATAAGTTATGGTAAGCACCCGCTGCCATCATGTGACTTGTCCAAAAATCTTGATAGAAACTATTTGTAGAACCCGATAGAACTTGTAACGCTGCTGCTGCATATGATTCAGTAGCCACCACCGAAAGGTTCATTCCAAAGAAAATATTTCCCAAGCTTTCACCGGAAACATACTTCCCATTAAATAAGACTCCCTTTTCTACTCCAATTGCCGATTTAATATCTAAATCAGCTCCAGCCCTAGACATTTTTGCTAGCCATAAATCTGCTTTTGTACCACCTCCTTCAAATGAACGTAGCTTCGCGGTAACGGCTTGCTGCAAGTTCCTAAAGGATTCGTCCACACTCTCCCCGAAACTTAATTTTGCTTTTGTGTTGGCATAATTTGTACCATCTTTTGAAACAACATTGTTACTCTTATCGTGTAATGCAAACTCTTCCCAAGTCTCTGTTTCGCCTTCCTTTCTTACCCCTTTCCCTTTAGTACTTAACACAGATTTATTGTCCCATTTCTTTAATTCTTTTTTACCATGCGAATACACTCCTTCGTCATCATCATCATATACACCCAACACATTGCCGCTTCTATCAGTATGAGTAGAACGTCCGTCGGGATCAATTGTAATTACGGGATTATTTAAACAGTAAGTGTAGGGCGACCAAGTATTATACTTATCCGCCATCGGGTCAACATTGAACCATCTACCTATTTGTGGGTCTTGCATCCTTGCCCCAAAATCGTACCACTCTAAACCAGTTCCATCAGCAAATTCATTGTCCTGCTTTTCCTTAGAAGTGATGCCTAGCTTGTTTTGTAATTTCCCTGCTGCCTTACTTCCCAGCATTTTCATTTCCAATCCAAAGGGATAATAATAGTTTACAAACAGCAGTCCTTACAGCTACTGATTCGCAACAGCCCCACCATATCCCGGCAAGACGTTTTTAATTTCCTTTCGTTGCCGCATCACTAACCAGCCGGCCACAACCGTACTCAATACAAAATACCCAATCACCAGGTAATTACTCCAGGAAAGCAATGTACCCGCACCAAACCAACTCCCGGTTTTTATAATCACTGCGGCGCCGAAGATATTCTTAGCTGCTTCCCAATACACGGCGTTGGGATTGCCGTCCATGAGTTCGGTGTGCGCATACACGGCCATAAAAATAAATCCGCCGTACCAGAACATGGCGGGGGCGCCGATGGTGGCGATATTGCCAAACAGGTAGCTGATAAACAGCAGGATCGCCACCATCTGAAACCAGCTCCAGGCCTGCAATGCGGGCGATGTGGCGGGTCGGTATTTCTTAAACCCGTACACATCTTCAATTTTATATACCGGGTATTTTTCAACCACGTCGGCAGGGCGCCAGCCGGTGGGCATGCCCCAGATTCTGAATTTGTCTTTGATGTTTTTGGTGCGCCAGGCATCCTGTACCATCAGCCATAAATGCTGGAAATTAATTTTAATCGGGTTCCAGGTTTGTACCGGCCGGGTGATGCCATAGACAGGTGGCGCTTCGGGCAATTCCTGCTGGTAAGTGCCAAAAAATTTGTCCCAGAAAATAAAGATCTGGCCGAGGTTTTTATCCAGGTATTCTTCGTTCAACGCATGGTGCACGCGGTGGTGCGAAGGCGTTACAATGATATGTTCTAAAAAGCCCATCTTTCCGATATGGCGGGTATGGTACCAGAACTGGGCAAACAGGTGCAGCGGTCCCACGGTTGCGATTACGATAGCCGGAACACCCAGCAGGGCGGCCGGGATCAGCAGGAAGCTAAAAGGATTTACAATGGATGAAATACTTTGCCGCAGGGCGCAGGCCAGGTTAAATTCCTCGCTGCTATGATGCACGATATGGTAGTTCCAGAAGAAGTTGATATGGTGACTCCAGCGGTGTACCCAGTAGCCGGCAAAATCGATCACGAAGAATGCGACCACATAAGTGAGCCAGGTAGTGGTAATATGGTAGACGGCGATATGGTTCACCAGCCAGCCATAGGCCAGGATGGTAACGCTAAGTTGCAGTACATCCTTGGTGGCGTTGGTAACCCCGCTGCTCAGGCTGCTGATCATATCCATGGTATGCACCGTGTCGTTGCCCTTGCGCCAGCCCCACCATTTTTCAAACAGCACCAGCACCAGGAATGCCGGCATGGCGATCAGCAATATTTTTCCATAGGTTTCCATATCGTGGCAAATTAGTGGGGATCGGCGGCAGTATCCGGGTGAAAATAGTCTTTCGGGGCTTCCTTTTCTCACCGGGCAGGTATCGGCAATCCTCTTTACATTGCAAGGAAATGAAAATTTATCAGAAAACAATTGCGCCATTTTCCCAACTGCCCGAAACTGCCAGCGGAGAGGGCGATTGCAAATTGTTCCTGGTAAGCTCCAACCCGAACCTACCCGCATGAAATCAGCCCTGATTAAGTTACATATTGCCATACTGCTGGCAGGCTTTACTGCCATCCTGGGCAAACTGATTTCTTTAACTGAGGCTTCGCTGGTTTGGTGGCGCCTGGCGATTACGGTGGTCGTGATGTGGGGCTGGATGCTGGCCGCGAAGAGGGTGCGGGTGTATCCGCGTAAAACCATTGCCCAACTGCTTGGAATTGGTGCAGTAGTGGGGCTGCACTGGCTTTGTTTTTTCGGCAGTGTCAAGTATTCCAATGTGTCAATTGCGCTGGTCTGTTTTTCATCCGCCGGGTTTTTCTCCGCGGTGATGGAGCCCGTCATTGCCCAACGCAAATGGGTGCCGGCCGAACTGTTGCTGGGCCTCATCAGCATGGCGGGTATCTATGTGATTTTTCATTTTGATGCGCAATACAAAACGGGCATCCTGCTGGGGGTGGCAGGGGCGGCGCTCAGTTCAATATTCTCGATATTGAACAAGCGGATCATCCACCAGGTGGATGGCGTTGGCCTGACGGCCTGGGAAATGCTCGGAGCCTTAATCATCCTGAGCGGTATCCTGCCATTTTATATGCATTTTGGCAGCACTACATTTCTGCCAGTGGGCTGGGATTGGCTCTGGCTCTGCATCCTGGCGGTAATATGTACGGTGTGGGCCTTTATGCTGCAGCTGCAATCGCTTAAATTTATTTCCGCTTTTACGCTCAACCTCAGCTATAACCTGGAGCCGGTGTACGGCATCATCCTCGCCTTTATTTTCTTTAAGGAAAACGAGCAGTTATCGTCCAGGTTTTATATTGGGGTGCTGCTGATCCTTGTATCCATTCTATTGCAGATGTGGCGGGTGTGGAAGCAGACAAAGAAGCCCACAGTGGTGGATATTCCTTCAAATGATTTGCCCGAATCGATCGGACTTTACTAGTTGGAACTGATGGGTACCCCTAAAAAGACGTTCCGGTATTAAATAAAATGCCAACTTTATAGGGCAGACCCACCGCCTGAAAAAATCGAAATCATGAAAACGCTCTTATTGGTATTGGTGGTTATAATGGCCGCCGCCGGAACAAACGGTCAGGTTATCCTAAAAGACAAGTTTGGCCGAAACCTCAGTGGCCAGAATATCATCTTAACCGATTGGGAAGGTTATATGGCCAACCCCGCCATCCGGCTTTCGATGCAGGCTTCCGGCGTGTCTTATCCCTTCACCATCAATCTTTCGGCCAACGGCGCAAGGCTTTATTTTGACAGGCCGTCTGAAGTTGGAGCGTCGGGCCCCACAAAGGAGATTATACTTGAGAACGCTGACCCGGTATATTTTTACCTGTCAATTTTCCCCGACCGGGACAGCCTGAATGAAACTTATACCCTTACCATTAACAGCAGCCTGGGCAGCCAGCCATTTACAATCAGTGTTATAGACCAGGATCATAGCAATCCGCCAAGCCGTTTCAATATCATTGCTGATTTTTCGCAGGATACCGCGCACCATTTCTTCGACAACAATTCGTATAAACAACGGGTGCAGCAGGCTGCCAACGACTGGGCATATTTTATCCGCGACATGCAATTGGATACGGTGGCGGCCAATACCGAACAGACAATTATCTACGGAGATGACTACCTCAATAACCGTTTTGTGTATAATGCCGCGCCGTACAGTGGATTCCTGCTGTATCCATACGGTATCCACAACGCAGCGCACCACTCCGGTGGCGGCGGCTCAACATACGATTTGCAAAAGATCGGCGGCGTGCCCACGCAACTGCTTCGCTCCGGGGAGTATGAAACCGAAATACATGGCAATTTCAACACCCTTGGCTGGGATACCTCCATTACGGATAATACCTGGTACAATGCCACGAATTTTAGTGATGTGGCCGCCGACCTTTATTCTGTTGCCATGCATGAAATAGGGCATTCCATCTGCTTCTATACCGGTTACCCGGTGTTTGGGGTTTATGAAATGCAGGGCTATGTAGACGACACCGATGTGGTAAAATACCAGGGTGCCAATGTGTTGGTAGACGGCAATGATCACCTCTCGAATGGTGAAACTGAAGATTCGCTCAAGTTCGTGGACCGTATCAGCAGGAGGGGCGCTTTTGGCAGTGATAATGCGGCCATATTTCCCTGGGGCCGCTGGCTGATCACCAAGGTTGATCTGCTTTGTCTTAAAGCCGTAGGATACCAGATAGGAAACACTTCCGCTTTTAGTACGGTAAATATTTCAACGGCCTCAGTCTTGCCAAATGGGCTTGTTAGCACAGCATATAATAGCCCGGTAGCTGCTACGGGAGGTATTCCTTTTTACAAGTTTTCTTTGAGTGCCGGCAGCCTGCCTGCGGGTATTACCGTTAATAGTTTTTCAGGTGCCATCAGCGGCACCCCAACAACCCCAGGTAATTATAGCGGCACCATTACCGTTACTGATTACGACGATAAGGCCTTTAGTAAAACTTTTTCAATATATGTCGCGCAGCGTTTTACATTCAACGGTAATGGCGATTGGGCCGACACCAATAACTGGCTCAACCACCTTGCCCCGCCGGCCTCATTGACTGCGGGAATGGAAGTGACAATTGACCCTGCCACGGGTGGGCAATGTATTTTCACCGGGAATATCAGCCTGCTGAAAGATTGTAAGATCACGGTGGCAACTGGCAAAAAATTTACAATAAAGCCATAATTCAACCAAAGGCCGACAACGATACGGCTACAGGAATGGGAGATGATTGATTGCAAAAGAGAAGAATGTATTCGACAGGCCACTTAGCAGGAAACCCAATCTACAGTATTTTTTATTCTATCAAAGTTCCCGAACGTTCATCTACAATAAAATCCTGCCAACCTCCTGGCGGATCCCACTCACCACTTCCGAATATTTTATTTTCATCAAAATCATGAATTATAACACCGTCCACTGCAAGACCCTTGTTGCTCCAAAGTGTAGTACCAGATTTATTAATACAATAAAGCCCGGCCGAGTCCGCAACATAAAATTTGTCATTGTGTAAATACAAATGTCCAAAGTAACCATCCATTTCCAGGCTAAGCAGATTCGATTTTGTTATGAAGTCAAATAGATAAAAATGCGCTTCGAATCCAACCGCAACAACAGTATCAAGAATCAGTGCTTGTTTGAATGGACTGCAATGGTATTCATACCTTATTTCAAACAAACGCTTTCCAAAATCATCAACTACTAAATATGCCCTGCCATCCAATTGTAAACTGTCAGCACCTGAAATCAATATTGGTTCCTGATGACTTAAGTCCTGAGGTACTGTAACGGTAAAATCGAAAGTCATGGATGAATAATGGGTGTCAAAATAAAATGGCAACTTACACCTTTGTTCCAGGCTAGAACAAATCCGGCTTCCTCAGACGCATCCGTCTCATCCGCGTATCTACACTCATTGATGCATCCCGACCATTAAAACTTATTTCCCTTGAATTCATGCTTGATCCTGAACTTGCCCGTGATGGTATGATCCGTGTCTTTCGGGTCGGTATGGGATTTTTCGCCATATGTTTTCACGTTGATGGTGCCGGTGATGAACCTGCCTTCGTCGCCAGCTAATTCACTATTGGTCACCACAACCGCACCGGGTGTGGGTACCGACATTTCGGGGTACACCGTGTTAAAACTATTGGTGGTATAATTTTTCTCGGGGTAGTTCTGCAACGAAACGCTGCCCTGGGTGATATTCATGGCAAAATCAGGCGAGCCATTGGGAGTAGAGGATGGGCCAGCCACGTTATGCGGGATGATGATTAAAAGGGTAGGGTCGCCAGCCTTGCCTGCAAAAATTTTAAACGTAGTATCCTTCTTGGTGGCGTCGTAAGAGCTGGAAATATCATCCGCGGCAATATGCATTTCCTTGCCATCGACCGTAAAATCAAAATACAGGGCGTCGCTTTTTGGACTGCTGGTTTCAGTCGTGCTATTATTGCCACTGGTTTTTGTATCGCCGCCAGTACTGCCACTGCCGCAGCCGGTCAAAAAAGTGGTGGCAATTGCGAGGCTTATCACTATCGAATTTTTCATATTGTTTTTTTAGGAAAGAAAGATAGGCAGCAAGTCTGAAACTGGTTATGGTTTTTAAAATATTTCCTAAATAATTGGTAATGGATCATCCAAAATTTAAAAACAGACGCTACCTATACGATTTTACGATGTAGTCGACAATTCTTTGGGTGGCGCCCCGGTGGTCGTAAATGAATTGGCCGGCGGCTTTGGCTGATGCGCTATAAAATGCCGCATCGGTAAATAGCCTGTTTAATATTTGTTCCAGTTCAAGGGCGTCTTCAAGTTCAAAAGCGCCTTCAGCTTCAATCAATCCTTTTGCTTCGGCGTATTTCTCAAATTCAGGGCCATGCAGCACCGGCTTGTAGTACACGGCAGCTTCAAGTACATTATGTACACCATCTCCGCCAAAACCGCCTCCTATATAAGCTACGGTCGCATAGTGGTACAGGCTGGAGAGCATCCCGATATTGTCAATGATCAATACATTTTTCTCCTGCATTTGCGGCGAAGTATTGGCACCAGCCTGCAGGGCCGAAAAAAGGGTTGAATCCGGGAAAAGTTGCTGCACATCTTTTATTTCCTGTTCGTTAATATTATGAGGGGCAACAATGAATTTTATTTCGGGATGCAATTTTACATAGTGGGTCAGCTCTTTTTCATCCTCATCCCAGGTACTGCCGGCCACTAACACTTTTGTGGTGCCGTTCAGCCACTGCTCTATTAACGGCAAGGGGTTAAATTGTTCGGCTATTGCTATCACCCGGTCGAAGCGGGTATCGCCGCTGATGCTGATGATCTTTGGATCGACCATTTGCGCAGCCAGCGCTTGCGAGGCTTCATTTTGTACAAAGAGGTGGGTAAAGCATTGGAGCATCTCGCGGTGCAGTTTACCATACCATTTAAAGAAAGGCTGGCCGGGCCTGAAGATACCGGAGATGAGCAGGAGCGGTATTTTCCGGGAATGGATTTCTTTCAGGTAATAATACCAGTACTCATATTTAACCCATAATACCAGCGTTGGTTCTATGGTCTTTATGAAATCAGCCGCATTAGCCGGATTATCCATAGGCAGGTAGCAGACCACATCAGCACCCGGATAATTCTTCATTACTTCATAGCCAGAAGGGGAGAAGAAGCTGACCACGATATGGATCCCCGGATCGCCCGCTTTCAATTTTTCAATCACCGGGCGGCCCTGTTCAAATTCGCCAAGTGATGAACAGTGCATCCAGATCGTTTGCCCCACGGCACCTGAATCATCATTTTTTTTACGGAAGATAGCTACTGACTGTTCCAGTTTTGCACTCCAGTTCCTGCGTCCGATCACCCATTTTGCGGCTTTCTTATTCCGGAGACCAACAATCCGAACGCCTGCCCAATAGGCGGCTAAAAAAACATTGTAGAAAAACAGGTATAGCAAGGCTAACAGATTTACCGATAAAGTTAACGGCTGGGATCATGTACACCGGCAAAGTTTTTCACACCGGGTACACAACACACGAACCATCCGTTAATGCCCGGCCAAAGCCGCCACATGCAATAAATTATTGATCACTTTCCAAAGCGTGAAAGTGCTGGTTGCAATAACGATCACGCCCACGGCTATATACATGGTTCGGGTTGGGAGCTTCCCCACCAGCCTTGCCGCGATGGGAGCGGCGATCAGGCCTCCAACGATCAGGCCCAATACGTCGAGGAGCGGGATGCTTTGCAATAAGATGAAAAAAGTAAGCGAACTGGAAAGCACCACGAAAAACTCCGCCAGGCATACCGAGCCGATCACATAACGCGGGCTCTTTCTTTTCGAGATCAGCGTGCTGGTAACCAATGTACCCCAGCCACCACCGGCAAACGCATCCATAAAGCCACCCACCGCTGCCAGCCAACCGGCTTTTTTTACCTTGCTGTTTACCTGGGTTTTTTTATAGGCCTTCCTGATAATATAATACCCGAGATAAAAAGTATACACCGACAATGGTAACCTTACCCAACTCGAATATTTTTGGCCTACAAAAGCCAGCACGGCCCCGATAATGGCACCGATCAAGCCGGGTATTACCAGCGCCTTGAATAGTTTTCTGTTGATATTACCAAAGCGGTGATGGCTATACCCGGAAACGCCACTTGAGAACACCCTTGCACTGTGTACGCGACTGCTCACAATCGCTGGGTTAACGCCCATCGCCAATAAAAATGTGGTGGAAATTGTACCATAACCCATGCCAAGCGAGCCATCTACCATTTGTGCGAGGAATCCGCAAAGCAGCATCAGGAGGAACGTGTTGGGATCTATATAACGCGGTATCGTTTTAATGCTGTCGATCACCGGTTGCATGGGTATATATGAAAGAATTCCATGGCCAATAATCATAAAGCAAAACGCAAAAAGGCACCATTTTACAATCTTCTGCCATTTTTTTTCCACCGGCTTTTCCATTTCATCCAGATCCATCTGCTTGCTGGCCAGCAGCTTCGTAATGTCGTTCAGCTGGCTTACCTTATCGGCAAAATTGCCGTTCAGCTTTTTCCTGATCGCCACCATATTATCCAGTACTTCGTCCAATTCATCGGGGAGCATGTCGGCAAAGGTTTCTTTCAACCGCTTAGCCACCGTGGGCGATTTGCCGTTGGTGGAAATGGCTATTTTTAAATTACCTTTTTTTACCACCGAACTCAGGTAGAAGTCGCAGAGATCGGGTTTGTCGGCGGCATTGATCAGTATGCCTTTTGCATTTGCGTCCGCTACAATAGCGCGGCTGGTTTCAGGGTCGTTAATAGCAGTGATCACAATATCCATCCCTTCCAGATCGGCCGGTTCATAAGGCTTTTCCAACAATTGCAGGGATGGATTGCCAGCGGCAATGGCTTTTATATCGGCGCTTATTCCGGTTGCGACCAGGTTTATTCTTGTTGCAGGAGAATTGGTTAAAACAGCGTTGAGTTTCTCCAGACCCACATTGCCGCCGCCCACGATCAATACCCGTAGTTTTTCCAGCTTTAGAAAGATGGGAAACAATGTATTGGCTTCTACCTCCGTAAGCGCCTGTGGGATTTTTGTGTTCTCTGTTACCAAAATAATTGTTTTAAAAAGTCCCCCCGATTGGGTGGCAAACCGCAAAGAAAAGAAATTCTACTAAATTAGTAGACATTTATTTGGGAAACGAATTTTGCCGGGTGAAACCATTTGGCGGACCTATGAACGATCGGGCGGCTGCTCAAGGTTCAGCAGTGCGTGGGTGCGGGTTCGTGAAGTGAAACCGGGGCGCCGGATTGATCCAGGCCGAGTATGGTTCGTTGACATCAGGGTCGTTTACTTAATAAATAAACCTGGTGCAGTAGTTATTTATGCTTTCGGCAGCAACCACCGAATTATGACCATGCCATTTTATGCCGTCTTCTCTGCTCCCTGGGGCGCCGATCGCTTTCTAACCGCCTTCCATAATTTGCGACAAGTTGGCGGTTGTTAATGCAGTAGGCGAGACTAAAGCTGACAAGTTGTCTCTCTGACCCTCTCGGGAGTCTCTCTGACCCTCTCGGGAGTCTCTCTGACCCTC
>JBDSXW010000070.1:0-73367 GCA_039925965.1 Chitinophagaceae bacterium
ACTTACTACTTACTACTTACTACTTACTACTTACTACTTACTACTTACTACTTACTACTTACTGCTTACTGCTTCCTACTTCGTGTCTGCAAGAAAAGCCTGAAGTCCTTTTCCATGGCGGCTTTTGTCGGAATATGAGTTGTGAATACTTATGCACAGGTGTTGATTCTATTGGGTTTCGGAGTAGAATTTGTTGGTTATTCGGCAATAAACCTCCCTATTATGCGTCAGCGTTTCGAACAACAACTAAGTCTGGGTCTCTTGCCAATTAGTGATATCCGGATTCCTGTCAAAAGCCGTGATGAGATGCCTCCAACTGTTAAAGCGCTTCAATTTATTTTTACAACACCGGCATTGAATGAGAAGGTCTTCGGTTTGCTGGAAGAAAAGATTTGTAAGGGTAAAAAGAAGACAGGCAGATCTGGAATGGATCTGTGGCATATCCTGGTGCTGGCTGTTATACGGCATGCTACAGGTACCAACTGGGACCGGCTTCACATGATGGCCAATGGTGACAGATATGTAAGGGAGATCATGGGTGTGCATTGCATCCAGAATGGATTTGAGGAGATTGAATTTGAATACCAAACTATTTTAGACAATGTAAGCCTGCTTGACGAAGATTTGCTCTATAAAATCAATGCAATAGTGGTGGAGGCGGGACAACAGTTGCTCAAAAAAAAAGAAAGCGAAATAGTTGAATTGCGATTGAAGACTGATAGTTATGTGTTGGAAACAAATGTTCATTTTCCAACAGATCTTAATTTGCTTTGGGACAGTAATCGTAAATGTCTGGATACGGTAGACAAATTGCGCAGGATATCGGATATATCGGGCTGGCGGAAGATAAAGAGCATTCGCAAAGCGGTTAAAAGTATTTTCCGTTCTACCTCTCAGCATGTTTTCAAAGGGAAAAGGGAAGCTGTGAAGATCAGCAGCGTTAAAGAATATTTGAAAGTATCAACCAGCCTGGTTGAAAGGTGCAAAGAAGTTTTAACTAACAAGAATATTACTATAGTCTCTGGCGAGGAGGTGCTCTTTTTAGCGCTATCAACCATATTGCAGGACTACATTGATTATGCAGATAAGTTTATTAAACAGATAGATCGCAGACTGCTTCAAAATGAAACAATCCCAGCAGGAGAAAAAACATTTTCCATTTTTGAACCTCATACAGAATGGATAACCAAGGGTAAACTGAGTAAAAAAGTAGAACTGGGTCATCTGCTGTTACTCACTACCGACCAGCATCAACTGATAGTGGACTATAAAATAATGAAAGGCGAAAAAGATCCTTCACAGGTAGAACCCCTAATTGAAAGATTACAGAAAACACTCGCCGGTAAGAAAGTACTGAGTCATAGTTTTGATAAAGGTTTCTGGAGCAAAGAAAACTTTGAGTTACTTGAAGCTTCCGCCACTGATCAGGTGGTGCTTCCCAAGCGTGGCAAACACACAAAAGCGGATAAACAAAGAGAAGGGAGCAAAGATTATAAACAACTTCGCAACCAACATAGTGCAGTTGAAAGCAATATCAATATGCTGGAACACCATGGGCTGAATCGTTGTATGAACAAAGGACTACACGGATACAAGCGTTGTGTGGGCCTAAGTGTGCTTGCCTACAACCTGCATGTTGTAGGCAAGGCAATACAGGTGCAGGAGAAGATAGTGCAGGAGAAAAAGGAGAAACGGGAAAAGCAACAGCAGCTCCTCCGGCAGGCAGCGTGAAAAAGCATTCGAAATAATAAAATCCGTGGATTTATAGGAAGAGTTATGTCGTTGGGGGAAGAAAACAGCCATTCTTTTGCTGGCAATCCCCGTCAAGTGGGATTGCCAGCAAAAATCTGCTTAAAAAGCACTCAAACATATAGTTACGGATCTATATTTATTAACACTTTCGTTCAAAAACGCTAGTTTTCTTGCTGACACTACTTCCTACTTCCTACTTGCTACTTGCTACTTCCTACTTACTACTTACTTAATAATCAATAATCAATAATGAACTGCAGATTTTGTAAAACCCCGCTCGAACATGTGTTCATCGACCTGTTCAATTCTCCGGCTTCCAACTCGTTCCTTACCACGGAAGAAATGAACGAGCCGGAAACTTTTTTTCCGCTGAAAGTGTACACCTGCGACAGCTGCTTTTTGGTGCAGGTGGATGAATACAAGAAAAGCGATGCCATTTTCGACAGTAACTATTTGTATTTCAGCAGTTATAGTAGCAGCTGGCTCCAACACGCCAGCGAATACGCCGATATGATGGTGAACAGGTTTGGTTATAACGAAGAATCTCAGGTGATTGAGTTGGCCAGCAACGATGGGTACCTGCTGCAATATTTCTTGGCCAAAGGCATCAAAGTGATGGGTATCGAGCCCACCGCTAATACCGCGGAAGTGGCTATTGGCAGGGGCATTAAAACCGTTATTGAATTCTTTTCCGCAGAGCTGGCCGATAATTTCGCCAACAACTGGGATCTGAAAGCCGATCTCCTGCTGGGCAACAACGTGCTGGCCCATGTACCCGATATCGTAGATTTTGTAGCCGGGATGAAAATCATATTGTCCAACAATGGCGTGATCACCATGGAGTTTCCACACCTGATGCAACTGGTGGATAACAACCAGTTTGACACAATCTATCATGAGCACTTTTCCTACCTTAGTTTCCATACGGTAAAACAAATTTTCGAGGCAGCAGAACTTGAAATGTTCGATGTGGAAGAACTGCCTACCCATGGCGGCTCACTGCGTATTTATGCAAAACATGCCGCTAATACCACCCACGCTGTTACACCAAATGTGCAGGCGCTTTTAGACAAAGAGTTTGCTAAAGGCATGAATACCCTGGAATATTATAATCATTTCCAGCAGCGTGCCATGAAGGTAAAAACCGACCTATGGGAGTTTTTGCTTGCCCAAAAGAAGGCTGGTAAAAAAGTGGCCGCCTACGGTGCCGCTGCCAAAGGAAATACCCTGCTGAATTATTGCGGGGTAAAAAGTGATCTGATTGATTTCGTAGTAGATGCCAATCCGCATAAGCAGAACAAGTTCCTGCCTGCCAGCCATATCCCGGTAACCAATGAAGACCACCTGAAAGCAGAAAAGCCAGATTATGTGATCATATTACCCTGGAACCTTACTGCCGAAATAACAGCACAACTTAGCTATATTAAAGACTGGGGCGGCAGGTTCGTAGTACCCATACCCGAGGTAAAGGTTTTGGGCGAATAGTCGTAAATTTATCCTGTTCAAAAACTCAAATATGGAAATAGTAGCAAATAATAAAAGCACTGGCCGTGGTTTTCGTCCATCTGGCAAGCCTAAAACGGTGGCAGAGTTTGAAGTTTGGGAATCCAAGAGACACTCGGATTACAACTATGAATTTTATTACGGGGAAATAATTAAAAAGCCAGCGATGAAGCAAAATGAATTGATTTTATTAAGGTATCTAAACGAAGCTTTTTTATTAACAGGCGCATACCGTCTAAGTGGAGTTTTAGCAAGTGAAGTGGATGTATTTGTGGATGAAGATAGAAAGCGAATCCCCGATCTGGCGTTTTTTACAGACGAACAGGTACTGGCAGCAGCCAAAGGAGAAAAAGTTGTATCAGCATTTGCCATCGAAATTTTATCTGATAGCGAAACCCTGAGGCATATTGAAAAAAAGGTGCAGGATTATTTTGATGCAGGGGTGCAATTGGTTTGGTATATCACAGCAAAATCCAAAAGGATTTATGCTTATAATGCCGTCAACGAAGTAAAAATTTATTCCGCAGGCGAGTCTGTAACTGCCGCACCCGTACTACCCGATTTTGAAATCGACATCGATAAACTCTTCTTCATAGGTTAAATGAAAATACTCGTAACAGGTGCCACGGGTTTCATTGGCCGGTATGTTGTAAACGAATTGCTCCAAAATACCAGTTGTAACATCGTCATTGCAACGCGATCTCAAAATCCCGAACTGGCATGGATGGCCACCGGCAGGCTTGTTTGCCTGCAGTTTGATTTTGAAAACCTGGCTGACTCCGTCGACTATTTCGACTATTTCCAGCGGCCCGAGATCTGCATCCACCTCGCCTGGCCTGGTCTTCCCAATTACAAGGCGCCATTTCATTTGGTAGAAAATCTGCCGCAGCAGTATCATTTTCTCAAAAATTTGGTAGTCAACGGGCTCAAACGGCTTACCGTGACAGGCACCTGCTTTGAATATGGCATGCAGGAAGGCTGCTTGTCTGAAAACCTGCCAGCCCATCCCGATAATGCCTATGCGCAGGCCAAGTACCAATTGTATCTTTTATTGACGGCATTGCAGCAAGAATACCCTTTCCAACTCAACTGGCTGAGACTCTTTTATATGTATGGAAGGGGCCAAAACGCGAAATCCCTATTTTCGCAGCTTGAGGCGGCTTTGGAACGTGGCGACGCAGACTTTAATATGAGCGGTGGTGAACAGGAACGTGATTTTTTGCCGGTAGAAACGGTGGCCAAAAATATTGTGCAAACAGCACTGGCGGATCGGGAAGCAGGACTTGTGAATTGTTGTAGCGGACAGCCGGTAAAAGTAAAAGATTGGGTAGCGGCCTACCTGGAGCAACATAATGCTTTCATCAAATTGAACCTTGGCTTCTATCCCTACGCAGATTATGAGCCAATGTCGTTTTGGGGGGACAAGAAAAAATTGGATACGATTTTAAATAAACGTAACATCTGAACTGTGTCGTTGATAAGAAAGCAAAACAACATCAAATTTAAAACGACCCTCACCCCGGCCCCGCTCTCCCGATAGAAATCGGGATGGAGAGGAACCGGGGGTGAGGTTAAATCATCACAATGGCCGAAACTTTAGGAATGCTCTGCGATAAACTAACCATCGTTAAGCTTAAACAATACCATACAGAAGACGCGGTGCGCCTGGAGAGCCTGGACAAGCAGGCTGTTCAGTTACAACAGGAAATTGATAACTATTTGGCGGAAGCCATTACAGGAAATATTCCTGTTGAGCGGCTCACTTTTGCAGCCAACAAAGTATTTAAAGCCGCTGGAAATGAAGTGGCAGCAGTAGTAGGAAATATCGGCGCTGTTTTTTCTCAGTTGGCCGATGTAAATTGCCGCCTTTGGCACGAAGTGGAAAAAGGCTACGATATTGAAAATGTACCGGTTGAGCAAAAGGATAGCCTGGTTAAAATGCTGGCTGTCCTGAATCTTGAACGCAACCAGTGTATTGATACCATCGACCTCCGCTTCCAGCAAATCATCATTCAAAAAAACAAGTAGTAACATGCATATCCGCAAAAGAACCACCTGCCGCGTGTGCGGGTCGTCATCACTTACAAAAGTTATTGACCTTGGACCTCAGTACCTGCAAGGCTCGTTTGTAAAGCCTGGCAAAGAAATGCCTTCTCAGCGCAAAATAAATTGTTCGCTGGTACGGTGTAATCCGCAGGTGGATGAGAATGCCTGTGGACTCTTACAAATGGAACATAGTGTTCCCTCTGAGATTTTGTATGCCGCCTACTGGTATCGTAGCGGCACCAATGCCACCATGAGAAATCACCTGAAAGAGATCGTAGATGCTACGCTGGGATTGCTAAAAAAAGACACAGGAACAGTATTGGATATCGGTTGCAACGATGGTACCTTATTTGGATATTACCCTGAAAATTTTGAAAAATTTGGCTGCGATCCCAGTGATGTTGCGCAGGAAGTAAAAGGCGCTACGGTAGTGCAGGACATATTTCCTTCTGCTGAACTAAGCGGTGCCATTGGCGATAAAAAAATGGATGTAATTACTTCCATTGCGATGTTTTACGACCTGGAAAGCCCGGTTGATTTCGTAAAAGATATCAAGCGTTTTTTATCTCCTGAAGGCATCTGGGTGTTTGAGATGAGCTATATGCCACGGATGCTGGAACTGGATAGTTACGATACCATTTGCCATGAGCACCTGGAATTTTATAGCCTGGCGGTGCTGGAAAAGATTGTGGCGATGGGTGGGATGAAAATTTTCAAAATCTCATTTAACGATATCAATGGGGGAAGTATCCGGTGCTACGCTACCCATAAAGAAAGCGGACTATACTACGCTAACGAGGATCATAAACTGATGAATGAGATCCGCCAGAGAGAGTTTGACCTGGAACTGGATACCGACAAGCCTTATGTGGCCTTTCAATACCGGATTGAAAAGGTGAAAAATGAACTACACCATTTGCTGGTAGAATTAAAACAGCAAGGCAAGAAAGTGCATGTGTATGGCGCCTCTACCAAAGGCAATACGATCCTGCAGTGGTGCGATATCAATAATATGCTGGTAGAATATGCAGCAGAACGTAACCCCGATAAGTATGGCGCTTTTACCCTTGGAACAAATATTCCCATTATCAGCGAAGCTGAAAGCCGGGCGATGAATCCCGATTACTACCTGGTGTTGCCCTGGCATTTTAAAGAAGAATTTTTGGAAAGAGAAAAAGAGGCATTGGACAAGGGAACGGGTTTTATATTTCCGATTCCCAGGATAGATATTTATAAAAATTAAATTAAATTTCTTTCAAAAGACTGTTTATTACCGAAACCCACACATGCAATCATCCATGAAAAGAATTGTCCCGGTATTCATCTTACTGTTCTTTTTGTCTTCAGCAAAAGCCCAGACTGACACTGCATTCTGGTTTGCAGCGCCAGATATTTCTTCCGCATTCAACTATGATCGGCCAATTCATTTTCGCATTTCCTCGTTGCAGCAACCCTGCACGGTCACGATTTCTCAGCCTGCAGGCGGCGGTTTGCCTACACAGACGTTTTCGATGCCAGCCAATACCACCCAGTCCATAGATCTCGCCGCTTGGCTCACAAGCATAGAATGTGCTCCAGGCAATGTTGTTCAAAATAAGGGTCTAAAGATTGTATCGAATAACAAGATCACAGTGTACTACGAAGTAAATGCAAACGGACCAAATCCCGAGTTGTTTTCATTGAAAGGAAGAAATGCATTGGGAAGACAATTCTATATTTCGTCACAATATTTGCTGAATAACACTTCTATCTATTCGCCGACGCCAATATCATCATTCAATATTGTAGCTACTGAAGATAATACCCAAGTTACAATTACTCCTACGAAAGATATTGTAGGACACGGTGCGAATGTACCATTTACCGTTACGCTTAACAGTGGGCAAACCTATGCTGCCATAGCCACCTCGGTACTTGCAGCACAGCATCTGCAGGGTTCAGTGGTATCGTCCACGAAGCCGGTAGCCATTACATTGTCGGACGATCTATTGAAGGGTACAGCTTACGGCGGTGCTTGCGAAGATCTTGCGGGCGATCAGACGGTACCGGTGAGTGTTACGGGCATGGAATATATAGCGTTTCAAAGCAGCCTCAACGCACCATCGGATAAAGTGTATATCACTGCCACACAGAATGGCACTATTGTAACCCAGGATGGGGTTGGTGTTGGGACCTTAAATGCAGGACAATCAACTCAATTAACCGTAAGTAATCCTACAACTTATATTCAATTGTCGGCTCCCGGTTATGCATACGAAATGTCTGGCTATGCCTGTGAAGTGGGTTCTGCAATACTTCCTAAGATTAATTGTACTGGAAGCAGTTCAGTTTCGATTGTAAGGAGTACCAACGAAAATTTTACAGTCACGCTATTGGTAAGAAATGGTGCGCAGGGAAATTTTCTGGTGAACGGTGTTGCTGGCATAATTACGGCAGGCCAGTTTAACGCAGTTCCTGCCACAGGAGGGCTATGGTATGGTGCAAAAGTTACTTTGCCTTTGGCAAGCTATCCGAATGGTGGTATCATTAAAATAAATAACACCAGTAGTATATTCCAGATGGGGGTTCTGCAAGGGCAGGTGCTGGGTGTAGGTTTTGGTTATTTCAGTGATTTTAATTCTCTTGAAGCAAATGCTGTGTCAACAACATTAACGCTTTGCGAAGGAAATACCATCAGGTTGTTTGCGGATACAATTGTTTCAGCTACCTATAGTTGGATTGGACCGGGCGGCTACACAAGTAACATTCAGAATCCGGTGATCAATAGTGCTGCTGTAATTAATTCAGGCAACTATATTCTGACAGCTACGGTGCCAGGCTGCGGTAGTTATTTAGATACCATAAATATCACAGTCAATCCCAAAGTATCTAATACCATTAGCCAATCGATTTGCCAGGGGCAATCCTATTTCGGGTATACCACCAGTGGAATTTATAAAGACACTTTACAAACTACGAAAGGTTGTGATAGTGTTCGCACGGTGATTCTTACCGTAAAGCCGAAATCATTTTCAACAATTAACCAAGCTATTTGCCAGGGCCAGAGTTATTTGGGTCATGCTGCCGGCGGCACTTATATCGACACTTTATTGGCGACAAATGGATGTGATAGCGTCAGGACTTTGAATCTAACAGTGAAACCCAGGTCGCTGACCACTATCAATCAATCCATTTGCCAGGGTGGTTCGTTTCTTGGGTATAATATAGGTGGAACCTATAACGATACACTTCTTGCGGCAAACGGCTGCGACAGTATTCGAACCTTAATCCTGGTGGTGAAACCAAAATCTATTACGACTGTAAATATGGCTGTTTGCAAAGGGCAGACATTCCTGGGATATTCAAATACGGGTAGCTATATCGATACTTTCATAGCATCGAACGGATGTGATAGTGTGCGGACCTTAAATCTTGTTGTTAATCAACCTTCAACTTCTGTAATCACTCAATCTATTTGTCAGGGAACATCTTATTTGGGGTACAGTACCACGGGAACTTTTAATGATACTTTAATAGCGGTCAATGGCTGCGATAGTGTCAGAACCCTACATCTGGTTGTTAAGCAGCGGGCATTTTCTTCCATTTCAAATACAATCTGCCAGGGTATAACCTACCTGGGTCATAGTACCACAGGCATTTTCTCCGATACACTTGTGGCCACAAACGGATGCGACAGTATCCGCACGTTAAGTCTTACAGTCAATCCAAGGCCGCTTACGACCATAAGCCAGACAATCTGCGAAGGTCAGAGTTTCGAAGGATACAGCACTACTGGTAAATATAAAGACACTTTTAGTACAGCTGCGGGTTGTGACAGCATAAGGACGCTTAATCTGGCAGTCAACAGCAAGCCCAAACCCGATTTAGGGGCAGATGCTTTCCTTTGTAAAATTGACACCCTCAGCATTACGCCGGGTCAATTCCTTACTTATTTATGGCAGGATGGATCAACAGCTGATCGTTTCACCGTAAAACAGGCAGGCATTTATTCTGTTACGGTAAGCAATACCTGTGGTACTGCTACGGACGATCTGTTAATAACGGAAAAATCGTGTAGTGCGTATTTTCCTAATGCATTTACGCCCAACAAGGACGGTAAAAATGAGGTGTTTAAGGTGCTGAATCTGAAAGACCTGCAGGAATATTATCTTGCAATTTATAATCGTTGGGGGCAAAAAATATTTGAAACAAGCGATTATACGAGCGGATGGGATGGAACTGTAAACGGCAAGGCTGCCGAAATAGGAGCGTACGTTTGGTATTGTGATTTCAAAAAACTAGACATTCGTAATCATTTTAAAGGAACTGTGGTATTGGTTAGGTGATTTTCTTTTAATTAGTGTTGCTTTCGTAAAAGGAAGCTTAAAATATAAAAATTCGAAATGAGTAAAATTCTGTTTGTTACCCATTCTAAAACACAATGCGGCGTCTATCAATTTGGTAAAAATATTTCTGCCGTTTTAAAGGATTCCAAACAGCACCAGTTCATAAAGGCGGAGTGTAACTCTTTAAGTGATTTACGTACTGCTATTAAAAAAAATCACCCTGAAATAATTATTTACAATTATCACCCAACCGTAATGCCCTGGCTTTGTAAAAAAATAACCAAGGGCATTTACCGCAACAATATTGCCTGTATTAAAGCTATTCAAATAGGGATTATTCACGAAATTACTCAGGAGTTGGCGGATAATGCCACCGGTTATTTGAATAAATGGGTACTTGGACCTTCTCAACGTAAACTAAATTGTTTATTCAATTTATATATTGCCGCCGATCCAACGCTATTACTTAAAAATCCTTTAGTTTTTAAAACAGGCAGGTTGGTCCCTAATTATAATAAAGCAGTTGTTACTCCTCTGGTAACTACAATTGGAAGTTTTGGCTTTGGTACCCCCAAGAAGGGATTTGAAAAGGTTGTGGATAAAGTGCAAGAGGAATTTGACCATGCTCTGATTCGGTTAAATATACCCTCAGCGGATTTTGGGGATCAGGAGGGTAGCCAGGGAAGACAGATTGCAGATAATTGCAGAAGTTTAATAAAAAAGCCTGGGATAAAATTAGAGATCTCTCATCAGTTTTTAAATGATGAGGCTTTGCTTGATTTTCTCGCGGCAAACAGCCTCAATCTTTTTTTATATGAGGATGTAAATGGTAGAGGTATTTCAAGTGCTGTAGATAATGCACTGTCTGTTAAAAAGCCCTTGGCGGTTTCTGATAGCCCCATGTTCAGGCATATACTTGAAGCAAGGCCTTCAGTCTGTGTCAATGAAAATTCTTTACATCAAATTCTCGAAAACGGGTTTACACCTCTTGAAAAAATATCAGAGGACTGGAACAAATCAAACCTTTTATGGGATTATGAAAGAATAATAAACGCCGTTTTACTTAGAGAAAGAAAATATCAGTTGCCAAAGATGGGTGTCATTCGCACTCTTAAGTCCTATGGGAGAAAAATAGTATCGTTGCCTGATAAATCATTTACATGGCTTCGGAATACCGATGCGGTCACCGAAGATGATCTTTCTGTTGACAAAAGGGCGATCTACACACCAATTTTGTTGAAACCCGGTCATACATTGAATCGGATTTTAGATGACGAAGCAAGGCTTTTATACGAGCCTGCTGTAAGAAAACTTTTTGAACTGGCTCCCAAGACGATGGCAAAGAAAATTGCCAGGGCCAATGTACAACAAGCATTTATTTTTGACACTTTATTTCGTTTTCTTGACGGAAATAAGCAATCAAAAATACTTTGTGTAGGTAGCTATGAAGACACTGCATCCATGGGTTTGCAAAGAATGGGGTATACGGTAGATGAAGTGGACCCATTAATTAATTATTTTTTACAGGATTTCTATACAAAACCGTCTACTAAAAAGGCCTACTACGATAAAGTATTTTCCACTTCTGTAATTGAACACGACCCTGACGATAAGTCTTTTATGGAATGTATTGAGGGGTTATTGGCACCGGGCGGAGTGGCAGTTATTACCTGCGATTATAAAGATGGCTGGAAGTTGGGAGAAGCCAAACCAATAGAGGACGCCAGGTTCTATGTTAAACAAGATCTGCAGCAAAGGCTTTTAAGCTACACTCCTCAGTGTGAGTTAGTAGATATACCACAATGGGATTGCACCCATCCAGACTTTAATTATTTAGGAAAATACCAGTATACATTCGCCACTTTTGTAATAAGAAAGAAATTTTTTTAATGAAAGCAATCATTTTTGGTGCCAATGGGCAGGATGGCTTTTATCTTTCTGCCTTATTGAGAGATAAGAACATAGAAGTACTAGAGGTTTCAAGATCAGGAAATATGTTGATGTTAGATATTACAGATTACGAAGTCATAAAGCAATTTGTTAATCGTCATCAGCCAGATTATATCTTTCATTTAGCAGCCAATTCCACTACACGTCACGATGCATCATTTGAAAACCATGCCACTATCAGCACTGGGACTTTAAATTTGCTTGAAGCTGTAAAAAAGGTTTCGCCAGCTACGAAGGTTTTTATCTCGGGTAGTGGTCTGCAGTTTAAAAACGAAAACAAACCCATAAAGGAAACGGATGCTTTTGAAGCAAGGGATGCTTACTCCGTAAGTCGCATTCATTCTGTATATGCTGCAAGGTACTATCGCAGCCTTGGCATAAAAACTTATGTCGGTTATTTCTTCAATCATGACAGCCCCCGCCGTTCGGAACGGCATATGGCAAAAAAAATTGCAGAAGCAGCTAAGCGTATATCAAATGGTAGCGATGAGCAGTTATTAATTGGCGATATTGCTGTAATTAAAGAATGGACTTATGCAGGCGACATCGTGGAAGGCGTATGGGCACTGGTGCAGCAGGATGCTGTATTTGAAGCAAATATAGCATCCGGACTCGGGTATTCCATCGAAGATTGGGTACGGTTATGTTTCAAACTTATAGGCAAAGACTGGACAAGTTATGTGCAGGTTCAAAGCAGTTTTAAGGCCGAGTACAGGCAATTGGTGGCTGATCCTTCGCTTATTTTATCTTTGGGGTTTAAGCCAAAAGTTTCATTTGATCAGTTGGCTCAAATGATGTTGTTTTCTTAAAAACACGGTTTCAATCCAAGATAATGTGTGATGTTGGTGATTGAAGTTTATTAATCTATAAATTTCGAGTCGGTAACAATAATAGGATTATTTTCATTCGTATAAATTTTTTTCTATGCCCCTTCGGATGTCTAAAATTGTTTTGGCAATTCTCTTTGCCCTTGTTTTTAATTCTTTAGCTGCACAAGTGTCTGTTGGTGCCACCAATACGCCACCGGATCCGAGTGCTATGCTAGATGTTCAGAGTGCCAGCAAAGGGTTGCTTTTCCCCAGGATGACCTCGCTGCAGCGTAGAGCCGTTATAAATCCCGTTGGAGGATTGGTTGTATATGATACGGATAAGCAAACGTTGTATTTGTATAACGGCATTACATGGAAAGCACTCACATTATCGGATCTTTCGACTACCACAACAGTTAACGGCAACGATGCCTCAGACGGAGCGTCTGGCGATAACTTTGGCCGAAATGTGAAAATTTCCGGGAAATATGCCGTTGCCACATCTTATTTGGACGATATTAATGGTAATGTAGATCAAGGTTCCGCTTATGTATTCAAGTATGAAAATGGTGCATGGACTCAAATGCAAAAACTAGTGGCGGATGATGGAGCAGCTGGAGATTATTTTGGAGCAGGCGTAGCAATAGATAGTAACTATATTATCATCGGAGCAACCTACGACGATCTCGGTGAGAATGTAAATCAAGGTTCTGCCTATGTGTTTAAATTAGAAAACGGTGTATGGGTACAAAAACAAAAAGTTACCGGATCTAATGCTATTTCAGGAGACAACTTCGGTTGGAATATTGACATGAAAAAAGGACTTGCTGTTATCACTTCCGCCCTCGATGACATCGGAACAGCTATTGACGCAGGTTCTGCCTATATTTTTAGATTAAACGACACAACCGGTTTGTGGATCGAAACCCAGAAGATCTATCCAAATGATGGAACCAGTGGTGATAATTTCGGAAATACGGTTTGTATCAGTGGCGACAAAATGATCATTACAGCCATCTTCGATGATGTAAACGGCATTGCCAGAAGAGGCTCGGCCTATATTTTTACCAACCAAAGTGGTAACTGGGTGCAAACTGCTAAACTGATTGCCAGTGATGGAGCCTACGAAGACTATTTTGGAACCAATGCGGCCATACAGGGTGATTTCGCTTTGGTAGGCGCTTATGCCGCAGACGGGACTTTCGGCAACCAGGGTGCTTGCTATCTTTTTAAATTAGAAGGCGGTGTTTGGCTGCAGAAACAAAAAGTATTTGCAGGCGACCCTGTAGGTAGTGGTTTTTTCGGCAACAGTGTCTCACTGAAAGACAATTATGCTGTAATAGGTGGGCATGGTGGCCCCAATTTGCAGGGCTCTGCCTATATTTTTCAGCTAAATCCAGCCGCCAGCAACCTGTCACAAATTCAAAAAATTACCGCTGCGGATGCTGCCAGCAATGATTATTTTGGATTCGCCTCTGACATAAGTACTGGTAATATTATAATTGGAGCCTGGGGCAAAAATAGCCAGCGTGGTAAAGTGTATTTTAGAAGTGTAGATTAATAACTGCGTTTTAGTGAACTGCTGCGATTAGATATTGATTTTACACATAAAAATTTAACCAGTTTTTTCAATTTTATTTCTCCCCGAAGTAAAAAGTATTTGTATTCAGATGTTACATCAACTTAAAAGAATCAGGCTGACGAATGTGGAAAGGGAAGAGATATGATATTACTAAGGATAGAAGCATTTTTTACATTTTACCTAAACCAACTTATAATGATTCTTAAAACAGCAAAATTCATCCTGATTTTCCTCTTGGGTTTTCACTCCAACGGTCTGATGTCACAGGTTTCAGTAAGTAAAACGAATACACCGCCCGACCCAAGTGCTATCCTTGATGTTCAAAGCACGGAAAAGGGATTGCTTTTTCCCAGGATGACATCAATCCAACGGAGGGCTGTTGTAAATCCGGCTGCAGGTTTAGTGGTTTTCGACACAGATAAGCAAGCATTGTATTTATATAACGGCGTTACATGGAAACGCCTCACAGTTTCTGATCTTTCGTCCACAACAACAGCCACGGGCAATGATGCTTCAGACGGAGCGTCTGGCGATAAGTTCGGTAATAATGTGAAGATTTCTGGTAAGTATGCTGTTGCTGCTGCTTTTTTAGACGACATTAATGGTAATACAGATCAAGGTTCCGCTTATGTATTCAAGTATGAAAACGGTGCCTGGACTCAAATGCAAAAATTAGTGGCGGATGATGGGGCAGCTGGTGACAATTTTGGAGGAGGTGTAGCAATAGATAGCAACTATATCATAGTGGGGTCCATTTATGATGATATTGGTGAGAACTCAAATCAAGGCTCCGCTTATGTGTTCAAATTGGAAAACGGTGTATGGGTACAAAAGCAAAAAATTACTGGATCTAACGCTGTATCTGGCGACAGTTTTGGTTGGAATATTAGCATAAAAAAAGGACTTGCCGTTATTACTGCTGCGTTGGATGACATAGGAACAGCCACAGACGCTGGTTCAGCTTTTATTTTTGCCCTAAACGACACAACAGGGATGTGGGTAGAAACCCAGAAGATATTTGCGAATGATGGAACCAGCGGAGATAATTTCGGAAACACAGCCTGTATAAGTGGCGACAAAATGATCATTACTGCCATATATGATGATGTGAATAGTATTGCCAGAAGAGGCTCGGCCTATATTTTTACCAACCAAAGTGGTAACTGGGTGCAAACAGCTAAACTGATTGCCAGTGATGGAGCCTATGAAGATTATTTTGGAACCAATGCTGCTATACAGGGCGATTTCGCTTTGGTTGGCGCTTACGCTGCAGACGCAACTTACGGCAACCAGGGTGCTTGCTATCTTTTTAAATTAGAAAGTGGTGTGTGGGTGCAAAAACAAAAATTATTTGCAGGAGATCCCGTCGGAAGTGGTTTTTTCGGCAACAGTGTCTCAATGAAAGATAACTATGCTCTGGTAGGTGGACATGGCGGTCCCAGTTTGCAAGGCTCGGCCTATGTCTTCCAGCTAAACCCTGTCACCAGCAACCTGTCACAAATTCAAAAAATTACCGCAGCTGATGCTGCCAGCAATGATTATTTCGGATTTGCCTCCGATATCAGTAACGGCAATATCATCATAGGAGCCTGGGGTAAGAACAGCCAGCGTGGTAAAGTCTATTTTAAAACGGTGGATTAAAAAGACAAAATTGGTAAATTCGGATGTCCTGGTTGCGCGTGCAACCAGGTTTTTTTTCTGCCTGCCTCCTGGTAAAACCAATTTCAAAATAGCACCGCGGAAAATCCGTTGCATCCGCTTTATGCGTGTTTCTATCATTCATTGTTCTATCACTTGCATGCAATAGCATATCGACCTCCGGGAATGAGGGTACAAGATCTTAAAACTGGAAAATAACCGTCAGGATAAAGTTTATCCCCACCGGGTTAACTTCTGTTACCATTGGAATAAAGTCAAACTACTTCTAGTTTAATCCAAACTACTTCTAGTTTAATCCAAACTACTTCTTGTTTAATCCAAACTACTTCTAGTTTTTTCCAAACTACTTCTTGTTTAATCCAAACTACTTCTTGTTTTTCCCAAACTACTTCTTGTTTTTTCCAAACTACTTCTTGTTTTTTCCAAACTACTTCTTGTTTTTTCCAAACTACTTCTTGTTTAATCGAAACTACTTCTTGTTTTTTCCAAACTACTTCTTGTTTTTTCCAAACTACTTCTTGTTTTTCCCAACCTAATTCTTGTTTGATCCAAACTACTTCTTATTTGGACCGGACAATCGCTTATCAGCGTCCAAATCCTTCTTATCAGAGGTATTTTGATTACATACTAAACTTTGTCACTAGACTTACTGTTTCTTTCAATATACGATATTAATGATTTCGTTTTGTCGGTTTTTTTACCTTTTACACATTTTCACCCACTAATCCTTTGTTAATTGGACACTGTTGTTGGTGGCCCGTAATAATTTTATATACTTTTGGCAATCTCATGAAAAAAATTCTGAATGATATGACAAGTAAAAAAGCCTTAGTGTGGTGGGTGCCTTCTGTATTGATTTTATCCTTTATAGCGCTGAAATCTTTTGGCTTCAAAAGCGAGCCGGCCAGCAAGTACGAAAAAATTATTACCACGGTTGCCGACCTGCTGGAACAGGGGCATTTCAGCCCTAAAAAAATTGACGATATTTTTTCGAAAGAAGTATTTACCAAATACCTTAATGATGTGGATCCCAATAAGGAACTTTTTCTGCAAAGCGATATGAATGAGCTGAAAAAGTATGAAACAAAGATTGACGACGAACTGCACGGCAGCAAACTACAGTTTGTAAGCGCAGTGAATACGATCTATGCCAAACGAATATTAGAAGCAGCAGCCATTTATAAAGATGTGCTAAGCAAGCCTTTTGATTTCACAAAAGAGGAAATCGCCAACCTCAACGGCGATAAACTTCCCTACCCGGCTACCGAAGACCAGCGTAGGGAAAACATCCGCAAACGCCTGAAATACCTGACGCTGGAACGCTATGCGGATGCGCTGGACCAGCAGGAGAAAAATAAAGAAAAGAAAGACTTTGTGTGGAAGGCGGATAGTACCCTGGAGCGTGAAAGCCGGGATAAAGTGGTCAAGGTGATGGACAAAACCTTTGACAAGCTGAGAACTAAATTTACCGAAGAAGAGAAATTCAACCTGTATATCAATACCATAGCTTCCACGATGGATCCGCACACGGCTTTTTTTCCACCAGTGGAAAAAAGGGCCTTTGACGAGGGATTAAGCGGTAGGTTTTATGGCATCGGCGCCTTATTAGGCGAAAAAGATGGCATCATCAGCATTGTCAGCGTCGTTACAGGAAGTCCGGCCTGGAAAAGTGGCCAGATACAGCCTAACGATATTATCCTAAAAGTGGCCGAGGGTGCCGCTGAGCCGGTCGACATTGGCGGCTATGAAACCACTGATGCGGTAAAGCTGATCCGCGGAAAAAAAGGTACGGAAGTAAAACTGACCATGAAAAAAGTGGATGGGTCCGTAAAAGTAGTTTCTATTATCCGCGATGAAATAGTGCAGGAAGAGTCGTATGCCCGCAGTGCAGTGGTGAATGAAGGTGGTAGTAAGATCGGTTATATCTACCTGCCGGAGTTTTATGTAGATTTTGAAAGAAATGGCGGGCCCAGCTGCGCCAGAGATGTAGCGATAGAAGTGCAAAAGCTGAAAGATGCTAAAGTAGATGGTATCGTGATGGATCTTCGTGGTAATCCTGGCGGATCGCTGCCGGATGTGGTAAAGATGGTCGGTTTATTTGTAGAAGATGGCCCGATTGTGCAGGTAAAAGATAAGGACGGACAACCCAGTGTGTTGAAGGATACTGACAAAGGCGTATTGTGGGATGGGCCTTTAGCGGTAATGATCAATGAAGGAAGTGCTTCGGCTTCTGAAATTTTTGCTGCTGCCATCCAGGATTACAAGCGTGGTATTATCATTGGAACGCCTTCTTATGGCAAAGGAACGGTTCAGCGGTCGGTGGGTATTGATAAAAATATTGGGTTCTTTGTGCCCTCCACAGAGTTAGGGTCTATGCACCTTACCATTCAGAAATTCTACCGGATTAGCGGTGGTTCCACCCAAATGAAAGGCGTAACACCCGATATCATTCTTCCCGATGTTTATGAGTTCACCAAGTTTGGCGAAAAAGACAACCCTGATGCACTGCCCTGGGATGAAATCGCCAAAGCCAGTTATAAAACTTCCACTACGGCGTCTGATTTAAGCCTGGTGGAGAAATCTGGGGTACAACGTGTTAAAAACAATATCTCATTTGAACTGATCCATAACAATGCAGAGTGGCTGGCAAAACAAAATGATAAAGAATACAGCCTGAACCTCCACAAATACCAGGACGAGCAAAAGATCATCAGGGCCACCGTTAAGCAAATTGAAACACTTACCAACCTGCAGGATGGCGGGCTCGATATCAGTTTTTTAGTACAGGATGCGGAGAAGATTAGTAAGATGGACAAAGACAAAGCCGACCGCTACAAGGCCTGGTTAAAGGGATTAAAGAAGGACATTTACCTGGACGAAACCCTGAAGGCTGTGAATGACATGGTCAGCCAGGAGCATACAGTGCAGAAATGATTGAGTTACAATAATTTAATATCGGCTATTCGCCCCGGATACACGCATACTGTATTTAAGGTGAATAGCCGATTTTGTTATTTCGCCAATATGGATATATTTGCAGCCGTTTGAATTTACTCACTAATACAGTTGCATCATGAGGAGGCGATCCGGAATATTTTCACTTACAGTTTTTACATTAGCGATCACCCTGTTTTCCTGTAAAACAACCAAGAACGTTTTTTACGCTAAAGAATTAATTGATTCCACCAAAAATATAATTATACCGCAGGCCAGCATTCCGGTACCCACCATTAAGCCCTACGACTTACTGCTGATTAACTTTTACGGTAAAGGGCTTGACATGACTTCGATGATGAACAGTTTTGGCGGCTTGGAAGTTGCCCAGAAAATGTCTTCAGCCAGTTCACTACAGCTTGCGCCCGGATATCTCGTATCGGCAGACGGTTACATCGAATTGCCGCAACTGGGCAAACTAAAAGTTGCGGGCATGACGCTGAAGCAATTGAAAGCTGATCTCACGCAAAGAGTTTCAGAAATAATGGTTGATCCGACAGTGCTGGTTAAGTTTAGTTCGTTTAAAGTTACAATGGTAGGAGAGGTAGGGAATAAGGGCGATATCGTTACTAAAAACGAGAAACTGAGTATTATTGAAGCTATTGGATTGAGTGGTGATATAACCCTTTATGGTCAAAAAGACAAAGTAAAAGTGATCCGAACTGGTGATACCACCACCACTATAGGCACCATCGACCTTACATCAAAGGACGCGTTTAAATCAGAATACTTTTTCCTGCAACCCAACGATGTGGTGTACGTGCCTTCAAATGGTCTGTTGCAGCAGCAGCAGAAACTAAGTGCTGTCTTACCTTTTCTTTCCGTAGGTATATCGATACTGTCGATCATTATCACGATTGCTGCCGTTTTAAAGAAAAATTAAAATCAATCCGAGTTTTCGAAATGGAACAAAATAACAAT
The DNA here is from genome assembly GCA_039925965.1 of Chitinophagaceae bacterium. GTDB lineage: Bacteria > Bacteroidota > Bacteroidia > Chitinophagales > Chitinophagaceae > JAZKFT01. The sequence continues at coordinate 19,542 of JBDSXW010000070.1, forward strand.
TCAAAGGCTGATAAAGAACTTTCAGATAAATCGAGTGGTGTTGATTTTAGCCGTATTCTTAGTAAGGCACTCAATATTTTGCCCTGGGTAATTATTTCTGTGATTCTTGCACTGGTTTTAGCAAAAGTGTACCTGAGATACGCCCTGCCCGTATTCAATGTAAAAACCCAGATTTTAATCGTTGACCAGCGCCTTGCAGGGGGTGACAGGGGTATTGTTGAGGGTTTGGGCCTAACTGGTGGTAGCAATAAAAGTGTAGATAATGAGATAGATATCCTCAAATCCTACGAGCTCAATAAGCAAGTAGTAGATTCCCTGCACCTGGACCTGCAAATACAGGAAGAAGGGCGGATTAAAAAAACATTTGTCTATGGAGTAACCGCCCCTTTTATCGTACAATATTGTAAACGGGACAGACCCGACGAATCTGCGGTCGTGAATTTTGTTTCAAAACCGACAGGTATAGATGTTCAGAATGAAGACGGCAGTTTTAAGTTCTATCCGTACCGGGATACCATGTATATTAAGAATTCCAAAATGGTATTATTGGCAAACCCCGATTTCTTACCCAATCCGGCCAATAAGCAGAAATTATTTTTCAGGGGCATAGATGGAACAGTTAATAGTTACAAGAACAGCCTCAAGTTGGCTTTGACAAATGAATTTGGGGGGGTACTGGAAATATCCATGGCTGATCAGATACCAGAGAGAGGCATAGATGTACTAAATAAACTGATTGAAACCTACCTCACTGCGGGTCTTAACGATAAGAACGTGGTGAACTATAATACCGTAAAATTTTTAAACGGAAGGATTACCAGTGTTACTGAAGACCTGGTGCTAACGGAGCAGCGTGTAGCGGATTATATGGCCAAAAATAAAGTCGCAGGTGGCATTGGAGGCAGTAGGTTCGGATCTGCCATATCAGAGTCTAAGGTTTCCGATCAAAAGATGACCGATGTGATGGTGAAGTTATCCACGCTCGATGATATTGAGCGGTATGTAAAAACCTCTAAGTCTACGGAAGATGCCATCCCGGCGATTCTTGGCGTAAATGAACCGACGCTGGGAAACATGATAAACATACACAATGGCCTGGTGATACAACGCCAAAAGTCCAGGCAGGATGGAATGCCGAACGACCCTGCGGTCAAAAGCTATGATGAACAGATTATAGACCTTCGGAAGAATATCATCCGTACGCTTGGCCAGGTACGTTTTAATACGAACCGGGAACTGGATGTGGCACGTAAAGAAAACTCGGACCTGCAGGGTGACCTTCGTGTCTTGCCTGAGAAGGAACATATACTGCTCGATATGAGTCGTGAAGTTTCGGTAAAGGCATCCATACTAGAATTCCTCTTGCGGAAGAAGGAAGAAACGGAACTGGCATTAGCTTCCAACCGGCCCGATGTAAGAATCATTGAAGCGCCCCGCAATATGGGCATGGTAAAACCGGTATCGGCCCAGGTTATTCTTTTCGCTTTTTTTATAGGACTCGGCATACCGGTCGTCCTACTGCTTTTATTGGAGTTCTTTAATAATACTATTGGCGACCGCAAGGAAATTGAGTCTTATACTAATATTCCAATTATTGGCGAAGTAATTTACAACCAGTCGGATAAACCGATTGTTATGACTGCCAAAAGCCGTAGCGCCATCGCCGAACAGTTCAGGCTCATACGCACGAATCTCCAGTTTATGGGCGCGGAAAACGAGATTAAATGCATTTTGCTGACGTCTTATATCAGCGGAGAGGGTAAGAGTTTTATGAGTACCAACCTGGCAGCCAGTATGGCACTTACCGGCAAGAAAGTGTTGCTGATAGAATACGATTTACGCAAACCGAAAATAACCCGCAACCTTGGCCTCGAAAATACAATGGGTATATCAACTTATATCGTCAAAGACGACAAACTGGATGATATTATTCGCCCCGTGGAAGGCTTCGACAATTTATGGCTGTTAAGTTCCGGGCCTACGCCGCCAAACCCTGCCGAATTAATTTTAAGTAACAAGACCAAGCAGCTTTTTGACGAGCTAAAGCAAAGATTTGACGTGTTGATCATCGATACAGCACCTACAGGTCTTGTAACGGATGCGTTGCTGCTGGAGCGATACGCAGACCTGTCTTTATTCATCATCCGCCATAAGTACACCTATAAATCAACACTCTCGTTTATCCAGAAAATGTACACGGATGGTAAGTTTAAAAATCTTTCACTGGTGGTGAATGGTATAAAATATGAAAACGCCAGCGGCTATGGTTACGGCTACGGGTATGGTTACGGTTACGGCTATGGTTATGGTTACGGATATGGTTACGGTTATTTCAGTGACGAGAATAAGAAAAAGGGATTCTTTACCCGCTTAAAATCCTTGTTTGTGGGGACCAGTAAAAGACCGCGCTGATAGTTGGCGATACGTTTCGACCCTGAAACGGCATATTGATTATATGTCTCGCAGGTAGAAAATAAATTATTTGAATGGTCTGCAAATTTTAGTGTAGTTAAAAAAGATGGAAGAAATAAAACAGATACCCCCCACTATTGAGATTATCCAGGAAGGGGATGATCACTGGACGGAAGTGATACGGCCAAAGTCGGGGTTGTTCGACTTGCGGCTGGGTGAAGTTTGGCGTTACCGCGACCTGGTGATGATGTTTGTAAAAAGAGATATCGTAGCTAACTATAAGCAGACAATCCTTGGGCCCATCTGGATTTTTTTGCAGCCCATTATGACATCGCTCATGTATGTAATTGTGTTTGGAAATATTGCAGGTATTTCTACCGATGGCGTGCCTAAAATTCTTTTTTATCTGGCAGGAGTTATGTTATGGAATTATTTTTCTGAATGTTTTAATAAGACTGCCACTGTATTTAAAGATAACGCTTCCATTTTTGGCAAAGTTTATTTCCCCCGTTTGGTAATGCCGTTGGCGCTGGTTGTTTCCAATCTTGTCAAGCTCCTCATTCAGTTCGCTTTGTTCCTGGTATTTTTTGGGTATTTTTTTTACAAAGGCGAGATTCACCCCAATGCCTATATATTATTTTTTCCGCTGCTTATCTTGCTGCTGGCCGGTATCAGCCTGGGCACCGGCATGATTATATCTTCGCTGACCACCAAATACCGGGATCTTATTTTTCTGCTCACTTTTGGCGTGCAGTTGTTCATGTACGCTACCCCCGTTATCTACCCCTTGTCTGTAGTAGCCGCTAAATATCCTAAAATGGTGGGTATCATAAAGCTTAATCCGCTTACGTCCATTATGGAAACTTTTAGAAAAGGTTTCCTGGGAAACGGTGATTTTAGTTGGGGATCGTTGGGTTATTCCGCCGCTTTTACCATGGTATTGCTGGCCTTTGGCACCGTAATATTTAACAAAGTTGAGAAAAATTTTATGGATACTGTTTAATTCCCGAGTACAACATGAGTGAAGTAGTTATAAAAGTAGAAGATGTATCCAAACAATACAGGCTCGGGTCGGTAGGTACGGGTACGCTAAGCCACGACCTTAACCGAATGTGGGCCCGTGTAAGGGGCAAGGAAGATCCGTTTGCAAAATTGGGCGAAACGAACGACCGCACCACCAAGGCAACCAGCGATTTTGTATGGAGTTTGAAGGATATCAATTTTGAAGTGAAACATGGAGAAGTGATGGGCATTATAGGCCGTAATGGTGCAGGTAAAAGCACCCTGTTGAAAATATTGAGCCGTACCACATCTCCTACTACCGGTAATATTAAGATCAAGGGTCGTGTAGCAAGTTTGCTGGAAGTCGGTACCGGCTTCCACCCTGAACTGACCGGAAAAGAAAATATTTATCTCAATGGTGCCATATTGGGTATGACCAAGGCTGAGATCAGTCGGAAATTTGATGAGATTGTAGACTTCAGTGGGGTGGAACGGTATATCGACACTCCTGTAAAACGCTACAGCAGTGGTATGTATGTTCGCCTTGCCTTTGCCGTGGCGGCCAACCTTGAACCCGATATTCTTATTGTAGATGAAGTGTTGGCAGTGGGTGACGCAGAGTTTCAGAAGAAATGTCTTGGCAAGATGAAGGATGTGAGCGTTAATGATGGCAGAACAGTATTATTTGTAAGCCATAATTTATTAGCTGTAAAGTCGCTTTGTAAAACTGGTTTGTGGCTTGATAAGGGTTTGTGCAAGGGTATCGGGCCTATCGACAAGATTATTGATAGTTACATGCAAAAAAATCAGTCCAACAAATCTTCGGCAATTACAATCGACAAGGAGAAGGACGGGTTTACAGTACTGTCAGTTGATATTTCTAACAATGGTGCAGAAGGCTGTTTTAATATTGAAGAAGATTTGACGATTACCGTTAATGTAAAGTCAGAAAAGCATTACGAGGCAATCAACATCAATCTTTTTTTTAATTCCCTTGATGGATCGGTCATATTTGCAACCGTTTCGCCTGCTGAAAAATTTGAGAATGGAACCTATACCTATACATGCGTAGTACCCGCCTATACACTAAATGACATTTTATACAGTCTTGACCTGATGGTGGTACAAAATGGCCCTAAGATCATTCACCACTTTAAAGACTTCTTATCAATGGAAGGTATTGAAGATAGAAGGGAGGGGGCCTGGCTTGATAAGTTCCCTGGTCTGATAAGGCCGCAATATTTTAAATGGAGTAAAACAAAAATATAATGAAGAGTTTTAAGGATGCTTTGGAAGAAAAAATTGTGCTGTCGCTGAAGAACAACTATGCCATTAATAATTTTGATGAATTTAGATTTGGCAATTATGCTGACTCCGTTACTAATAATAAAGCAAATGCTCCAGCTGTCTTTAGTGTTAAGCATCTCAAAAACATAGTTAAAAAACTGATAGGCTACAACCCCGGTAAAAAAGGGTATCTGGAAAATGCTAATGGTATGCTTAACGGCCACAGCAAAGGCTTTGAGAATATTTGGGCACACCTTAATGCTACCGATAAAGAACTGCTGCTGGCCATTATAGCCTACCGGGTAATGGGGTATAAAAAAGTAAAGTTGCCCCGCAACAATCCTGAGTATTGGAATGCCATTAAAACGGCAAAAGCATTGGCTGATCGAAGTGATACCTATGACCCGCATTTCATGCATTTTCTGTTGGAGAAATTCGATTTAAATCCAATTGGTTTTGATGTGAAATTCTTTTTCTCAGAAATTGGGGTGGCTATTGATTTTATATTAGAGCAATATGCCTATAAAGTTAATGGCACCACCATAGTTTCAGTTGAAAGTGGCGCTACTGTTTTAGATATTGGCGGATGTTGGGGAGATACCGCATTGTATTTTGCCTATAAGGCTGGCAAACTCGGCAAAGTTTATTCTTTTGAATTTATTCCGGATAATATTAAACTGTTCAAAATAAATACTGCTTTAAACCCTGCACTATTACCACAGATCGAACTGGTTTCCCATCCTGTATTCAATAAATCAGGCGAAGAAATTTATTTTAAGGACAATGGGCCCGGCAGCAAGGTGGCCTTCGAACCCTTTGAAGGGCAGACGGGGACCACCACAACGGTTTCTATCGATGATCTGGTAAGGGAAAAAGGAATTGACAAAGTAGATTTTATTAAAATGGATATAGAGGGTGCCGAGCCTATGGCATTGCAGGGGGCCATTGAAACCATAAAAAAATTCAGGCCTCAATTAGCCATTGCCATCTATCACAGCATCGATGATTTCGTAAATATTCCCAACTGGATATTGGGTTTGGGTTTGGACTATGAGATTTTTCTGGGGCACTACACCATCCATGCCGAGGAAACAATTTGCTTTGCAAAACCAAAAAGTAAATAAACGCGATGACACCTGTTACCAAAACCTTTTTACCCCCCATAGAAGAATACAACAAGCTGTTGCAACAAGCTTGGGATAAGCAATGGATCACAAACAGGGGCGAACTGGTTTTGGAGCTGGAAGGCTTGCTTAAAATGCACCTTGGCATCCGCAATATTATCATTACTACCAATGGAACTATCCCTTTGCAAATAGCCTTAAAACTTTTGGGCGGGGGGGGGGAAATCATTACTACTCCGTTTAGTTACGTAGCCACTACAGCGGCTATTGTTTGGGAACAATGCACCCCCGTTTTTGTAGATATTCATCCTGATTATTTAACGATAGATGAAACAAAAATAGAGGCCGCCATTACACCTGGAACTACCGCTATTTTGGCCACTCATGTTTTCGGAAATCCGTGCCATGTGGAAGCCATAGAAGGGATAGCCCAAAAGCATGGCCTGAAAGTAATTTACGATGCCGCCCATTGCTTTGGGGTAACATATAAAGGGCAGTCTGTTTTTAATTTTGGCGATATCAGTACTTGTAGTTTTCATGCCACAAAATTGTTTCATACAGGCGAAGGCGGGGCCATGATTACAAATGATGCCGACCTGCACCACCGGTTATTTTACAGTCACAATTTTGGCCACAACGGGCCAATAGATTTTTTTGGTGTAGGCATAAATGGAAAAATCTGTGAACTGCAGGCTGCCATGGGGTTAGCTGTACTGCCTTATATGGACCAAATACTGGAGCAACGTAAAATGGTAGTGGATTTTTACATTGGCAACCTTTCCAGTTCCGGACTTAAGCCGATGAAGATTAGGAAAGATGTAAAATGGAATTATAGCTATTATCCTGTGGTATTTGAAACAGAAGAAAAACTTTTGGAAGTGCAGGCTGCGTTAAACAAGGAGCAGGTTTTTCCACGTCGTTATTTCTATCCTTCGCTTAATACTGTGGTGTATACATCAAGACAAGCTATGCCCATTTCAGAATCTATTGCGTCCAGGGTCTTATGCCTGCCGCTTTATGCAGGCCTTGCTATGACAGAAGTAGAAAAAATAACAGCAATCATTAACTCCTGTTTGATATGAAGGTAGCTATCATGCAACCCTATTTTTTTCCTTACATCGGATACTTTCAGTTAATAAATGCTGTTGATGAATTTGTAGTCTACGATAATATTAAGTACACTAAAAAGGGATGGATAAACAGAAACAGGATACTGCATAATGGCAAGGATGAATACGTTACACTAAGTTTAAAAAATGACTCAGATTATTTAAATGTAGTAAACAGGGAATTGTCGTCGGAATGGGATAAAGACCGGGTTAAGATTCTAAATAAAATCAAAAGTTCATATCATAAAGCACCCCACTTTAATGAGGTTTACCCACTCGTTGAAAACTGCCTTGCTTACGACGATCCTAATTTGTTCCGGTTTATTTTAAATTCTTTAACCGAGACCATGAAATATTTTTCTATAGATACTCATATAGTTATTTCGTCAACAATAGACATAGACCATTCTTTAAAATCGGATGACAAAGTAATAGCGATATGTAAAGCATTAAAGGCAGATACCTATTTAAACCCTATAGGTGGAATGGAACTTTATCATAATGAAAAATTTACTGCAGCCGGTGTTAAGTTGCAATTTATTAAAACCAGTAGCTTCGAATATCAGCAGTTTGGTAATTCATTTATTCCTTTTTTATCTATCATTGACCTAATGATGTTTAATGAAAAAAATCAATTGCACTCCTTATTAAACAACGAATATCAAATTCTATGAGCCAGGTATTTAGATGGGAAAAGTTGGGAAACGTTTTCAATCCAACTGCATTGGAAACCCCATATTGGATGAACGAATTTGCTCAGGCTCCCCATGTAGTCCCTTTCGACGATTTTATCAGGGTTTATTTTTCCTGCAGGCCCGCTCCGGACGAATACGGTCAATATGTTAGCTATTCTGCTTTTGTGGATTTTAATAAAACGGACTTATTTAAACCTGTAAGAATTAGTGAAGAGCCAATTTTAAAGCTCGGTGATCTTGGCACTTTTGATGAATTTGGTACCTATCCAGTTTCGGTAATAAAAAATGGAAATGAATTTTGGGCCTATTATGCAGGTTGGACAAGGTGTGAATCAGTTCCTTTTAATACGGCAATTGGGTTTGCAAAAAGCAATAATAATGGCGTAACATTTGATAAAGCTGGAAATGGGCCTATACTGTCTTATTCCGCTGATGAGCCATTTATATTGAGCGGACCCAAGGTTAGAAAGTTTGGGGATAAGTGGTATCTGTTTTACATTGCTGGTAGAGAATGGATATTAGATAACAATAAGCCTGAGCCTGTTTATAAAATCCGGTTAGCAATTTCGGGAGATGGAATAAATTGGGAAAAACAAAATACGGATTTAATTAAAAGTACCATCGAAAACGAAGCACAGGCCAGCCCGGATGTTTTTTATAAGGAAGGGCTGTACCATATGTTTTATTGTTACAGGGGGGGAAAAGATTATAGGAGTAAAAACAACGGGTATAGAATTGGGTATGCCTATTCAAAGAATTTAATTGATTGGATCAGAGCCGATCATTTAGTTGGTATTGATGTTTCTGAAACCGGTTGGGATTCGGAGATGATAAGTTACCCTCATGTATTTGAACTGGAGGGTGAAACTTACATGTACTATTTGGGAAATGCTGTTGGTAAAAGTGGATTTGGGTTAGCGATACTGAAAAAGTAAATTATGAAATGGATAAAGAGGGGTAAAATTTTTGACCCGGCACAACACAGCCTTGCGAATAACTGTACAGCGTTTGCACAATCACCACAAACATTAGTGTTCGATGGTTTTGTAAGAATTTATTTTTCTACCAGGGCCAGGGATACTATGGGTCAATATGTAAGCCATATATCATTTGTGGATATGGATAAAAACCTTTCAGAAGTTAAAAATGTAGCAAAAAAAACCGTTATTGAATTAGGGCAATTAGGAACATTTGATGAACATGGGATTTTCCCGATTAATCCATGTAGAGATGGCGACCGGATTGTAGCTTATACATGTGGCTGGAATAGAAGGATATCAGTTCCCGTAGAAACTGCTATTGGTTTGGTAGAAAGTTTTGATAACGGAGAGACTTTTGTCAGGCTGGGGCATGGTCCGGTATTAGGCGCATCCCTTAAAGAGCCTGTACTTGTTGGTGATGGGTTTGTAAAAAAATACGATAACAGCTATTACATGTGGTATATATTTGGCACTAAATGGATTAAACAAACCCCTGACGAACCACAGGCCAGGGTTTATAAAATTGGTTATGCCATTTCAAATGATGGTAGTAACTGGAAAAAGCACGACGGGGTACAAATAATTAAGGATGTTTTAAACGAAGATGAATGCCAGGCATTGCCATCCGTTACTAAAATTGGCAACAGATTTCATATGTACTTCTGTTTTCGGGAAGCAACAGATTTCAGGAAAAATCCAAACCGGGGTTATAAACTAGGGTATGCATTTTCCGACGATTTAATAAATTGGGTAAGGGATGACAGCCAATCTGGCATAAGCAATGAAGAAAATGAGTGGGATACAGAAATGAAATGCTACCCTCATATTTTTGAAGTGGAGGGAAAGGTGTTTTTATTATACAATGGCAATGAATTTGGAAAATCTGGATTTGGTTTGGCTGAGCTTTTAACCACGGAATAATGTTGGATATTGTATTCGCTATAAATAATTCAGATGATCAGGAAGTTTTTAACCACCTGGCTTTTTGTGACCGGCAGTTTACCCCTTTGCTAAGCAGTAAAGTTGATATATCTGCATATTCCAAAAAAATAACTGATAAAGCTATCAGGTTTGAAGCCTGGAATCAAGGCAGGTTAATTGGACTTATTGCGATATACAGGAATGATAAAACCAACGGATTGTTTATTACCAATGTAAGTGTGGAAAAGGATTTTTTGGGTATGGGCATTGCAGGAACGATAATGAAAAATGTAATAACATTTGGAATGGAGCATAAGTTACAGACCATCCGCCTTGAGGTAAATAAGCTGAATAGCACGGCTTTGGCATTATACTATAAATTTGACTTTAAACTTGAGTCAGAAGAAAACGAAACTTTGTATTTGATCTATCATTTTAACTATGGAAAATAAAAGAAACTATAACCTGGAATTAAAAGATCATGCTGACCATAAGTATGCGTATAATTTCGATTTTGATATTATGCACCATTACATGTTGCAATCCTTTATCCCCTTTTTTAAAGAGGGCAGTCTTTTAGAATTAGGCAGCTTTAAAGGGGATTTTACCAGAAGGTTTACTCCTTATTTTAAGGATATTACCTGTGTAGAAGCATCAGATGAAGCCATAGAAATTGCAAAAACTGAATTCGGGCCCGCAGTGAAATTTGTAAACGCTTTATTTGAAAACGCAACCTTACCAAAAAAGTACGACAACATTGTACTAACCCATGTATTAGAACATATTGACGATCCGGTTGCAGTTCTTAAACGGGTTAACGATGAATGGTTATCTGATACCGGCAGGTTTTTTCTGGTATGCCCCAATGCAAATGCACCCTCCCGTCAGATTGCAGTAAAAATGGGTTTAATCTCTCATAATGCCGCCATAACTCCTGCTGAAAAAGAACATGGTCATAACATAACTTATACCCTCGATACCCTGGAAAGAGATGCAAGGGCTGCAGGATTAAAAGTCGTTTTCCGTTCAGGAATATTTTTTAAAGCCCTCGCTAATTTTCAATGGGACAAATTGTTGAACACTGATATCATTTCAAAGGAATATCTGGAAGGCTGTTACCAACTCGGCCAGCTTTATCCTGACCTATGTTCTAGTATTTTTTTAATGTGTGAAAAAGGAAATGGAAAATAAACTAGTATCTGTTTGTTTAATTACCTATAACCATGAAAAGTTCATTAGACAGGCCATTGAAGGTGTCTTAATGCAGCAAGTTGATTTTCAATGGGAATTGATTATTGCAGATGATTATTCAACTGATAGTACAAGGCAAATACTTGCGGAATATAAGGCAAGATATCCCGACTTTATTACACTCATCTTACAAGAAAAGAATGTAGGGGCCGCACAAAATTGGTTAGATTTAATAGAAAGCCCGACATCTAAATTCGTTGCATATTTTGAAGGAGACGACTACTGGACTGACCCCTTGAAACTACAAAAGCAAGTATATTTTTTAGAATCTAATCCAGAATTTTCACAGGTATTTCATAACGTTATAATAAAGCAAGATGATGGTTCTAAAGAGGATTTTTTGTTTTGCAAATCAAGCCAAAATCCCATTTTGGAAACGAGTGATTTATTAAAACATGGAAATATTATCCCTACCTGTTCCAGTGTTTTCCATCGAGAGATTTACCAAAATGTTCCGGCATGGATAATGGAGTTGAGCATGGGAGATTGGCCAATTAATATTCTGCTGTCAAAACATGGTAAAGTGAAGTACCTGAATGAGGTGATGGGGGTTTATCGTTTGCATGCCGGTGGCATCTGGTCGTCAAATAATTCAGTTAAGAATAACCTTATGGTATTAGATGCCTACTGCGCATTCCTTATAAACATACATTTGACCCCCGACGAAAGAGATATTTGTAAAAAGAGGATCAGCTTTATCAGGGACAGTATTTATGCAGATCTATTGATGCAGAAAAGGAAAAAAGAAGCAGTAGCATTTTTGATGAAAAGGCTCGCCACCGATCCACTATACATTTTCAATGTCCGCTTTCTTAAAAACGTCAAACATTATTTTACTTCAAAATAGCAATCAGTATTTTTATCCTGTTTGCGACCGGCCAATTTTTAATAATAAATGGTGAAATATGAATTATCAGGCGGTCATAATAATAGGGTCCTCCGGTCATTCAAAAGTTATAATCGATATTTTCGAGAAAGAAAATAAATACATCATAGCAGGACTCTTGGATGGTGGGAGGAGTATTGGGGAAGAGACATCGGGCTATAAGGTTATTGGCAGCGAAGAAGATTTGCCCCGTTTGCTGGTGCTTTATCCCGGGTGTGAATTATTTGTTGCTATTGGAGATAACTGGGTAAGGCAGCGGGTGGTGACCAGAATATTGGAATTGGTACCCGGAATCGAATTTGCGAATGCTATTCACCCTTCTGCTAATATTGCCAGCAGCGTAAAAATGGGTATTGGTGTAGCTGTGATGCCAGGAGCTACCGTTAACAGCGATACCAGGGTGGGAGACTTCGCAATAATAAATACCGGCGCAAGTTTGGATCACGATTGTATAATGGAGCGGTTCTCGAGTTTGGCCCCCGGGGTATCTATTGGTGGAAATGTATCAATTGGTGCATATTCGGCTATATGTATAGGTGCTACCGTGGTAAATGGATTACATCTAGGCAGGAATGTGGTACTTGGTGCAGGTGCCGTATTACTGCAAAACTGTGGAGATAACCTTATATTATATGGGCTACCTGCTAAAGAAATAGAAAGCAGGCAACTGGGCGATAAATATTTATAGCCGATAAAAAATGAAACTTTGCATTTTCTGCATTACATATAACCATGGTCCTTTTATAGCACAGGCCCTTGACGGGTTTCTGGCTCAAAAAACAAATTTCGACTTTCAGGTAGTTGTGGCAGACGATTGTTCTACCGATAATACGGCTGAAGTTTTACGGTTGTATGCTGAAAAAAATCCCGGAAGGCTCACAGTCATTTTGAATGAAACAAATAAAGGTCAGCAACTTAATTTTAGCAATACCTACGATGCCTGCATTTCCCAATACATTGCTTTTTGCGAAGGCGATGATTACTGGACCGACCCATATAAATTACAAAAGCAGGCAGACTTTTTAGATGCCAATCCGGATTATGTTTTAGTATATCACAATGTGGAGGTAAAGTTTGAAGGCAATTCCTGTGAAGCCTATTTGTATTGTAAATCAACCCAAAGCGGCATTAGTGAAACAAGTGATTTATTGAAAAACGGAAATATTATCCCTAGTTGTTCCAGTGTGTTCCGAAAGGAATGTATAAGTGAAGTACCGGAATGGGTCAAGACTTTGGGCATGAGCGATTGGCCTTTCAACTTTTTGCTATCCCGGCAGGGTAAATTAAGGTATCTAAACGAAGTGATGGGCGTTTATCGTTTGCATTCCGGCGGTAACTGGTCGGCAAATAATTCTGTCAAAAATAACCAGATGGTAATAGAGGCCTACCGTGCATTCCTTAAAAACATACATTTGACCCCAGAGGAAAAAAATATTTGTAAAAGTAGGATGAGTTTTATCAGGAATCGAATCTATGCGGACCTTCTGTTGCAGAAAAGAAAAAAGGAAGCAGGTGCTTTTTTGATAAAGCGGGTTACCGAAGATCCGCTATACATTTTCAATATTCGCTTTCTAAAAAACATCAAACATTATTTAACCACAAAGTAGAGATGGGAATATTAAGTTTTATAAAAAGGGGAGGTAGATATTTCGACAGAAAACTGAACCCACAAAAAGCTGATGCCAGGCGGTACAACAGGCCGTGTTTAAAAATTGGCAAGTCGCTTCTTTTTGGCAGTTTTTACATGCATATTCCAAAGGCCGAACTATCAAAAAATTATGTTACTATTGGCGACGATTCTATGGTTGGTGGCAATTTTACATTTAATACTTCTTCCGGAGAAGTTATTATCGGCAACCGGGTTTACCTGGCTGGAGGCAATGCCATTTGTATTAACAGGATAGAAGTGGAAGATGATGTGTTCGTTTCATGGGGCGTGTATCTTTTCGATAACGACTCTCATTCTCTTAACTTTGAACACAGGCACATTGATATGCAAAACCATTTAGCCGACTGGAAAAATGGTCAGACCGATTACAATTTTTCAAAAGACTGGGCACATGTAAAATCTGCTCCAATTAAAATTTGTAAAAACGCCTGGATAGGAATGAATGTAACCATCCTTAAAGGTGTCACAGTAGGCGAAGGTGCCATCGTTGCAGCAGCAAGTGTAGTTACAAAAGATGTACCTGCCTGGACTGTAGTCGCAGGTAACCCCGCCACCGTTGTAAAATATTTACCACAACACGAATCACAACATACATGACCCCTTCCATCATCATCATAGGCTCCGAAGGCTTTATTGGGAGCCATTTGGTGGAGTATTTTACGGAAAAAGGCTGGCAGGTTCATGGCGCCGACATACTGTCTCAAAGCAAGGCCTGCAGCCAATATTACCAGGTAGATCCGCAAAATGCCCGCTATACAGCTGCGTTTACCAACCATCAATTTGAATATTGCATTTTTGCCGGCGGTAACGGCAGCGTTCCACTGTCGGTGGGAAAGCCATTTTTCGATTATGAAATGAATGTGTACAATGTGGCCAAACTGCTGGAAGATATCCGGCTTTATAATCAAAACTGCAAATTTATTCATTTGAGCAGCGCAGCAGTATATGGAAATCCTGGCTATCTGCCGATAGATGAAAAACACCCGGTGCAACCAGTGTCACCTTATGGCTGGCACAAATACCTGGCCGAAAATCTTTGCCTGGAATATTTTCAGCTCCATCATATTGCCGGCATCAGCCTCCGTATTTTTTCTGTGTATGGCGAAAGGCTCAGGAAACAGTTATTCTGGGATACTTATCACAAATACCTGGAAAATGCTGCCGAAGTAACCCTGTTTGGCGATGGCACCGAAAGCAGGGATTTTATTTACATAACAGACATCTGTAAGGCGGTAGATGTGGTAATGGCCAATGCTGTTTTTGATGGCGGAGTCATCAATGTGGCTAATGGAGAAGAAACCACCATTAAGCAGGCTGTGGAATTATTTCTTGCAAAAATAGACGGGCAGTGTAAAGTGTCCTTTAACAATATAACCAAGGAAGGCGACCCTAAAAACTGGAAAGCAGATATTCATAAACTGAAGGCACTTGGGTTTGTGCCCGGCTCCGCTTTCGAAGAAAGTATAAAAAATACAGTTCAATGGATAACCACGATATAAAGAAGGACGAGTTGCTTTTTTTTGCCCAGAATCTTTTGGGAGGGGCACCCAATTTCTGCTACAATCTATTGCAAGGCGACAGGGAAGGCTATTTTGATAAAAAAACAATTTTGATAGATTGTAAAGAGTCTGTTTTTACAAGAAGGTTTACGCCCTGGGATGTAAGCGAACATACGGTTTTTGGTTTTGCTAATATGGAAATCGTGTATGACGTAAGCAAGCGTTTAAGTAAACTAATCAGCAACCTGGAGGGTGTGGTCGTAACTAGTTTTGTGGAAGAACTGCGCACCCTGGATATTTTCCGCCGACCTGCCAAAACCATTTTTTTTGTGGCCCATGATGGCGGCTATGTGCGATTGGCAGTAAAATATGAATTTCTGATAGATGTTTTCATAGCACATAATATCTGTATCTACGACGAACTGGTTGCCGCCATGCCCAACCGTAAAGCCGATATTTTTTTCCTGCCATACGGTATAAAACTAAGTACCCTGAAACGAAAACCGAATTTGGATAAACCCTTAAAAATACTTTTCCTTGCCAGGTTCGATGTAAAGAAGGGAATTCATGACCTCTTTGAAATGGACCGGCTACTGAAGGAAAAAAATATTGTTGTGGAATGGACACTTATCGGCGATGGCCCGGAAAAGGAACGGGTTCTGGCCCTGGTAAAGGCCAGCACTAATTTCACCGCCTACCGGGTGGATGATAACAACGAGTTGTTCAATCATATCTGCCGGCACGATATTTTTATTCTCCCATCGAGATTGGATGGTGTTCCGGTATCGCTGCTGGAAACTATGAGCTGCGGGCTGGTTCCTGTTCTATCCGAATTTAATACAGGCATTATTAAAGTGGTGCCACCCGAAGTAGGCTTTGTCCTACCCGTAGGCGACAATCAAATCTTTGTGGATACCATTGCAGCACTGAATAACGACCGTGGCAGGCTGGAACAGCTAAGTGCTAATGCAGCAGAACATACGCAGGCACATTATGATGTGAATAAAACATCGGTGGCTTATTATGAATTGTTTAAAAACCATCGCAGCCATCGCAGGGAAAAACAAAAATCACCGATTAAACACCGGAAACTACTAGATATACTGGGTGTTTCGAAACAAGTCAGGTCAAAGATAAAAACAATGTTATCTCAATAATAAAAACGCTTCATGGTAAAATATATTCACGAGGATGATGTGCATAATTTAAGGGCGCCCGGTGCTATAGTGCCGGTCTTAATGGAAATGTTTTCACCATCTTCTGTTGTAGATGTGGGTTGTGGTACGGGTACTTTTTTAAGGGTTTTTAAGGAATACGGTGTGCAAAAAATAACCGGCCTCGACGGGGGGTGGGTCAACAGGGACAAACTAATGATCGGTAATAATGAGTTTATTGAAACCGATCTTGAAAAACCAGTTGATCTTCCTCAAAAATATGACCTGGTGATTTGCCTTGAAGTAGTGGAGCACCTTGTAGAAACATCTGCAGATAGTATCATTAGCTCATTGGTTCGCCTGGGAGATACTATTATTTTCTCGGCTGCTTTCCCGGGTCAGGGAGGACAAAATCATATAAATGAACAGCCTATTTCTTATTGGCAGCAAAAATTCAGCGCCCATGGTTTTGAATATTACGATGTGCTAAGGTCAAAATTATGGGACAATAAAGATGTTAACTGGTGGTATAAGCAAAATATGTTTTTGGTCACTAAAAAACCCTTAGCTCCAACGGATGCCAGCCTGGCAGGTGCCGGCAATCCTATTCAGCAGCTAATACATCCCGATGTGTACCTTATGTACAAAGATTTGTACCAGAACCTCAGAACAAAATACGAAACCATTACCACCGGAAAAGGAAAAATGAAGATGTATTTTGGGTTGTTGCAAAAGAAAGCCAAAGCCATGTTGTCGTCTAAATAGCATTCACTGCACAAAATTGAAAATTGAAAATTGTTTGTTGAAAATTGACCAATTTTTCAATGACCATTGATCCTTAAACCCCCATTTCCAAGCCGGATGCCTTCCCCCCTTATTTCTGTCGTTATACCCTGTTACAACCACGGCATCTATCTGGATGAAGCCATCAGCAGCATCAATCTGGCAAAATATGCAGATCTATTTGAGGTGATCCTGGTAAATGATGGATCTACCGATGCGTCTACAAACCAAAAAGTGGATGAACTGGCGGCCCTGGGTCATATCAGGGTCATCAACCAAAAAAACCAGGGTTTAGCTATGGCCCGTAACAATGGAATCGCTGTGGCTACGGGCACATTTATTTTACCCCTTGACAGCGACAACCACCTTGTGCCGGAGACAGTTATAGAAGCCGCAGGCATCCTTACTGAGAACCCGGCTATAGCTGTAGTGTATACCGATGCCGTAGAGTTTGGCGACCGTGTCGGGGAGTGGGTGGTTGGGCAATTGGATCCTTACAAGCTGTGCAACATGAATTATATTGATGCATGTGCCTTAATACGAAAGAGCGTGTTTGAGCAAGCTGTTTACGACCCGCAAATGCCTGGCATGGGAAACGAGGATTGGGAAATATGGGTGCGTCTATTGCTTGGAAAATATAAATTTTACTACCTGCCAAAACCTGGCTTTGAATACCGCTGGCTACAGGCCGTTTCTATGCGTAGTACCAGTACCGAACCTCGCTTCAACCTTAATAAGCAATACATTTATTTCAAACATTTTCGCGGCATGACCGGGCTATTTATTGCCTCGTTTTTCGGAAGGCGCGGTGCCACGCCTCAAAAGCAAAAATTCCGGCATTATTACCTTACCGTGTTATTGGCAAAGCTGGGTATCCGTAAAATGAAAGTGTAAACCTGCGCAAAAGCAATGCTTATCCGTAGATATTCGGCTTATCTATTCGTTTGAAACGGCGGAATTACATGCCGCTCACTTAAAAATTCCCAACCGCAATTAATCTTTTATTTTTGACGCAAATTATCTGGCGGCTGCTTAATAGCGTAGCTCCCTACCACTGATCATTATTTACATGAGCAATACAGTTATTAAGGTTGAGCATATTTCAAAGCTATACAGGCTCGGTCAGGTGGGCACCGGCACATTGAGCCACGATTTAAACCGGATCTGGGCAAGGCTTCGGGGCCGGGAAGACCCCACGGCTAAACTCGGCGAGACCAACGACCGTAGTTCTAAGGGGGAAGGAGATTTTGTATGGAGCTTGCAGGATATCAATTTTGAGATTGCACATGGCGAAGTGGTGGGTATTATCGGTCGAAATGGTGCCGGTAAAAGCACATTGCTGAAGATTTTAAGCCGCACTACATCGCCAACTGCCGGCAATATTAAGATAAAGGGCAGGGTGGCCAGCCTGCTGGAAGTAGGTACCGGCTTTCACCCGGAACTAACCGGTAAGGAGAATATTTACCTGAACGGCGCTATCCTGGGCATGAACAAAGCGGAGATCAATAAAAAGTTTGATGAGATCGTCGATTTCAGCGGCGTGGAGCGCTATATAGATACGCCTGTGAAGCGGTATAGCAGCGGCATGTATGTTCGCCTGGCTTTTGCCGTAGCTGCTAACCTGGATACTGATATTTTAATTATTGATGAAGTGCTGGCGGTCGGAGATGCCGAATTTCAGAAGAAATGCCTGGGCAAAATGAATGACGTTTCAAAAAATGAGGGTCGTACCGTTCTTTTTGTGAGTCACCAGATGGGCACAATTGCGCAATTGTGCACCAGGTCCATGATGTTTGATAAAGGCAAGCTGGTAACTACCGGCCCCACAAACGAAGTGATCAGCTATTACCTGCAACAGGCCGGCAACCAGGTGGAGAAAATAGAAAGGCCACCCAGTTTCCCCGGAAATCATTTTGGCAGCATCCAAATGGTCAGCAGCAGTCTGTCCCCAAAAGTGAATTTTAGCTTTGAGGAGGAGATTCTGGTACAAATCGAGCTGCGAATGCCCGACTTTAACCCCGTACTGGAACTGGCCATGCGGCTTACCGATAAACATAAGTATGCTGTTTTTACGATACACGAAAAAATAGAGCAGTTTATAGAAGGTGATACCGTGACCCTGGTCGTGACAATACCACCGCATTTTTTAATGCCCGGACGCTATTCCTGGATTATGTGTATTAATCATCCCGGGTATAAACTTTACGATTTGCAGGATGACATTTTACCTTTTAATATCATCGAAACAGGTTCTGTATTTGCCCGCTACGAAGGAGGGGACAATGGGAATGTATTTGCTAAATATACCATCAATAAAATATGAGCATGAAAGAAGTACTGAACGGAGTGTTACAGAAATTTGGATTTAAGATAACACGATACGAATCGTTCAAAAAAAGCAGGAAGACCAGGAATCTAACGCTTCATACAACGGCAACGGGTAATTATTATTTGCCTACCGATGCCTACCAGGATATTGTTGCCAATACCATTATCAGCAATAAAGTATTCGAAAAGGAAGTGGTGGACCTGGCTGCTGAATATATCAAACCCGGAACTACGGTTCTGGACGTAGGGGCAAATTTTGGGCAGATGAGCGTACTGTTTTCTAACCTGGCAGGGGAGGGTGGCATCGTGCATTCGTTTGATGCAGACGATTGGGTGTACGAAATTTTTAATAAGAATATTGAAGCGAACAACAAGGCAGGTAAAATAATACCACACTTTGGTGCAGTTCACAATATCGCGGGTGAAACGCTTATTTTCCCCGAACACGACTTTGTAGCCTACGGCGGCGCCTATGGATCCTATGGAATAGACTATAACGCCAAAACCGGCCGGGAAGTGAAAACGATCACCATCGACAGCCTGGATATCCCGGGACTCATTAGTTTCATGAAAATTGATATCCAGGGTGGCGATTTGCAGGCGATGCAGGGAGCTGTTACAACAATCGCACGGAATAAGATGCCTATATTATTCGAGTACGAATACCACCTGGAAGACAAGTATAATATGTGTTTCCAGGATTATGTCGATTTTGTGCAAAGCATCAATTATAAATTTTCTAAAGTTAGAAGTGGACATAATTTTCTGATCATCCCTAAATAGATGATCGCCGTTAAACCTGCCCCGATTGCTGCAGGTATAGTTATGCCAAATGCAATCTTGCCGCCTGTATGAATAAAAAGCCAACCATTCTTATCATCACTTTTTGTATTCCATGGCCTGTGGCTGATGGCGGTAAAATGTATGGATATACTTCGGTAAATTGGCTCAAAAGGCATTATGATATTACCCTGCTAATAAGTGTGTACAACCAGCAAGACCTGGAGGATGCAGCCCATTTACATGCAATTTGGCCCGATGTAAGGATTGAGGTGGTGAACTATATCAAGCAGCAAGGCCCGAAAGAAAAATTTAAAAAAAGCCTGCGGGATTTTTACTATGCCCATTTTTCAAAAAGAGAAGCGGCGCAGTCACATGTATTCTTTAACCTGCGAAAGAAGATCACCAATATCTTTTTGCTGAGTAATAACCTACTGTCGAAATGTGAACAACTGTTTACAGAGAATGTGTTTGATATAGTACAGGTAGAGTATTCCACTAATATCGGCTGTGTCAATTTTATTCCGGAAGGCCAGTTGAAAGTGTACGTAGAGATAGAATCGCTGTATTCTATCATGGAAGACTACATGGCGGTAGGTAACGACCGTAGTTTTGGTAACAAGTACCTGGTAACCTGCGCTAAAAATATTGAACTGGATTTCATGAAACGATATGACGCCATCTTTTCGCTGAACAACAGCGATCAGCAGCGGATCAGCCGGCTATTGCCGGGTTTAAAAGTATTTAATTCGCCGTTTGCTGTGCCAGACGAATATTTTACCGCACCGGAGTTGCTGGATAGCTGGAAGCCAGAAAAGTTGATCTTCATCGGGTCGGAGAATCATTTTCCAAACAAAGAAGGGCTGGAATGGTATGCTGAAGAAATTTTGCCATTAATAAAAAACAGTTCAGTAACCTGTTATATTACCGGCACCTGGAGTGACACTTTCCGGAAGAGGATGAGTGGGTGCAATAAGCTGGTCTTCACGGGTTTTGTGAAGGACCTTTCCGAAATAATGGCCAACAGTATCATGATTGTACCCATCAGGCTTGGAGGTGGTGGCATCAGGGCTAAGGTAATTCAGGCAATGGCTTTTGGGATTCCCCTTATTTCTACCAGTCTCGGTTGTATGGGCATTGAAACGGAGAATGGCGGGGAAATAATAGTGTGTGACGATGCACCCGGTTTCGCGCAGGCCATCGACCAACTACTCAGTGATCGGCGGCCGGGCTTGCAAATGATAAAGGCGGCATCCGTTGATGCATGGGAAAAATATTCAGAAGCCGCCGCCGGAAATCTGCGCCATGGATTTTACCAGCGGCTACTAGCAGGCAATAACCATCCGCATTAACTAGAATTGGTCTATTTTTTCAGAGAAATATTTAAAGCACATGAAGAGCTCTGTAGCCTTGTGTACATGGAACGGCGCACAATACCTGCGGGAACAATTGCAGTCTATATTCGGGCAAACCCGGCCGGTCCAGGAAATCATTATTTGCGATGATGGATCAGTGGATGGCACCCGGGATATTATCAAAAGTTTTGAACAACAATACCCGGGTATCATATCATTTATGGCAAACCCTACAAAGCTAGAGGCAAGAAAGAACTTTGAGCAGGCAATCAGACTGTGTACCGGCGACCTCATTTTTCTTTGTGACCAGGATGATGTATGGTGTCGTGATAAAGTACAGGTGACCCTTGATTTTTTTACAGATCATCCGGATGCGATGGGCGCTTTTTCGAATGGGTCTTTACTTCATGACGGAGAGACCGGCATCGAAAGAACGATTTGGGGAGCACTGAGTTTCTCAACAACGCTACAGGAGACTGCCAATGCTGCTAACCTGTTTGAGATGCTGCTGAAGCTGGATAATTTTGTAACAGGCGCGGCATTATGCATCAGGAAAGAAACAACAGCCTGGTTGTTTCCTTTTTATTGTCCGCCACCAGATTATTGGCATGACTACTGGATCGCATTGCAGATTGCTAAAAGAAACCAACTCTATTTACTGAGTAAAAAATTAATAGGCTACCGGGTGCATCATGCACAGCAAACAGGATTTTC
Organism: Chitinophagaceae bacterium; assembly: GCA_039925965.1. Taxonomy (GTDB): domain Bacteria; phylum Bacteroidota; class Bacteroidia; order Chitinophagales; family Chitinophagaceae; genus JAZKFT01. Next base: position 41,491 of record JBDSXW010000070.1, read on the forward strand.
GCTGGAACGGCAAGCTGACGATATGGCCTGGTTAAAGGAAGCCGCCTGGAACGATCAATTTGAAGGTATGGCAACAGGTAAAACGCTGTCGTTCATACTCAACGCTATCCGACGTTGTAATGTTTACGCAAACTATTATAAAACGGTAGGAGAAGATAACGCCCGGATTGATACATTAAGAACTTCGCTAAATAGCCAGCTGCCTGGTATAAAAACGGCTTATTTTGAAGGGCTGGGTTTTATAGGTAGAAAGAAGCTTTGGGTGAAGGCAGTTCAAAAACCTGTAAAGTACAATTACCTCAGTTTCAGGGATAGACTACGGCTTCTTTTTTCCTAGTGCCCCGAACGCTGGAGTTGAATGCCGTCAATCATGGTGCCGCCAACAAAAGCCATGGTGTAGCGCTATTTTTTTTACATTGCACCGCCTTCCAAAAACCTTTGAATGATTTCTGTAATAATTCCGAACTATAACCATGCGCTTTTCCTGGATCTGCGGATCAATACGATACTGAACCAAACTTTCGAAGATTTTGAGGTCATCATTCTCGACGACTGCTCTACCGACAATAGCCGGGAGGTCATTAACCAGTACCGGCAGCATCCCAAAGTGTCGGATATCGTGTTCAATGAAGCCAATAGCGGGTCCACTTTTAAGCAATGGCTTAAAGGGATTCAACTGGCCAAAGGGGAATGGATACTGATAGCCGAAAGTGACGACTGGAGTGAGCCTACGCTGCTGGAACAATTATTTGAAGGCACGAAGAAGGTCCCGGATGTAACCCTGTCTTTTTGCCAAACCCTTACCGTATACGAAAACGGCGCATTGAATTATAGCGGCAGTATCACCAAATACAATGTGCTGCACGATGGTCGCCAGTTTATTCAAAACCGCATCATCAACAGCATGGGGATCGCCACGGCCGGTTGCGCCTTGTTCCGGAAAGATATTATCGCTCAAATGCCGGACATTTCAGCATTCAAGTCGTCTGGCGACTGGAAATTTTGGATCGTGATTGCTTCGAAGGGTAAGGTGCACGAAAGCGGCAAGTACCTGCATTACTGGCGGCGGCACAGTAACAATACCACCACCAGGCCGGAATTGTTTTTTTCAAAAATAAACGAACTGTATGTCATTTTCGGATGGGCCAGAGACGAAGGATTGATCACCGCTGCAAAGTTTAAAGAGCGCTGCCTGTTCCTGGTAAATTTTATTTACCGCGACAAGTTACTGGACGATCCAAAGGCATCTGTTTTTCTGCAAGCTGTAAAAGCAGACGTAGCTTTTCCTATTGCCAAAGTAAGGTTTGCCGGTTTTTGCAAGCGGATGTACACCGCCATCAATAGATTTACTAAGAAAAAACTGCTGAATGTTTTTATGCTTAATAACTACCAATGAGCTTGAATTGCTGTCGACATAACGCCTGTTAAACCGCTGGCGAGGCGAAGATTGGCAGATTCGTAAAAAGTATTTTTGGTTCTTATTGCCTAAAACCTATTTTTGGCCGCCTTGGAAAAGGCGCCGAATACCATCGCCATCCAGTTATTTCCACACATAAACCCATTAATAAACCAGCATGTTCCCTATCGACCTACATAATGCAGACGTATGTGCTTACCAGGTTTTTTACGACCTGTTAATTATAAAAGCACTCTATCTTATCTGTTATAATTATTTTCAATCGACGATCAAACAACGCATGCGGGTTTTTAAGGTTGCCAAAATCCTTTTCTATTTTGTTTTCACACCATTATACCTGGTGGTCGTCATTGTCACGGTGCGCCAGTTTTTTGTTTCTGACCTGGAGCAACTTACGCTTTCCCGGGTTTATTGGAAAGGGATTGTTCTTTTCGCTATACTCGTTATTTTGATCCTCTTATATTTTTTCCTGATTCCGACCGTTGTGAAGGGTATTCGTTTTCTAAAAAAGAAAGACCGGAACGAGGTAAAATACCAATCCATCTATAAAAAGATCCGCACCTATCACGTTGTCCTGGTTATTATAGACGTCGTAATGCTGATTTTCTTAAATAAAGTGGTGGGGTAACGCCCGGGCATTGAGAACATACGGCCCTGGAGGCTACGGCTACGCTGGCGGTCCCGTCATAGGTGGGCATTTATTCAGCTGTTCCTGCTTTCCGTTAATTTGCAACTGAAAATGAAAGTTATCCCTACAAAGAACAGAGAAGCCCGAATACTGGTATCCAATGAGGGGCTGCCTGGCAATTTTATGGGATCCTGGACGCAGATCATTGAATACCTCCTGGGCAAATACCCCCTGAACGAAATCGATTATTTACTTTGTGGCCGCTCAGACATTCCGTTTCAATCGGAACGTACGATCCGTATTATTTGCCGTTCCTGCAAATGGGAAATTAACCGCGACTGGTATTATCCGCTCAAATACCGACGCTATATACAGGCGCTTAAAGCCATTATCAGGCAGCATGATTTCGTGGTGGTTGCTATTATGGATAATACCAAACTAAAGAATATTGTCAGCGATACCATCGAACATAACGGTTGGCAAAACAAGTGCCGGGTCATCTTTGTGCAATGTGGTTTTTCGTATGAATTTACCCGGGATGAGTATAAACATTTCAGAAAAGGCCTTGCAGAAGTAGTGCTGCTAACGCAAAAATCGTACGAGTACGAACGGAACAAATACCATGAATACCCATTCCTGTCACATGTGCTGCACAACCCGGTTCGCCAGGATATCTTTTTTCCGCTTACCACCCCGGACCGGACCGCTGCCCGGCGAGCGCTCGGCATCGTGGATAGTGAACAAATGTTTTTGTGGGTGTCGCACGACCGGCCGAAAAAGGGTTTGGATATTATTCTTCGCATGTGGCCCCAGGTTGTGGCCGCGCACCCTGAGGCAAGGTTAATCATTGTCGGGGCAAAACGTAATACTGCGCTGCCCGGTCTCCGGTTTGAGGGTAAATTACCAAACCCGGAAATTGCCAGGTACTACCAGGCAGCTGATGTTTTCCTGTTCTCTTCTCTTTGCCAGGAAGGTTTTGGATTGAGCCTGGCCGAGGCCATGAGCTGCGGCTGTTATTGTCTCGCTGCTGATACAGGTGGCGTGAGTGAATTTTTTTCTGCGGATAACGGGGTGCTTGTACAGCGCCCAAACCAGTTAGCAGCCTGGCTCGCCGCTGTAGAACAATATTACCTGCTGACGCAGCCAGTTACGGTTCTTAAGCGCCCAGCGTTTTTGACGTACGACGCCTGGTGCAATAGCTTCCTGGGAATTTACAATGATTCAATTCAATTTTTAAGACAATCAGCCAATCGCTAACTTAGCGGCGAAAAGACAATATAGATCGTGTAATGAAAGGAACCGTTGCTAAAGTGCTGCTTACAGAATTGGGTATTCCGAATGACGGGTTTGTTTCATGGCCTCAGCGGCTGGAATACCTCACCCAACATTACGCTGATAATACACTGGATTACCTGATCTGCGGTAATACCGACAAGCCATTTAAATCGGCGCATACCAAACGGATCATTTGCAAGCAACAAAGCCGTATTTCCAATAAAATTTTTAGTGACAAACGTTTTAATTCTTTTGAACAGGCGTTGGGTAAAATTGCAGCCGGGCATAGCTTTGTCATCGTGTGCGTGGTAGATTCCATCAAAATGAAGACTGTGCTGCACCAGTTTTTGGTGAACAATCAGCTGGATAAGAAGGTAAAACTTGTTTTTTATCAATGTGGTTATTCTTATTACCTCGATACCGATGCGTACATGAAATTTGCGATCGGCATTTCTGAGTTGATCCTGCTTAGCAAAAATTCTTACCTCTACGAGTTTCACCGGTACCCGGATATGCCTTACCCGGTGCATGTGCTGCATAACCCCATCAACCACAATATTTTTAAACCCATACCCGCAGCTGAAAAAATGACCCTGCGTAAAAAAATGGATTTTGGCGCCGCCACCAATTTTATATGGGTAAGTCACGATAAGCCGTCCAAAGGCCTAACGGTGATACTGGAGGCCTGGAAGTTGTTTTACGCACCGGAAAAAGATGTTCAATTGCATATTGTGGGTGCAAAAAGAGATGAAGTTATTAAAGGTGTGGTGTTTCATGGTAAGATACCCAACAATGATCTGCCAGCGTGGTACCAGGCTTCCGACGTATTTATTTTTTCACCCATGCGGAATGAGGGTTACGGCCTGGCAGTGGCAGAGGCGATCAGTTGCGGTTGCCTGGGTATTTCCACTTTTGCCGGTGGCGCTGTAGATTTTTTTAAAGAGGCTGAACATGGTATTGGCATTGATACACCTAACTTCCTGGAGGCCTGGGCCAATGCATTTGATAAGAGTATATCAGACCTTCCGGCTTTTCAACTGGCGCATAAAGAAGATCATCTTAAACCCCCATCATTTACCAGTTATGACGAGTGGTGCGACAGATTTATGGCCATTTTCTACAATATAGAAAAGCGGCTTCTGTAGGGAAAGGATCAGGGATCAAGTATCAAGGGTCAGGGATCAAGGATCGGGGTTTCAAAAGAAGTGTAATGTTTAACAGACAGTATTCATTTTTGCGGGGCTTCAAAGGCAGGAACTATTGAAACCAAACCTCGTGAACCCTAAACCCTAAACCCTAAACGCTAAAGTTTAACCAACAATATTTAAACCATCATGTGCGGCATCAGCGGAATTATACACTACAAATCTTCGGATAAGGAACAGGAGGCTGTGCGGCAATCGGTTGCCAATATGCAATACCGTGGTCCTGATTGCAGCGATTATTATTATGATGATGTGGCTTGTTTCGGTCATGTTCGCCTGGCTATTATCGACATTAACCCCAGGAGCAACCAACCCTTTCACAGCCGCTGCGGCAGGTATGTGATCATTTACAATGGCGAGGCTTATAACTTCCAGGAAGTACGCAGCCAGATGCTTGCAGAAGGAACGGTTTTCCGCTCCGAATCGGATACCGAAGTGCTGCTGGAAGGATTTATCAAATATGGTCCTGAAATTTTAACCCGTTTACGTGGTATGTGGGCGTTTGTAATTTGGGATAAACAGGATCAGAAGGCGTTTATTGCACGTGATCGTTTTGGGGAGAAACCTTTTTATTATCAATGGCGTGAAGAAGAGAAGCGACTGTGTTTTGCAAGCAACCTTGCTGCAATACGCCCGTTAGTGAGCGGCGAACTGAGCATTGATCCGGACGCGGTAAGGCAGTTACTCAACTACCAGTTTATCGTACAGGATAAATGCATTTATAAACACATTCAAAAATTGCCGCCTGCGCACTATGCATGGGTGAGTAGCCAGGGAGTGGACATGCATAGTTATTGGCAACCCGATTACAGGAGTAAGCACGGGAAGTCTTATAGCGAAATGAAAATCGAAGCCCGTGAACTGTTGATCAGCAGCATCGAAGGACAGCTGATAGCCGATGTGCCGGTAGGTCTTTTTTTAAGCGGCGGCGTAGACAGCGGTGTAATAGCTGGTATTGCATCCCGGATAAAAAAAGACCTCATGGCTGTCACCATGACCGTGCCGGGCAATGAACAATACAATGAAGAAGATAATGCAGCCAAAGTAGCAAACCATTGTGGTCTGATTCATCACAAAGTGCCTTTGGACGAAAGCTGCATCAACATTTTACCCAAAGTGCTGGCTACCATGGAGCCCTTAGCCGATAGTTCGCTGATACCGAGCAGTTATGTGGCAGAATATGCCGGCCGTCATTTAAAAGTGATGTTGAGCGGGGATGGTGGAGATGAATTGTTTGGTGGCTACGGCATACCGCTGAAATACCTGAACGCAGTTAAAACAGGCGCCGGTACCTTCGCCGATGGGGTGATATTACAGTCGATAAAAAAAGCCTACACCCCAGGTTTTAAATATATAGCCGAACGGATGGATGCAACCAGGCTGTTTCGCCGGGCTTCGCTAAGTACATTTTTTCAAAAGAACTTTTTTCCCTATGATCTGCAGCAGCACTTGTTCAAGGCGGGCGTTAGCTCTTCCAACGAATCGGTAGAAGGGTTTTATCAACAGTCCAAGGCGTTTACTTCCAATACCGAAGATGCATTCATGTGGGTGGGTATACAGACGAAAATGGTAGATGACTTTCTGTTTAAAATGGACAGCGCTAATATGCTTTCATCGGTAGAAAGCCGGGCCCCGTTCCTGGATCATCGTATTGCCGAACTCACGTCGGGGGCCAATATACAGGACCTGATGCCTGATGGTATCGACAAGCAGTTGCTGAAAGAAATAGGCGAGGAATTTATCCCCAAAGAAGTGTTATACGATCAAAAGAAAGGCTTTGCCCTGCCGATAAAGGATTTTTTAAACCGGAAATGGATCACATCGCTGGAGCAGATGGCGGCCGAAGGTTTATCTTCCGATGCTGGGATTTTCGACCCGGCAGGCATCCGCTACATCATCGCACTGTATCGTAAAAAGCCGGGGCAACCCCTCGCAAGGGTTTTGTACTCGATACTGGTGTTCGAAATATGGCTACGGGTATTTCACCTGGAAATGGATGCTGATGAAGTGGCTGAAAAATATTTGTAGCCCAACCCACCGATGCGGAATGCACCCAACCATTCCAATTCTGCGGTATGACTGGCGATGGCTTTATATTTGCAAAAACCCGTTTTACATGAATAATCTTACCCGTAGCCTGAAAAGAAAAGTACAGAGTGTATTGCGTGATGTAAAGAATACCTCTAGCCGCCTGACCTACAAAGACGTAAAACTTACTGAAAAACAACAAAAGGTACTGGCTGAATTAAAACAAAACGGTTTTGTAATGATACCGGTGGAAGACGCCTTTACAACTGCCCAATGGGACAGATATTGCGCCGGGATAGACGGCTTTGTAAACGATAGCGTTACACAAACCAAACGGGCTGAATACCACGCTATTGGAAAAACAGAGGGTGATGGTTCGTTTAGTAAGACTTTTATTCTCCGTGGTGCCGATCTGAATAAAGATTTTTTGAAAACAACGCCGCTTTCGGAACTGAAACAAAATGATTTTCTGAAACCAGTTATCGATAACTATTATGGCCAGGCCAGCAAGGTGATCTATATCGATTACTGGTACACCCTTAAAACCCATAACCCCAACCAGGATGTGTACAGCCAGGCCTGGCATTGCGATCCAGAAGGCGATAAGATTGTAAAAGTGTTTGTGTATTTCAGTGATGTGGATGAACGCAGCGGCGCCTTACAATATATCAAGGGTACGCATCATGGTGGCAAGAATGCTGCTGCATTAAAAGATATCCGACGCAATACCAGTTTTTATCCTGAACAAAGTTTTGTAGATGCAAATTTCCCCAAAGACGATATCATCCAGGCTAAAGCTCCCAAAGGTACCATCATGATTTGTGATACCCGGGGCCTCCACCGGGGTGGCAAATGCCTTGACAATGAGCGGATTCTTGGCGTACTCGAATACCTCGATATGGGTTCCTTTGCGCACGAAGTGATGTAGGGAGGTAAGTGGTAAGTGGAAAGTGGGGAGTGGCGAGTGGGAAGGGTTTAGGACTTTTGAGATTTGTGGTTTAGCGGTGGTGATCTCGTTTTCCATCTTCTCTTTTCCTCATCTTCTTTTCATTCCAAAATAGCCATAGGCTCGGCAGGTATGGTAACAACGGATTTCAATCCGTTGACATTATCAACATCAGGATCCTAACCTTTTTAACGGGATAAAAGTACTGAACCATACTTCCCTAAAGCTGGCTGTATTTCCCAAAGCACAAAGCCGTAAATGAGTATCCCAATTTTTTAGAAGTCATTTGTCCGTTGTGTCGATCAATGGCCTGCCGACGCCATGACCAAATCAGGGCTTTGATTTTTCCGACTATACAAACAACAAAGTCCCGGAAAGTGCATGATTGGCTGCCTTTCCGGGACTTTGAATGGATGGAGAACCTGAGGTTCTAAACGTTGGTTGCAGCCATTGGCGCCTGTGCCGGCGCTGCTTTCTCCACGGGCATATTAGAAGATACCAGCAGGTTGCAAAGTTTAAATAATTCCCGGGCACCTACGTTGGCGTCCCAGTCACTTTCTCCAACACCAATTTCATTTAAGTCGAAGCCGATTAACTGGCGGCCGCTTTGGATGAGTTTTCTAAATAAATAGTTTACCTGTTCGGTTTCCAGACCGCCCTGAACAGGCGTACCCGTGTTAGGGCAAAGTTTGGGATCAAGGCCATCTATATCGAAGCTGATATATACTTTCTGTGGCAGGCGGCTGATAATTTCATCACAGATCTGTTTCCACATTTCGCCTTCATACATACGGCTTTTCAGCTCACGGTCAAAGTAGGTGATCACCCGGTAATTGCTGCCGCAGACCAGGTCCCATTCCGTTTTTCCATAGTCTCTCACACCTACCTGCACCAGGCGCTTTAGTTCGGGTATCTCAGCCAGCGCATTGTACATGATACTGGCGTGGCTATAGTTAAAGTCTTCGTATGCTTCACGGAGATCGCAGTGGGCGTCTATTTGTAAAATCCCAAATTCGCCATGCTGCTCCGCGATAGCTTTCATAAATCCAAGTGGTGTACTGTGATCACCGCCCAGCAAGGCTACCAGTTTGCCCTGTTTTAATAGTTCGCTGGTTTGTTCGTACACCCAGTTGTTTAGAAATTTACCACCCTCGTTTATGTCCCTCAGGCTTTTACACATGAATTTATTGCTCTCGACCCTTTCATCTGTTGAGATAAAATCGATGTAGAGTTCTGCTTCTTTTCGCAGGTAATCGCTTTTCAGGAGGATTTTTTTATCAATCGGTCGCATATAAAAGCCCTGCTTCCAGCCATCGGGAACGTCGGGGTCAAAAAGGTCTACCTGGAGCGATGCTTTAAACACATGTTCCGGGCTGCGGGCCGTGCCGCCCACATAGCTTACGGTTACTTCCCAGGGCACAGGCAGGATCACCAGCCTGGCTTCTTCTTCTGTAAACGGTAACCCGAAAATGTTGTTATTAGGATTGGCAACTCCATCGGAGTCGAAGTTTGAAAGGTCTGTCATTGCGTATCTTTAAAAAGGGGGGCAAGGTAGGCCGAATTGTTGGTTTTGAAACGCAGGAAATGTTATTTTAAGGTTCGCGGCCTTAGGTGCTAACATGCGAATTCCAGCCGCTGCCACCCCTGCTTTTGCCTGGCCGGCAAATCCTGCCCCCGCCCGCGGGGGACATCGACGAACGCCCGTCGTTCAAAACTATATTTTGGTTTTGCTTATTTTCTCAATAGCTCACTTCTAAATTTTTCATTCCCGCACTCCCACTCTTTTATATCTCCAAATTACTTACTGATTCCTTCCAAAGCGAACAAGAACGCGTAATTCAGTGCCACATCTTTTAAATAATCGAAGCGGCCGCTGGCACCACCATGGCCAAATGCCATATTGGTGTGGAGTAACAGCATGTTGTTATCGGTTTTTGTGGTGCGGAGCTTCGCCACCCATTTGGCAGGTTCAAAGTACTGAACCTGGCTATCGTGCAGGCCGGTAGTTACCAGCAGGTTGGGATAGTTTTTCTTTTCAATATTCTCGTAGGGGCTATAGCTTTTCATATAGAAATATGCCTCCTTGTTTTTAGGGTTGCCCCATTCGTCAAATTCGTTGGTTGTAAGGGGAATGTTTTCATCCAGCATGGTGTTGATCACATCCACAAAAGGCACCTGGGCGATGACGCCATGCCAAAGATCAGGTGCCATATTTACTACAGCGCCCATCAGCAAACCGCCGGCGCTGCCGCCCTGTGCATACAAGTGCGCTTTGCTGGTAAACTTCTGGTCTACCAGGTATTGGCCGCAATCAATAAAATCGGTGAACGTATTTTTTTTCTTCATCATCTTTCCATCCTCGTACCATTGCCTGCCCATTTCCTGGCCGCCGCGTATATGGGCGATGGCGTACACAAATCCACGATCGAGCAGCGTGAGCCGGCTACTGTTGAAACCTGCGTCCATGCTGGCGCCGTATGAGCCATAAGCATATAATAGCAGGGGAGCGGTACCGTCTTTTTTCAACCCGTTTTTATATACCAGCGAGATGGGGACTTTGGTGCCGTCCTTCGCCGTAGCATATATTCTTTCTGTGGTATATGCTGAAGCATCATAGCCACCGACTACTTCCTGTTGCTTCATCAGTTTCTTCTCTTTGGTATCCATCTTATAATCGTAGGTAGAGCCAGGCGTTGTCAGCGATGTGTACCAATAACGCAGGGTATTGCTGTTGTACTCCGGGTTGCCGCCGAAGTTGGCAGTATAGGCGGCTTCGCCAAAATCGAGGTAATGCTCAGCATTGTCTTTTAAATTCCTGACACGCATTTTTACCAGCCCGTCTTTGCGCTCGTTGATCACGATAAAGTCTTTAAACTCTTCTATACTTTGCAATAAAACATCGCTGCTATGGGCGATGACTTCCTTCCAGTTGCTGGTATCTGTTTTATCCAGCGGGCATTCCATCAGGCGGAAATTTTTCGCATTCCAGTTCGTAAGGATGAGGAATTTATTTTCCAGGGAAATGGGCTCGTACAGCACGTCTTTCATCCGGGGCTGAAACACTTTAAATGCAGCGGCGGGCGTGGCAGCATCCACACTGCGTATTTCGGATGACAGGGTGGCCTGTGAATAAATGAAAATCTGCTTGCCATTTTTGCTCCTGCCCACCCCGATATAATTGCTCTTGTCTTTTTCTTCGTACACGGTAACATCGGCAGCCGCTTCGGTGCCCAATACATGCCTTTTTATTTTTTCAGATAGCAGCGTCACCGGGTTTTTTGAAGTATAAAAAACCGTCTTGTTGTCTGCTGCCCAGGTACCAGCACCTTCAGTTCCGGAAATGGCATCTTTATAAATTTCCCCTGTTTCCAGGTTTTTAAAATGAATGATATATTCCCTGCGGCTCACAGTGTCGATGCCATAGCAAAGCAAAGTATTGTCCGGGCTGATGTCGAAACCGGTGGCTGAATAGTAGGCATGACCAGTGGCCAGTGCATCGATATCCAGCAGCATTTCTTCTTTGGCATCCAGGCTGCCTTTTTTGCGGCAATATTTATAATACTGTTTTCCATCCTCGGTGCGGGAGTAGTAGAAATAACCATTTTTAAATACCGGCACGCTTTCATCCTTCTCCTTAATCCTGCCTTTCATTTCATTAAAAAGATCGGCCTGCAATGTTTTGGTGCCGCTCATCACCGTATCGAGGTAGGTGTTTTCTGCGGTGAGATAGTCCACCACTTTTGTACTGTCCGGACCCTTACCAAAATAATCGTACATCCAGTAGTACGGATCATTTACCGCGTCGCCATGGATGGTTCGTATATGCTCTTTCATTGCCGCGATGGGTGGTTGAGCCGCTGGCCATTTATAGGCTTCTCTTTTTATTTCTGTGCTATTCGTGTTGCAGGATATCATGGCTACTACTACAATTGCGGTGAAGACTTGTTTGGTCATAAAAAGCGATTGAAGATGGAATGTACCATTTTAGTTTCTACAAATGAAAAGGAACAGAAAACCGGCTCTGGTAGTTTTGTCCAAATTGTAAACAACCGTTCGGTATGGGGGTAAATAATTACTTTTAGCCACCAATTTATCAAATCCAAATAGTCATTCGATGGCCCTTCCAAATGTTTTTACCGCGAATTCCGCAGCTGCCTTAGTTGCGCGGATCAATCAACTGGCACCCGGCATTCATCCCCACTGGGGCAAAATGACCGTGTCCCAAATGCTGGCACATTGTAATGTGACCTACGAAATGGTATACGAAGACAAACATCCAAAGCCAGGTTTTTTGATGAAACTGATATTAAAAATGCTGGTTAAAAAAACGGTGACCAATGAAGCTCCTTATTCGCATAATTCGAGGACAGGTCCCCAGTTCGTTATCAAAGACCAGCGTGATTTTGAGCCGGAGAAGAAACGGCTGATTGATCATATTCAAAAAACACAGGAGTTGGGTGAAGCGTCGTTTGATAACCGCGTGTCGCATTCTTTTGGCCCGTTGAAAGCAGGGGAGTGGAACAATATGTTTTATAAGCACCTGGACCACCATTTGAGGCAGTTTGGGGTATGAGCGGAAACAGGTACCCGCTATAGTGCCCCATCTTAAGCAAAATCGTAAATCCCAAATCGTACATCTCGTTCACCACCTTGCTACCAGCTTAATATTGATCAGCCTGGGTGTAAGCCTGTTGGGGATGGTAAAGATATTGTTGGCGAAATCTTTGATGAGGGCGTAGGAGATCGTGTTGGCGCGGTCGATGAGATTAAAGACTTCGAGGCTGGCCCAGATGGTTTCAAATTTGCGAAGGGGATTGTGACTGCGGCGTTTGCTCTTGTCGCCATCCAGCAGCAGGGCGCTGAAGCCAATATCGGTGCGGATATAGCTGGGTATCTCCAGCGCATTGCGGTACTTGGTGCTGCCCACAATATTGTACGGTAAATTACTGCCATATATTACGCTGAGTGATACTTTGAAATTTTTATTGGTGCTGAGGTAATCCTGGAAGAACACACCGAAATTCAGGCGGCGATCTGTAGGGCGGCGCAGCCAGCCGATATCTGTTTTTACCGAATCTTTGATCACCTGGTCCTTGGTTTTACTAGTAATTTCTTCGCCACTGGCGTTTAGGTATCTCTGGTAAAAGTCACCATCGAGGTTTTCTTTGGTGTTCATCAAACCAATGCTGATCCAGCTTTCGGCGTCTTTTACGAGCTCGCCATAGAGCCGGGCTTCTACACCATAAGCATAGGCTTTGGCGCTATTGGTGCCGAAATAGCGCACTCTTACATTGTCGATATCGTAGGGTACCACATCTTTCATATTTTTATAATACGCTTCACTTGTGATATGGAATGGCCTGTCCTGCACTTTGAAACTATAATCAATTCCGCCGCTGAACTGGTAACTCTTTTGCGATTTAAGCGCGGTGTTCACACTGCCGTTGGGCCGGCGCATTTCGCGGTAAAACGGCGGCTGGTTGTACACACCTGCGGAGGCGCGGAAGATGATGTCTTTTTTCCAGTGGGTGGGGTTATAGCTAAATCCCACACGTGGCGACACGAGGAACTCTTTGTTGAGATTATTGGCGTTGTAACGAATCCCTGCGTTGATCGTAAACTGGCTGTTTATCTGGATATTATCCTGCACGAAACCCTGCAGGCGTGTAATATTCAGGTCGCTTTTGGCATTGATGCTGCGGTATAAATTAAGCGGCCCAGGGCGATTAGGTAGCGCATAGCCGGCACTATCCTGGTATTCCCATTCTTTCAATACATCATTTATTTTTTCTATACCCAGGCTATTGCCAAACTGGATAAAATGCTTGCCTTTATCCAGCGTGGCCCTGATTGAAGCGGTGTACACTTCGACGTTCAATTCGTTGCGGCTATAATTCTGGTACACGCCAGCACCCAGCGGATTTACGATCAGGCCGAAGGTAGGCTGGCTCTTATCAAAATCACGGTCACCAAACAGGTAGGAACCTGCTATATCCACATTCTCCTGCTCCTTGTTTTGAAAGCGGCTGAGCATGCCTTTGAGCTTAAACCGTTTTGAAATATTCCGGGTAGCGCTAAGGCCGACCATATTGGTATTGTACTTGTCTTTCTCCTGGCCTTCAAAGAAAATATCCAGTCCCAGGTTTTGCGTATACAGGGGCGAGAACACGGAAGTCGTTTGTTTGCTTTCCTCGGGAAACAAAGTGAATTTGGTATTGCCCAGGTTGGCCAGTAATTCGTACAACCACTTGTCGTTGGGCTGCCAGGTTATGTAGGCTTGAAAGTCGGATGAAGAAGGCACATAATTACCTTTAGTTTCCTGAGAGCCCAGCAGGCCCTTGAGGTTACGGTTGCGGAAGCCCACATTGTAGGTCACTTTGTTTTTTGCCAGTAATCCTTCGAGATGCAGGCCCTGTTCCAGCAGGCCAATATATCCACTCCCGCTATTACCACTATTGGCATCCGGTTTTTTATACGTGATGTCGAGCACGCTACTCATCTTATCGCCATACTTACTCTGAAAGCCCCCATTGTAAAAATTCACCGTGCGGGTCATTTCAGGGTTGATAAAACTCAGCCCTTCCTGCTGCCCGTTGCGGATGAGGTAGGGGCGGTACACTTCAAAATCGTTGACATAGATCAGGTTCTCATCAAAGCTGCCACCACGTACGCTGTACTGGTTGGTGAGTTCGCTGTTGGTGCCCACCATCCCTTTAATAATCTGTTCGATACCCGTAAGCGGCGTCGGATTTAGGAGTGGTGTTTTGGGATTGATTTGTATCAGTCCCGACTGGCGGCGGTCCATTTTATTCGTCACCAGCACATCCTGTAGTTTATAGGAACCTTTGATCAACTGAACGGTGATGGTTTCTTCCTCGCCAATACTCAGGTAAAAGTTGGTCTGCTGATCGTTATATCCCGAAAAGCTAAAAACCAATGCCACGGCCTTTCCCGAAGGAACGGTGATCGAAAACCGGCCGCTGTCGTTGGTGGTGATGCCGCTTTGTTTGCCCAATACTACTACGGATACTTTGGCCATGGGCTTTTCCTGGTCGTCCACCACCCGGCCGCTGAGGGTGGCCGTTTTCTTTTGGGCGAAAAGCGAGAGTGAACTGGCAATAAGAATAATCAGGAGGCTGTATATCCGCATAGTTGGTTTTGAGAATGGGTGGAAAATTAAGGAAGATTTTTAGATAAGAGCGGATACAGGGGAGATTATAGATTTTAGGACCAATAGCTCGTTGCTAAATGCGTCCTTAATATGCAACTGAAAGCTTGTACATTCGACACACGAACCCAAAACACACCCTTATGAAACGTTTGTTTACTATCATTCTCTTTTTTACAGCTAATTATTTATTATCTCAAACAACCGTTACCCTTGATTGCACGGGTACAGCAGGAAGTTTTAATTCAGGCTCGGTAAGTGCGTCCGGGGTTAAAAATGATGGTGAAATCATTGGACTTAACAATGGCGGCGGCAACAGGGGTTGGGCGAGCTTTGATTTATCCACCATTCCGGCAGGCTCAGTTATCACAAGTGCCACCATCAGTTTCACTACTTATAATTCTACGACGTCTTCATCGCTTAACGATATCTACGGGTTTATAGGAACGCCATCCTCCATGCCAGGAACAACACTCTATGCGAGTTGTGGATCCGGTACCAGTTTTAATAACAACACATGGCTGGCTAATGGATCAAATACCAAGAGCCTAAACGCCAGTGGCCTTAGCTTTTTACAAAATAACTTTGGAGGAAGTGTTAACCTGGGGTTCGTTAGGACATCAGCCAATACCTATACTATCTATGGTTATGGAAACGCCACCGCATTGCAACCGCATTTAACGATAACGCACAATTTACCGCCATGTACGGGAACGCCAACCGGGGGGACAGTCAGTTCAACAAGAGATAGTCTTTGCGATAATGTTACCTCATTTACTTTATCTGTAACTGGTGCTACGGGGGGGAGTCTTACCGGGCTTAGCTACCAGTGGCAATCATCACCAAATGGGACCGTTTGGAGCGATATGGGAAATGGCACAGGACTAACATTCACGGGTACTCAATCAACCACAACTTATTATCGCAGAAAAATTACTTGCAGCGGGAATGCAGCCTATTCCTCCATAAATATTATTGTTTCAAATGGGGCTCCGATAGGTGGCACAGTAAGCGGAGCGAGGTATTATTGTTCGCCTGGGCAAACAATTGACCTAAGGGTCGATGGTGGTTCTCCGTTAACGGGAGGCAGAACCTGTCAATGGCAAAAATCTATTGATGGTAATGTGTGGGTTGACATTTCGGGAGCGGTTAATGGTAATTTGAACACGATTTTTAATAGTGAAACCCATTTTAGAAGAAAAATAATATGTGGTACATCCACTGCATATTCTAACTCCCGGCATCTCAAAAGTGGCCTGGTTATTACTCCTAATTACATAGAATTGCCTGGTGAAGGTGGTGCTTGTTTTACGCGGATTGGAAGCTGGATTGGGCTCTCAACAGGTTCCTTAACGTCACCTGGAATACAATTAATCGGGCACAGACCCTATAAATTAAGGTATTACAAATATCTAAGAGGAGCAGATGGCGGATATGAGGGTGGTGAAGTATTTGCTACAACATCTTTGGTCTTTAACGGATTCGGCACGTCCAGATCTAATGCCACACAGTATGTTGTTTCTGGCTATGAGGATATAAATTTTACCCCTGATTCTTCTGGTATTTACTATTTAAAATGGAATTATCAAAGTGTATGTACTGCAAATTGTTCAGGCAGTGCGTCTACCCCCAACGCAACTGTCGGGGAAATTTCTATTAAATTATCGGATCCTTGCATTTCCCCGTTAAATATTGTCGTAAATAATATCACCACAAATTCTGCCACAATAAGTTGGAATCCCGCAATTATACCAGGCTCTGATAGTGTATTAAATTATAGATGGTATAAAAGCAGTGAAAATCTTGAAGGATTTATTACTGATACAGTTTTAAATATTTCAGGACTTTTAGCAGATAGTAGTTATTACTATTTTATTTCTACAAACTGTGCTACTACACCTCCTACAAGAAGTAATTACAATATAGTTCCCTTTAGAACCCTTATTATTCAGGATAATTGTTTTGGAAGCTTACCAATAACCCAAACCGCTTATAATGAAAGCTGTAACGGTATTTTAGTAAATACCCAATATGCGCAACCTTCACCAACTCCACCAACTTTAGATTCCGCCGATTTCGACGACGACCTCTGGTATAAATTTACAGCCACCAGCAAAAACGCCACATTCAAGTTTCAAAACTTTAGCAATACTCTCGGAGTATCTACGGGAATTGTTTATGTACTGTACGGTGACAGTTGTTCGGCACTTTCCACCATAGCCGCCAATTTTATTCCTGCTTCTTTTGGCGTTGGAGAAAGTGCTGTTTCCGGCCTAACCGTTGGCAGAACCTACTATTTGCGAATTGCCACAAAAGGTGTTGGTACAAGAGCCAATTTTAAGTTCTGTGTGATGGTTCCCGCCCCAAATACTTTTCCAGTAATAACAGGTATCGGTTCATCTATCGTATGTGCCGGTTCGCCCATTACCATTAGCGGGTCCGATCTTACAGATGCAACATCTGTAAGTATTGGTGGAGTTTCTGCAAATTCGTTTACAGTAGTTTCTGCAACCAGTATTAATGCGGTATTTATAACTGGTGCTAGCGGCAACGTTAGTGTCACAACTCCGTTTGGTATTGCAATATTAGATAGCATTTCGCTTAGCATCAAGCCTTCGCCATTGGTTACACTTTTGGCAGATTGCTGCGTGGGTGGCCAGTTAAAAGCTGTTAGCGATGGTGGCATAGAGCAAATAAGCTGGCTGTACAATGGCAATATTATCCAAACCGTAAATGGAACCTGGAAAGCCAACGCTCTTACTGTTGCAGGTGGTAATGGTAATGGTATAGCAGCTAATCAATTAGCGGCACCTTTTGGCATTACCAAAGATGCACAGGGCAATACCTATGTGGCGGATGCCAATAACCATCGTATTCAAAAATTTCCACCTAATAGTACTATCGGTATCACAGTTGCTGGTGGTAATGGTGCTGGCAATGCAGCGAATCAGTTAAATACCCCACGTGGCGTATTTGTCGATGCCCAGGGCAATATTTTTATAGCAGATGCCAACAATAACCGTGTCCAAAAATGGCTTCCCAATGCAGTAAATGGAAATACTGTTGCTGGGGGTAACGGTGCAGGTGCAGCAGCAAATCAATTGGATTTTCCGCATGGTATTTTTTTAGATGCACAGGGAAATCTGTATGTAGCCGATGCCAACAATAACCGAATTGAAAAATGGGCTGTTAATGCTGTATCAGGCACTACCGTTGCTGGCGGAAACGGCGCAGGTTCATTGGCTAATCAATTAAGCTATTCAACAGGAGTTTTTGTAGATGCATTTAACAATGTCTATGTAAGTGATTTTACTAATAACCGTATTCAAAAGTGGCCTGTAGGTGCCAGTACAGGCACTACGGTTGCAGGAGGAAACGGACAAGGCAATGCCACCAATCAACTGGATGGCCCACGTGGTGTATTTGTCGATTGTAAGGGTACCGTATTTGTGGCCGATCAAAATAACAATCGTATTCAAAAATGGGCCACTGGTTTTTCTTACGGAGTTACTATTGGCGGTGGCAGTGGCTCAGGTATTGCACTCAATCAATTGACCGCGCCAGCGGCAGTTTATGTTACCGGTAGCGGTAAAATTGTAGTAGCAGACAGGTCTAACAATCGGGTAGAAGAATTTTCCTTACCGGATACTATGAGTTTAACGGTAGCCAGTGCAGGTTCATACAAAGCCATCATAACTTCTACAGGTTGCTGTGACAGGTCTTCCTTACCCACTAGTATTAATCCAATCTACGGACCAAATATTTGCCCCGGCAGCAACACCTATTTTTCAAGCGGATCCGGTGCCGGAAACACCTACCAATGGCAGGTAAACACAGGTACTGGCTATGTGAACCTTGCTAACAGCAGCAACTATTTCGGCAGCAACAATGATACAATTACTATCCTCCAGCCCCCAACATCCTGGTATGGTTACAAATACCGCTGTCTTGTAAACGGTTCGAGTTATAGCCCCGAATATGCACTTCGGTTTTCGGTAACCTGGACAGGCACCAGCAATACCGCCTGGGAGAATCCATCCAACTGGAACTGCGGTGCATTGCCCGATGAAAACACAGATGTGATCATCAGCAATGGCCTTACTAATTACCCGGCAGTAAACGTGAATGCGGCCTGCGGCAGTCTGAAACTGATGCCCGGGACTGTGGTAACGGTGAAAACAGAGATGAAGCTGGATGTCAAAAGAAGTAATTAAAAGCTGTTCCTGGCTCCAAGATCTGTTGCTTGCTCCCACCGATTGATTGCCGGCTCCAACCGATTTGTTGCCGGCTCCAACTGATCTGTTGCTGGCTCCAACCGATCTGTTTCTGGCTCCAACCGATCCGTTGCTGGCTCCAAGATCTGTTGCTTGCTCCCACCGATTGATTGCTTGCTCCAACCGATCAGTTGCTAGCTCCAACCGATCTGTTGCCCGCTCCAACCGATCTGTTGCCGGCTCCAACCGCTCTGTTGCCGGCTCCAACTGATCTGTTGCTGGCTCCGACCGATCTGTTGCCGGCTCCAACAGCGTCGTTGCTGGCTCCGACCGATCTGTTGCCTGCTCCAACCGATCCGTTGCTGGCACCAACCGATCCGTTGCTGGCACCAACCGCTTTGTTGTTGGGCCCGACCGATTTGTTGCTGGCTCCAACCGATGGGTTGCTGGCTGCAACGGCTATTGCCTGCTTTGTCAACGTTGATGCCGGGGTCCGTGTTTGAAAGGGAGCATGGGTATTTTTTTGTTGCCAAAGGGCTATTTGTGAAAAACTAAGGGTAAACGTTCCCGAACTTGATGGTACTGAAAGGAAAAACCGGCACTTTTGCAGCTCAAACTAAAATCATTTATTATGAGAAAAATTTTTACACTTAGTTTCTTACTGGTTTCAATTATTACGCTGGCGGGACCATTTACACCGGGTAATATCGTAGTGGTAAGAATCGGAGACGGGACCACCGCGCTTTCAGCGGCTGCCGCCCCAATGTTCCTCGAGGAATACACCACTGGCGGTGCCCTTGTGCAAACCATTGCTTTACCGGTTACAGCGTCGGGTGCCAACAAGACGATCACTTCCATTGGTAATTCTACCTCTGTGGGATCTATGAACATTTCTACGGACAGAGCCTATATTACCTTCACGGGGTATGATGCAGCCGTGGGAACCCCAATTGTTGCAGCGGCTACTGCTGCCACTATCAATAGGGTGGTCGCATTTGTAGATGCGGCCGGTGTCGTAAATACGACCACTGCTTTAACAGATGCCTATTCTACAGATAATATTCGCGGCGCCTACAGTACAAATGGTACAGATGTATGGCTTACCGGAACAGGCGTTGCTCCCACAAATGGAGTGCGTTATACCACCAAGGGATCGACTACGTCGGTTCAACTGAATGCTACAGCGCCAACCAATGTAAGAGGGGTGGCTATTTATAACGGACAACTCTATTGTACTTCTGCGAGCGGCGTATTCCAGGGTGTTTGTTCTGTAGGCACAGGAACCCCAACTACTACCGGCCAAACTATTACTGCATTACCAGGCTTTCCCACAGCTACAGGCCCCAGTGCATATGCTTTTGAAATTAATCCTTATGAAGGCAATACACTTTATGTAGCCGACGATAGAGCCTCTACTGTTGGTGGCATCCAAAAATGGACGCTGACTGCAGGAACCTGGAGCCTGGTTTATACCCTTAATCCGGTAGCTGCCGGCGCCATTGGTTGCAGGGGTGTAACGGTAGACTGGAGAACGACTGTTCCAGTAATTTATGCCACTGGCACCGACAATAAGATCTATAAAATTCTGGATAATGGTACTGCGGCTTCCAGCACCGTAGAAGCGTTAACTACTCCTGGTACCAATCAATTATACCGGGGTGTAGCCTTTGTGCCCGGCACACCAATACTCCCCGTTACCATCCTTTCTTTCGATGCACAGAAACTAAATGGTAAAAACGAACTCACCTGGAAAGTAGCACAGGAGACTGACCTGAACCATTATGAAGTAGAGAGAAGTGCTGACGGCCGCAACTATACGACTATTAGCCAGATCGCCGCGGTTCACAATAGCACCTATTCTTTTTCTGACACGAAGCCCGCTTCGCTCAATTACTACCGTATTAAGCTGGTAGATAAGAATGGTAAGACCAATTTTACAAAAGTGGTAGTGGTTTTAAATAAAGAAAATGGTTTCGTGATTGGTGATGTTTACCCAACGCTAACTAATGGCCCGGTGAATGTGGAAGTGTTCACATCGGCCAATAGTAAAATTCAGTATACAGTCAGCAACCTGGCCGGGCAAAAAATGATCAGCCAGACTGCTATGGTCAATCAATTCTCAAAAGAAACCATCGACCTGACTTCATTGACTCCGGGCCTTTACCTGTTACAGGTTTCCGGCAGCGATGGCCAAAGGGCTTTTAAGATTGTAAAGCAATAATTGAATGCCGACTGCTTTATTTGCGGTTGCTGATTTTACCCGAAATATAAAACAAAAACAGCCCTGCAAATGCGGGGCTGTTTTATTATGACAGGCGGGGCAATGTCGTTAAAGTAGGAAAATGTGCCTATGGCATATAAACCCTTGAACTTAACGAAATTGAAAGGCAATGCATAACACTGTGAATGCGGTTTTTCCACCTTCCTGTTATTGGGCCAATGACAATCATTGACCTATTGACCCAATGACTCAATGACAATTATACAGTCCGCAATGCTATATAATTTTCAACCCCTCGTTATCCAACTGCCGGTATTTTTCTTCGTCAAACACATAATAGAAAGCGCCCTTGCGGCTCGATTCCTTTTCTTTTTCCTCCAGCTTTTTTAAGATGGAGAGCGACAATATTTTCTTGGTGAAATTCCGTTTATCGAAGGTGGTTTCGTAAATGGCTTCGTAGAGGCTCTGCAGTTGTTGCAGCGTGAATTTTTCGGGCAATAATGCAAAGCCGATCGGGTGATTGGCTACTTTTTGCTGTAGCCTTTCCTTGGCATCCTGCACCATTTTTTTGTGGTCAAAAATAAGGTCGGGCATTTCGGTCAATGAAAACCATTTGGCATCGTATTCAGCCGATAATTCCCGGTTATGTTCGGCAATGTCGATAAGGGCAAAATAAGCTACAGAGATCACCCTGCCGGCCGGGTCACGGCTCACATCGCCGTAGCAAAAGATCTGCTCCATATAAATATCGGTGAGGCCGGTAAGATCGGTTAAAACCCTTGCTGCTGCTGCATTTACATCTTCACCTTCTCGCACAAAACCGCCCATCAGCGACCAATTGCCGACTTCCGGCTCAAACCCTCTCTTAATGCACAAGGCCTTGAGACTAACGCCATCAAAACCAAAAATGATGCAGTCAATACCAACCAGTATCCGGTCATGATTTTTATACAATTGGCTGTTCATTGGGTGTGTATTAGGTCATAGATTTTTGTTTTGGCAATGGCCGGTCCAGGTTCTTTTTGATGCACAAGTTTTGCTTGCTTACCCACTGTCGACGCTGCCTCAACGGAGCCTTTAAATCAAGAAGTCGCACGGGAAAATGCGACCTCTTGATTCAGTAAATTAATGTTATCTGATACTACCAGAACTTAATATAAAGCATGGAGAGTAACAGCAGCGTTATGACAATCAATGTAAGCGTAGATGCGCTCACCTTGAACATGGTGCTGTCGATTTCAAAGGCTTTAGCATTTACTTTCGGTCCGCCAAGGCTAATGGCCACCATGGTAGCTACGGTGATTACAAACGACCAGCCCATGTTGATGAGGAATGGTATTTCATAAACGCCTTTATCATTAAGGTAGGCACTGTAGAAAATGTTTTCATGACCAAACAGGTTGACCGCATAGTTATTAAAGAATATAGCCAGCAGGAAGCCCAGTATCATACCTACCAACGCCGCAGTTGCTGTCGTGCGTTTCCAGAAGAAACCCAGGATAAACATGGCAAAAACACCAGGGCTGATAAAGCCGGTATATTTCTGGATAAAGGTAAATCCACCTTCGCCGCCAATACCCAGCAAATCCTTCCAGGTAAAGATGATCGCAATAACCATTGCTGCGACAATCGTCATGCGGCCTGTCCAAACCATCTTCTTTTCGTCGGCGTTTTTATTAATGTATTTCTTATAAATATCAAGTGTAAAAATGGTCGAGATACTATTGGCCTTCCCTGCAAGTGAAGCTACGATCGCAGCGGTAAGTGCTGCTACAGCAAGACCTTTGAGGCCCGAGGGAAGAAACGCCAGGATTGCTGAATACGCACCATCTTTACCGCCGGCAAAACCTGGCAATTGGTGGTTTTTGTACAATACATATGCGGCAATACCAGGCAGCATTACAATGATCGGCATCATCAGTTTCATCAGTGCTGCAAACAGGATTCCCTTCCGGGCAGTTTCCAGGTTGGCACCCAATGCGCGTTGCGTGATGTATTGGTTACAACCCCAATAGTTAAGGTTCACGATCCACTGACCGGCGAAGTACATGGCGATACCCGGCAGCACCAGGTATTTGTTCCTGGCAAGCTGGCCTGCCGCACTCATATCGGTATTATTCGGCTTAGGTAATATCAGTTTAAAATGCTCAGGAGATTGAGAGACCAATGTTTTAAAACCCTGGATGGCGCTACCATCCGCCACGCCGTTGATGCGCTGATCAACAATCTGGAGCGCCATATACACAGTTGCCAGGCCACCGATAATCAGCACCGCAACCTGTATTACATCAGTATATCCGATTACTTTCATACCTCCCAATGTGATCACCAATGCCATCGTCATCAATACGATCATGATCAGGTGCAGGTATCCGCCGCCCAACAGGCCGTCGATGGCTACAGAACCTAAATACAGGATCGAAGTAAAGTTGACTACTATATATAAGAAAAGCCAGAAAATAGCCATGATCAGGGCCACCGTTTCATTGTACCGCGTTTTGAGAAACTGCGGCATCGTAAAGATTTTGTTCTTAAGGTAAATGGGGATGAACCATACCGCGATAATGATCAATGCCACCGCCGCGATCCATTCGTAGGCTGCCACCGCTACACCCACAAAAAAGCCCTCGCCGCTCATGCCGATAAATTGCTCCGCGCTGATATTCGAAGCGATCAGAGACGCCCCGATTGCCCACCAGGTTAGGGATCCCTCTGCCAGAAAGAAATCATGGGTATCCATAGTGGCTTTCTTCTTCCGGTTGTAGATCCAGATGCCGTAGCTGGCCACAACAAAAAAATAGATTACGAAAACTACGTAATCAATGGTAGTTAGACTGTTCATAAGCAGTACAATCGGTTTTTAAGAATTTAGAAAACGTTTTAAGAATTGACCATTTTACGGGTGGAAGATATAGTTTTATTTAAAAGCAGCATCGTTCCATCTAAGTTCATTTTTAAATTGGTAGAGGTTGGTGTCCTTACCTATCAAAACGAATTCAATACCAGCCATTTCCGCAAAATCCTGCATCTGTTCTGCATTTAAATTCTGGCTATAGCCAGTGTGATGCGCCCCGCCCGCAAGTATCCAGGCGGCACAACCAATCTCCATAGTTGGATGCGGCTGCCACAACACCCGTGCTACCGGCAGTTTTGGTAATTCATTCTGGGGCGCCACGGCATCTACCGTATTTACAATCATGCGGAAACGGTTTCCAAGGTCCACAATGGATGCATTCAATGCCGGGCCAGCCGCTACATCAAATACCAGCCGTACCGGATCAGCTTTGCCGCCAATACCCAGCGGATGTATCTCACAGGAAGCTTTGCCATCAGCAATCGAAGCACAGATTTCCAGCATATGACTACCCAGTACGAGGCTGTTGGCCGGGTCAAAATGGTAGGTGTAGTCTTCCATAAAACTATTGCCGCCAGTTAGTCCGGTGCCCATCACTTTCATGGCACGAACCAGCGCGGACGTCTTCCAGTCGCCCTCGCCACCAAAGCCATAACCTTTATGCATTAAACGCTGTGAAGCAATACCTGGTAATTGCACCATGCCATGCAGGTCTTCAAAGGTGTCGGTGTACCCTTTGAAATTTCCCGCTTTCAAAAAAGCTTCCATGCCTATTTCCTGCTTTGCTGCTTCGCGAAGGCTCTGGTGTTGATCGCCGCCTTTAAGCAAGGACGGAACCAGGGTATAAGTGTCGGCATATTCCTGCACCAGGGTATCAATCTGGGCATCGGTTGTTTCATTAATGACTTTTACCAGGTCGCCAATGCCATAAGTGTTTACGCTATAACCAAATTTCAATTCAGCTTCCACCTTGTCGCCATCGGTTACGGAGACGTAGCGCATATTGTCGCCAAAACGAACAAACTTCGCCCCCTGCCAGTCGGCCCACCCGGCAGCTGTGCGGCTCCATTCATTTACTTTATCCAACACGGCTTCACTCTGCCAATGACCCACCACCACTTTGCGGGTGAGGCGCATGCGGCTCATCATATGTCCAAATTCACGATCGCCATGGGCACTCTGGTTCAGGTTCATGAAATCCATGTCGATGCTACTCCATGGAATATCCCGGTTGAATTGGGTATGGAGGTGCAACATCGGTTTTTGTAAAATACGCAAACCACGGATCCACATCTTGGCAGGGGAGAAGGTGTGCATCCAAGTAATGATACCGATACAATCCTTTGCCACATTGGCTTCCTGGCATACCGCATAGATCTCGTCCGAAGATTTTACCGTTGGCTTAAACACTACCCGCACCGGAACCCGGGGCGCATCATTAAAAGATGCGGCAATGATTTTAGAATGTTCGGCTACCTGTTTCAGGGTCTCTTCACCGTACAGGTCCTGGCTGCCGGTTACGAACCACACTTCGAATTGTTTGAGATCAGTCATGGGGATTATAAATTATGAATTATAAATTATGAATTATTAATTATGAATAGTGTTGTTTAAACTTTGATTTGAATTTATCGGGTTACTTACTTGATGTCCGGAGGTTTGAAATAATAAATAATAAATAATAAATAATCAATAATTAATTCAACGTTACCTGGTCAAAATATCCACTCCCTTAATTTTCTCCGGGAACCAAACCATCATTTCTCCTTTACCCCGATTCGCCCAACTGTAGTAAGGGATTGCGGTAAAGGGTTGTTGCCGGGTGGAAATGCTTTCGCTGCTTACGTTTACTACGGGCACTTCGGCTTTTAAAACTGTTATGCCGTTCAGCAAGCCTGGTTTATATTCCGGGGTAAAAACTGTACCAGCTGGGATAATGAGATTGCTGGCCCTGCCATTGTTGTCCACCCATTCTGCGCAGTACATCAGCGGTCCGCGTTGAAGTGCCACTTTGCCGATGTCGTCGGTAAGATTTTCAATTGCAGCCACGCGCCTTACTTCCATCGGCAGGGTTACTTCTACCAGGTCATTTTTTTTCCAGGTGTTTGCAATGATGGCATAGCCATGCTGCATCGTATACCCAACCGAAACGCCATTTACTTTTATCATTGGCCTGGCAGCGCTGGCATTTTCAAAACGGTAAAGGTTTGAAGGCACCGCGATGTTTTGTGCCCAACCTGGAATACGCACCAGCAGGTGAAATGCGGTGGAAGATTTTGGGTTGATGATGAAACCCAGCGCACCATCCCAGGGATAATTATTTTGCTGAATCAGTTGCACTGGCTGCTTGTTAACAATGAGGTCGGCGCTGCCATTTATAAACAGATTCACGTAGAGATTGTCATCTTTTTGGGCGTACATATATCCCGGTATGGAAGGAAGTAACCTTACCAGGTTTGTTGGGCAGCAACTGCATTCAAACCAGCCCGACCTGGTAGCTTCTACACTGCCGCTCGAAAAGCCATTTGGTTTCGATTGGTTGGAGCCATTTTTTACTTCCATCGCATTGGTATAGAAAAATGATTTGCCATCGACGCCAATGCCCGATATCAAACCGTTATAAAGCGTCTTTTCCAGTATGTCTATGTATTTGGAATCGCCGTGAAGTAGGAACATGCGTTCGTTCCAATACACGTTGGCGATGGCGGCGCAGGTTTCATTATAGGCAGTGGCGTTGGGCAATTCGTAGTTGCGGCCATAGCGTTCACCGTCTCCATTGCTGCCTACACTTCCCTGCACATATAGTTTCTTTTCTACTACATTATTCCAGATTTTGTCAATGGCCTGCAACAGGCTATCGTCGCCTGTAAGTGCCGCCACATCTGCTACGGCGGAATACAGGTAGCCTGCACGTACGGCATGACCTACGGCCTCATCCTGCTCGGTTACGGGTTTGGCATCCTGCCAGTAGGAGCCATTTTTCCAGGAGTCAGCACTCTTTTTATCATAACCCGGATAGTGGCCTCGTTCTTCAATGAAAAATTTAGCAGTCGCTAAATATTCTGGCTTGCCGGTGATGCGGTATAATTTAACAAGGCCCATTTCCACGATCTCATGTCCCGGTGCCACGTGCATTTTATTGGGTCCAAAAACGGAACAAACCAGATCTGCATTTTTTAGCGCAATATTCAGCAGGCTTTTCTTTTTGGTAGCCAGGAAATGGGCTGCGGCAGCCTCATACAAATGGCCGGCATTATACAATTCATGGCTTAATTCGCGTTCCTTTTCCCAACGGTTTTTTCCTGCCCATTTATGTGGGTTGGCAGGGTCGATGGTTCTGGCAGTGTACAAGTAACCGTCTGGCTCCTGAGCCTTACCGATAATGATAATCATCGAATCGAGGTACGCCTGGAGTTTTGCGTCCGGGTGAACGGCCAGTGAGAAGGAGGCGCCCTCTATGGTCTTATAAATATCAGTATCGTCGAAAGGGTAGGTGGTGCAGAATTTGCCGCTGTGTTCGGCTGCCATTACAAAATTCTTTACCCGGCCGGTGGCTTCGCAACGTTCGAAAGATGCCGGTATCGTAACTGTTCGATTGGTCTCAATACGAGGTAGCCAAAATTTGTCATCGAGCTTAACCTGCGTAAAGTTAACCGCATGGATCGGGTAGTCTTTTTGCTGTGCAAAAACAATAGCGGAAGAAAAAAGAAGTAATGCGAATATGACTTTTTTCATGACTTGCAATTATTTGAAACGATGGAAACACGGATGAAACGGATTGGGCGGATGAGCGCTGATATGAATTCCTGGATAAAAGATGTTTTAAATCTGTTCTATCCGCCCAATCCGTTTCATCCGCGTTTCTATAAACTCTTGGAGTTTTTTATTGGCCGTAATAGCTATCAGGTCCATGCTTTCTTTCAAAATGCTTTTTTATAAGCGCATCCTTAAGCCTTGGCGCATTGGGATTTATTTGTTGGGTGAGCAAGGCCATCTGAGCGATACATTCCAATACAGCGCTGTTGTGAACGGCTTTCGCGGCATTTTTACCCCAGGTAAAAGGAGCGTGGTTGCCTACCAATACCATTTCTACTTCCTTGTAATCGTAGCCCTTTTCTTTAAAGCAATTCATGATTTGGAAACCGGTTTCATACTCATAATTCCCTTTGATCATTTCATCATCCATGGGCGGTGCGCAGGGAATATTCACGGTGTTGTAATCAGCATGCGTAGTACCGAAGATGGGAATGTCTTTCTGGCTCTGTGCCCAGGAAGTTGCGTAGGTGCTGTGCGTATGTACAATGCCACCAATATGTTCCCAATGCTTATATAGCACCGCATGAGTCAATGTGTCGCTGCTCGGTCGCAGATCGCCTTCCACGGTTTTGCCCTCAAAATCTACAATCACCATTTTTTCGGGAGTTAAATCTTCGTAGGGAACACCACTTGGTTTAATAGCGAATACACCCAGTTCCCGGTCGGCCGCACTGACATTGCCAAAAGTGAACAACACCAGGTTTAGTTTTGGCAATTGCATATTGGCATCGTAAGCTTCCTGTTTGATTCTTTCGTAACTCATATTGAAAAAATTTTGTCTGTTTATGTCATTCGCAGGGTTCGTGCCCGAAACAATTGGTCGTCATTGCGAGGGTTCGTGCCCGAAGCAATCCCGAGCCAACAATTAGGGAAATATTCATTTACCGCGACCAGTCCTTGCGAATTTCGGGCGGTTTGCTTCGTCGGGGCAAGAACCCCTCCTCGCAAAGGACGTACGCTTTTGCGTTGTTGTCAATAAGGCAGCCACCTTCAGAGCAGCCGCAAGGGCGTGTCCCTAGGATCCGATGGACGCGCCCAATTGTTTGTACTTTTCATACCGCAATGCATACAAGGCGGCCTTTTCAACATCCGGATGGTATTCGGCATCAAAACCTTGTCCCATCGCCTTCATCGCATCTTCTACTTTTTCGTAGACTCCGGCAACAGTTGCGGCAAACATGGCGGCACCAAGGGCACAGGTCTGTTCGCTTTTATGGATACGGATCGGCATGTTTATGATGTCGGCCATCATCTGCATAATAAAAGGCGATTTTTTGGCAACGCCACCCAGCCCAATCAAGCCTTTTACAGGAATACCTTCTTCGTTGAAGCGATCGACGATTCGTTTTGCACCAAAGCAGGTGGCTTCCACCAATGCCCGGAACATTTTGGGGGCATCGGTTCCAAGGCTTAACCCGGTAAAGGTTCCTTTGAGTAATTGGTTGGCATCCGGTGTTCTACGGCCATTCAGCCAGTCGGTGGCCAGCTCTGCATTTTCATCCAGCGGCAGGGCGGCAGCGTGTTTGCTAAGCTCAGCGATCAGTTTGTCGGATATTTCTTTTTGTAAGGCTTCGGCAGTTGGTTGATCCACAACAGAAGTTTGAGACAAGAGGTTTTGTAACGGCCAGGTCAAAACATTTTTAAACCAGGCATAGGCATCACCGAAGGCGCTCTGACCGGCTTCCATCCCCATCATACCCGGAATGATAGAACCCGGCACCTGGCCACAGATACCTTTTACCAATTTACTGCCCACCTCAGCTACCGGGGCCACCAGCATATCGCAGGTAGAAGTACCCATCACCTTGCTCAAATAGTAAGGTTCTATTTGTCCGCCTACTGCACCCATATGCGCATCGAAAGCACCAACGCCTATTAATACATCAGCAGAGAGACCGAGGCGTTGCGCCCATTCTGCGGAAAGGTTGCCGGCGGCTTTGTCGGAAGTATAAGTTTCACCACTTAGTTTGGCCGAGAAGCCATCCAGCAGACCATCCCAGGAAGCGAAGAAATCGTTGGGCGGCATGCCGCCGTACTCCGCTGCCCATAAGGCTTTGTGACCCGCACTGCATACGCCCCGCTTCATGGCTGTGGCATCTGTTCCGCCTGTTAGTAGAAATGGGATCCAGTCGCAATGCTCTACCCATGAATAGATATTGTTTCTGACATCTTCATCCGCACGGAGTACATGCAGCAGCTTGGCCCAGAACCATTCGCTGCTATATATACCGCCTACGAACTGCAGGTAATTGATATCGAATTTTGTCGCATGTTGATTGAGTTCGGCCGCTTCAGGAACCGAGGTATGGTCTTTCCACAACACAAACATCGCGTTAGGGTTGTTTTCAAAGCCAGGCTTCAAAGCGAGGGGAGTGCCCGAACTGTCTACCGCAACTGGTGTAGACCCGGTAGTATCAACTGAAATGCCTTTAACCCGGGCAGCAATTTCCGGACCCGCATTCTTCAGGCAATCTTTGATGGTGAACTCCAGTCCTTCGATATAATCCAGCGGATGCTGGCGGAACTGGTTTTGCGAAGCGTTACAATAAAGGCCATTTTGCCAGCGGGGATAGTAAAAAATGGAAGCGGCTACTTCAGCGCCATCGGCTGTATTTACGATAATAGAACGTACGGAATCAGATCCGTAGTCAACTCCAATCACATAAGATGAATCGGTGGTCATGATTAATGGCAAGCTTTTGTGCCGCTAAGGTAACGGTAATTATGAATAAGTGTAAATGGTACGCTTATTTATTTTTCGGCAGTATTTGTGCATTGGCTGTCTCTGAGATCGGTAACAAAATACTGATTAATGTCTTCTGCCGTGTCGTAAGCAAGTATTTTTGAATTTCGGTATTACAATACTGAAATTTCCATTTGATGTTTATTTTACCCACAATCATCCTGAATTCACGTGCCTTCATATTCAAAGCCTTTTGATTTTATGTGCAAAAAAGAAATCTCCCTAATTATTACTTGCCTTTTTATGCACAAATATATTTAGTCAGTTAACGGTGGTTATCAGGGATGCACAAAGCAAACAGCCATTGCAATTTGCTACCGTTGAATCTTTGAGCCAGCATTGGGGAATGTATTCAGATTCGGCCGGCTTGGTAATCATTGATGATAGCATCTGGAGAAAAGGCAAACTTTACGTTAGTTATATGGGCTATGAAACTAAGACGGTTGGGTTAAACGCTGAAATGCATGAGGTTTTTCTTGCTAAAATTGAAAAGAAACTGGATGACGTGGTGGTTATTCCCTGCAAAAACTATATAGAAGAGGAGATAGGTGTACTTACTAAGAAAACCAATTTTGGCTTTGGCTATTCCTGGAAAACCAACGGTTTTATGTGGGCAAGTTTTATTCCGAACAAAACCGGGAAGCATGGATTTGTTGAATCGCTTACTTTCTGTTCACGAGGTAGTAAAAAAGGCAGTAAGATACATGCACCTATCCGTTACGCTTTTTTGAAATGGATTGCATTGCCGGCCTGCCCGGCACGAGATAACCGCTGACAATATTGAAGTTGTTCCAAAAAAACTTGGAGTGCAAACCGTTGATTTAAGTGCCTTCAACATCTTCATACCCGAAAATGGAATTGTTGTAGCATTCGATATGTATGATGCAGGGCAACAATATCACTATATGCAAACATTTCATATGAAAGACGGTCCGATAATAACGAATGAGCAATATGGTTGGAATATATGTGGCATCAAAGGAACTGATATTAAATGCTTTATAAAATCACCCGGCGGCCGTTGGTCTCATTTTGAACCCCTTATTAAAACGATTGGTGCGCCAAAGGTGGAACTTTTGATTAAGGTTTGTAATGATTGATTGATAAAATGCCTTGGGTTTTGGATGACGATGTCACATAACCTAATCGTAGTTTCTTGTTCTTATATCCATTCCTGAAAGCTAAAAATCGTATTTTTATAAAAATTGGGATATGCAAACAGCGAATCTTCCATTAAGGGTACCTCTAAAAACCCTATTTTTTTAGCACGCAAATAATCATATTACACATTTAATACATACTAAAGCTTTTTTGACTGAAAACTACCTGCTTTTTTGTCTTTTTCGAGGCCATTTGCCTCAC
>JBDSXW010000071.1:0-31849 GCA_039925965.1 Chitinophagaceae bacterium
AGAGTGTCTGAGAGACTCCCGAGAGTGTCTGAGAGACTCCGGAGAGTGTCTGAGAGACTCCCGAGAGTGTCTGAGAGACTCCGGAGAGTGTCTGAGAGACTCCGGAGAGTGTCTGAGAGACTCCGGAGAGTGTCTGAGAGACTCCGGAGAGTGTCTGAGAGACTAATTTGTCAGTCTGAGTGTCTCCGTCGAGTATCAGAGTGTCTCCGCTGAGTGTAAAACTGACAACTTGTCGTAATCCCTGGATTAGATAAACTCATGAATCAACATTTTGATAGGTTCTGTCCACGGGCAACAAGACCAGTCTGCCATCGCACAGGCTTTGGCAAAATGCTATCGGGGTGTTGGAAGCATACTACTGGGGCCTGCAATATCCTACATTAACTGACTATGCAACGGTACGGGTCCCTAAACCAATATTTCAGGAAGGCGAGCTGCAACACAGTTTTAGCATCTCCATTTCAAGATAGTTTGGACGCCTATCCTATTATATACACCAGAGAACTGCAGGTATCCCTGTTTCGCCTGGCATATATATCGGATTTCAAGCCGTTCAAAACTGCAGCCACAAGATTTCCTCTGCCGTTTTTGTATTGTTCACTCAGCATAGCTATATAAAACGCATCCAGCCACATGGGTTTGGTTTCCTTTACCGAAAGTCCGTGCAGGGATGCTAGTTTGCGCACAGAATCGGGGGAAAAATGGTACAAATGCCGGGGAACATCGTAGGCTGCCCAATATTCGCCATAAAATTGGGCATCTTTACTGGTATAATTCGGCAGGGCAATCAACGCCGCCCCATCCGGCGTTAATACCCTTTTTATCTGGTCCATATATTCATGTAACTGGTGTACATGCTCCATCACATGCCACATGGTAACCGTATCAAACTCTCCGGATGGCAGTTCGAATAATTGCCCGGGTGTTTGCAACTCCAGTCCATATTTTTCGCTGCAAACTTTGCGGGCCCCTTCGTCTGGCTCCAGGCCAGTAACCGACCATCCTGTATTTTTCACCTTGCTAAGAAAAGCCCCGGTACCGGCACCAATATCAAGCAGGGTACCGGTTTTTTGCTCGTTACCAGCGTAACGCTGCACGAGGTTCATTTTCCAGTTAAGGGTATAATTGCGGGCCCTTTTATAGAGATTATTGATGAGGCCTTTGCTGGAATCGCTGTGCGAAATATAAGATTCGGACTGGTAGTAAGGACCAATCGCTTCCTGTGTGGGTACTCCCTGTGTGAACCGCATTCCGCAACCTGCGCACTCCCATATGTCGAAAAATTCGCCAGAAACCGTGTAGTCCTTACAAGCCAGCATCTTACTCACAGACTTACTGCCACAACAGGGGCAATCGGTTCTTGTTATTGTTAAGCCCATCTTAATAGTTGTATAAATTAAACAGTGCCGGCAAAAATACCGTTTACCCCGTACCGATATGTGGCGATTTATACAGTTTCTTTGACGCAGCGCGGTTGAGGGTTACCATAAAAAACAGGTAGATTATGGTCTTACACCAGCCGCCTGTAAAGTTGGCCCGGGCCAATCGTTTTATCATGTAGATTTGAGCACCCGCTACATACAAATGGAAGCAACCTATAAAAATGGATCATAAACACCCTACCCACCGGTATTAATTTTCGGAAATATGGAGACACCTTCTTTTGGCACCCGGCTTAAGTACATTTCGCTGTTCATCCCTTTCAGGCTATACTTGCTACTTTTTTTGGTTGGGCTATTTTTAGCCAAACTATGGCTGGATGCCAATTACACAGGTGTTGGATCTTCCTTTACGGCGGTACTGGCCTTGCTAACAGAAATATTAATATGGTTTGGGTCGGTTATCCTTATTCTCAGCCTCCTGAGCGTTTTGATTCCCTGGATGATTTTTTTGATCAGAAAAAGTAACGGCGCCGTCACCGTGAAAATCGACACTGCAGTAAAAGAAATGGAAGGCAATGCGAAACAGTTGGTGAAAATGAAAGTGACTCCGTTGCTGCACCCACCATTTGGCTTTTTGAGATACCGGCTGATTTATGATGGGCAGAAACTATCGCCTAAATTCTCAACCACCGATCAGCGACTAAAGCTTCAGTTTTTTTCAGCGACACAGGAAGGGCTCTACAACTGGTCACTACCTGAAATCAAAGAATACAACATCGAAAAAATGGTGGTGTACTTTGAGGATATTTTCCAGTTTTTTTCTTTCAGTACCAGCATTAAGGTGTCGGATACCTTCTTTACAAAACCCGCAAAAAAAGATGTGAGCGATCTGAATCTCGCTCCCAAAAAGACAGAAGAAGAAAATACCAGGATCGAAGAATTACGTCGGGTGGACGGGGAATACCTGAATTATAAAAACTTTGAAAACAACGACGACGTAAGGAGAATCCTTTGGAAAGTGTATGCTAAAAACAAAGAATTGGTCGTCCGCACACAGGAGATTCTTGATCCGTTTGCATCCCATATCTACCTCTATGCTTCCTACCTCGATGGCATCAAAGCAGGCGATCAAACAATACTTGCACAAAAAGGATTGAACTACTATAAAACGTCAATTTGGAGCGTATACAACCAATTGAAGAAACAGGGTTTCGAGGTTCGGTATATTGCCGATCAGGAGCTTAAACAGGGAAATGTGACCAACGCTGATGCGAAGGTCCAGTATAATATAAGCCTCAGCAACTGGCATCGTACCGGTTCGTTGAAAGAATACGTTAATGCAAAAGTCGCGTCGGTAGTTTGTATATCGTCCCTGACACCTGTTGGCCAGGTAAATGAATTGCTGGATACCATTTCAAAAGATGCCTCGGTTATTTTCATCCGCCTCAGCAACGGCTATAAAAAACAGGGCATTACCAAATGGCTGCGGTGGATTTTTTTGCAGGAAGAAAATGAGGCTGACAACCGTAACCTGATGCAATGGAATATGAGCAATGATAAAAGAAAAATGATGCAGAATGAACGGGCTGTCGCCGATATATTAAAAACCGCAGATGTAAAAGTCATAACTATTTAGTAGCAAGGATAATGGGGTAAAGGATAATTGATAATGGGTTAATGGATAATATGGGTTAGAGATTGCAGCATGATTATATTGAAAACTGATTTTTATTAAAATGAATATAGGCCGAATACATAGTAACAGGAAACTTTTTGCACAGCTGGTACTGCTGGGGATTCCGACCATTTTCCTTGCCTTTTATGTGCTAAAGCAAGGGAACGATTTCTACGCCATCCTTCAAAATGACTGGATCAAGCAAACCATCTATTTCGGTAGTGGCCTGCTAGCGGCTTTATTCTTTTATGCGTTCAGGTTCCGCTTCATAACCACTGCGGCCGTGCTGATAGGAGTTTTGTATACCGGTTATAAAATTATCGGCAATGTAAGTCTTGGTGAGTTTGATGCATTTTTTGTCTCCATCAAATTTTTTCTTTTTGCTTTTCTCTTTTCGCTGGGATGGTTTACTGGCTTCGGTTTCAGCCGGGCCCGGTATTATACAATTGGGTGGAGTGTGTTTTTGCTGGCAGCTATGATATTAGTGGTCAGCCATATTCCGGAAGTGAAAGCCAGCACGATCATTACCACGTTTGTCCCCACCCTCGCTTATAGTTTTTACATCATCTATATGAGCGAACTCATCCGGAATATGAATGAGGATGAGCCTTCGTTTGCATGGTATATTATGAAGCGGTTCCTGGCTTTTGCTGTTGTTGCAGGAATGATCATTGCCGGCCTGTTGTTCTGGTTTAATAAGGATTTTGAAGGCGTCGAAAAAGAATGGGGCGGTGGCGGCAAAGCCAAAGAAGGCCAGGGTAGCGGTGGCAACAAACTCACGAAACAGGACAAAGACGGCGGTGTATCCACCTCCAATTCGATGGGATTGGATGGCAGCAATCAAAATGATAAGAACAAGCAGAAACGTCTCTTGTTTGTATCAAAACTGGATAACTATTTTAACGATGGCAAATCGCCCAATCCACTTTACTATATCACCAACTACTTTACTAAGTTCGATTTGGAGACCCAGCAGTTTGAGATAGACAGCGCCATGCCGTACAATGATCACTTCAATCCTGATCCAAGTAAGACGCGTTTGTTTTTTACAAAGACCGACACCAGCGTGCTCCGCAATATGCTGGCTACCAAAATGCGGAAAACCATCGATGCGGAAGTGTACAAGGTGATGTTGTCGAACAAAAGTTTTACCGCCCCGGCTACCGCATTTTTTGTGCAACCCATTACGGTACCCAAAGAAGACAGTGGCAAATACAACAGTGCTTACCGTGCCAAGATGAATGTAAGTGCATTGAACAGTGCCTACTTCGTATACAATCCCGCAGGTAATAAAGAACTGGAAAAATTCCAGGAAGAACGGTTTGCCGAACTGCGTTCCGTCAAAGACTATGCAGGTGTGCCGGCAGATTTTATGAAGTACTATACGTTTATGCCCCGTAGTGCAGAGTTCGATTCTATTGGTGTACTGGCAAGGCAAATTGTAAGCAAGTCGGGAGCCAAATCTTACGTTGACCAGATCGTGGCTTTGCGGAGCTACTTTTTATCCAAGGATGAAAACGGTTTGCCCAACTATTCCTATACAGATAACCCTGGCGTTCCAGGTATGCCGAGTGCAAATAAACTCACCTATTTCCTATTCCAGACCAAGAAGGGTTATTGCGCTTATTATGCAGGCGCCACACTCTTCCTGCTACGGGCATTGGGAATACCCAGCCGGGTAGCAACAGGCTTCTTAACTGTAGACCGCAGTGCTAAAAACCCGGGCTGGTACTTTTTTTATGAAGACCAGGCGCATGCCTGGGTACAATGTTATTTCCCGGGATATGGCTGGATAGATTTTGATACGACCGTGCCCAACCGGGACCAACAGGAAGCTCCACAGCCCGATGAGACGCCGCCATTGACAATGGAACGCGCCTGGTTGGTGGCCAATGGAAAAGTAGAAACCATTGACACCGCAAAAAAACTAATGCGCATCAGCATGAGTAAAATGGTGTATTGGGATGATCCTTACGAGCTGACACATAATGTACCCGTTACGCTCGATGTGAAGATTGCCAAGTTTACCAAAGACACAGGCGTAGCGGCTTTGAGCGATGTAAAAATTGGCAACGAAGTGGTAGCGATAAGCTATGCCGAAGCCTTTAAAAAATTGCCGCCGCGTGAAGACGATAGCGCCATGGGTATCATTAAACGCTTCCCCGATCCGGCACCTGTCGATGAAGTGAAGATTATGTCGGATGATGAAGTGAAAAAAGACGAGGTGAAAAAAGAAGAACCATCAATACCTTTTAACTGGCAACGGACTTTCTGGATCACGTTGGGTTCCATAGGCTTCCTTCTGCTGCTGGTCTTTGCGCTTCCATGGCTTATTTTCCGTTACCTGCATGCAAAAGCAACATCCGGCAATGGCGACCTGAAGCAGCAAGCCTACAACAAGTTTATGGCTGCTACCTATTACCTCAACCAGGTAGGTTACAACCGTGGCGAAGGCACCACGCTACAGTTTGCCAGAGATGTGGTAGATCCAACTTTCAAAACGCAATTCACGGCGTTCATGAATACATATTTGAAAACCAAATATAGCAGCCAACCACTGGATGGATATGATGAGAAGATCATCAATGCATTCTATCCGAAAATCTGGCAGGATGTGAAAGGCCAGTTGCCAGCTAAAACAAGGTTCCCGAGGTTCCTGAATATTTTCAGAACGATACAATTCTTCGTGAAGCCGAAATTGAAGTAATAGGCTAATGGGCTAATGGGCTAATGGGCTAATGGGCTAATTAGCTGATGTGCTAATTACCTGGATGTGAAAATGTGGGAAATGTGGAAATGTGAGAGTGAAGAAAGGTGGTTGAAAATGCCTGTGGAAGTACGATAGGTAAATGGGAGAATTGGTGTTTCGATGATTACGATAGCACGCTCTCCGACGCATAGCAGGTAAGAGGCGGGACAAAATTGACAAATGACCCACTGACACATTGACCAATGACAAATGACCTACTGAACATTGACCGATGACCAACATGTTTAACAAATTAAAAAATATAAACCATCAAAAAAGTATATGGAACAAACCATCAACACCGAACAGGCACTTGCGAACATCGGCCGACTGACCGACAATATTGAAAAAGTAATCAAGGGCAAGCGCAGCCAGATTCAATACATTCTCACCGCCCTGCTGGCAAAGGGCCATATACTGATGGAAGACAACCCCGGTACGGGTAAAACCGTAATGGCTAAAACCCTTGCTCAAAGCATTTCTTCGGGCACCCACGAAGGTGGCGCCAACTTTAAGCGGGTTCAGTTTACACCCGATCTGCTACCCATGGACTTAATTGGTTCCCATATTTTTGATGACGACCAGAAGGAATTCATTTTTAAGAAAGGGCCGCTGTTCTGTAACGTATTGCTGGCTGATGAAATCAACCGTGCTTCTCCAAAAGTGCAGTCGGCCTTACTGGAGTGTATGGCGGAGCAACAAATTACAATGGGCGACACTACTTATAAACTGGAAAAACTGTTCTTCACGATTGCTACGCAGAATCCGATAGAGATGGAAGGCACTTATCCCCTGCCCGCCGCACAGCTGGACCGGTTTTTTATCAAGATCATTTTTGGTTATGTAGATGAAGCAACGGAACTGGATATCTACAAAAACTACCTGGGCATCGCTCACAACCTGGAGAATATTGAACAGGTTTTAAGCATGGAAGAAATTTTGTTTTTGCAAAATGAAACAGAAAAAGTGCATGTACACGAAGAGATCGTAGTGGCTGTAAGGAACATTGTGTGGGCTACCCGTAAAACGCAGGATATCATATTGGGCGCCAGTACCCGTAGCGGTATCACTTTCTTAAAATGTCTGAAAGCATTTGCCCTTGTAAATGGCCGCACCTACGTTACGGAAGATGATGTTCAACAACTCACCACACCGGTGATGGAGCACAGGATGATCTTCCGCAATAAGGAAGCAAAAGCGACCGCCCTGAAAAAAATTATAGAAGTGGAAATGGACAGGTTGAATAAATTAAAGATCAACAGGTAATAATTGTTTTGCACAAAGACTGATACATGAAGATTAAGATTGTTATATTATTTCCACTTTGCCTGTTGTTTTGGGGAACCATTCAGGCCCAAAGCCCGGCGGCACGTTATGAGATAGATGCGAAGCGAAATGGCGTAGCGCCTACGGATAAGGATGCCTTGCCGAGGGGAAGAGAATTTATCAGGCTGGATAGCACTTATTACGTGGGCTGGTACTATACAGGAATGTTTAAGTACGACCGCGCCGCCGACTACGCCGGGTTTCATAACGCAGTGCCCGATTTGTTAAAAGCCTTTAAACTGCTGGATAAAGATTTTAAAAGTGTGTTGTCTAACCTGTTTTCTACCCCAATATTCTATATCCAGAACAATGTAAAATTTAACGACTATCTCGTGCTGGCCAGAACGCTTCGGGATACCTACGAGAACCTTGAAATGCCCGACAGCAGTATGTGGGTACTGGACCAGGTAGACCGAAAAAATTTTCGCCGCGACTTTTTAGGTGTTAACCAGATGAAGGCCTGGACCATTCACCGCAATCGTTTTTATACCAGTAAGGAATTTAAGTGGCTTAAAAACTCGGTCCGGGAAAATGAGCAACTCGCCCTCAACTATTGTTACCAGGCGCTGGGCACGATAAAGCGTAACAAGGCTGCCAATGATGTATGGTTTGGCCCTACGCACGACCAGACAGATAACCAGTTTGTATACCATTACCTCGCGCTGCTACAGTGCTATAATCAGCAGTACGACAGTGCGGAATATTACTACGACAAAATGAAATATGCCGGTTTCATTAGCTGGAACAACTACGGCAACATGCAAAGTGAGATCGGGGAATTTAAGAAGTCAGAAGAAAATTATTCCAAGGACAAATACAAGTACGGCGATCAGAAATTTCTTAGGGAACCTTTTTACTATATCCCAACACTCCGCATCTATGCCGGCGATCCGAAAGACGCTATGAAGATAGCTACCGAAGCGATCGTGGAATCAAACTCCACCCCGGGTTTTGGCTGGTATAACCTGGCGCTGGCACGGGCCTACTTATACGACGGGCAATTAGACAGTGCAGACCTCACCATTGATAAAGCAAAAGAATTTAAAGAGATCCATATCGGCACCACACTCACCCAGTTGCAGTACGATTTCACGGTTGGTACCTTACGCCTCGTATGGTATAATATGAAGATATCGCAGCTAAAGTTTCTGCATGCCGATTGGTGGTATTCGCCTTCGATATTGTACGAGCTGGCGAATCTTACGGTTAGTAAATATATGCACCAGTATGTGATGGCTACCAAACTGGCAGCTAATCCGGAACGAGAAAGAATCGTGTACGAATTATTTTGCGGCGAAGGCACCACCACTTTTGATGAAAGCTGGTATCTGCTGAAGGATTTCAGTACCGGTTTCTTTATCAAAAAAATGGAAAACTATTTACAAAACGACCCGAG
Source organism: Chitinophagaceae bacterium (assembly GCA_039925965.1). Classification (GTDB taxonomy): domain Bacteria; phylum Bacteroidota; class Bacteroidia; order Chitinophagales; family Chitinophagaceae; genus JAZKFT01. Next base: position 8,529 of record JBDSXW010000071.1, read on the forward strand.
GAAAAATATCAAACGCTATTTCAGTTTGTTTAAAACCCAGCTTGAATGGAAGGATGGAGACGAAAAGAAAGCGAAGGAAGACTATGAAAAATTATTAAATACGACCCTGCTTGATACCGCTTACGAAAAGCTGTTCCTCGCACGCATGTATGAGGGCCTCGCGAAAAGTTATGACTACACCAAAGACAAGAGCAAACGGGATTTTTATACCAACTTGCTTTTTGAACATTTTCCGCAACTGGTGCCCTACAGCGGCCTGCCGGTAAAAGTAAAACTAACCGTTTTAGGTGATGACGATGCCGATGCAAAGGCGGTGATAAAAGAACTCAAAAATTGTAGTATCGATTTTATTGACAATGCGGATGAAAACAGTCTATCCGCAGTTATCACTATAGAAAAGAAAGGAATTAAGCACCTGGTAAGTGTAGCATCGCGCAGCGCCAGTAACAATAAAATTTCCAACCAGAACACAAACAAATTTTATTTTATGAAGCCCGAAGGAGCCGGTAGGGAAATAGCTAAACGCATCTTTGGCAGCAGCGGCGCTTTGGAGATTGAGCCACCGCCTGTACCGGAAAAGAAAAAATAACCAGTAGCAAAGAGCCTTCAGTTTGATGGCTCTTTGTCTTTTAGGCATATCCCGGAAAAGTCGGAAACCGCCCATGGTTCATACTTTTGAAGACCTCCACTTTTACGCTTCTCCTTTTGGTGCAAGATGCTCCAATTACCAACGGTGCTGCGATCGTGCCCGGTATGCCACCCGGCCCCAATTATTATCAACATCACATTTTACGCCCTGAATATGTATCCAATTCACCGATATTTGCTGCCCAATCCGTTTTAAAAAAATTGTTACCCACCATGAAGGATTTCTCGTACATCACCAACCCTCATCCGGCCTATATAGAAAGCCTTTACCACGACTTTTTGAAAGACCCCACTACCGTTGACCCCGAAATGAAAAAGTTTTTCGAGGGTTTTGATTTCGCAACTGCCCAACAAGCTGCAGCGCCAGCAAATGGCAGCACCTCTGCAGCACAGGAACCGCAACATATCACAGCCGATGGAGTAGACTGGAAAAAAGAACTGGGTGCCTATCGCCTGATCCTCGGCTACCGCAACAAAGGCCACCTGTTAGCTAAAACCAACCCCATACGTGAACGTAAGGACCGCGGTGCCAATCTGGTATTGAGTTTCTTCGGGTTTACCGAGGCTGATATGGACAAATCATTTTTTGCGGGTAACCTGATTGGCCTGGGCACCACTACCCTTCGGAATATTTTAACCCATCTTCAAAAGACGTATGCCAATCATGTAGGCATCGAGTTTAAATATATTAGCAACCAGGAGAAAGTAGACTGGCTGACCCGGGAAATGGAAAAAGATTTTTTGACGCCTTTTTCACTCGAAAAAAAGAAACGCATCCTGCAGAAGTTGAATGAGGGGGTTATGTTTGAAAAATTCCTGCACACCAAATATGTAGGTCAAAAACGCTTTAGCCTGGAAGGTGGCGAAACTACCATTGCGGCGCTTGATGCCATCATCAATACAGCTGCAGCTGGTGGTGTGGAAGAAGTGGTGATGGGCATGGCCCACCGCGGCCGCCTGAATGTATTGGCCAATATCCTGGGCAAGACCTACGAGAATATCTTTAGCGAATTTGAGGGTAAAAGCACGCCGGACAGCACCATGGGCAGCGGCGATGTAAAATACCATCTTGGTTTTAGCAGCCAGATGGAGACTACGGCTGGCAAAACCATCAACCTGAAACTGGCACCTAACCCCAGCCATCTGGAAGCCGTAGATCCTGTAGTGGTGGGCTTTTCCAGGGCCAAAGCCGATATCATGTACGAGAGTGACTACGACAAAATTTTACCCATTCTCATTCATGGCGATGCGTCCGTTGCGGGCCAGGGCATCGTGTACGAAGTGTTGCAGATGAGCAATCTGAAGGGGTATTATGTAGGTGGCACCATCCATTTTGTAATCAATAACCAGATCGGTTTCACTACCGATTTTGATGATGCCCGTAGTGCGGATTATTGTACCAGTGTAGCAGCAATGGTACAGGCACCAGTATTCCATGTAAACGGAGACGACCCAGAGGCAGTAGTAAAATGTGCGGAAATTGCTACCCGTTACCGCCAGCAGTTCAACAGCGATGTATTCATTGATATGGTTTGTTACCGCAAACATGGTCACAACGAGGGAGATGATCCAAAGTTTACGCAGCCCGGCCTTTATGCGCTGATAGACAAGCATCCAAATCCACGTGAAGTATACGCTCAATTTCTGATCAATGAAGGAGAGAGCGATGCACAGGCGATGGCGAAAGAGATGGAGAAAAAATTCTGGGCCGATCTGCAGGAAAGGTTGGATGAAGTGAAACAACATCCATTACCCTATACTTACCAGAAAGCTGAGCAGGTATGGCGTACACTCCGCAAAGCCACTCCTGAGGATTTTGAACATAGTCCGGTTACGGCCGTAGAGGAGAGCCGCCTTAAAAATGCATTTAGTTCAATAATGACCCTGCCAGACGGTTTTCAGCCATTAAAGAAAGTGGAGAAGATCCTGCAGGATAAGGTGAAGCTGTTTGATGAAGAGCAAAAATTTGACTGGGCTACCGGCGAATTACTAGCGTATGCCACGCTATTACAGGAAGGTAAGGATGTGCGCATGAGTGGTCAGGACGTGCAACGCGGTACATTTAGCCACCGGCACGCCGTTTTGAGAGATGAAGAAAATGACAAATATTATAATCGCCTGACCAACCTCGGCGAAGGCCAGGGAAAGTTCCGGATTTTCAACAGCTTACTCAGCGAATACGCGGTATTGGGTTTTGAATATGGTTATGGACTGGCCAACCCAAATGCCCTTGTATTGTGGGAGGCACAGTTCGGCGATTTTGTAAATGGTGCTCAAACTATTATTGACCAGTTTATCAGCGCTGGCGAACAAAAATGGCAACGTATGAATGGACTGACGATGCTGCTGCCACACGGTTACGAAGGGCAGGGTCCGGAGCATAGCAGCGCCAGGCTCGAGCGGTTCTTACAGCAGTGCGCCGAGTTGAATATGATCGTGACAAATATTACGACCGCGGCTAATTTCTTCCATCTATTACGCCGCCAGCTGGCATTCCCGTTCCGCAAGCCATTGATCAATTTCAGCCCGAAAGCCAACCTGCGCCTGCCCGGAAGCTATTCCCCTATCATAGATTTTGCGCAAGGAGGTTTTAAAGAAGTAATCGATGATACCAGCATTTTTGTGCCAGCCAATATTAGAAAAGTGTTATTCTGTAGCGGTAAGATCTACTTCGACCTGCTGGATAAAAAATTAAGAGACGGCATCACCGATGTGGCCGTTGTACGCGTAGAGCAACTGTATCCATTGCCGGTAAAACAACTCGAAGCATTATACGGCAAATACAGCAAAGCCACCTGGTTCTGGGTACAGGAAGAGCCGCTGAATATGGGGGCTGCATCCTTCCTGCAAATGAATTTAAAAACTTTGAATTACGGCATCATCAGCCGCAACCCAAGTGCCGCCACAGCTACAGGATATTCCAAAGTGCATAAGCAGGAGCAGGATGAGATTATCGATACGGCGTTTGGGATATAAAGAAGCCTTTGTAGTAAAAAATGGCTGCCAGGATTTCTGGCAGCCATTTTTAAAGTTACAATGTAGCGGGTAGTTATATTTCTTAGAGAAACAAGTTACTTGCCATAATCTCAAATCCTGTTAGCACAGGGCTGCCTGAACAAATGTCGCCATCGGTACAAACTTGTATATTTTTGAACGATGTATAAATTTCAACCAATCTATCATCAGGATAAATCAACCAAACCAGTTGCACACCATGTTGAAAATACTCTTTCAGTTTTGCTTTCACGGGTATTATCTGATCAAAAGTAGAAATCACTTCTATAACAAATGCCGGTATCAGCTCTGCTGCATTGCCTGAATCGTCTATTTGCTGCCCGCTGAAGTAGGCTAAATCCGGGCGGCGTAGCTGAATGCCAGTAAGCATCACGTCTTGTTCATGTACCAATTCACCGCCCTGATTATAGGCACTGGTTTCCTTAAATAAACGCGTGAGCGAACGCATCAATTTTAAGTGCTTTTTTTTCATGCCTTCAAATTTTACAATTTCGCCATCATTCCATTCGTATTTAAAACCATCACCCGGTTCCCAAACATCAAATTCGGCCAATGAACCAGGAAGTGTTGTTTGTTTTACAAAAGCTTCCATGTTACTATTGTTTTTGTATCTCAAATGTACCATTTTTATCCCTTGGCCGGTGTTCCCTACAGTGACATCGTGTATCGGGTTTCGATGTTTTTGCCCCAATCTGCTGCAACCGTATGGGTTTATTTAGCGATGAAAGCTTTAAATGCACGGTTCACAGGCATTAATTTTAGCAACTACTTCCTGGTCTTTGTTTCTTCACCTGCTTTTCCACTCCATCTATCTCTTTCACAAAATCCTTTTCTACCTGCGAGGGCTGGCTTTCCATTTGGGCTTTAAACTTTGCATATTGTACCGTGGCCTTTTGGATTGCTTGCTGGTGACTGATAATGCCACCATTCCTTAGGATTTCTTTACCCGTCATTTTTAAAAAATCATCCAGCTTTGTTGCCCAGTCTTTCATGTACATGGGCGTTTGGTTAAGCGCTTGGAGTTCGGCCAATTCCAGGTAAGCGGTCACCTTACGGTTGAGCATGTTTAATTCTTGTTCATTCAGGTAATTTTTAGCATTGACTGCTTCCCGAGGCTTGGGTTTGTACCCTTAAAATTAGTAAGCCCAAGGTTTGGCAGGGCAGCATCTACCTATTGTAAATAATTTCCGGCGCAGTGTTACCATGAGCAGCCCAATGCATCTTATTTTGAACCGCTTTAAAAAACAATTCCGAAGTCTCGGCTTTGGGTGTATAGTCAATACTGGTGGCATAGATGTCCAACACCTGTAAATTATTTTACATTGCGTTTTTATTCTATTACACCGATTTTACCCGCCAAATAAAAGAGATGGCATAAAAAAGCCAGGATGATTGTTGCCACGCAAACATCCTGGCTTTTAAGCATTCGGTCTTTCCTTATTGCACAATCACCGAGCCCGGAACCACGATCATTTTACCGGTTTTTACAGTAAACGTAGCGCCGGTGAGGATATGCTGTGACGGAATATTCAGGATACATTGTCCACTACCTGCAGGGTTAATATCGATCGCACAATTGGCGGGCAGGTTGGCAGGCGGTATTGCGTTATTGGCCCAGTTGGATGCCACATCCCAGTTGCCATTGCCGGTAAAAGTGTACCTGATGGGCGACGGCACAAGGTTACAGAAATTTAACTTCCATCCGGTGAGGCTACCGCCGTCACCAGCATAACTGTCCAGGATGGTGAGCGTCCAGGTACCGGCGCTTGATTCGCCATCGAAGGCAGACAATGGAGACTGGGGCAATACAGTAATACCACCGATATAGTTGCACGGAATCGTGGCACTAGCTTCATCATCTAAATTCAAATTAAAGTCTTGATAGCGGGTTACACCGTCGTCGCACACGTTTTGGATCAATGTAACTGAAGTGTTTGCCGGGCTTTTCAATGTAAACGTAAGGTCGGCTGACCAGGTATGCGTGCCTACCAGACCCAACACATTAAGATCGGTAATGGTTACGGCAGAACCGCCGGGAATAACAAGCGTTGAGGTGACGGTGCCGGAAGTGGGAATTGTTTTTGGCACGTTGGTGCTTGTAAACGTGTTACAAACGCTTACCCCTGTTTTAAAGATAGGACCGGCCGAGGGTGCGCCAACACCGCAACTATTTGCGGTGCGTACCCGCCAGTAATAATTGGTGTTTTCCGCCAGGGGTATTATCAATGTATAGCTGTTCGATGGTATTCCGGAAATAGTTTGGGAAATGGCCGAGAAATCAGGCGTTGTTGAAATCTCTAATGTATACGAAACTGCTCCTGCTACGATAGCCCATACAAACATTGGCGATAATTTCACGCCGATCGCATAAGCCGCAGGGGAAGCCAGCGTTGCGGGTGGTACCGCAGTACTTCCTACCAAAAAAGAAACTGTTCTAACTTTATCGGCAACTCCCGACGCAGTGCCGGTAACGGTGATATTATAAGTGCCTGCTGCCAAAGTATTGGCTCCGTTTAAGGTTAGGGTTGTGTTACTCCCTGGCGCTAATGGATTGGTACCGAATGTAACAGAAGTGCCCGACGGAATATTGGTGGCTGCAAGCGAAATGGTGTTTGAAAAACCACCAAGAGCTCCGGTTTTTAAAGTGGCAACCGGGTTAGGATCGGAGCAGGCTGCGATAAGTGCCGGTGTATTGAAAACAAAATCAGCTGTTGGTGAAGTCTGTATCGTAAAGTCATTGTTGGAGATGTCATAGAAAATATTACCGACAGCCATCACCCTTATCCTTGCCCTGCTGGTCGTGTTGTTGGGCACCTGTATTTCTTCCATACCATCGTTAGGTGTAGAAGCCACCAGGGTTATTGGGAAGGATATGCCGCCGTTGGTAGATAACTGAATGGTTACATTGGTGCAACCTATGGGCGCCAGAGCCGTGGTAGAAGGATTCCAGGTAATAGTTTTAAAATCATTTACAGCCCATACTACACCCGTTGTGGTAGGCGATGTTACCACAAAAGGGGCAGCAGTAGCATCTATCTTAATACTGGTTGAATCAAAACAAATACCACCTCCCCCGGCCCGGTTGTCGCGGGCTGTAAGCCTGAAACGCATAGTACGAGCATAGGAAGGAAGCAATTCCCCAATGGTGGTTACGTTATTTACCTGGTCGGACAGTTTGGGAAAATACCGCGTGGGGCTTGTTACAGGAGCAAATGACCGGAACAGGGGCGCGTTGCCAGTGGGATTATTCCAGGTGCCAAACAAGCCACCAATATCAATTTGCTCCCAGCTATAAGTCAGTGGATCACTATCGGCATCTGTGGCGCTTCCGGTCAAAAAAAATGTTGTTGATTTTGGAATGATGTAATTACCGCCAGCATTAACTACCGGTGGTGTATTGCCGGTGGCGGTTAAAGTGCCGCAGGTGGTGCCAGTACTGCTGAAAGTATAGGCTGAAATTTCGTCAAGGCTGGCCGCATGAAATTGTGGATCGCTATGTGGCTGTATATCATCTGCACCACAAATACCGGCATAAGCCATAATAGTTGTACCACTGCCTGGTTCGGTATTGGTGGTACTGGATCCATTGCCACCGCAATTAGAAAGTGCAGAATTAAATGTATGCTGTGCACCCAGCGCGTGCCCCATTTCGTGCGCTACATAATCAATATCATAAGGATCTCCTACTGGTGACGAACTTCCAGTAATACTGCTGGCCTTCTGGCCCGTTTGACAAATAATGCCCAGCCCGGAGAGGCCACCGCCACCGGTGCTGAATGTATGGCCCATATCGTAGTTCGCATTGCCAATCAACTGGTCTATTTTAGCCTGGCTTTCATTAATTAAAATAGTGGCGTCGTTATTGCCGTTAAACGGATCTGTAGCTGCATTGGTAAATACCACATTGGTTTCCGAAGCTACCAACACAATTCGGATATCGATCTCTTTTTCGTACACGCCATTTACCCTGTTTACCGTGGTAACAATGGCTGATAAAGCCTGACCAACCGTTGGTGAAGCCATCCCTGTAGCAGCTACTGCATACTCGCCGGTACAAGCCACCGCCAGGCGATAAGTACGCAGTTGGGACCCGATGCATTGCGAAAATTGCAGGCTGTTAGGCGCAGCTACTGCCCCGCCCTTTGGTGAAAATTTAATAGGCGGCAGCTCATTAAAAGTACCGGTTTTTACAAAGTCTTTTTTATAATAGGAAATATAATCGATCTCGGTACCCTGTGCATAAGGATCAATAAAAATGGCGCCGGTTGCAGAAGAAAGTATCTGGGCATGAAAACCCAGTTCGGTCCAGTCTATCTTGATGGTGGCGGTGGGATCGTCAATTCCCTGCCCGGTAAAAGTTTTGATATGCGAAAATTGCGCAGCCAGTTTTGGTGCCATGGCTGAACTCTCCCAGATATGAAATCGTGCAACAGATCCGTCGGGCATGGGCAATGTGATCAGGGGAGTGGTGCTGCGATTGATGATAGTGCTTTCCGAAGGCAGGCTTCTGAGAAAACCAATCACAGCTGCGGTATCGAGCCGCAATGTTTTATAACTCCCCGGCACAATCACTCGCTTAATGGATACTTTTGGAATAGCGGCTTCGTTGATGTCGCTGAAAAAACGTTGCTGAGCGCTGGCGCATATAGGAGCCAGCACTACCAGACCCAATATTAGCCTTAATTTGGTGGAAATTTTTCTCATCTTCAATAGTTGTAAATTGTAAAAAATAAAAAGGGTTAGGTCAGCAAGTATCTTTCCAATATGGCCGGCTGGTAGATCATAAAGGAGGTTAAACTGAAATAAAATGAAGATAACAACCGACTTCCAATCAGCATCGAAAAGCAAATTGAAGTTGGTAAAATAAATTGATTTAATGAGTATTGACCTAATGACTCTTACCTCAATACCGTTATAGTTGCAGCGCTACTTTGTTACCCGTTTTCGCCGCGGCAACAATGCCATCCAATACTTTCAAATCTTTCACCGCCTCCTCACCATTCACGGCAATTACAGGCAGCTTGCCATCCAGAATCATAGCAGCCATTTCATCCATCTGTACAGTTTGGTGCGTAACATGACGTTGGGTAAGTTCGCCCTTATTGGTGCGGCCTTTTATAGGTCCATAGCCTGTGGCAGGTAATAATTCTGCAAAGCCATTTTCTGCTGTCAGGAAAAAGCGATCCAGGTTATTCATGTTGTAGGTAGATAAACAGGACGCAACCGCCCCACCCGGAAAGCCTAATTGAAACTGAACTGTTTCGTCAACACCTTCTTTGAACAGTCCGGGGTTAGTTTTGGTTTCCTGTGCCGTTACCCATACCGGGTCTTCGCCAATCATATACCGGGCGCCATTAATCGAATAAATGCCAATATCCATCAACGAGCCGCCACCAGCCAGTTTCTTATCCAGCCGCCATTGGCTCGGGTTACCGATTTTAAAGCCACTTAACCCTTGGAAGAATAACGGCTTACCCAGTTCACCTTCACTCCGCATCCTTATTATTTCCAGTGTTTTTGGTTCAAAGTGCAGGCGATAGCCTACCAGCAATTGTACATTCGCCTTTTTGCAGGCCACTACCATTTCCTGCCCTTCCCGGGCATTGATGGCCATCGGTTTTTCGCAGATCACGTGTTTACCAGCTTTGGCCACCCTTATTACCTGGTCATGGTGCAGGGCATTGTGTGTTATCACGTACACCGCATCAATATCCGGGTTGTCTTTCACCGCATCGAAATTGTCGTAGTTGTAACAATTCTTCTCAGGGATGGCATACTTGTCCCGCCACGCTTTCACTTTGTCGGGCGATCCGCTTACAACCCCAACTAATTTGGCCCTTTTACAATCCTTCATGGCTTCGGCCACCCTCGTTCCATAGCTGCCAAGCCCAATAATCGCCACGCGCAAAACTGGTACTTCTTCCATTGGAGATTCCTCCTTGTTTGCCAAAGCAGCGAAATTGGCCAGCGGCAATGCGATAAAGGGGCCAGTGAGGTTGCGCAGGAATTTTCGACGGGTACTCATTAAAGGAATGATTTAGAGGTGCTTAAAGGAATGGTTGTGCTTGCAAGTTAGATAATAGAAGGAATGAAATGAACGGAGCTTCAAACGGAGCGAAATGTGGGCGGTATTGATTACACCCGGCAAGGACCATCCGATCAGTCAGGGTCTTATTTGCATGCTGCATCCACTTCCAAAAGCAATGACTTGTTAAAGACTATAGGGATCAAAGTATCTTCCGCCATGGCATGCTTAAATAGCTGTCGTTTGGTTTTATCGAAACTAAACCGTGCAGTCACAGTCATCCGGTCAGGGTAATTTTCATGGAGGTTAAAATCGTAGGTCGTTGAATAAGTATCCGCACTATCTGTTTCCGGGTTCGGGCTGCCTTCAAAACCGATACCGTATGAGGTGCCCCCATTCTTAATAATTGCGGCTTCAAGCCCTTTTGTCAATTTTTGAAATTCGTCAGAAGTCTCGAGTATTTTCATCACAATGGCACCGCAATTGCGAGCCGGTGCCGGGGCATTATTTACCTCCGTTTTCGTTACCGTGTCCTGCGCAGCGTCAGTTACTCGCTGCTGATGGCCACTGTTGCAGGCAATAGTAAGAATCAACCCGAACAGCGAAAGTTTTCTCATTGGATGCATATGATCCATGAATATATCGCTAAAATTGATGCGTCATTACAGGTCATCGTCTAATGATCCCAAACAGCGGGCATGGTACTACAAATTGTGTATGGGTCATCATCCCCGGCTATTTCAAATTTGCATTTCGCATAAACTGTATTCCCCAACCATTTCATTGATGCTCCAAGATATGCCACCACTGCCATCATTATTCCATTAAAAGCAAGTTGCTATTCGATTACAGTAAATCCCTCAGGGTCGGTAACGGTAAAAGCAGAAGTTCTATTGACGGTATTACATTAAAAGAAATTGCCAGGCAGGAGTTGAATTAGTTGATCACGCAACGGTTCCAATCTTCCTTTGTACCTGGTTAATTAAAACCTGTAACACTAATCGTCAATCCGCCGTTCGATGGCCGATACATAAGGTAGAAATAAATTTTAAGCGCTTTAGGAGACGAGCCCGGATATAGGGTTCTCGGAAGCCACGCGTACTTGATGTCGCCATTTTTCAATGCAAGTGGTGGCATGGCCTGGAACCTCGCAGGGAAGGCCCCGAGGCTATCCGTTTCATTGATGCCATTGATCATTACATCCAGCAGCGCTTTCCCGTTTTTTGCAAAAATGCCGGATATCCTGAACCTGCCGTTTGACGTGTCAATGAACTGGTTTGAAAAATCGGTGCAGGCCACTTTGTTTTTAAAATACATGCCTCCTCCTACCAGTTCTCCACGCTCGCCGCTTACATCAGAAAGATCTCCCTGGTAGGCAATCAGCATCCGGTTCAGCCAAACGATAATATTTTTTGCAGGAAGGATTGGTTTCTTTCCTCCTGGGGGATCGGGGCTATTAATTGCAGCGACTGTGCCCGCACGGGTTACTTCGATACAGGTTGTTTTATGATCCCGGTTAAAGCAGATATTTACTATAGAGCCAGGTGTACCTCCAAGCTTTTCAACCGCCCTTGCCAGGCTTAGATTCCCGGTGCCACTTCCGTCGATGGTTCGTATTTCATCATCCGCAAGAAGACCCGCCTTTGCTGCGGGGCCGTTGGGAATAACTGCTTTGATCCAAACGGTTTTCACGCCATATTCTTTATCACGCAACTCAATCACCACCCCTATCTTACCATCAGCAACAGGTTGAGACAACAATGCAATACCGCTTGTCATGGTCATCATGCAAATCAGGAAAAAACGTTTGTACCTATTGTCCATTTTTATGGCGTTGAAAGATATTATAATGGTTGCAGGTATCTTCCCGTCATTCCTTTTTGGATACGATATCAGTCTTCACGAAATCCACTTTATTCCCCTTCTTATGGTTACAGGTGTTGCACATGGGTTGAAGATTTTCAATCGCATCGCTACCGCCAAGACTTCGTGGTAAAATATGGTCGATGGTCATCATCTCAAAATCTTTGGTATAGACATCTACATGAAATCCGTTTTGATTATTGGCAGCCTTGATCAGGTAAATACCCTCCTTTTCGCAACCAAGATTGGCGCACTTGGCGCCATGAACATGAAATACCCTTAGCCGCCGGTGGGCTTTATAGGTAGAATGTAATTTATCAAAATCGATAAATTCTACAAAAGTGTAGCTATGGCCGATTTTGGCGGGCATTGGGATAGGTTGATCGTTTAATAGGGACATGGGGATTGAAGATAGGGTAATGCAGCAATTATGGTATTGGCTAATACCCAAACTATATTCCTATTTTTCGCAGGAACTTCTGGGCTACCAATAAATTAATTTAGATGAAATAAATTCGCAGATAATAAGCTCTGTATCGGACTCAATGAACACTATAGTATATTTCTTTTTGTACGGCACACATTTATACCCAATATCTGCTCTTTCAGGCTCCCGGCAATTAGGAAATGACTTGATACTATTTGCAAGTTTAAGGAAGTAATCGTAGGCCTCATCGATAAATCTATCCGCAGTTTTAATTAAACCCATTGACTCAATATACCACGCAATAGCGGCAACATTATCCGCCGCAGATTTAGTAACGATTACTGTTCTGATGCCCATTTCCTGATGAGTTTTTTACTATATGTCCGCGCTTCTTCCACCGTGAATGTTTTCTCAGGTCTGGATTTTAAAGCTGCCTTTTTTTGGAGCATCTGGTATTTTTTTTCCGGCATTATCACATACCTCTTTTTATCAATTACGATCTGTGTCATTTCTATCGATTTGTGATCCCAAATCTAAATAAAAAACCCGAACAACGAAAAAGTAAGAAGGTCATTTCACCGGTCGGTATCCCCTAATAATGCGCAAAATCCATCGCAAAATCTCCTTTAATCCTTTGTATGCTTGGGTTAAAATACCCAAACCTCAGGCCCGGAAATTCTTCCTGGAGCAGTTCCATCATCTGCTTGATCCCCATGCATTCGCCCGTGTCGTGAACGCCAATCTTGCCCATATACCAGTCGGGGTCGATATTGAAATTGCGCCACTGGATCATTTTCAAACCGGTCTCAGCGATCAATGTCCGCAGGGCTTCGTATTCTGCAATGCTGTCGGTCATGCCAGGAAATACGAAGTAGTTGATGCTGGTCCAGCCGCCGTAGCGGTTCATCACTTTCAAGCTTTCGATAATGTCTTCAAACTGGTAATTATTGGGGCGGTAATACGGTGTATAAATTTCCTTGCGGGCACTGTTGGTGCTTACGCGAATGCTGTTGAGGCCCACCTTGCACAGCGCTTCTACCGCCTTTGGCATGCTACCGTTGGTGTTGATATTGATACTGCCCTTGTCCGTGTGTTTCCTGATTTCGATGATCGATTCGCGGATGGTTTCCCACATCAGCAAAGGTTCCCCTTCGCAACCCTGCCCAAAACTAATGATTGGGAAAGGAGCAGTTTCCAGATGGGGCACGGTAAACTCAACGATCTCTTCGGCAGTGGGCTTAAACGTAAGTCGATCCTGCGGGCTGGTGATTGTTTCATCCAACGGCTGGAAGGATACACAGCCTACGCAGTTGGCGTTACAGGCGGGGCTCACCGGCACCGGGCATTCCCAGCGGCCCAGGGCAAAGTTTCTCGCAGCGGGGCAATCATAGGTATTGCAGCAGGTGTTCATGAGGTGCTGTACCAGGCGGTTATGCGGGTAATGTTCGATCAGTTGCTGGCTGCCAGACTCAATTTTATCGGCATCATAACCTGCGCATTCCTGGCGGATATCCTGTTCAATGCGGATGGCGGGCACATAGAATTTCTCGTTGAACCAACCGGCTGCGGTATAGCAAAACAAGGGCAATGTCGGTGCTTCTTCCAGCATGGTTTCGTACGCTGCCAAAAACAAACCGGTATGCGCGGGCGGAATAAAAGCTGCCACCGCCCAGCCTTTCTCACAAAGCCGCATCTCGCCTGTGGCTACGTCGATACCAATACCCCGTCGCCCTGGCAACTCGTAGAGATTGCCGCCCTCAGGCAATTCAATCCAATGATCTTCGGGAATTTCAAAGGCATCCCAGCCGCTGCGGCCAGTAACATAAAGGCTGGTATCTTCAAAAATATTACCCTCGCCGTCGGAGTAAAGTATATAAGGAGTCATACGGGTTTTATTTTTTGATGTCGGATGTTTGATGTCTGATTTGGGCCATCCAACCCTGTCAGGGTTGGCTTTCACCCTGACAGGGTTTTACGAACTCCGCTATTTATTTTGATGATTAACCTTCTTTTTTCTGCACTCAATTACGTTTTGTCGTCAGCGATATCGGTTCCTTCTTTTTGATCTTCAATCAGCGAAAAATGCAACTGGTCCTTGCAAAACGCATTGAATTCCAGCTCGAGTTCTTTGTCAACGGGTTCGTCTAATTCTTTCTGCAGGAGCTTATTATTACGAAGGTCGAGGGTAAACAGGTTATCGCGGATGATGGCGTTGTCAATGTCCACCCATTCGTAGCTTTTCCGGGGAAAGGTGTTACGAACAACCTTGTCTTTGGAAAACCCAATCTCGTCAGGGAACTTGATAAAGCGTTCGGTCAAACCCAGGATACAATAAACGACCGCCAGCCAAAACCCATTGCTTGTAATAAAAACCCAGCCAAAAGCCGACATCAGCAAACAAAGTCGGTAATAAGGCACAAAATCCTTTTCCCGGCTCCGGATAGCGGTATATACCCACAGACCAATAACACAGATCGGTACCAGCCATTGAAATTTTATCCTGCTAAACCCCAGGTCCAGCCCAAACCGTGCAAAAGCAATCAAAAAGATCAGCAATAACAACTGGCTGATGATATTGATGGCCTTATAACTCTGCCGTTTTAAAGTAATAACGTAATCGTAATCCATAAATCGAGGTTGAAGGTTTAGGGTGATAGGTTTAGGGTCTGGAGACAGCATTTAAGACAGCATTTAAAAGTTGTGCTTACCCCATACCCTACACCTTATTCCTTATGCCTCATGCCTTATACCTTATGCCCTGCTTATTGAAAGAGTGCTTTTAATTCAGTGGCTTCCTGGGCCTTCATTTTACCCCCTAATACCAACCGTAGCTGGCGGCGACGCAACGCACCTTCAAACAGAAATTTTTCATCTTCCGTTTCCGGCTGTACCTGTGGCACGTTCCGCGGATTACCGTTAGGGTCAAGCGCTACGAATGTGAAATAGGCTTCATTGCTTTCGTACTTAAACTGGTGCAGGGTATCTTCCCCCCACACTTTTAAATGAATCTCCATCGACGTGCTGAAAGCCCGTGTAACATTGGCCTGGATATGTACATAATGGCCCAGTTTGATAGGGTTTTTGAAAGAAATATTATCGACAGATGCAGTTACTACCGGCGCATTGCAATGCTTGGCAGCGCTATAGGCCGCAGCAATATCCATCCAGTACATCAGGCGGCCGCCCATTAAATTTCCAAATGTGTTGGTGTCGTTCGGAAGCACCAGTTCATTCATTACCGAAAAGGTTTCGGAGACTTTTTTTATGATCATGGTCGCGAAGGTAAATTATTGATTATTGATTATGAATTATTGATTACCAGCCAGCGGATATTCACTCAAAAACGGATTTAATGAAGTTAGGGAGGAGCCATTTTTGCCTTACTTTTAAAGCTATATTGAACAAAATGGAAAAAACGGGAATTATACGAGCGACTCTTAGATTGGTGAACACTGCCGACGAAATAAAACTGGAAGAAGGAATGATCGTGGAAAATGCGGTAAGAGAGGTAGAGGATAGTTTTTTAGTAGATACTGGCGCGTATATGTTATCCATTAATGAAACAATGAGACACAGGTTAGGCCTCGGAATATTGGCTACGAAAGTTATGAACTGGCAGACGGTTCTAAACAAAAATTTGAAGTGGTCGGACCTGTATCGGTATATTTCGCCAACTGAAATACTATGCGCAGGGCACTTGTATTACCCAGAGATACAGCGCCATTGTAAGGTGTTATTCCAATGGAGGATATGGACGTGATTCTTAATCCCCGGTTACAGACTATCTCAGTTCATCCGGACCATCCCAATATGCCAGTTAAGCCGCTGAAATAAAAAATATGGCTCCCGTTTCCTGAGAAAAGGATTAGCATGAGCCCGTCCCATACTGTCCTGCCGACAACGGGTTACCAGCAAGTCTCACACCGTAAACTGCTCACATCCTTTCAGGTATTCCGGATCTGCATCCGCACCGATGCCTGGAAGATTGGGCAGCTTGAGCTTCATCCCATCAAATTGCACCCCACCAATTACAGGATCAATTTTATGACCCAGCAGGCAGGTGTCAAGGTCGTAAAACTGGATATTAGGGCAGGCCAGGGCCATATGCACATTAGCACTCAGTGCCACCCGGCTTTCGAGCATACCGCCCAGCATATTGGGCATATCGTTGGCCTCGCAGCGGTCGTGTATCCGTAATGCTTCCGTGATGCCACCCGCCTTGCAAAGTTTGATGTTGATATAATCGCAGGATTTATTGTAGATCAGCCGCTTGGCGTCGTGGTGACTGAATACACTCTCATCCGCCATAATGGGTATGGAGGAAATCCGTTTTAAAGAAGCCATTTTATGATCCCGGAATTTTGGCATGGGTTGCTCGCAAAATTGGATATCCAGGCTCTGCATAGCGGTTAATGCTTCCACTGCCTGCTCAAAATCCCAGCCGCAGTTGGCATCAATCCGGATCTTAACATTCGGTCCGGCCGCAAGCCTGACTGAGGTTATCCTTTCTACATCCTCGGCCACGCCTTTGCCTACTTTCACTTTCAACATAGTCACCTTGCGGTTGTGCACGAAATCCCGGGCGGTATCGGCCATATCCTGTACCGGTCCGATACCAATTGTCAGGTCGCTTTCCGGCTCAAAATAGTGACCGCCCAGGTATTCCCATAACGGCATTTCCTTCGCCTTGGCTGCAATATCGTACAGGGCCATGTCGAAGGCGCTTTTAATAGTATGGTTGTGGGTAATATAATCGTCCAGCTCTTTCAGGCGATCTTCAATGCGGGTAGCGTCCTTTCCCTTCCAGATGCCGGCAAAATCCTTAGCCAGCACAAAACAGGTATCCTGCGTTTCGCCGACGATCATGGGAAAGGCAGAGCACTCCCCTACGCCGGTAATACCTTTGCTGGTCTTAATATGAATCAGCACATTCTGGGCGTAATTCATGGTGCCGGTAGCTATGGTAAATGGTACCATGGGTATGCTGTACCGGTACACGGTTATTTCTCTGATAGTCATTTTCAAATTTTCGAGTTCGGAGGTACGATTTATGCTTCGGCCACTGGTTGATGCATGTTGGCATTTTCTCAACTACCGAAGTCTAAGAGTTATTGTTGGCATGGTATGCCTTTTTTACATAAACAACATATTTCTAAGTGTTCAAACCTAATGACTATTGGCCTATTGACCTAATGACAATGACAAAAGGCTAACCTATACTATTTGCTAAAGGTTCCTGCTTCAAATACTTTTCGCATTTTTTCCAGAACGAAAAGAAACTACCTGAGTAACCAGTCACCTGGGGAAACATCCATGGGTATGGGTCTTTAGTACCGGTAAAGTGTTCATGCAGAGGATGTTGAAGGCTCACAATAGTCTCACCGCCGTATCGCTGCATCAGGCTTTCAAATTCCCCTACAAAAATTTGTATACCAGGAATATTGTCTGAAGCCAGCCTCATGCAAAAATCAATTACTTTTTTACTTACCGGAAACTTTTCAAAATGGGAAGGTTCCAGCAACAATACCCTGTTGGCAGGTTCGTCTTTCCGCCATTCCGGATTGAGCCAATAAGTAGTGTACACATGGAGGGGCAGCGCTTCATTCAATCTAAATGCAGCTGCTGTTTCCGGAAGTGGTGTCGTTAGATGCAATTCGGTTGTTTGCTGTAACACGCCGGGCAAAGGCTGGTCAAAAATGGTTTCATAAGAATGATCGGCAATTGTATGCTGCTGATTGCTGTACAGGTACCGGTTGATATTTTCCTGGTTGGCAATATATTTTTTGGAAGAAAACGTACCCGCCACCCATTGCCAGCTACAGGTATTGCTGGCCAGGTCGCCATCCAATAAATGATAATACATCCAACGGCTGGGTTGTAGCCAATATGCCCGGCCGAGGTTGCAGGTAATGCCTGCAGCGTACATGCGGACATGGTTATGCATATAGCCTGTTTGGTATAGGTTTTTTATATGCAGGTCAATGGCATCTATACCGGTAGCAGCATTGCTGACCGCGGCGATCATTTCGTGGTGTAATACCTGCTGCTGCGGATATTTCAGATCGTCAAATAACCGATCGCCGTGATGCCACCAAACCCGCTGAAAGAATTCTCTCCAGGCCAGTTCCTGCAATAATTTCTGTACCTGGTATGGCTTATAATCCTTTGCCAGTATAATTTTCGCCACCTGCGGCAATGTAATTACCCCTCTCGAGATATAAGGTGATAAATAGGTGACAGCACCATCAGCAAAGTTCCTCGTTTTACCATACTGCACGGGATCGATGGCATCGAGACGCTGCAGGATTTCTGCATAACCCGTGATAAATACCGGTTGATTCATTTAATGTAATTTGAGGGCTGAATGGTTATCGCTTTGACACTTTGTTCATGGTAATTATTTTTTGCCTGGCACATTTAAACCGATTCACTCTGGGGATTCTTAAAGCAGAGTGTTTAGTAACGCGACCCTGCACTCTTTGCCGCCACATCTTAAAACTGGAAGCTTTCATTTCGCTGCGCATGATGCCGATGGTTTCGTTTTCAGAAACACCAAATTGCACGGCGATGGCGTCGAAAGGCGTACGATCCTCCCAGGCCATTTCTACAATGCGATCTATGTCGGCCTGGCCAAGCGACTTATATCCTGATAATTCCTTTCTCATGTAAAATAGTTGTGGTTAAGGGTTCACCATCATTCAGGTTTTTATAAGCTACCACTTCGCACAAAAACATCCGGTGGTCGCCACCTTCCACCTGGGTGAAAGCTTTAAGTTCCAGCACTGCCAAAGCATTTTTCAGCACCTTAAATCCATTCCATTCTGATAGTAGTTTTCGCTTTTGAAGCCGTTGCATTTTCGGGATCGATATTCCACTTTGCTTACCCAACTGATTCACCAGATTATACTGACTGGCAGCCAATAGCTGCAATACAAAATGTGGATTAGCCTCCGCATTCTCCAGCGTTTTTGTACCATGGTAGATGGCCACCATTATCCGCTTGGGTTGCATACTTACGAAACTGGCATAAGTAATAATATTCATATTTTCCTGGCTGCCCGTTTTAGAACTGATACTATAAACGGGCAGGCTAACCCGGTTCCATGGTTTCTTTTTGGTCATGATCTTATAACTCCAGCTTAGAAAATGATAAACAGGGGCGCGGTAAAAAAGTTGCCGGCCAACTAAATTTTCAATCAGGATTGGCACGGACAACGCTGTTAACCGGGCCTCTAAAAAGGCAAAGCCATTAAGGAATACATCTGAAGCAAATCCAGGGAAGCCCATTTAATCCGGGCATCTATATTCTTTGATTTAAGTCTTGCCCCCCTTTAAAACAATCTGCATACCGGCTTGTTGTAAAAGAAAACTCAACAAACATCATGGAATCTATTAAGGGCAAAAACATATTGATAGTGGGCGCCACTGGTGGCATCGGTAGCAAAACGGTAAAACTGCTGGCAAGTGCCGGGGCGAATGTGTTTATTGCCGGAAGGAATGCAGCCAAGCTAGAGGCAGTGGGCAGCGAATCGAATATTCCCGCGGACAGACAGTTTGTGATGGATGTTTCGGTTGGTGCAGATGTGCAGCGGACCGCGGATCGTGTTCATGCCCAAATAGCTGCGCTGGATATATTGATAATTGCTTCAGGCATTGGCATTATCAAAAATATCGAACTGCTTGCTGCTGAAGAATTTATGCAATCGATTCAAACAAACCTCCTCGGTCCATTTCTGTTGGTAAAATCCTTTTTGCCCAATATGAAAGCGGCGAAGACGGGGCTGATCATCAATATCCCCGGCGTATTGGGCAAAGTGCCAATGGCCGGTGCCGCAGCGTACAGTGCCAGTAAATACGGGCTCACCGGAATGATGCAAAGTATCCGCGAGGAAATCAAACGCACCGAAATCCGTATTACTAACCTTTTCCTTGGCGGGGTGGATTCGTCGTTTTGGGATACCATCGACCTCCGGGTACAACGTGACAAAATGATAGCAGCCGATGAAGCGGCTAAGGCCATCTGGTTTCTTTGCCAGCAGCCACGTAGTGCGGTGGTGAGCGAGATGGTGTTGCAACCGTTTAATCACCAGGCGATTTAAACGATTGGCTAATTAGCTAATTAGCCAATTAGCCAATTGTCCGGCTTGAAACGGTGAATTGAACTGATTATTACTGATGAAAAATTGCTTGTTTTTCATTTGCTTTGCAGCCATTAAACTGTTTTCATGATTTCATTTGATAACACGGAATACGCATTTGCTTATAAAACCAACAAAGAACTCAAAAAAGCCAACTTTTTATTCTCCTGCATGGGCAAATCCTGGCTCGTAAACCTGGGTACAAGGATTACGCCATGGGCTGTTAAGTGGAACCTGCCCTTTGTAAAAGCAATGGTGCGGCAAACCATCTTTGCCCAGTTTGTAGGTGGCGAAACCCTGGAACAAACTGCTAAAGTGGCCGACAAACTAGAAGAATTTGACGTACAGGTGATACTCGATTATGGAGTGGAAGGAAAGGAAGGAGAAAATAATTTTGACCATGCCTGCAACGAGTTTATTAAGGTGATCAACTATGCCGGCACGCAAAAAAATATCCCGTTCATGAGCATTAAGGTAACTGGGTTCGCCCGGTTTTCCCTGCTCGAAAAATTGGATACCACCATGACGGCCGGCACGGACAGCCTGATGAAGCGGTATGCAAAAGCGATCGATGGTCTCGCGGAGGAAGAGAAAGCCGAATGGCAACGTGTGGTTATACGGATGCGCAAAATATGTGATGCGGCGGTATTAAAGAAAGTAGGTGTTTTGGTGGATGCCGAAGAAACCTGGATCCAGGATCCGGTGGATGCACTGACCATTTTAATGATGGATGAGTTGAACAAAACCAAGGTATTAGTTTACAATACCGTACAACTCTACCGGCACGACCGGTTACAATTTTTAAAAGATATGCACGAGGCAGCGGTATCCCGTAATTTTATACTGGGGGCCAAATTGGTACGTGGTGCCTATATGGAAAAGGAAAGAAGGCGGGCAGACGAAAGGAATTATGCCAGCCCGATTCAGCCCTCCAAAGCAAGCACCGATGCAGATTACGATGCAGCGGTAACCTATTGTATCGATCACCTGGAACATATCGCGGTAATTGTTGCTTCACACAATGAACAAAGCAATTTACTGACGACCCAATTATTATTGGATAAGAAATTACCGTTGTACCACCCGCACGTGCACTTTAGCCAGCTCTATGGAATGAGCGATAATATCACCTTCAACCTGGCAAAAGATGGCTGCCATGTAAGTAAATATTTACCCTTTGGCCCCATCGGCGATGTAGTACCTTACCTCATGCGCAGGGCTCAGGAAAACAGTAGCGTAAGCGGCCAAACGGGCAGGGAGCTGGGACTGATCAAGAAGGAACTGGCCAGGAGGAAAATCGTAGGCAAATAAGTTTTATAGCCTGACCCTGCAAATTGCCTTTTTCTTTTTTTATAAACCCATTAAAACAATATACCATGTACAACGGACTTTTACACCTGCATAACTTGCTTCGCTGGGTGATCTTACTGCTCTTACTGATCAGCATCTTTCAGGCCTTTTCCAAAAGCCGCGGACTTACCAGGACCAGTCTTTTCCTGGTGATAAGTGCACACCTCACTTTTGTACTTGGCGTCTATCAATGGATTACCAGTCCCACTGTAGGTCTTTCGATTTTAAAAAGAATGGATTACAATTTTGGCGCTGTCATGAAAGATGCCTTTGCACGTTTTTGGGTAGTGGAGCATTTTGCTGGCATGCTGATCGCCATTGTACTCATAACCATCGGTCGGGCCAAGGCTAAAAGATTAAAACATATGCCCGCCGCCTGGCTCTTTCTCATCGCATTATTGATAATATTAGCTGTCGTTCCATGGCCTTTCAGACCAGGCATTGGTCGCCCTTGGTTCCCGGGGATGTAAATTTTAATCTGGGAATGTGAAGATGTGGAAATTAACAAAAGCGTAGCCGCGAAATTTTCCGCAGACATTTAGATTTTTCTGTCCCGATCTATTAATAAAAAAGCGGAAGCATTCATCTAATCAATGATTGCTTCCGCTTTTTGTTTTATTGTTAGCTATTACTCATGACCTCCTGCTTTGTCCAATTTCCAGCCATTGTCAACCCCCTTCCCAGGCCATCATTTCTCACATTTACATTGGCTAATTAGCAAATTAGCTAATTAGCTAATTTTAAAGAAGGTGCTGTATCAACAGGTCATTAAAGTTTTGCAGGGATGAAATTTTAAGATCGGCGGCACCCCATCGATGATCGCTTGCGAGATGGCCGGCCGGAACAACCACGCATTTCATCCGGGCCGCCTTGGCTGCAATGAGGCCATTAAAAGAATCTTCAAAACAAATACATTCTGTCGCCGGAACCATTAATGCTGCCGCACAATTGATATATACCTGTGGATGGGGCTTACCATACGGCAGGTGTTCCGCCGTCGAGATCGCATCCAATACTTTGCGAATACCCATCAGTTCTATTACCATATCGGCAATTAGCTTTGGAGACGAAGTAGCGATACCAATGCGGCAATCTTTTTTTAAGAAGTACTCGATGATGTACTGCACGCCCGGCATGATGGATGGATGCTTGCTGATTTTCTCTTTTACCAGCTCAAAAATATCGTCCACCGCTTTGGGCTGCAAGTGTTCCGGTAAACCGAAATAAGTAAACCAGTGCTCAATAAATTCCTTGGTTCGTAGCCCTGTTACCGTCTCATACTGCTTTAATGTGATTGACTTGTTGTACCCTGCAAAAACCTCGAATGCAGCCTGCTGCCACAACGGCTCTGAATCGATCAGTAACCCATCCATATCAAAAATTGCCGCCTTTATTGCCATAGGTTTTATTTGGCTGCAAAATAAGTGTTTAGAAGTTTAGAGGTTTAGAGGTTTAGAGGTTTAGGAGTAGCCGCCTTTTTAAGAACAAAATTCCAAAAATTCTATTAATAGTGGTTGATTTACCCAAGGGGCGCATGGCCTGAAAATCGTAAATCGTAAATCATAAATCACAAATCATAATGACTTACTTCACCCTGCCAAACCGATACCCTATTTGAAAGCTACAGAAGTTCTCATTGCGCTGTTGTGTAGTGGCTTGCCTGGTCCTGTTCAAATACACTATTGCTGCAGTAACCCTGTTTTTTGCATAGCGAAGGCCTGCTTGCTGCGAAAAAACGAGGGCCTTAATATCCACCAAAAGAGGCCCTTTGTCTTTTAAAAACAGCCCCCCCTGCAGCACGGCGTTGTAAGCCTGAAAGGTTAGAGCAGGCTCATAAAATAAATAGAATTCGTAA
>JBDSXW010000072.1:0-10620 GCA_039925965.1 Chitinophagaceae bacterium
AGGGAAATTATGCTAAATATTTATCCCAAAAAAGGGGCCACAAAACAGGAGCTAATGGAGCAAATCCAAAAGAGGCATGAGCAGAGAAAAATTAAAAAAGACTCATCATGACATGTCAAAGTAGAACTATCCGCTTTTCGTATTGCTCTAGTCCGGACATCGGTTTTATCTTAAAGAGTTATATGTCGGTCTATCATTGTCAAATGCTGCGCAACCATAGTGGCATTTAAAAAATTTCAACAAAGTGTCCGATCTATTTACAACTAGAACTGCATGGATGGGTTTTCACAGCGCCATCTACCATCACCAGCGAACCACTTGAAATCCCGCCGTATGGACGACACCAACTATATTAAACCCACACCAGATTGTTCTTTTGACCGGACCGCGGAAGCCTTACGCAAAAACTAACCTCATGGTGCACGGGTTTTTAATGGCATAGCTATATGCTGCAAAGTGTACCTCAGTTCTCCAGTTACATATACATACAATCGTCGATTTCCAGGACCTACCTTCCGCCTGTAATTCTGTCATATATCCCACCACAATCAGCCTAAAACCCCAAAAAACTGCCTTTTTCCTCAAAACAATCGTTCCACAGCATCAATCAAGCGTATCTGTGAGCTTAACAATAGGTAGTGCGACTCAATCAATGGATTTATCAGGTCTAACAATTGATATTATGAATCAATCAATGAAAATTGTGGGTCTAACAATCGCTGCTGTGAGTCGATCAATGAAATTTTCATGTCAATCAATGGACTTTGTGAGTCTATCAATGCTTTTTGCAAGTCTGTCAATAACATTTACGAGTCTATCAATCGATGCTACGACTGCCTCAATGACAGGACTCAATCGATCAGGAGCTGCTGATTTCAACACAATCAGGCCTGTTTCCGCATCAATGAAGGCTGTAATTACTGCAATTACAGTTAGTGGCGGTTAAAAGCATCCAGCTCGTGTTGGAATCGCTGCAAATACTGAATTTGTAAATCGGCCCGTCGTCCCGGGGGAGTCACAGCGCCATTTCCCATCATCAGCGACCTGCCCGAAAACCCGATGTAAGAACGACGCCAACTATTTTGAACCCGCACGAGGTTATGATTTTGATATTCACGGTACAGGATTGCTAGCCTAAAACTGTGAAGGAACCCTTCATTCGTGGTTGCGTACCCGGCGTCGGGGTTTCACGGCAACAACGAAACTTTGCAAGCATCGGCCCGTGAAAACCCCGCCGTACCTTGTCCAAGAAATTCCGGCGATAAAAGTTTTTAGCTTTAAAAAGTCTTAGCCAATACTCGGCGTTCCCCGAAAATCAGCCAGCCCTCCCAGCGGGGTTTTCACAGCACCATCTACAACAATCAGCGACCTGCGTGAAACCCCGACGTGCCAGCGACGCCAACTATTTTGAACCCGTACGAGGTTATGGTTATGAAAGGTGCGGAGAAGCACTGCCAGCCTAAAACTGTGAAGGAAACCTTCATTCGTGGTTGCATAAGCTGTCGGCGCCGTAGGCCATTACTCTCTAATATTGGTGCGCATAGAGATAAACATGGTGTGGTGACAATTGATATATTTGACACAAGAAATGCGCCTGGCTGGGAATTAATGGTACAGCCATCTAATCAATATCATCCAGTAGGAAGCGACTATGAAGTTCAATAATTTAGCCTTAGGCACCAGCCTTATCGTGATTCTTGTGGCCTGTAAGGCTACTTTCCCGAATAGCAAAAAACAAAGAAAGGAAAAAGCATATTGGGAAAGTCTGGTGAGCCAACCTTCGACTGACAGCGCTATCAAAGGCTATTGGGTGGAGTTGATAGATGGCAGATGGGATTACTTCGAGAAAAAGGGAATCGACTTAGCAGAGAAGGATGTTAGTGCTCTGAAGTTCATTAAATTACTTTCCTACACAATTGACAGCATAGGTTTGTCCAACTACAATGGACTTAGATCTTTATCCTCTTTTTTAACACTTGATAAAAATGACATCGTCACTTTTGCGGTAAAAAATGGGGCTATTGTAGCGATGATTTACCCGAGATTTGAGAACGGCAAATGGATAAACGCTAAAGGGTACGGAGTTCCATTCCAACCTGTGGCTAATGCTATTTATGAGATCGCTAAATCAGGCGGAGAAGTGTATAATGTTAAAGTTATTGCTTTTCCGGGTTCTAAGACAGTGACCCGACAATGTTTGATAACCAATAAGAATAGACAACTCATGAGTATAGGCAGCGACGGAAAGTTGAGACCTTTTGACGATGAGTTAATGGCTATTAAGAAAGATGTCATGAAGACAGCTAGCGAAGAAAAGAGCCATTGAAAATTTAAATTCAATAGTTTTTAAATGTCGTCATTGAATTCTATTAAACAGCCTGGTAATTTTTTAATCGATAGGTAATTCAGTGGTGTGCAAATACGAGCAAATTAAACGGCTTAAGACTGGCATATTCCTGTCTTTATTTATTTAATATACACTTACCCTGAGACTTTATTCATTCTTTGAGGCATTGATCTACTGTGTTATTACAGTCCTGGCGGGGTTTTGGACAGCACCATCTACAACCATCAGCGACCCGCGTGAAACCCCGACGTGGGAACGACGTCAACTATTTTGAATCCGAACGAGGCAATAGTTTTGATTGACGCGGAAAGATTTTTATCCTAAAACCGGTAGAGGGAACTTTCATCCGCAGTTGCGTACCCGGCGTCAGGGATTCCCGGCAAGAACGAACTGTTGCAAGCGCCTGCCTGTGCCCCCCCCCGCAACGTGTCAAAAAAAATCCGGCGATAAAAAAACCGCCTCACAAATGTGAAGCGGCCATTATAATAGCTCTAAGAAATAGTCTTACTCAAATTTCAGATCCAATCCCAAACCTCTCAGTTCATGTACCAATACATTGAACGATTCCGGTACGCCACTGCGTGGGATGTTATCTCCCTTCACGATGGCTTCGTAGGTTTTGGCACGGCCAATGATATCATCCGATTTCAGCGTCAGTAATTCCTGCAAGATGTTGGATGCACCATAAGCCTCGAGTGCCCATACCTCCATCTCACCAAACCTTTGACCACCAAACTGTGCTTTACCACCCAATGGCTGTTGGGTAATCAAGCTGTATGGTCCGATTGAACGGGCATGCATCTTGTCATCAACCATATGGTGCAGTTTGATCATATAGATAATACCAACAGTTGCTTTCTGATCGAAACGATCACCGGTTTCACCATCGTACAGGTACGTATGGCCAAACAGTGGTAAACCTGCTTTGGCAATGTTCTCAGCGATCTCTTCAACGGTAGCACCATCAAAGATTGGCGTAGAGAATTTGCAACCCAGCTTCTCTCCTGCCCAACCCAGTACTGTTTCGTAGATCTGTCCCAGGTTCATACGGCTAGGTACGCCCAACGGATTCAATACGATATCTACCGGAGTGCCATCTTCGAGGAACGGCATGTCTTCCTGACGAACGATCTTGGCAACAATACCCTTATTACCGTGGCGACCCGCCATTTTATCACCCACTTTCAGCTTACGCTTTACGGCGAGATACACCTTGGCAAGTTTCAATACACCTGCTGGTAATTCGTCACCGATCGAGATATTGAATTTCTCTCTCTTGTAGCGACCCAGTTCTTCGTTGTACTTAATATTATAGTTGTGCAACAGGATGTTGATCTGCTCATCGGTATGTGCATCACCCGTCCATCCCAAAGGATTTACGTTCTGGTAATCCACGCCACCGAGGTTCTTTGGATTGAACTTGGCGCCTTTACCAATCAGCATTTCACCAAAGTTATTGCTAACACCTGCACTGCTCTTTCCGTCCAAAACCATCTGAAGTTTCTCCATCAATAGTTCCATCAAGTCAGCACCTGCTTTTTCGTGCGCCTTCTCTACTTTTTCAAGCTGGGCTTTTTCACGAACCTTGGTGTTCTTATCCTTCTTGGCACGTTGGAACAATTTCTTGCTAATCACCACGCCTTCAGTACCACTTGGCGCTTTCAGGGAGGCATCTTTCGCATCACCGGCTTTATCACCGAAGATGGCGCGCAATAATTTTTCTTCCGGGGTAGGATCGCTTTCACCTTTTGGTGTGATCTTACCAATTAGGATATCGCCTTCCTTAATATGAGCACCGATACGGATGATACCGTGTTCGTCGAGGTCCTTAGTGGCTTCCTCACTTACGTTTGGAATATCCGGCGTCAGTTCCTCTTCTCCCAGTTTGGTATCGCGTACTTCCAGTTCAAATTCGTCGATATGGATCGAGGTGAACATATCTTCTTTGGCAATGCGCTCGTTGATTACGATGGCATCCTCAAAGTTGTACCCTTTCCATGGCATGAACGCAACTTTCAGGTTACGGCCCAGGGCCAGTTCACCCGCTTTTACAGCGTATCCCTCTGTTAAGAAATCACCTTCTTTCACCTTCTGACCTTTCTTAACGGCCGGGTGCTGGTTAATAGAAGTGCTCTGGTTCGTTTTCATGAACTTGGTGAGCTTGTAGATCTTCAGATCATCTTCAAAGCTGATCTGGCGTTGCTCTGTGTTACGGTTGTAACGCACGTGAACTTCGTTGGCATCTACAAATTCAACCACACCATCACCTTCGGCTAATAATTGAACGCGTGCATCACGGGCAGCTTTTGCTTCGAGACCTGTACCCACGATCGGGCTCTCAGGGCGCAGCAGTGGAACGGCCTGGCGTTGCATGTTCGATCCCATCAACGCACGGTTGGCATCGTCATGCTCCAGGAACGGAATCAGGGAAGCACTCAAACCAACGATCTGGTTCGGCGCCACATCCATATATTCTACTTCACCTTTGTCCAGGATCGGGAAGTCGCCGGTCTGGCGGCTGATGATCTTGTCTTCAGTGAAGTTTCCTTTATCATCCAATGGCGTATTTGCCTGGGCAATTTTCGCCGGATCCTCTTCTTCAGCACTTAAGAATTTCAGTTCTTTCAGGTTTACCTTAGCGTCAGTTACCTTATGGTACGGCGTTTCGATAAAGCCCATTTCATTGATCTTGGCATGTACGCAAAGCGTAGAGATCAAACCAATGTTTGGCCCTTCCGGTGTTTCGATGGTACACAGGCGGCCGTAGTGGCTATAGTGTACGTCACGAACCTCAAAACCGGCACGTTCCCTGCTCAAACCACCTGGCCCGAGCGCTGAGATACGACGTTTGTGGGTAATTTCAGACAGCGGGTTGGTCTGATCCAGGAACTGGCTCAACTGTGAAGTTCCAAAAAAGGAGTTGATCACAGAAGAAAGGGTCCTGGCGTTGATCAGGTCCACTGGGGTAAATACCTCGTTGTCACGAACGTTCATCCTTTCACGGATGGTACGTGCCATACGCGCCAAACCCACACCGAACTGCGCATACAATTGCTCACCCACAGTACGTACGCGACGGTTGCTCAGGTGATCGATATCATCGATCTCCGCTTTTGCATTAGTCAGGCGCACCAGGTATTTGATGATCTCAATAATATCCTGTTTGGTCAGAACCTTCTTAGTGATCGGGTAATCAAGACCCAGCTTACGGTTGATCTTGTAACGACCCACTTCACCAAGGTCGTAACGCTTATCGCTGAAGAATAATTTGTCGATGATCCCACGGGCAGTTTCGTTATCCGGGGCATCTGCACCGCGCAACTGGCGGTAGATATGCTGAACGGCTTCCAGCTCACTGTTCGAAGTATCCTTATGTAAGGTGTTGTAGATAATGCCGTAGTCACCGCTAACCTCTTCCTTCTGGATGAAAACGCTCTTCACGCCCATTTCAGAAATGGAGTCCACGTCTTCTTCTTTCAATACGGTATCACGCTCCATCACGATCTCGTTGCGCTCCAGGCTCACCACCTCACCGGTATCTTCATCCACGAAATCTTCTACCCAGGTACGCAGTACGCGGGCAGCCAGACGTTTGCCGATGAATGGCGTCAGTGATTTTTTATCGGCTTTTACCTCATCGGCCATGCCAAACAATTCCAGGATATCCTTATCGGTTTCAAAACCAATTGAACGTAACAAGGTAGTTACCGGGAATTTCTTTTTACGGTCGATGTACGCATACATGACGTTATTGATATCGGTAGCAAACTCCATCCAGGCACCCTTGAACGGGATTACGCGGGCAGAGTAAATTTTTGTTCCATTCGGGTGGAGGCTCTGGCCAAAGAATACACCAGGACTACGGTGCAGCTGGCTTACCACTACACGCTCAGCACCGTTTACTACGAATGTACCACGGGGCGTCATGTAAGGGATATTGCCTAAAAACACATCCTGAACGATGGTTTGGAAATCCACATGTTCTTCATCGTTACAACTTAAGCGGAGCTTGGCTTTTAACGGCACAGCGTAAGTCAATCCACGCTCCATACACTCTTCAATAGAGTAGCGGGGCGGATCGATAAAATAATCGAGGAACTCCAGAACGAATATGTTCCGGGTATCAGAAATCGGAAAGTTCTCTTTGAACACCCGGAACAAGCCCTCAACATTACGTTTGTCGGGTGTGGTTTCCAGCTGGAAATAGTCTTTAAACGATTTAATCTGAATGTCGAGCAGGTCAGGCGCATCGGCAAGATTTTTGGTCTTTCCGAAGTTGATCCTTGGGTTCACTTTTGTTGATGACATATATTTATGCTCTGTTTTTTATACGCAAAAAATCGCTGGCCGGGAACATAGGTTTCCCGTCAGCGTATAGAATTCTAGCCCAGTAAAGTAACAATTGAGATTTTGCCCATTATAAAGGACGGCAAAAATAAGGTAAAATGGTATTTCAAAATTCATTCGCAAAACAATAATCCTGCCAAAATGTGGGTTTGTGGATAACCGCAGTTGGTTGAGGTTTTTAGGGGCTGGAATAATAGTTCACGAGTTTACAAGTTCACGGGTTCACAAGTTAGCGGGTTCACGGATAGCGCTACTGGTTACTGGTTAATGGTTAATGGTTAATGGTTGCTGGTTGCTGGTTGCCAGCTGCTGAGACTCTCGTCATCGTCAGTGACCTCCTGGGAACTGGGCAACTGGCTACTGGAAAGATTGAGGATGGTTATTGGTTGGGGGATGAACTTTTACAGCTATTTATCGGTTTCAATGTGGCGGATTTCCTTACTTAAATTTTAGATTGAAAACTACATACGGATACCAAATTATCTTTGACTGGCTGGCCGCTAAAGGTCGTAAACCATTTGATTTTCAGGAGGAAGCCTGGCAGCATATTAATGATGGCAAAAGCGGATTGGTAAATGCACCAACCGGTTTTGGTAAAACCTACTCGGTATTCCTGGGTGCGGTGATCCGGTTTATTAACGAGCAGCCAAAGGTTTATCAAAGTAAGAAAAACAGTGGGCTGCAATTGATCTGGATCACCCCCCTGCGTGCCCTCGCAAAAGATATTGGCCGGGCTATGGAAGAAGTAATTTTTGAACTGGGTATGAACTGGAAGGTGGGCATCCGAAATGGAGACACCACCACCAATGAGCGGGCAAAGCAACGCAGACAGATGCCAGAAGTGCTGATCATCACGCCAGAAAGCCTTATGCTGATCCTGGCGATGAAAGACAATTCTGCGATATTCAAAACCCTGAAAACCATCGCCGTAGATGAATGGCACGAATTAATCGGTAGCAAACGTGGCGTGCAGGTGGAACTGGCTTTGTCGCGGATCGTAAATATCCGCCGGCAAAATGATGAGGATAGCAGTGATGGTTTGTGGGGACACGAACCATGGCTTGCGGTAAAGGCTGCCACATGTGGCAGCCTCCCCGATGCCCAAGGTAGCAGTCCCCTCGATGCCCCAGGTGACAGGCCCCTGGCTGCCGCGGTTCGTGTCCCCACGAACCGAAACCGTAGCGGCAGTCTTTGCGTTTGGGGCATCTCCGCCACCATCGGCAACCTCGAAGAAGCCAAAGACGTGTTGTTGTCCACTATTTCCGATGCGCCTCCAGGTAGCTGCGCCAAAAATGAAACGGTTATCGTTAAAGCCCGCTTGCACAAAAAAATCGAAGTCGAATCCATCTTCCCCGACGAAATCGAAAAATTCCCGTGGGCCGGGCACCTCGGCACCAAACTGGTCGACAAACTAATACCCATAATTCAAAATAGCAGAACCACACTGGTTTTTATCAATACCCGCGGCATGAGCGAAACCTGGTACCAGACCATCCTCAATGCTTGTCCCGACCTGGCCGGCGCGATCGCCCTGCACCATGGGAGCATCGAACAAGAATTAAGAACCTGGGTGGAAGACGCCCTGCACGATGGCACCCTGAAAGCCGTGGTTTGCACAGCCTCACTTGATCTCGGCGTTGATTTCCGGCCCGTGGATACGGTGGTGCAGGTGGGTTCGCCTAAAGGTGTGGCTCGTTTTTTACAGCGGGCCGGTCGCAGCGGTCACCAGCCCGATGCCGTTAGTAAGATTTATTTCTTACCTACCCATAGCCTCGAACTTGCTGAGGCTGCGGCGCTTAAGACTGCCATCGACGAAGGAGAAATAGAAAGCCGTAACCCGATGGTACTCTGTTATGATGTGTTGATACAATACCTCTGCACCCTGGCAGTTGGCGAAGGTTTCCGGGCAGCCGATATTTACCCGGAAGTAAAGTCGACCTTTTGCTATAGCGAAATCAATGAAGATGACTGGAGCCAGATCCTCAATTTCATCGTGAACGGTGGCAATGCATTGCAGCAGTATGATGAGTTTAAAAAAGTAGAAATCATCGACGGCGTGTACCGGATCACCAACCGCCGCACTGCAATGCAGCACCGGATGCAGATTGGTACGATTGTGAGCGACGCGATGCTGAAAGTAAAATTTATCAGCGGCGGCTATATCGGCGTGATCGAAGAATACTTCATCAGCCGGCTGGACCCTGGAACGGTTTTTACATTGGCAGGGCGCAACCTCGAATTGGTGCAGATTAAGGACATGACGGTGCTGGTAAGGAAATCCAATTCAAAAAAAAGCATCGTCCCCAGCTGGCAGGGCGGCCGCATGCCGCTGAGTAGTAACCTAAGCGCTTTACTCAGAAGAAAAATCGACGAAGCAGGAAGCAGTTTATCCGATCTGTCTAAGAAAAACAGAAAGTCGCACAGAGGCACCCCGGAATTTATCCCGATTATTTCGGGAGGAGACCGGGGGCAAAAACCGGAGCTGGAACCCGAGCTTGTAGCATTGCTCCCATTATTCCAGCTGCAACAAAAGCTTTCTCATGTCCCAAAACAGAATGAACTCCTTGTAGAGCATATTGAAACCAAAGACGGCTTCCACCTTTTTGTATATCCTTTTGAAGGCCGGCTGGTGCACGAAGCCATGAGCGCCCTCCTCGCCTACCGGATCAGCCGCGAGCACCGGATTACTTTTTCAATTGCGATGAACGATTACGGCTTTGAATTGCTCAGCGACCAACCCATACCCGTGGACGATTCCAATATCTATGAATTGTTATCACCCGAAGACCTGCTGGCAGATATCCAGCGCAGCAATAACGCCACGGAAATGGCTAAACGGAAATTCCGGGATATCTCGGTGATCGGTGGCCTGATTTTCCAGGGCATGCCGGGCGAACACAAAAAAGCAAGGCACCTTCAGTCCTCCGCATCCTTATTATACAAGGTGTTCTCAGAATACGATCCCAATAACCTCCTGCTGCGCCAGGCTTACCAGGAAGTGCTGTTTCAGCAAATGGAAGAAGTGCGCCTGCGGACTGCATTGCAGCGGATACAGGACAGCAATGTGATTATTAAAATTCCAACAAGACTTACTCCGTTCTCCTTCCCGATCAAAGTGGATAGTATCAGGGAGAACCTTTCTTCGGAGACGATTGAAGATCGGGTGAGGAAGATGCTGGCAGGCTAGTTAGGTTGTATTATTTGCTATCAACAAATTGTTGGAACGCTTCTATTGTAAGCAACTGGATGTGAGGAAATTCAACAGACCTGAGAGGATTAAAGTGCCGATCATTAGTGATGAGATATTGGGCAGATGCGGCCACGTAACAGTCTACAAACTTATTGTCGTCCATATCCAAAAGCAGATTCCATTGATAGTAAACCTTTACATATTTCACATTGGGCAGTTCCTTTAGAGCGCTGATAAAGAATCCAGATGTAAGAACAGAATATTTTTGGGAAAGAATCTCTTCATATTCGAGCATAATTTCGTCTGTCACAAAATTTCAATTTGTTCCTTCAAAATAATGTCAATCATCCAATGGTGAATGGACCTGCTGGAAAGAGAAGAAACCAGGACGTTTGTATCAATAACAACTTTCAGCATATAAACTATTGACTATCATTTAGCCATTCGTTCATCGTTTGATTCGTGTACCCCTTTTCGTCCCAAATTTTATTAGCTTCTGTAATAGCTTTTTCGGCAAAATAATGTGCAAGCATTTGTTTAATATTTAACAAATCACTTTCTGGCAGGTTAAATGAGTAAATTTTTATTAACTCCTGCTGTAAATTACTTAAGGGCATCTCTAAAAACCCCAAGTTATTATGTGAATAGTGGATATATAGTTATCTGATGGCCGGATCTTCTAATTAAATTTGTCAAAATTATCGATTATGGCATTTCAACCTGGTTTTTTTGACGT
>JBDSXW010000073.1:0-32441 GCA_039925965.1 Chitinophagaceae bacterium
TAGAGACGCCATGCATGGCGTCTCTACCGCCCCGATCCCACGACAACAACCACCCATAACGACGAATAAATGAAACCAACTACCACCATAAAAAATTACCTCTCCCTCATCAAATTCAGTCATACCATTTTCGCGATGCCTTTTGCGGTGATCGGGTTTTGTCTGGGAATGTTTTCGTATACACAATCCGAAGCATTCAAACATCTAATGGAAAGTCGTTCTTCCTGGCCATATGCGTCATCACCAGCGGCTTACACGCTGCCCAGTGGCGCTATACTCGGGCTCAAATTCCTCCTCGTCATCCTGTGCATGGTCTTCGCCCGGTCCGCAGCTATGGCGTTCAACCGCTGGGCCGATGCCACCTGGGACGCAAAAAATCCCAGAACCGCGATCCGCGAAATTCCGAAAGGCATCATTACTTCGAAAAATGCACTGGCCTTTGTAATCATCAACTGCATCCTGTTTGTGACGGCAACCTTTTTCATCAACCGGCTCTGTTTCTTTCTGTCGCCGGTGGCGCTGCTGGTAGTGTTGGGTTATAGTTATACTAAACGCTTCACTGCCTGGTGCCACCTGGTGCTAGGTGTTGGTTTGTCTTTGGCGCCTATCGGTGCTTACCTGGCGGTTACGGGGGCATTTGCACTATTGCCTATCCTGTTTTCTTCTGCCGTGGTTTTCTGGGTAAGCGGCTTTGATATTATCTATGCCTTACAAGATGAAGAATTTGATAAAGGTCAGGGGCTCAACTCCATACCTGCCGCACTTGGTAAAGCGAAAGCACTGCATGTGTCAGAACTATTACATGTGCTGAGTGCGGCCTGTGTGTTGGTCGCTGGATGGTATGGCCATGTTGGTTGGTTGTATTGGGCTGGCACCATGGTATTTATCGGCATGCTTTTTTACCAGCATTCCGTGGTAAAACCCAACGACCTCAAAAGGGTTAATCTTGCCTTTATGACCGCGAACGGTATCGCCAGCATGGTATTCGCAGTCTTCGTAATCGCCGATCTTTTTCTGCATCGTTGATCACGGGACGGCTTTTAAAATGTATTGAAGTATTTCAGGGCGTTCCCCGCCGAAAACCAGGCGGGTCAGGCTTTCCACTCCAATCTTTTTTGCCGAAAACACAGGCAAAAACGGATTTCCGTTGCAATCCTTAACGCACATTTCAAAGACTGCTGACAATAACATAACAACTGTTTTGAAGGTCCTCATCGCTTTGACAAAATTTAAGACATCCCGAATATTGAGCATAGTTTAAATTGAACTGTAGGCCATTAGCCAAAATAAGTGAACGACTACAGAGAGGCACCCCTCCAGGGGCTACCGTTAGGACACAAGTTTTTATAGAAACGCGGGTCAAACGGATGACGCGGATGAACACGGATTTAGTTGATGAAAAATAGGAATTATTGTATTTGGTGGTTTGTTTTTAAGCAATTTGTCGATGCCACTATCATTCAATTTGAAAAATCATTTTAATGCCAGGTGTCAAAATCTGTGTTTATCCGCTTCATCCGTTTGATCCCAGAAATGCTTCGGGGCAGGCCGCGAATCTATCCTTCGTTGCAGTACTTGAGTCCTAACGGTAGCTCCAGGGGACAGGGGGCTAATAAAAGTTCACAAAATTTGAAAACAACCCGTAATTCAGTCATGTATCAGTTTGAACTTTCGGTACCATTTATTTGCCAGCCATTATGCCTGGAATAAGTTGTGATGAATGAGTTTGTGAAAAATCAGGCTGTGATTAATTTATTTTTCACAAGTCTTTTTATCACAAGCCTGTGAAAAATCAGGCTGTGAAAAATTAATTTTTTACAAACCATTTTTTCACAAACCTGTGAAAAATCAGGCTGTGATTAATTAATTTTTCACAAGCCATTTTATCACAATATCAAATCTGGCTTACATTGTAAAATGAAACGCAGACATAATTATGAAAAAGGACGATAACTGGAAATTCAAACTGACACAGAACCCGTAATTCCTGCTAACTAATTCCTATCTCCTTTCCGTTACTTTTGCCCCGTGAAAAATTTCAGACAAAGACCCCACCAACACCGGCCCAAGAAAAACCTCCTCATCGTGGGAAGAGATGAAGTAATTGCAGCCATGAAGGAAGGCAAACAACTGGATCGCATTTACCTGCAGGATACCGTGCGGGGCGACCAGATAGAAGAGATCAAAACCCTGGCCCGCGAACTCGTCATCCCGATCAATAAAGTACCGGTTGAGAAGTTGAACGGCCTCAACGTAAGCAACCACCACGGTTGCGTAGCCCTTATTTCAAAAGTACAGTACCAGGATTTACAGGATGTAATCAGCCTCGTGGTAGAAAATGGCGAAGTTCCCTTGCTATTAATTTTAGATGGCATCACGGACATACGGAATATCGGTGCCATTGCCCGTACCGCCTTTTGCTGCGGTGTCAACGCAATCATCATACCCGATAAAGGCGTTGGAGCACTCAATGAAGATGCCATCGTAACCTCGGCAGGTGCCTTGGAACAAATTGCCATCTGCCGCGTAAGCAGCCTCATGAAAACCGTTGATGATCTGCACCTGAATGGCATTAAAGTGTACGCCAGCGAAATGACCGCCAAAACAACAGTAAGCGAATTGCCCTTGGCCGAACCTTGCGCCATCATCATGGGCAGCGAAGAAAACGGCATCTTTCCGGCGCTGTATAAAATCTGCGACGAACCTTTTAAAATACCAATGAAGGGCGATTTTGAAAGCCTCAATGTATCGGTAGCTACTGGGATGATATTGTACGAAGTAATGCGACAGAGAAACTAAGACATTTTTGATTTGTGATTTTTGATGTATGATCGGGGATGGCTGATTTTTGTTTGGCCACTATCTTATATGGACCGCCTTTATTAATATGATCAGGCTAGAAAAATTTAATAAAAACGCTTATGCCACACTCATCTCGTGGGTTGATAGCAAGGAACTGCTCATGCAGTTTGCAGGGCCGTCTTTTGAGTTTCCATTAACACCGGAACAGTTGGATCGCCATCTTGAAAATAATGAACGCCAGGTGTTCAGGGTGGTCAATGCGGAAAGCGGCAATCATATCGGCCATGCTGAAATATTTCTTACCGAAACATCTGCTTATCTGTCAAGGATATTGGTGGCCAAAAAGGAAGATCGGGGAACGGGACTTGGACTTGCAATCGTGAACCAATTGTTGCAGATTATTTTTTCAACTACCGATAAAAATAAAGCGGAACTGAACGTGTTCGACTGGAACCTGGCCGCTATCAGGTGTTATGAAAAAGCAGGCTTCACAATTCATCCCTCCAAAAGATCCGAGCGCTATATCAATAGCGAAACCTGGGTAGCAATCAATATGTTTCTGTATAAAGAAAAATGGGTATCCCAATCCCATGTAGGTTAATTTTTTGGTCAGTAGACTGCTCAATATCCAGTTGCCCGGGGCTTCCCAGCCGGTTTTAAATACTGGATAGCAAATTGCCTAATTTTACCCCTATGCAAACACCCGTTCATTTGGTAGAATGCCCCAGGGATGCCATGCAGGGCTGGAAACATTTTATACCCACGCAGCAGAAGATTGATTACTTGCAGGCCTTGCTGGCAGTAGGTTTCGATACACTGGATTGCGGCAGTTTTGTTTCGTCAAAAGCAATACCGCAAATGGCCGATACGGCCCAGGTTATTGGTCAGTTGTCATTGGTCAATAGCAACACCAAACTACTTACAATCGTTGCGAATGTTCGTGGCGCTGAAGAGGCCTTAACCTTTGACCAGGTATCTTACCTTGGTTTCCCTTTTTCCATTTCGCCGACATTTCAGCTGCGCAACACCAATAGCTCGATCGAAGAATCGTTGGGAAGGGTAGAAGAGATTCAGGAACTCTGCATCAAAAATGCCAGGCATCTGGTAGTGTATATTTCAATGGGCTTCGGCAATCCCTATGGCGACAGTTACAATGAAGACCTGGTGCGGTATTGGGTAGGCAAACTGGTAGAGATGGAGATCGGAATTATTTCTATGGCCGATACCGTAGGCCTCGCATCGGCTGACCAGGTAAGTTCCATTATGAACAGCCTGATCCCGCAATATCCGGATACGCAGGTTGGTGTGCATTTACACAGCACGGCTGCAAACTGGAACGCAAAAGTGGATGCGGCATTGGAGGCTGGGTGCCTTCGTTTCGACGGCGCATTAAAAGGTATTGGCGGTTGCCCGATGGCAGATGATGAGCTGGTGGGCAATATGGATACCGAGCTGATGATCCCCTACTTTAAAGAGAAAGGCCTGCTGCACCAATTGGACCAGGAAGCGTTGATGAAAGCGTCTGCTATGGCCAGCCAAATATTTGTTTAGACAGTAGTTTCACTTCCAATTTGAGACATAAATTCATGCTGCGCCGCTGGCAAAGCAAATTTTGCCAGGCCGACAAATAACGATAATAGGGAAAAAGTATCTGCGGAAAATCCGCCTGATCCGCCTAATCCGCGCTTCCATCACTCTTCGTTCCGCCGGGTTGCCCGCTACAAACATGCAGTGCCAAAAACTTTGTTCAATATATTTGCCCGCTAAAAAAGTCCATATGATTACGATTTCCCGTATTACCAGGGTATTAAGCGCTGCACTATTGCTCACCATGCAAAATGGGCAGGCGCAAACCCGGATGCTGCCGGTCTCCAATCCGTTCAGTAAGATGAGCAGGTTACCATACCAAGCACCGCCTTTTGATAAAATCACCAATGCCGATTACAAGCCTGCCCTCGAAGCAGGCATTACGCAGCAGATGGCAGAAATAGGGAAAATTGCCGACAACACAGCGGCGCCCACATTTGAAAATACTGTAGTGGCGATGGAAAAAACCGGGCAACTGCTCACCCGTGTCAACAACGTGTTCAATATGGTTACGGGCGCCAACACCAACCCCGAACTTCAGGACTTACAGGAAGCGATCGCTCCGCAGCTTGCCTCGTTGAAGGACGCGATATTTCTAAATACCAAACTGTTTAAACGCTTTGAAACGGTTTACAACAACTGCATGAAACTGAAGCTGGATGCGGAATCCAAAAGACTCGTGGAAGTGTATTACCAGGCTTTCCTGCTGGCTGGCGCCAAACTTTCGGAAGATGATAAAACAAAAATGAAAGACTTGAATGGCGAGGAAGCACTGCTCAGCGCAAAATTTGGTAACCAGTTATTGGGCGCCGCCAAAGCCGGCGCACTGGTGGTGGATAAAGCCAGCGATTTACAAGGCATGGGTCAAAGCGACCTGGACGCCTATGCACAGAATGCCAAAAACAAAGGACTGGATGGCAAATGGATAGTGCCTTTACAAAATACCACCCAGCAGCCACCACTAAAATCATTGCAAGTAAGATCTACCCGAATGGACCTTTTTGACGCTTCCTGGAACCGCGCGGAAATGGGTGATAGTAACGACACCCGTTCCACCATTATCCGATTGTCTGCCATCCGTGCACAGCAGGCGAAACTAATGGGATTTAAGAATTATGCTGCCTGGAAATTACAGGACCAGATGGCTAAAACGCCGGAAGCCGTAGATAAATTTTTCGCACAACTTATACCTGCCGTAACTGCCAAAGCAAAAGAGGAAGCAGCCGATATCCAGGCAGTGATCGATCAGCAAAAAGGCGGGTTTAAACTGGAAGCTTACGATTGGAATTTTTATAGCGAGCAGGTGCGTAAAACCCGCTACAATCTTGATGAAAGTGAAATAAAGCCCTATTTCGAACTCAATAAAGTGCTGGAGAAAGGGGTGTTTTTCGCGGCGAATCAATTATATGGCCTCACTTTCAAAGAGCGGAAGGATATTCCGGTTTACCAGGATGATGTACGCGTATTTGAAGTGTATGATAAAGACGGAAAAGCTTTTGCATTGTTCTACGGCGATTATTTTAAAAGGGATAACAAATCAGGCGGAGCCTGGATGAGCAACGTTGTTGGGCAGTCGAAACTGTTGGGCACCCACCCAGTTATTTATAATGTATGCAATTTTAATAAGCCCGCTGCAGGCCAGCCGGCGCTTATCACTTTTGATGATGTAACGACCATGTTCCATGAATTTGGTCATGCACTGCATGGTTTGTTCGCCAGCCAGAAATATCCTTATTTGTCCGGTACCAGCGTGGCTCGCGACTATGTAGAGTTCCCGTCTCAATTTAACGAGCACTGGGCGCTGGATCCCAAAGTATTAAAAAATTATGCGCTTCATTATACAACCGGTGCGCCGATACCGCAGGCCCTGGTAGATAAGATCAAGAAGGCGGGTTCTTTTAATAAAGGCTATGCGCTGACGGAAGCCATTTCGGCAGCTTTGCTGGACATGCAGTGGCATAAATTGGCTGCCGGCGATGTGGTGAAAGATGTGGATGATTTTGAAAAGAAAGCGCTGCATACTACAGGCCTTGACCTGCCGCAGGTGCCTCCAAGATACCGATCCACCTATTTTCTGCATATCTGGGGCAACGGTTATGCGGCTGGTTATTATGCATATCAATGGACCAAAATGCTGGAAGAAGATGCCTATTCCTGGTTCAGGGAACATGGTGGATTAACAAGGGCCAACGGCCAGCGCTTCCGCGACCTGATATTGAGCCGCGGAAACACCGAAGAGTACAATGCCATGTTTAAGAAATTCCGCGGCCATGCGCCGGATATCAAAGCGATGCAGGAAGAAATGGGGCTGCCGAAAAAGTAGTGACTTTATTTCTGAAAAAGCCGCATGATCTGTAATGACATGCGGCTTTTTTAATGGATGAATGTTCTGAAGCTAACCGGTAGGTATATTGAACCGAGTAATGGTAGTACCCTTTTGCGAACCTACATTTTAATACTGTCTGGTCCCCATATCACCAACAAGGCTGCCAATTCATTGAGCTCAAGCTGTCCTCTTACTTCAGCGTCTTCATCTTCCTGCTGATTGAGGTAGCTATATATTGACTGCGTAAATAACTGTTTTTTTTGCGGAGCTTTGTCTTTGATACCGCAAATGATGACGTTGTTCCTGTTTGCCTGCGGTCCGGTGTTGGGTTGTATGCTGTGCATATAATTAATTTTGAAGGTGGATTAAATAATTTCTCTACCCTCTAAAAATTTTATGCCAAAAACATTTATACCTATTTTACAAGTGATATTTTTAGAAATATTTAGGATTTGGCGGGGAATGTTTTCCTCACCAGGTCCAAAAGGGAAGCGATTATTGCTTTTTGAGCTGGATATCCACCTTTTTAGTAGCCACTTTCACCCCGTTTTTATCGAGTGAAATGGTCGTCGCTTTCTCGGCGGGTTCCTTAACAATAACTACGGGTTGCTGTTTAACAGGCGGTTCCTTTACAATGATTACAGGTTGTTCTTTAACAGGTGCAGCAGGTACAACGATGATCTCTTTTTTAACCTCCGCGGGCTGGTTTGTGCATGCCTGCAGGATAAAAAAACCTAACAACGCAAAACTACCAATGATCTTTTTCATAATTAATTTTTAACGGTGAAGGTATGACATCTCACTGTCAAAACGCTATACCGTTGCGCCCAATTAGCCCAATAACGTGGCTGAAATCCATTAAAAGATAGTGGATATTAGATAATAGACTATAGAATCAGTTTTAGCGTTCTACATTTTCTCAATCTTACATCATGACTAAATTTCTGGTATTGTTCATCCTGGTGCAACCGTTAGCGTTGTATGGGCAAAAAATCGATTCGCTCAATACAGCAAAGAAATGCTTGTACATGAAGGAGGAAGAAAGAGATATGGTGTATGAAATCAACCTGGTGCGAACCAATCCGAAAGGATATATAAAATGCATTGACTCTATCCTGAAGCGTTCGGAAATGACACTCAAAACGAGAGGGAAAGGACAGAGAAATTATGCACTAACTTTTACCAACCGTTCGCCTGACGGCAAAACCGCCGACAAAATAGATACCACCTGGAACTATGAAAATGTAGAGGAAGTTAAAGCCATCCGGTCGCTGATCAAAGACCTGAAGACTATGAAGCCGCTACCAGTATTGCAACCGGACAGTGGGATTTACCTCGCCATGCAATCGTTCTCCGCCGACCAGGATGCACATAAATGGGAATTACTGCACACTGGCAGCAAAGGCGATTCACCCTGGGACCGGATCATCAAATTTTCTCCAAAAATGAAATTTGGCAACGAGAACGGTGCGGGTGCTTCGCCCAAAAACAATGCTTTTCAAACGGTGATACAATTGTTGCTGGATTGTGGCATTCCGGGCTACGGGCATCGTTATAACCTACTCGATCCACAGTGGACCCATGTGTCCTGTTTATCAGCCGGGCAAAAGTTTGGAATGCATGAGTGGATACAAAATTTCGGAGTGATTAGAAAATAGCTGATCATAAAAAGTAAATTGAAAAGTAAAAGAGACGCCTGATAGCGCCTCTTTTACCACTGTATGATGTTGATCTTATTGCTTGATAAACTTACTGGAAGCTTTACCTGCTTCACCCACTAGTTTTACGAAGTAGTTGCCAGCCGTCAACCCGGATACATTCAGGTTGATATTGGTTTCACCTTTTACTACTTCTATGGACTGAACCTGCTGGGTTTTGCCAGCCATATCCACTACCACGAGATTGATTTTACCGGCAACAGGAGAACTGATTAAAACATGTAACTGGTCGATAGCCGGGTTAGGATACATACTCGTTACTGCTAACCTGTCGGATTTGCCGCCTTTCAGCAAGACGATATTGCTAAGCGTGATAGAGCCGCCGCGGTCGGTTTGTTTCAGCCTATAGTAATTGCTGGCTGCAAGTGGTGCCTGATCCGTAAAACTATAATCGAGTTTACCTGTGCTACTACCACCCGGAGCCTTACTGTCGATAGCGATAAGCTTGCTGAATGTTTTGCCATCTGCGCTGCGTAGTATTTCGAAGCCACTGTTATTGGTTTCAGTTACCGTTGTCCATGATAGAACAATGCCTTCTGGCTGCCTGGTTCCTTTTAAATTGGTAATGCTTACAGGCAATTGTACATCAAATTCATCTGCGCCAATGTCAGGCGTGGCACTGCGGGTATCGCTATCATAGTCATCTGTCACCGTGGCAATAACCGCCGCTCCGCTTTGTGCCACGGTGGCCACGCTGTTATTTATATGCAGAAAACTACTGCTGGAACCAGTGGTGCTTTGGAATGCTACATTTTCAGTGGCACTCATTGTTTCCCTTGGAGCAACAAAGGTTTTAAAATCGCTGATGGTTTGTTTGCCACCGCCGGTGCTATCATAGTAAATAACGTTTGTTGCCGACGG
Organism: Chitinophagaceae bacterium; assembly: GCA_039925965.1. Taxonomy (GTDB): domain Bacteria; phylum Bacteroidota; class Bacteroidia; order Chitinophagales; family Chitinophagaceae; genus JAZKFT01. The sequence continues at coordinate 9,295 of JBDSXW010000073.1, forward strand.
GGTACCCGCATAGAAAATATTGTTATTGGAAGTAGCGGCATAATTTTCCAAACCCGCATTTGAGCGGCTGAAGGCAGCCGTAGTACCCGTCCCGCTGGCAGTGGACGTATTGATGATGATATTGTTTCTTAAATCCAGCGTGCCGCTGGTGGCAGTAGCGCTCCTGGCATGAAAAATACCTGCTGTACCAAAATTGGCGCCTGAAGAACTGGCGTTGATATAGATCGTATTGTAGTATATATTGTATTTGGAATTTACCGCCGGGTTAAATGGATTGATATTGATTCCGCGAATTGCATCAGTTGTAGTAAGATTGGTAACCGGTGCCTTCAGATCGCCCACCAGGTTATTTGCAACCAGCAGGTCACTGTTGGATGTGGTACCGAGAAAACCGATAAGAATACCACTTACTGTACCGCCTGCATTATTGGCCAATAGGTCGTAGACTTTGTTTTTTAGTATTCGCGGGGTATTGTTGGCAGTTGGAGTGCCCGTAATTGAAATGCCAGACACCAGGGCAGCCCCCGTTGTGCTAAGGGTATTAATAGTATTATTTCTGAAGGAGGAATTTGAATTGGATAATATAGAAACTCCGATAACAGCAGCGGTGCCAGAAATATTACTGATCGTGTTACCAGAAACAACACTGGCGGGCGAACCAGCATTCTCTGTAAAAGCGGTTACGCTACCCGTTCCTGTTGTCCAGTTGCTAAATGTATTGCCGGTAATGGTTTTTGTTGGGCCACTTACTGTTGATGCTCCATCACGGTTGATCCAGCCAGCATTGACAGTCGAACCCGTAACAGTAATATTTGAAAAGTTATTATTGTTATTAAAAGAAGTAGTTCCCGAAGGAGAGTTTGCAGTCGTTGTGAAGAGTGTTAATGTTCCGCCTGAACCAGATTTTACTAAGCCGGTGACAATTGAATTGTCATTAACAGTTTGGCTTCCATTCGCTGGCATAAGGATGTTATTCAATATGAGTGTAGCAGCGCCAGTTGTAGTGAAATTGAGATTCGTGAAAGTATTACCATTAATATTGGTCACTAACGCAGGGCCTGCATTACTAATGCAAGTCACGGCACCACTTGAAGCAGCTACCGTATTGACGAAATTATTAAAGTCGTTGTTGTTGATATTTAAAGTAGTAGTCGCATTAACAGTAGTTACGTCTAACAAAATGCCCAATATTGGACCTGTAGTATTTCCTATTTTCAAGGATATGACATTGTTATTAAAATTGTTTACGATAGTGCCAGTAAAACCTGCTGTTCCGGATTGCATATAGATACCCCTTAAAGCACTCGCCAATAGTGTGGAAGCACCATTTGAACTGGTTATTGTATTGTAAGAGATCGTAACATTCTTAACAAACCTGATGTAAATACCATTTACAGTACCGGATACGTTGAAGTAAGAAGTTGCAGTGCCGTTAGTGCCAAAATTGCTGATCGTGTTACCATTGGAAGCCGATCCTCCGATGGTTAAGCCGTCACTCTCTATGCCTGCAATGGAGGGACCAACAACCACTATTCCCACATTCACATCTGTGATTGTATTGCCAATAACTGTCAACCCACTATTGGCACCCGCAGCTGTAGAAGGTACTTCCCCGGTATTGATGGAAGTAGGCGTATGGTTGGTGTTGTTGTAAATTCCAAAAGTATTCAGATACGTTCTGTCTAAATCGATCGTGCAATTCTTTATGGTATTATTTTGTGCGCCGTTTGTAGCCGTAGCATGAAGCAGCGCCACCCCCCATTCCGTCATATTATTAGAACCCGCGATAGTGGTGGTATTGGCGGCATTTTCCATCATGATAAAACTGTCGATAGTGATATAGTCGCCGCCGATGATTTTAAAGAATGCATCGTTCAGAGAGCCCGATATTAAGGAACCTGATGCCGTAAGGGTATTGCCGCTGCCTGCAATAATAATCGTGTTGGTAGCACTGCCCTGTGCATTAATTACATAGCCACCAACCGTTGGTGTTTGTGGATTGCCGGCAGTTAAAGTAATTACAACGGGGGAGGTGATCGTCGCCGCATTTAATGCAGTGATGGCTCCGGCCAAATCCGTGTAAGTAGGTGCCAGGCCCGAGCCGCCGTTGGTCGTAACCTGTGCCTGCCCGGCAAAGCCTGCGAGGAGTAAAAGCAAACCCATGAATTTTTTGGAGCGTAGATGTTTTAGCATAAACTATCTGTTAAAGGTGAAGATTGAAATATTGCGAGAAAATAAGGTGAATTATTAAAACCAGCAAAAAAAAGCAGGAAGGTCCGGGTAATTGCGGATTTTTCAATCGAGAGTATTTTATATCATGCGGTAATGCGCCGGGATGTATTTGTATGCACTTCACGTAGCAGGCCCAACAAATATTATAATGGGTCTGCATCAACGCCCGTAAATGTGATCTTAACCGGCAGAATCATGCCTTTCTCATCAAAAAACATTCTATCGATGCAGGTTACCCGGTGGTTGCCATCGGTTTCACCCAGTGGCCTGCGGTGGTACACGATATACCAGTTGCCCGTTTTAGGGTTTTGCATTACAGAATGATGCCCGGCGCCGGTAGCTACGGCGGTATCCTGTTGTAGAATTTTGCCGATCCGCTTGAAAGGGCCAAAAGGGGAATCCGCCATGGCATAGGCCACGGAATAATCTGGCCCTGTCCAGCCACCTTCACTCCACATAAAATAATATTTCTTATTGCGGATAAACATGATCGGCCCTTCGACATAGTTTTCAGGCGTAATCTCCCGGAAGCGTGTGCTGTCTTCAAACGGAATCACCCCGGTGAAATCATTCTTGAGCCTCGCAATATTGCAATGCCGCCAGCCTCCATAGATGATATAGTACTTGCCATCCAGGTCTTTAAAAACAAACTGATCGATTGGCTGCGCCCCATTGTAGAATTGATCAATCAGCGGTTTGCCGAGCCAGTCTTTAAATGGTCCTTCAGGATTTTTGGATACTGCTACGCCAATGCCACCGTATTCCTTGTCGTTTTGAATATCGTTGGCACCAAAAAACAAAAAGTATTGCTTGCCCTTTTTTACAATGGCAGGCGCCCATACCGCCCGTTTGGCCCACCTGACGTTCACAGTGTCCAGCACTTTTTTGTGGATGGTCCAATGAACGAGGTCTTTGGATGAAAAAGCATCCAGGAAAACCTGCTCATTATATGGCGCCGAGTAGGTAGGGTAAACCCAGTATACTTTTTTGAAAATGGCGGCTTCAGGATCTGCATACCAACCCTTTACGATTGGGTTGCCGGAACCGGCGTTGTCAGTCTGTGCGTTTAGAAATTCAGGGATCGCTAATGCCAGTAAAACAGGGACGAGAAGGATATTCATCTGGCTAAGGTATCGCAGAAATGCAGTTTCAAAATAAAGTCAATTGCCTTACTTTTAACCCCTTCCAGTTATCTAAAATCAATTAAATGCTTAGTAACAATGATATACTGAAAAAACTGCGGGTAGCGCTCTCACTTAAAAACGATGATATCATCGACATTCTGGCATTGGCCGATTTTGAAATTACCAAAGGCGCTTTAGGCGATCTTTTTCGCAATGAAGATCACCCGGGTTATGTGGAAGCAAAAGACCAGATCCTCCGTAATTTTCTAAATGGACTGATCATAAAGAACAGGGGGAAAATGGAGCAGCCGAAAGCAAACCTGAAGGACAGTGACCAGGCGTCCAGGAAATAGTATTTCGATTCGGTTTCCAGCAGCACAGTTGTTTGCCAGCAAAATGCACTTACAGAAATTATATTGCTGGATAATTCGTTGGTGGTTCAGCAATATCACCACGCTGCTCACCAGGCCAAAATATATTGACCAGTTATACGAGGTATGTTACACCTTCCAGCGCCAATTCTGTATTTTCAAATACATCGGTTGCTTCTGCCAGCATGTCGGTTAGGTCTTCATAGCGGCTGCTGAAATGCCCGATCAGCAAGCGTTTTACGCCTGCCCTTAACGCGATCCGAGCCGCCTGTTCGCTGGTGGAATGGAACCGTTCAGCTGCCTTATCCTGGTCCAAAGTCATATATGTACTTTCATGGTACAGCAAGTGCACTTCTGCAAAATACTGACATATAGATTCGTCGTAAATGGTATCGGCAGAAAAAGCGTAGGAAAGGCCGTCCGGGTTTTTGAGGGTCAGTAATTCGTTTTTTAAAATGTCGCCATCCGAAGAAATATAGTCTTCGCCTTTTTGCAGGCTGGCAAAAAAGCTATAAGGCACCTGGTAGAACCTGGCTGCCATCCCATTTATTTTGCGCGGCGCTTTTTTCTCCCTGAACACAAAGCCAAAGCAGGGGATCCGGTGTTGCACCGGGAAACTCCATACCTCCATTTTTTCTGAATCCAGAATTTTGGTATAGGTGTTGGGGTGCGGATGGAAATGAATATGGAAAGGGAGGTTGGTACTGGCGGCAACAAGGTGGATGCCAATGACTTTTTCGAGGATCGCAGGTGCATAAATATGGAGGGGTACACTGCGTCCGCTAAGCCCCATACTGGTGATTAAACCGATCAATCCAAAGTAATGATCACCGTGCAGGTGGCTGATAAAAATATGGTTGATGCGGCTACCGCGGATCTTGTACTTTACAATCTGCATTTGGGTGCCTTCTCCGCAGTCGATCAAAAACACCTGATCGTCAAAGGTGAGTGCCTGTGAAGTGGGATGCCTGTCGAAGGCAGGTATGGCGGAATTATTTCCGAGTATCGTTAGGCCAAACAAGGGGTTAATTTTTAATGTTCAAAACCAGTTCTGTAGTTCACAAAATCAGGCGTTCACAGGTCCACGAGTCTAAAAGTTCACGAGTTCTGAAGTTCGAATATGCTTTATTTTTTTGAAACTTGGGTGGGCAAGTTTGCAAGTTCAGAGTTTAAGCGTTCACAAGTTCACTGATTTAATAGTTCTCTGATATTCACCCTTGCTATATTCAAATTTACACGTCACGCTATCACAACTTGTGAGCAGGTAAACTTGTAAACGCTGAACTAAATCCGAAACCCTAAACCCTAAACCTCAACCCTACTCTTCATCAAAAAACTCTCTTTCAATTTCCTCCATCTGTACAATATCCCAGGCTTCGCTGAGGGTGGGGGTAAGGTTCATTACTTCTAATAACTGCGCCTCATCTAAAAATTGCTCTACCTGGGGTTGCACCTCACATATCACAAATGAGGCGCCCTTATCGTAAAAATCTTGCTGTATCGAAACCAGCGCTTCGGCAGCTCCGGCAACTATTGCCTGCACATCCGTCAGTAGCAATATGATGTTTTTTGGATCGTTTTCCAGATAGGGGTTCAACAAAGCGGCCAGCTCTGCTGTCATATTAGCAGCAATTTCCGTTTCTACGATCTTTATTTCATGAAATTTTTCTTTGGTCTCTATTTTGAGGTGCATGGAATACAATTTATGATTTTAGATGGATGATTTATGATTGGTCGAATCGACTAGTGTAAAATACTTTACGGTCCCGCTGATTGGTACAGACCAAACTTTTTTTAAAACTGAGTTCTTAACCCTTTTCCTGTGTTTAACTTTTTATTGTCTTAAATACCGTTGGTCGTTATCGTATTTTTCAGACTTTAGCTTGCTGCATAATAGGTGGGTGTTTAGAAACTGAATAGGTGATTAATGTGTTTTGAGGGAAAGGTATTGTACTGACTTACAGAAAAAATCACCTGCAAAGGCAATAAAATTTCAAGTTTGAAATCGCAAATCCTAAATCCTGTATCCACACTATGTGCATTCAAACTCACACCCGGAAACCGAAAATAATGGTTAATATTGTAACAACAGAAAGATGAAAACAATGGATAATAATTTTTCAGCCCAGGTTAAAGAGATCATCAGCTACAGTCGTGAAGAGGCCCTTCGTTTAGGGAACGATTTTATTGGAATTGAGCATCTCTTGTTAGGATTGATCCGTGACGATGAAAACACCGCCATAAAAATCCTCAAACAGTTTAACGTAGACCTGTTTGAATTGCGTAAAGAAGTAGAGCTTGCCGTTAAGGACAAGACGGGGAAAAATATCGCTAATATCAACAGTCTTCCCCTCACCAAGCAGGCGGAAAAAGTAATCCGCGTAACCGTGCTGGAAGCAAAGGCTCTTAAGAGCCAGTTTGTTGAAAGTGAGCACCTCATGATGAGTATCCTCAAAAACAAGGAGAACATCGCCTCACAAATTCTGACCCAGCAATACGGTATGGATTACGACACCTTCCGTACCGAATTGGGTATGGTGCATACTGGCGAAGGCCCAACAAAATCGGAGTATACCGGCGATGATGACGACGATTTTGAAGAAGAAAGAAAAGGTGGCTTTGGTAACCAGCCGGGTAAAGGCGCCGGGCGTCAGCAACAAGCTGCCAATGCCAAAAGCAAAACACCAGTGTTAGATAATTTTGGCCGCGACATTACCAAAATGGCCGAAGCGGGCACACTAGATCCTATCGTAGGCCGCGAAGCGGAAATAGAAAGGGTGTCGCAGATCTTAAGCCGCCGCAAAAAGAACAATCCTATTTTAATTGGTGAGCCCGGTGTTGGTAAAACAGCGATTGTCGAAGGCCTTGCTCTTCGGATCGTTCAGCGCAAAGTGAGCCGCGTGCTTTTTGACAAAAGAGTCATCAGCCTGGATCTTGCTGCTTTGGTAGCTGGTACCAAGTATCGTGGCCAGTTTGAGGAAAGGATGAAAGCCATCATGAACGAACTGGAGAAAAACCGGGATGTGATCTTGTTTATTGATGAGATCCATACAATAGTTGGGGCAGGTGGAGCCAGCGGTTCTTTGGATGCCAGCAATATCTTTAAGCCAGCCCTTAGCCGTGGAGAACTACAGTGCATCGGTGCTTCCACCCTGGATGAATATCGCCAGTATATTGAGAAAGACGGCGCACTCGATAGGCGTTTCCAGAAGGTATTAGTAGAACAGCCGAGTGTGGAAGAAGCAATTGAAATATTGACCAATATCAAAAGTAAGTACGAAGACTACCATAATGTTGACTATAGCCAGGAAGCCATCGAAGCATGTGTGAAACTGAGTGACAGATACATGACCGATCGATTGCTACCAGACAAAGCCATCGATGTGATGGACGAGGTGGGCGCAAGGGTACACCTGAAAAATATTAATGTACCAGAGAATATCCTGGAATTGGAGAAGAAGATTGAGGATGTGAAACTGGAAAAGAATAAAGTGGTAAAAAGCCAGCGCTTTGAAGAAGCCGCTTCTTTGCGGGATGCGGAAAAACGCCTGGCCGAACAGCTGGAAGCCGCTAAAGCTGAATGGGAAGAAGACAGCAAGAACAAGCGCTTTCCCATCGATGATGAAGCCATTGCTGAAGTGGTGAGCATGATGACCGGGATTCCCGTAAAACGCATGGTTCAGGCCGAAACTGAGAAGCTACGGAAGATGAACGATGACATGAAAGGCATGGTTGTCGGCCAAAACGAAGCCATTGCAAAGGTGGTAAAAGCCATCCAACGAAACCGGGTGGGACTTAAAGATCCTAAAAAACCGATCGGTACTTTTATATTCCTTGGGCCAACGGGTGTAGGTAAAACCGAGTTGGCGAGATCGCTGGCGAGATATATGTTCGATAGTGAAGACGCTTTAATACGTATCGACATGAGTGAATACATGGAGAAATTCAGCGTTAGCCGTTTGATAGGAGCACCTCCGGGCTATGTTGGCTATGAAGAAGGTGGACAGCTCACAGAAAAAGTTCGTCGCAAACCGTATAGTGTAATCCTGCTCGATGAAATTGAAAAAGCCCATCCTGATATCTACAATATCCTATTGCAGGTGCTGGATGATGGGCAATTGACAGATGGCCTGGGTCGCAAGATCAATTTCAAGAATACGATGATCATTATGACCTCGAATATTGGGGCACGGCAATTGAAGGACTTTGGAGATGGTGTAGGTTTCGCTACGGCCAACAGGCAAACCAATGTGGATGAGAACAATAAGGCGGTCATTGAAAAAGCGCTGAAGCGAACGTTCAGCCCCGAGTTTCTCAATCGTATCGACGATGTGATCATCTTCAACAGTCTTACCAAGGAGAATATTTTCGATATCATCGACATCCTGATGAAGAGTGTATTGAAGCGGATGGCTAACCTTGGTTTTTCTTTGGAACTGACGCCGGATGCCAAAGACTTTATCGCAGACAAGGGCTACGACAGCCAGTTTGGCGCAAGACCGCTACACCGTGCCATCCAGAAATACCTTGAAGATCCGCTGGCTGAGGAGATCTTAAATATGACTATTAAGAACGGCGATGTGTTGATAGGTACCCTGGATAAGGAAAACCAGAAGATCACTTTTTCATTGAAGGAAAAGACAGCTGAAGCTGAAATTGGCGAAGAGGCAAAATAGTTGGTCCGGGTGGGCTGAAAACTAATTTCAAAATATATCAGGTAAGGGGCATCATTACGGTGCCCCTTTTTTATTTTTGCCCGAATCTATTCTCCACATTAGGGGACAGCGGCTTATGAAAAAAATCATCATTACCATCGACGGCTACTCGTCCTGTGGCAAAAGCACACTGGCGAAACAACTGGCTAAAGAACTGAACTATGTGTATATCGACAGTGGTGCCATGTACCGGGCCATTACGCTTTATTTCTTGCGCAACCATATTGACTGGACAAAAAAGAAAGCTGTAGTTGAAGCATTGAGCAATATTGATTTGGAGTTTCATTTTAACCCGCAGAGCCAGCAAAGCGAAATATACCTGAATAATGAAAACGTAGAATATGTAATCCGTGACCTGGTGATCGCCGAAAAGGTGAGCGAAGTATCGACCATCAAAGAAGTGAGAGACTTTGCCGTAGCCGCCCAGCGCGCCATGGGGGAAAAGAAAGGCATTGTGATGGATGGCAGGGATATCGGCACTACGGTATTCCCCAATGCAGAGCTGAAAATATTTATGAATGCAGATAATGCGGTGCGGGTGGAAAGAAGATTTAAAGAACTCTTTGAAAAGAATCCTAACGTTTCCATCGAAGAAGTAAAAGACAATCTTGAAATGCGGGATTATATCGACAGCAACCGGGAGATCAGCCCGCTAAGAAAGGCCTTGGATGCTATTGTACTTAATAATACTAACCTGACGCCTGAAGAGCAGTTGATTTTTGCGTTGGGCAAGGCCAGAGATTTGAAAGTAGTATAAAGGAATATTCCATAAAATAAGCCAGGTTTCTAAAACCTGACTTATTTAGCAATTGAAAACAGCTACAATTTTACAAACCGGATACTCTTCATTTTCCAGCATTAAAAAAGTTGAAAATGTTATTGCTGAAAATATTGTTATTGCTTTTTTCCATGCCACCTGTAGGCGATCCTGAAGCATAGATAGCGTTGTAGAAAGGCTGACAAAAGCATCGGCATTCTCGCAATTGGAGATGGTATTGTTGTCGTTGCCCTTTTGCAATACTACTCCAAAGATGATGGTGCCAGATAGGGCAATGGTTTAAGAAATAAGGATGGATGGTTTTTGAACGGCGTTGGAGGATGCATCGCTACTAAACCGGATTGCTGAAGTATTAGCGGTACTACTCAAACTCGTATTCGCGTTGGTAAGTGTTTTGCCGCCCGTGTTGAGCTCATCAAGCGTCCATAATTTGCACCCACCGGGTTAACCAACGGGCCGGGACATCGCCTGTGATAGAGCTCGCAGCACCTGCTGCTAGCGTAATGCTGATGGATGTGTAGCTGGCTAACCGACCGCTGGATACCAACACTGCAGACTCTGTTTCGGCGCAAACCCCGTTGAGTTAAATGGCCAAAGCGCCAAGGTGGGTACTATCATTAATGGCGTCAAACGCAAACTTTATTGTGACATATAGTATTGGGCCCGTAGTTCCGCAGGTAGCAGTAACCTTTACCGGCCAAATCTGTAACCGGCAGCCAATGCTAAAAGCAAAAAGAGGCGAATTTTTCTCATGATTATTTTTTAGAAAACTAGGTAGCTATTAAAACCATCAGCACAATGTAACAGAAATTTTGTTTTTCTAAAATCCCGTATGTAAATATGTCGCAACCTGGAGCAAACGCATATTCAAATTCGGGGTCGGCACTATAGTTGATAGCAGGGTTACCATGCATTTACCGGATCTTGTAAATCAGGTTTTTGTTGTAGTTCTAACGAACTGATTCCTCCGTATTTTGTAATATTAAAACACTTTTCGGTGGGGCGTAAGGTTTATCCTTATTTTTGAAAATAATATTATGGCATTTAAAGTATCAAATGAGACAAAAGTAGGGGCACTGACTGCAGTAGCAATCACCTTACTGATCCTTGGTTTTAATTTTTTAAAGGGTCGCAGCTATGGCGGGAAAACTTTCCTGTTTGCTAAATTCAAAGCGATTGATGGATTGCTGGTATCAAATTCCGTGAAGATCAATGGATTTCAGGTGGGCAGCATTGCAGACATTACAGAAGAGGATGCTGACCTTACAAATATTATCGTTAAGATCAAACTGGTGAAAGATATCCGGATCCCCAATACGGCTACAGCAGCCGTTCGCAGCAATCCGCTGGGAACTACCACTCTGGAAATTCAATTCGATTCCGTAAGGCAAACAACAGCGTTCCTTAAATCGGGTGATACCTTAATTACTGGAACATCTCTGAGCTTATTTAGCGGTGTTGCCAGCGCCCTGGATCAGAAATTGCAGCCAACGATCGACCAGGTGAAGGCCACACTAAAGTCACTTGACGACGTGCTGATTAATGTCAACACCATATTTGACCCCAATACCAAGGGTAATCTGCAAAATGTGATTGGGAATGCTAATAAGGCTGCAGGAAGCCTCGTTTTGTCAACTGCGTCGCTGGAGAAAATATTGAATACCAATACTGGCGCCCTCGCGAAGAGCCTTGATAATTTGGCTGTGTTCTCAAACGCGCTGGCCGCCGGTAAGGATGAAGTAACCGGCATTTTGCAAAATGTGGAGAAAACCACGCAGTCTTTATCTAAAATGGAGCTGGATAAAACGGTCCGAAGTTTAAATGAAGCGATCTCCAGCTTAAAAGGCACAATCGAGAAGGTAAACAGTAAAGATGGAACATTGGGTGCCCTGATCAACGATAAAAAGATGTACAATAATCTGACCTCCACGGTCAATAGCATGAACCTTTTGCTACAGGACCTGCGCCTCAATCCTAAACGTTATGTAAACATCTCGGTATTTGGCAAAAAAGACAAAGGCGGCCCATTGATGCGGCCACTTGATGAAGATTCGGTTACACAGGAACAGCATAAACAATAGAAAATAGATGTGTTCATGCCGGCTGTGGGATGCACAGATGTTTTGATATCGGATGCCTGATGTATAGATTTTTTGATGTCGGATCATTGATGTCTGATTTGTGATAAAAGACTGTCGTATATTATTGTAGTTTGATTGTTGGTGTACTTGGTGTTGGCATTTTAGGTGCATTTATTGCTACTTCATAACCTTTTATGGTGGTGGTTTACCTTAGAATATTCATTCCATTTTCATAATTCACTTTTCTTTAGTTCGGGCTTAACATATTTCATTTTAATATTTGCAGCAGCCTTTAAGAAGACTGCGGGGATCCGGCCTTACCGGTTTTCGCAAATCAATCCCGCTGCTGCATCCATGATGAAGAAATATTACCCGCTATTTTTTACGACCCTCTTCTTCCTGGTTGCAGTTATGGTGCAGGGACAGCCTACAGCAATTCCTATCCCGCTGGATACTTCGTCCAAACTGGAGATATTGCCAGGTTCGGGTAACTATAGTTTCGAAAAAATCGATTCACTCAATACGGTTGTAACACTCGCCCACCTTGCCCGAATTAAACAGGATAAAACCCTGATAGAATCGGATAGTGCGCGGGTAAACCTCAACACCAAAATCATGGAGGCTTTTGGTAACGTGCATATCAACGATGAGGATACCATGAACACCTACTCCCAGTACATTAAATATTTTGGTAAAGAACGGAAAGCAATTCTTAAACGTGCGGTTAAGCTTACTGATAGCAAGGGCGGTATATTGACTACCGAGGAATTATTGTACGACCTCACTACCAAAATAGCCACCTATAACAATGGCGGGAAAATGGTCAATAAAAAAACGGTTTTAACCAGCAAGGAAGCCATTTATTACGGTGAAACAAAGGATGTGATATTCAAAAAGGATGTGGTATTGATTGACCCGGAATACAGGCTGGCAGCAGATTCCCTGCTTTATAATGCTAATACCGAGATCGCTCGGTTTATAGCTCCAACGACTATTATAACTGGAACACGTAGAATTTATACCCGTGATGGATTTTATAACCTGAAAACGAAGGAAGCCTATTTTGGTAATAATGCTACTATTGTTGATTCTACTTTTTCCATTAGATCAAAAGAGATGGCTTTCGACGATAAGACCGGAACAGCCCAGTTTAAAACAAATGTGGTGTATACGGATACGGCCCAGGGAATTGTAATAATGAGTCAAACGCTGAATTCCAACAACAGAAATAAGACTTTTCTGGCTACCGATCACCCGGTGATGATCCTGAAACAGGACAAGGATTCGCTCTATATTACCGCGGATACCTTGTACAGCGGCAAGCTGACGGACCGGGAAAAGATTAAGAATATACCTGTAGTAATAGATACGATAAAAAATAAACGTGTTTTTGACCTTAACGGGAAAGACAGCGCCAGCAATCGTTTCTTCGAAGCCTTTCACCATGTACGCATATTCAGCGATAGTATGCAGGCTGTTTGCGACAGTATGTTTTATTCCTCTACGGACTCTGCATTCCGCCTGTATACCAGGCCCATTTTGTGGGCCAATAACAGTCAGATTACGGGGGACACCATCTACTTGTTTACAAAAAATAAAGTGGCCGAAAGGCTCTATGCTTTTGAAAACGGCTTTATCATTAATAGAGTGAACAGTAGTTTTTTTAACCAGGTGAAAGGCCGCACTATCAACGGCATGTTTAAAGATGGTGCCATAGATTTTATCCGAACCAAAGGCTCAGCTGAAAGTGTGTATTATGCCCAGGACGAGGCTAATAAATTTATTGGCGTCAACAAGGCCACAGCCGATGTAATCGATATGTATTTTAAAGATAAAGCCGCCCACAAAGTAGTGTTCCGTAACAACCTCAAAGGCACCACCTATCCCATCCAGAAAATTACCTCAGAGGAATTAAAACTGCGTGGTTTTAACTGGCTGGATGCAAAAAGGCCGAAAACCAAGTATGAGTTGTTTGGCAATTAAAGTCCAAAAGCCAGGGTCCAAGGATCAAGGCTTATTTCTATAAAGCCATGGAAGTTCAGGCCTATCAGTGTATATGCCTGAATACTTTCCTCATATTTCAGATCTGTAAATCCCCGACCTTAATCTGTCCTTGATCCTTGGAGCTTGGACCTTAAACCCTGATCCCTGAACCTTGATCCTTAAGCCCTACATTTGACCATTACTTACCATCATTCCTGCAGCCATGCTTAAAAAAGAAAGACAAGCGTTCATCATTCAACAGCTGAATATCCACAATAAAGTGCTGTCCTCCGACCTTAGTGTTCAACTGAATGTTTCTGAAGATACCGTTCGGCGTGATTTACAGGAACTGTCTGAGGAAGGAAATCTCCTCAAGGTGCATGGCGGGGCGCTTAGCAATTCTTTCCATTTTACGCTCCAGAACAACCAGATCTATTCGTTACCGGAAAAGAAGAGCATCGCCCAGAAGGCTGCCAGCCTTATCACCGATGGCATGTTTGTATTGTTATCCGGGGGAACCACGATCAGAGAATTGATTAAGGCGCTTCCCCCAAAACTCAACGCTACTTTTATCACTGTAAGCGTTCCTATTGCCCTTGAACTGATGAACCACGAGGGCAGCGAAGTGCTCTTTATCGGCAATAAACTGCTAAAAAGCGCCCAACTGGCAGTAGGAGCGGAAGTGGTGCAGCGGCTTGGCGAAATAAGGGCCGATCTCTGCTTCCTCGGAACTAATAGTATCGATGCCGAAGAAGGAATTAGCGACCTGGAGTGGGAGGTGATCGAAGTGAAGAAGGCGATGATCCGGGCTAGTCAGAAAGTAGTGTCGCTGGCGATAGCTGAAAAACTCAATTCAGTACAGCGGCTAAAAGTATGTCCAATCACAGATGTAGATATCTTAATTACCGAACTCGACGCCACCGATCCGGTGCTCGAACCCTATATTGTTAAAGGTTTAAACGTGCTCTAACTGCCCTGCGACCGCCTTGGGCCGTCATATCCAATGCAAATATTTGCCCGTTTCTGCGTTTTCATCAATGTTTATTGGTTGGGTAGAAAATAAATATTGCACTATCCTGAATTTTTTTTAACATTGCGGTGGAAGTATTAGTTTGATTTGAAGAAATGTGCTTGCGGTTTTTTGCAGGAATTTTAATCCATCCTATCCCCATTCATTTTTGGATAACTGTTAAAAGTTCAGGCAGCAATCGGTCTCATTTAATTGTCAGGCTTAAAATATTATCAACCCAAAAACCACTGCACATGATGAAGTATTTAAAACTTCTGTTTGCTTCGTGCCTATTGATGTATTCTATAGGCTCTTTCGCACAGGAAACTACCTTTTCTGGTACTGTAATGGAAAGTAGTAAGAAACAACCGCTACAAGGAGTTACAGTAAAGGTTGAAAAATCTAAAGCACAGGTTATCACCAAAGCCGACGGAACGTTTACAATCAAAGCCCAGCCGGGTGATGTACTGCTTTTTTCATTTATCGGCTTTTTTACACAGCGGGTCACCGTGAAACTAGGGCAGGCAGTAAACGTCAGCCTGAAAAGTGATGAAACCGAGTTGGATGATGTGGTAGTAGCCATGGACTTAAAAAGGAAGCCTAAGGAACTTGGTTACTCTGTCCAAAAAGTCACAGGCGATGACATTCAGGGTACCCAAAGAGAGAATTTTATAAATGCTTTGCAGGGGCGTGTTGCGGGGCTTACAACTACACCTACCGGTGGTCAGGCGGGAGCATCCACACAAATTGTGTTGCGAGGCTTCAATTCGCTTGCTTTAGATAATCAGCCTTTATTCGTGATTGATGGTATTGTTGCCGACAATCAAACGCTTAATGAAACAAGTAATCAGGGAGTAGCATTGGGTTTAGCATCTGACAGACCTAATAGAAATAACGATTATCAAAATCGTATTGCAGATATTAATCCTAATGATATTGAATCTGTTACTATTTTAAAAGGGCCGGAAGCTACGGCTCTTTACGGAAGTCAGGCTAGCTCCGGGGCCATTATTATCACTACAAAAAGGGCTAAGCCTACCGGCAAACTTGGAATTAATTATGACAATAGTTTCCGGACCCAGATAATTAACCGGTTCCCGTCTGTATCTAATAAGTTTGCATCCGGCAGCAATGGGGTTCCATCCAATAGCTTTTCGTATTTTGGACCAGCTTATGGTTCTGATGTGAAAGATTATGATAATGTCCATTCTTTTTTTCAAACCGGCTTCGCTCAAACACATAACCTGTCGCTGGAATATGGGAAGAAGAATTACACTATCAGGGCCTCGGGTTCGCTTTTTGATCAGGATGCTGTTGTGCCAACCAACACCTATAAGAAGTACAATGCCCGCCTTAGTGGTACTTTAAATATTGGAAAGTATATTAAAATTTCTCCCTCAGCACAATATATCCATAGCCAAAATGACAAGCCGCTTCGTGGTGCTGGCGGCTATCTATTAAATCTTATGATCTGGCCTAAGGACAATGATGTGAGGAATTATCAAACGGAAGATGGGAAAAAGATACTGTTGTATAGTGCAGCACCTAATTCTGAATTTGACAATCCTTTTTTCAACGTTCATTTTAACCGCAGCAAAGATGTTATAGACCGCTATATTTTGAATACTGGTATTGATATTACACCATTTTCATGGTTAACTGTTTCAGGTAGATTTGGGTATGATACCTATAAACAGGACGGTTATACTTTTTATCATCCATTATCTTACCTGCTTACCTCAGGAACAGGGGGATCTTTGGATAATTACTATAGAAAATATACAGGTTACAACCACACTATAACCGCTACTGCAAGAAAAACCGTAGGCGATTTTTCCCTTAGGGTAATGGTTGGCAACATGTGGCAGGATTATAAAACCCAGCAGTACGCTGTTACAGGAAACAGGCTTAAAGATTCTGTAAGTACCGACAGCAGCAATACAGACCCTACCACAAGGGTGCGTCTGAATAATACGCAACGTAGCGGATTGCCCAATTATGTGCAATCAAGACAATCGGCTTATTTTGGAGAGGTTGCAATTGGGTATAAAGGTCTTGCATACCTAAGCTATACACATCGTTTCGAAACATCTTCCATTTTCCCAAAAGAATTCAGGAACTACAATTATCCGGCAGCTAGTTTAAGCATTATTATGTCAGATATTTTTCCGGGAATGAAGCAAAGTAATATACTTAATTATTTAAAATTAAGAGGGTCATTGGCGAGTACAGCAAGGGTAAGTTCTCCTTATGCTAACCAGTCGTTATTTGGCTTTGTAACTTCAAGTGGCGGAGGATTTGCTTATGGCTTCAATAACAATAATTTCTTTCTGCAACCGGAGCGCCAGAAAACATATGAAATTGGAACTGAAATGAAATTCTTGCACAACAAGGTTTCTTTAGAAGTGTCGTATTACAATACTTTGGTAGATAAGCAAATTGCGGAAAATTTCAGAGCTAGTTATGGCACAGGGTATGTTTTAAATACCCTTAACGTCGGTACTACACGCAACCAGGGTATTGAACTTTCTCTGGATGTGACCCCAGTAAATACAAAGGATTTTAACTGGAATATACGGTTTAACTTTAACCACATGTGGAATAAGGTGTTGGAGTTACCAGCAAACGTACCTGAGTTCTACATATCAGACACCTGGTTATATGGCAATGCAAGGGGTGGCTTGGTACAAGGCGGTCCAACTACAAGTATTACATCTTTTGGATATAGCCGCAATACCAATGGTGATATATTGATAGATCCGGCGAATGGATTGCCATTGACTGACGGTACGTTTAAAGTGCATGGCGACAGGAATCCCGATTTTACTTTGGGAACCCTCAATAGCTTTAGGTACAAAAATTGGAACCTTAGTTTTTTATGGGATTTAAAAGTAGGGGGAGATGTCTTCAACGGTACTGATGAATACCTTACCACCGTTGGTAAAAGTTTGCGTACCGATGACCGTAAAACTGCAAGAGTTGTAACGGGTGTCTTAAAAGATGGATACGAAAATACAGCTACCCCTACCAAAAACACAATAGTTGTAACTCCGTATGATGCACAGGCTTTTTACACAACACGTATGCCAGAAGAAGCATTTATTGAGCATAATGTTAACTGGCTTCGTCTCCGGGACTTAACGCTTAGTTATCGTGTAGCCACAGGGTTTACGAAGAAATTAAGATACGTAAAGTCGCTTAGTATTTTTGCAACCGCTAATGATCTTGTATTGTTTACAAACTATACAGGTGCTGACCCTGCGGTAAACGGTAACACGGCTGGTACAAGGGGCTCTGGTGGCTTTGGCTTTGACTACGGCAATATTGGTACCCCTATTAGTCTCAACTTTGGCCTGAAAGCAGGATTTTAATCACAACAAAAAGATTACTACATGAAAAATATGCGAAATAAAATATTGTTTACTTGTATTGCGTGCGCTTCAATGGCAGTATCCTGCACTAAAAAAATTGATGAAGCTTATCAAAGCCCGAATGCAGACGTAAAAGTACCGGTGGAAAATTTACTACCTCCAATTATTGCAAGTATGGCGGCTAATGCTGCAGGCCATGGCCCATTAAATGATTCCAGGTATGTAAGCTTACTAACGCAAAACTTTAGTTATTATACCACCGGTGTTGCGGGTATTTTTGAGTATGAACAAATGGGCTACAGACCAAGTAGCGATAATGCAGGATCCCTGTGGCGTATGCACTATTATGATCTTGGCCAAAACCTGCAAAAAATGATACAATGGGGAGTGGAGGATAAAAAATGGGACTATGTTGGCATAGGATATGCGATACTTGCATGGAGCTGGTTGCAGTTAACTGACTATCACGGCGATGTGATACTGGACGATGCATTTAATACCAACCTGCTTACTTTTAAGTACAATACTCAGCCAGAAGTTTATGCATTTGCCCGTCAGCAGGCCATTACAGCTTTAGATTATTTATCTAAAACCGGGGATGGCGTTAACGCTACAAACCTGGCCATAAGCGACAATTATTTGTACAAAGGCGATTTAAACAAGTGGAAAAAATTTGCTTACGCGGTGTTGGCAAGGTCTTATAACCATTTAAGTAATAAGGCAGAGTATAAACCTGATTCGGTAATTTATTATTGCAACAAATCTTTGGCAGACAATAATGACAATGCCTATGTGAAGTTTGCGAGTACCGGCATTAGCGGAAATTCAAATTTTTATGGCCCTTTTCGCGGCAATGTTGGTGGTTACAGACAGGGTGCTTTTATAGCCGACCTTATGAGCGGTGCACCCAATACAGGTTTTGCTGGCGTTGCCGACCCACGTGCCATCTATATGTTAAGGCTAAACCCTAATGCTACTTTTAAAGGCGGCACTCCAAATAAGGGACTCACCTTGCTGACTACTAACGATCGACCGGAGAATTTTTGGGGTGGCACCAGCGCTACTACCTCTGCACCTCCTAATGATGCCAACTGCAGGTATATTTTTAGAAATAATGCCGATGTGCCGGTTATTACAGCGGCAGAAGTACAGTTCATGAAAGCCGAAGCAGCATTTAAAAAAGGAGATAAAGCAACTGCATTAGCCGCATATACACTTGGGATTAGCTTAAACTTCGACATGCTTAGTGGCAATTATGCAACCAATATACCGGTAGGTAAAGAAATAACACCGGTAACGAAAGCTGCCTATTTAGCGAATCCCCTGGTGGTGCCTGTAGCTTCCAGCGGTTTAACCATCACCCAAATAATGCTTCAGAAATATATTGCATTGTTTGGCCATGGCGTGATAGAAACCTGGGTCGACATGCGCCGATATCATTACAATGCAGATATCGACGCAGCAACTGCAGCACCGGTTTACAAAAACTTTACCCCGCCATCAGGCAGTGATTTGTATGTGGACAATGGAGGCAAGCTGGCTTACCGTTTCAGGCCCAGGTTTAATTCAGAATATGTGTGGAATATAAATGAACTCGGCCGCATCGGTGCTGATAAAAACGACTACCAAACTTTGGAATGCTGGTTCAGTAAACCATAAACACTTTATCTAAAAAGTTAACAATGAAATTTAAAATAACAACAGCTGCGGTAATTCTTTCCTGTCTTGTTTTTAGTTCTTGCAAAAAGGAATATACCCTGGTGTCCACTACAGACGACCTTACCGGTAAAGCATACCTTAGAATAATTCATGCAGCGCCATCTTTCAGGGCATTATTTGGTGTTCAGGATACCTTCAATGTATTTATTGATAACAATAAGGTGAATGCTACAGTGCTAACTTATGGGTCTGTTTTCCCGGGCGCTACTGCCAACCCATATTTGGCGGTAAATGCAGGTTTAAAAGATATTAAGCTAAGTATACCAGGCAAAATCCTCGAAGACTCTATTGCAATTACAACCATTACTAAAACACTGGCAGCCGGTAGTTATTACACTTTAATGCTAACGGACTCCATTAAATTCGCCCGCGATTCGTCGCAGATTTTTCTCAAAGACAATTTAGTAAAACCCTTGAATACACTTTATTCACTCCGGTTTATTAATGCTGTTTATAATGATACTGTTGGTAAAACGATTGATATATTCTCTGCTAAACGCAACGGAAATCTTTTTTCAAATGCTGTACCAGGAAAGATATTTGATTTTACAACCCTACCCTATAATGCGCAGTTTGCAGATACACTCTTTGTGCGCCGTTCAGGAACCCTGATAAATTTTGCTTCGGTTATTATTGGTGCCGGCGGTTTTGGAAATCAGAAATCATACACCCTTTATTTTAGAGGTGATATGCTGCTTACCACAGGGGCTAAAGCAAGGAGCGTTACGTATGTAGTTAACCAATAGGTAAATTATGGATGTAGCGTAAAACGGGTTGCCACAACGGCAGCCCGTTTTCTTTGAATATGCTATAGCGCAACAGGCATCAAGGCCTGTGGTCGTAGCGTTTTAATCATCTTAGTATCTGCATTTTCAACTTACCTTCATTGCCCTCAATCCAAACTCATTTTTCTATTTAAAGCCAGGCCGCATGCAAGTACGAACCGTAATCACAGGCTCCGGGAGCTTTTTACCCGATATTATCAAAACCAACAGCGAGTTTGCTGTCCACGATTTTTATGACGAAAAAGGCATCCGCATAGAAGCCCATTCCAGCGTGGTGGCGCAAAAGTTCAAAGACATTACAGGGATAGAAGAGCGCAGGTACGCAGCAGCAAACCTAACAGCCAGCGATATGGCCATATTTGCCGCCAGGAAGGCGATTGAAGACAGTAGCGTTGATCCGGAATCCATCGACCAGATTATTCTTGCGCACAATTTTGGAGACGTGCTCAAGGATACCATTCAAACGGATGTGCTGCCGGCGCTAGCTTCGAGGGTAAAGCATGCGCTGGGCATTAAGAACTCCGCCTGCATTCCTTACGATATTATGTTTGGCTGTCCGGGCTGGTTGCAGGGCCTGATACAAGCTGATGCTTTTTTCAAAGCAGGTATCGCAAAGAAATGCCTGGTGATTGGTGCCGAAACGCTGAGCCGCGTCATCGATCCATACGATCGAGACAGCATGATCTTTAGCGATGGGGCAGGGGCTTGCATCGTGGAAGCCCGGGAAGGCGGGGCAGGAGGTTCCGGTATACTGGGCACAGCAGTTCAAAGTCATTGCGGGGATGAAGCCTGGTACTTGTATATGGGCAAAAGTAATTTCCCTAACAGCGACCCACGTGTCCGCTATATCAAAATGAAGGGCCGTAAAGTGTATGAATATGCCATGAAACATGTGCCGCTGGCGATGAAAGATTGCCTTGACAATAGTGGCGTAGGCATTCATGAAGTGAAGAAATTTTTCCTCCATCAGGCCAACGAAAAAATGGACGAAGGTTTTATCAGGGAACTCTACAAACTATATGGGATTACGGACATTCCGGCGGGTATCATGCCGATGAGTATTCATAAATTTGGAAACAGCTCTGTCGCCACCATCCCCACGCTATTCGATTTGGTGAGAAAAGGACAGCTGGATAAGCATGCTTTAGAAACCGGCGATGTTGTTGTGTTTGCGTCAGTGGGGGCAGGGATGAATATTAATGCGGTTTGCTACAAGATGTAAGCGTTCAGGGATCAAGGAGCAAGGGTCAATCAATGGGGTTCATGAGTTTACAAGTTCACGGGTTCACGGGTTAAAAGTACGGCTACGCTAGTTAGTGCTGGTTGGCTCAAGTGAGGGTTCAGAAAACAGTTTGAGAATAAATACCAGCGTCAATGCTTAAAACAAAACTGGTCGGGTCGGACGAAGAACTGGCTCAAATACTGCAGTTGCAGTTGGCCAATACGAAGCCCTTTCTCAGCGACCGAGACATGGCCCAACAGGGTTTTGTAACGGTGTCACATACACCAGCGCAGCTGCGGCATCTGCACGATATCCACCCAAGTGTGATTGTAAAAGAGGGTGATATGTTGGCCGGCTATGCGCTGGTGATGCCCCGTGAATGCGCTAATGTAGTGCCGGTGCTGGTTCCGGCTTTTAAAGCTTTGGAACTACTGGTGTATAAAGGTAAATCGCTTGAAAAAACCAACTGGTACCTCATCGGGCAGGTATGTGTAGCGAAGACTTTTCGCGGTACAGGTGTCTTTAAAATGTTGTACGATGGACACCGGCAATTTCTTCAAAACCACTACCAATACTGCATTACAGAGATATCGACGAGCAATAAAAGGTCCCTTCGGGCCCATGAAAAAGTTGGGTTCAAAATGCTGCATCAATTTGCCGATGCCAAGGATGAATGGGCGATTGTAATTTGGGATTGGAAATAATGGATAATGGGGTAATGGATAGTTGACTAAACTTTATTATTGATGAGAGTAATTCGACCAGTCATCCAGTGAACCCTTGAACCAATCAACCAATCAACCAATCAACCAATCACCAACCAATCACCTCTAACGCTCTTCATCAAAAAACAACTTATAAAACTTCTTCCCGGTCTTCTCATCGATACCTTTTTCGATCAGATCCTGGCGACCGTGGATGTAAACGTGGAAGTTTTTATCGAGCTTTAAAATGTTTTTAAAGACTTTGGATTGTTTTTTTACGGCGGCGATGTGTATCGCAAAATCGTCCATTATTTCCACCTCTTTATTAGCCTCGTAGTTGCCTTTGAATTTGTTGAAGCTTTCTACGATTTCAGGATGGTGGATCACTTCATCTTTGAACTCGTCCATATTGAAATGGTCCTTGGTTTTGAAATAGTCCAGCGACCGGTTCATCAGGTCTATCTGGTCGCTTTTCGCGGCGTCAAATTGTTCGGCATATTCGTTGGTCACAAAGAGCCGGCACATCTGGAGGGTATCGCTGGTGTTATGGTACGCATCGGCATAAGGAACTACCTGCAAGAAATCGGTTACCCAATACTGTGTGTCGCTTTGCTTGTTGGTATGGTCTACAATGCAAACAATATAACCGGCTTCCTTGTCGGTTTTAAAAATCAGGCAGCCTTTGTCGAGCTTATTGATATTGATGCCTTCTTCCTGCGCCAATTCAAGGCTTTCGCCGTGGGGAAATACCTTGAGAAAGGTTTCCTTGGTTTCACTTTTAAAAATGCCGATTGCCTGCAGGTATTCGCCATTGAGGGGCACTTCATCAAACAGGGCCACTGCAGCGTCCTGAAATCAGTTGACTCTTTTTCACGTTGTCCACAGTGGGATAAGATGCCTGTGTTTTAATTTTCAATTTATCTTGTTCATCTTTGTTATATCAGTTGAAGCGGACCCGGTGTTTCAGTTCTGGGGAGATCTGAACCTGGTAGGAATAAACTGATGCTGTGGAATGATCATTCATTTTGCCAGAAGGCTGTCTCTTACCAGGCA
>JBDSXW010000074.1:0-30820 GCA_039925965.1 Chitinophagaceae bacterium
ACGTCAAAAAAACCAGGTTGAAATGCCATAATCGATAATTTTGACAAATTTAATTAGAAGATCCGGCCATCAGATAACTATATATCCACTATTCACATAATAACTTGGGGTTTTTAGAGATGCCCTATACATAATGTCGACCAGATTGGTTATAAATTTTCGGGGTGTCTTTTTGGGTTTCGTTCATCACGGCATAAGTCTGTCGTTTCAAGCCGGAAATAGTGAGCGGCAAATTCTCTCTACCAATAACCACTAAACTTCTAAACCTTAAACCCTCAATTAAATCCTTCATCTTTTCAACAGTTTACCAATAACCTTAAATGTCCTTTAAGCATCGGGCTTAAAACTTCGAAAACCTGCGTTGTGGTTTCTCTTAATTTCGGGAGCTAGATTAGAATGATACAACCATGGGAAAATTTACGATTGCCATACACGGTGGCGCAGGTACCATATTGAAAGAAGATATGACACCAGAACTGGAAGCCGCTTATTTTGACGGGTTAAACAGTGCCCTGAATGCTGGCTACGCCGTTCTGGAACAGGGTGGTACTGCGGTGAACGCTGTTAAAGCAGCGATTGTAATATTAGAAGATAATGTATTGTTTAATGCCGGCCGGGGATCGGTGTTTACCAAGAAAGGGGTGCAGGAAATGGATGCCGCCATCATGGATGGAGCCACGTTGCATGCTGGCGCTGTAGCGGGTGTGCGCAATGTGCGTAATCCGATAGAACTGGCTACCGAAGTGATGCAAAATAGTAACCATGTATTCCTGAGCGGTAAAGGCGCCAACGATTTTGCCATTAAGCAGGGCATAAAGCTGGAGCCCGATGAGTTCTTTTTTTCACAGTTCCGGTACGACCAGTGGAAAGCCATGCGGGATAGTGACAATTATTCCCTGGATCATACCCACCATCACCTGGATGAATTAATGCGCGACAAGAAATTTGGAACCGTAGGTGCCGTAGCCTGTGATGAAAATGGCAATATTGCCGCGGCCACCAGCACAGGCGGCATGACCAACAAAAAATATGGCCGCATTGGCGACAGCCCCATGATCGGCGCCGGAACATATGCCAACAATAAGACATGCGGTATCAGCTGTACAGGTCATGGCGAAATTTTTATTACAGCAGTGGCTGCCTACGACGTAAGTGCCCATATGGAGTACAAAGGGCTTAGCCTGCAGGAAGCCATGGAAGAAGTGGTGAATAAAAAACTAGTGTCTATGGAAGGAGAGGGTGGCATGATTGGCGTAGATGCAGGTAGTAATATAGCGATGATATTCAATAGCGCAGGCATGTATCGTGGCATGCGCAACAGCGATGGAGCGGCCGAAGCGGCCATCTACAAATAGGAACCGTATTCCAGCCAAACACTAATTTTTAATAATCAATAATCAATAATCAATAATTAATAATGTGGCCTTGATTCATCCCCATTGAAATGCAGCATAATTATCCATTGTCCATTATGCCATTATCCACTGAATATCATCCATTCACCTCACACCGCAATCGCTTAGTTCTTTCACTTTATCAACCCTGTCTACCATAAACTTCGTGTTGCCTCTCCACGGTACTGCACCCAGGTATTCCTGATAATGGAGGTCAAAACATTTTCCACTATTGGTTTCCAGGATATGAGCAATCGAATCGTTCGCCACACTGAAAATAAATTCATTGCTCTGCATCAGTTCCTTATTGCCTCGCTGGATCATTTTGGCTTCCCATGTTTTAAAAACATACCCTTTTTTAACGACGTAGTTAAGTTCACCCGATTTAACGCCTTCGCCAAATACAAAATAAAACCGCCACCAGAACAGGACGACCAGTATCACCAAAACTATTAATGATGTCAGCACTGCGAATTTTCTCATAAAAATTTCATTGTCCTGCCAAAAATACTGATTCGGACTTGAACGGGTGGATTATGTTGTGAAGGAAGCCGAACGTTTAGAACTTAGGGCAAAAGCTAAAAGGTTTATGATGTTAGAGACTGTTTACATTTAGTTGTAAGTTTTCGAATGGGGGTGTAATGATGACCTATTTACTATTGTTAAACGGAGCCCCGAAATAATCGGGGGAACCGTTCGCCCATGCCGATGCCATGAAACGCAACTGCCGGTGACCAAAAAATAAATTTGGACAGTCTTTAAGATATTTACCATTTGGGTAAGGAAGGGACAAAGAAATAGGGATGGAGTGTGATCGGTAAATGCCAATCTGCAAGCTGCAGTTTTCAATAACGATAGGTTAATTACAGGCGGTCAGTATCGCTTCATAATAAGTCGTTACTTCGTCATCCATTATTTTTTATTATGAAAATAGGAATTGTTTGCTACCCTACATTTGGCGGAAGCGGCGTACTGGCCACTGAATTGGGTAAGGCACTTGCCAATAAAGGTCACCAGGTGCATTTTATTACCTACCAGCAACCCGTAAGGCTTAGTGCTTTCAGTGCGAATATCTTTTACCACGAAGTGCGGGTACCCACTTACCCGTTGTTCGACTACCCACCCTACGAAGTGGCATTGGCCAGCACGATGGTAGACGTGGCCATTAACCAGAAGCTGGATATCCTGCATGTTCACTATGCCATTCCACACGCATCAGCAGCCTACCTTGCGAAAAAAATATTGCAGAAAAATGCCGGTCGCACCATCCCGGTAATTACTACACTGCATGGCACCGATATAACCCTGGTGGGAAAGGATAAAACCTACGAGCCGGTAGTCACTTTTAGTATCAATGAAAGCGATGGTATCACGGCAGTATCTAATAACCTGCGCGATGAAACCAACAAGTGGTTCGATATCGAAAAGGCAATTGACGTGATTTACAATTTTGTGGATGTAAGCAGGTTCTCAAAGAAGCCCATCGATGCATTCAGAAAAGCGTTGGCGCCGAATGGCGAAAGGGTGATGATACATGCGAGCAATTTCAGGAAAATAAAAAGAGTAGATGATGTGATCCGAATTTTTGCGAAAGTAAAAAAGGTAATTCCCAGCGTGCTCATGATGGTAGGGGATGGCCCCGAAAGGCCGGCTGCTGAGGAACTTTGCAGGGAACTTGGCATCTGCGACAATGTGCGATTCGTGGGCAAGCAGGAACAGATGGAAGAAATCCTGGTAATAAGCGACTTGTTTTTACTCACCTCCGATTATGAAAGCTTTGGCTTAAGTGCACTGGAAGCCATGGCCGCTCATGTGCCGGTAGTAAGCACGAATGCGGGCGGTTTGCCGGAAATCAATATCCATGGCGTAACTGGCTATATGGGCAATGTGGGCGATGTGGAAGCGATGGGCGATTTCGCGATCGATATCTTAAAAGACGATGAGCGCCTTAACCAATTTAAAAATGCAGCTTACGAGCAGGCGTTGAAATTTGATATCCACAATATCGTGCCCCAGTACGAAAAGTTGTATGAAAGATTTTTGTAGAATGGTGCTACAGATAGTTTTTTTGCCGGGGTTGTAACCTATGAAATTCCGATGTTGGTTATTAATGATGCGTGTAGTCAATTAGGCAGGCGACTACTTTTAATCGCCATTCAAAGGCTGCTTTTCATCACCAGGATTAATAAGTATTAATGGCTTGCCGGTGTAAGCATTCGGCATTTGGTTGACCGGCTCCTGCTGCTGGTTTAAACTGTTTCTGCTTAAATTGTTTGGCATGGAAAAAACAAGATTGCTGTTGCCGGGTTTCAGGCAAGGTATCCCATCATAAGGTAATACAAATACATTACCCTGGGGCGTTGTGTGAGAAAACTGCGCCGTATCAAACATGGACCTTCTTAATAGTAATGGCGACAGCGATTTTTGGAATTTGTCTGGCGAAATGCCTTGCTGCTGGCGGTTTTGCTCCATGTATTTCTTCAGCCGGCCCATATTGAGTTTTGGACTTTGTGCAAATGATTGTGTGGCAATAAAGCAGGCTATTATCAGTGTAGTTTGTTTCATGTTTTGATGACTTTAAGAAGTAGTGAAATGCTGCATCTATCCAAAACCTATAAGGTCTTTTTTGGATTAAGAATGTCACGTTTCGTTTGTAAGACCTTAAAGGTTTAAAGAGGGACCTCCCCGCAAAACCTATAAGGTCTTTCCAAATTCGGGTCTTGGTTTTAAGGTAGAGAAGACCTTATAGGTTGTTCACTAACTTCTCCATTTCTTATAGCAATTGATCAAGCCATTGGTGCTGCTATCGTGGCTGGTCACCGCGGTTTCGGTTTCCAGTTCGGGCAGTATTTTATTGGCTAATTGCTTGCCCAATTCCACACCCCATTGGTCGAAACTGTAGATGTTCCACAGCACGCCCTGTACAAAGATCTTATGCTCGTACATGGCAATGAGTTCACCCAAAACATAGGGGGTGATCATCTTCACCATGAAAGAATTGGTAGGACGGTTGCCCTCAAACACTTTGTAGTGTACCAGGTTTTCAGGCACTCCCTCGGCAACGCATTGTTCTGCGGTTTTTCCATTCATCAGCGCTTCTGTTTGCGCGAAGAAGTTGCTGAGTAATTTAATATGATGATCGCCAATAGGGTTGTGGCTAATGGCCGGTGCGAGAAAATCAGCCGGGATAATTTGTGTTCCCTGGTGAATCAGTTGGTAAAAAGCATGCTGTCCGTTGGTGCCCGGTTCTCCCCAGATAATCGGGCCGGTTTCATAAGTAACCGCTTCTCCATTTCTATCTACATATTTGCCATTGCTCTCCATATTTCCTTGCTGAAAATAAGCTGCAAAACGGTGCATATACTGGTCGTAGGGAAGAATCACTTCACTGGCGACTCCATAAAAATTCACATACCAAACACCGATCAAAGCCATTATCACGGGTATGTTTTTTTCGAAAGGCGTGGTCTCAAAATGCGTGTCGATTGCGTTGGCACCTTTGAGCAATTGTTCGAAATTGTCGTAGCCGATTGTAAGGGCAATGCTAAGTCCTATAGCGCTCCAAAGGCTGTAGCGACCACCTACCCAATCCCAGAATTGAAACATGTTTTCGGCGGCAATACCAAATGTTACTACGTCTTTTTCGTTCGTGCTCAAGGCTGCGAAATGTTTGGCCACATAGGCTTCATCTTTGGCGGATTCCAAAAACCAGTCCCTTGCGGAATGGGCATTGGTCATAGTTTCCTGGGTGGTAAAAGTCTTGCTGGCCACCAGGAAAAGCGTTTCGTCCGGTGTGACCTTCTTTAGGGTTTCGACTATTTGGGTGCCATCAACATTGCTTACAAAAAAAGTTTGGATACCATCCACCCAATAGGGTTTGAGGGCTTCTGTTACCATTACAGGACCGAGATCGCTGCCCCCTATGCCGATATTTACAATGTATTTAATGGGCTTGCCAGTATAGCCTTTCCATTCGCCGTTATGGATTTTGGCACAAAAGACTTTCATCTGTTGTTGAACGGCTATGATGTCAGGCATGATGTTTTTTCCATCAACCAAAAATTGCCTGTCGCTGAAATTGCGCAGGGCCACATGGAGCACAGAGCGGTTCTCGGTAACATTGATTTTTTCGCCGTTAAACATGGCTTTGATAGCCTCGGGCAACTTGCAATCGTTGGCCAGTTGCACCAACAGGTCCATCGTTTTTTCGGTGATGATATTCTTGGAATAATCAAACACGATATCCTCAGCACACAAAGAAAATTTTTGAAACCTGTCGGGGTCTGCGGCATTCAATTGCCGCATATGTACCGATTGCATTTCTTTGAAATGGTACTGCAAAGAAGTCCAGGCTGGTGTTTTGGTGGGGTTGATGGATGGAAACATAGAGGTTCGATTTTTTGATGTCTGATGTCTGATTTACTGCAATGTAGAAAGCATGATTGAGATATGGTGGTTGCGGAAAAAATATTGTTGGGGAGCTGTAACAAAGAAGTCAAGTTTTCAAAACTTGACTTCTTTAAAGCACGCACCTAATAAGTGTGTATTTTTACCAAAACAGTTTTTATGGGTTTAGTGTATGCAGAAATAACGTTGATTAATGGCGAAGATTTGATTCTTGCCAAAAGACATTTTATTGGTGAAGAAGAAGTGAAACAAATGAATCTGAATATCCTGGTAGATACAGGAGCCTATAATCTGTGCATTAACGAGGAAATACAGGAACAACTGCAATTTCCGGTGGTGGAGAAGCGGAAGGCAGAAACTGCGGATGGCAGGATCGTAGAATGCGATGTGGTAGATAATGTTCAGGTTCGGTTTAAGAACCGCGCTACCACCTGTAGGGCCATGATACTTCCAGGCAGTAGCGAACCCCTCTTGGGTGCAATTCCCCTGGAAGATATGGACGTGCTAATCCACCCACAACGTCAGGAAATGATCGTAAACCCTGATCATCCATATTTTGCTCAGATGAAATTAAAATAATGGGATACGGATGATTGCACAAAGGCCAAACCATCACCCCATATAGCCTTTAGGGATAGCTTCGATCAACTGCCTGGTGTATTCCGACTGTGGCCGGCGGTACACCTCTTCTGCAAGGCCAATTTCTTCGATCCGGCCTTTTTGCATCACCATGATCCGGTCGCTGATATAATTCACCACGCCGAGGTCGTGGCTAATAAAAATGGCGGTAAAACCCATCTCTTTTTTCAGGTCGTTCAGCAGGTTGAGCACCTGCGCCTGAACGCTCACATCAAGGGCTGAAACGCTTTCGTCACAAACTACAAATTTGGGGTTCATCACCAGTGCCCGGGCTATTACGATACGCTGGCGCTGGCCACCGCTGAATTCATGTGGGTAGCGGTTATAATGCTCCGCCTTTAAGTTCACTTTTTCCAACCATTCGATCACTTTTTCCTTACGCTGTTTTTCGCTGGAGATCATGCCATGAACCTGGAGTGGCTCTGCTATAGCCTGGCCCACCGTGATGCGTGGATTCAGCGACCCGTATGGATCCTGGAAGATAATCTGCATATGTTTTCGCAACTCCAGGGCCTCATTTTTAGAAAGGCTGGTAATATTTTTTCCTTCGTAAATGATCTCGCCACTGGTTGCCGGAATGAGCTGCAAAAGGGTTCGTCCCAGCGTGGTTTTTCCGCAGCCACTTTCTCCAACGAGACCGAGCGTTTCACCTTCAAATACATCAAAACTTACGTCGTTTACCGCCTTGAAATACTCCGTTGTTTTGCCCAAAAAATTGGTTTTGGTCGGATACCAAACGTTGAGGCTTGTTACTGTTAACGTTGGCTGATTTTTTGATGTCTGATGTCTGATGTCTGATGCCTGATTTACAATAACATTATTGACTATTGACCATTGACTATTGACTACCGGCTTTTCAATAATCTCGCCGTTTTCAGAAACTTCCATAAAATCGCTTACTACTGGCAGGCGCTGGCCTTTTGGATGCAAACCAGGGCGGCAGGCCAGCAGGGCTTTGGTATATGGATGTACAGGCCGCAGGAAGATGCTGGCGGTGCTGCCGGTTTCCACGACCCGACCTTTATAGAGCACCATGATCCGATCGGCAATTTGCCCCACTACGCTGAGGTCGTGGGTGATAAAGATGACACCGATATTTTCAGTTACCTGTAATTCTTTGATGAGTTGCAGGATGGTGTTCTGTACCGTTACATCCAGTGCGGTTGTGGGCTCGTCGCAAATCAGCAAGTCGGGTTTGCAACTCATGGCCATGGCGATCATCACCCGTTGTTTTTGTCCGCCGCTGAGTTGGTGTGGAAAGCGGCTGAACATGGCTTCCGGTAGGGGTAGCTGAACTTTTTCAAACAGCTCAATGGTTTGTTGTTTTGCTTCCGATTTGGAGATATTCCGATGTTGCAGAATGGCTTCCATTACCTGGTGGCCGCAGGTCATTACCGGGTTTAGGCTGCTCATCGGCTCCTGGAAAATCATGGCGATTCGATTGCCGCGTAGTGTTTGCAGATCCGAATCTGCGGTCAGCAACAGGTCGTCCTGTCGGGTGCCATCCGCTGCCAGCAATATTTTGCCATTGGCATAAATGGTATTTGCCTTTGGCAGTAACTGCAAAATGGATAGGGAAGTAACCGATTTACCCGAGCCGGACTCACCCACAACCGCCACTAGTTCACCCCGGTTCACTTCCAGGCTCAATGCCTGCACAGCAGTATTGATGCCGGTTTCAGAACGAAAGGCAATATCCAGGTTTTGTATGGAGAGAAGTGGCAGCATTATTATAATTGATCGGCCAGGTACAAATCCCAAAAAGCTTTTGGCGAAACGATTTTAGTGTTGTGAAATTTGGAAATATTGAAATCAAGATGGTTGCCGGTGATGAGGTAATGGGCGTTAGCTGAAAAGGCCAATTCAAGAAAACGGTTGTCGGAAACATCTTTAATTACTTCTACCGTTAATTTAGGGAAATAATTTGAACCAACCGTTTCGACAGCTTCAATAAGATGAAGCATCTTTTTACCAAAATGTGGGAATTTTTTCTGAATTCTAATGTAGCCAGAAACTGCTTTGTATTCATCCAACACAGGTTCCGAAACACAAAATTCGAACCGTCCGGGCTCATCTAAAAATAACTTCAGAATATCATAAAACCGACCTGTGGAAATAGATGCAGAGACTAGAATATTTGTATCAATAACCAGTTTTGTTACTTGCATCGTTTGTTTTGGCTTCTTCTACTAAATTTATAATTTCTTCTTCCGACCACTTGTCAATCCCATATTCTTTGGCAGCAGCCTGTGTTTTTTCCAGGGCTTCGATCATTTTTTTAGCCATCATTTTGGCTTGCAGTTGTTCAAAAGTGATCCTGGTATCCTGTATGTCCAGTTCCTTCAGTTTTTCCTCAGAAATTTCAAGTACCAATTCCATTTTTTTACTTTTAAAGATTGAAATTAAAACTGCAAATGCCGTACAGTAAGGCCCTGGTTCATCAACTGTTTCAGCGAATCGATGCCGATCTTTAGATGACGTTCTACGTATTCGGTGGTTACTTTTGCATCGCTGGCTTCGGTCTTAACGCCTTCGGGCACCATGGGGCTATCGCTTACCAGCAGGAGGGCGCCGGTAGAGATTTTGTTGTAAAAGCCTACGGTAAAAATCGTGGCCGTTTCCATATCGATGGCGTATGCTCTGATACTTTGCAGGTATTCCTTAAACTTATCATCATGCTCCCATACCCGGCGGTTGGTGGTGTAGCAGGTGCCGGTCCAGTAATCACAATTATAGTCGCGGATGGTGGTGCTGATCGCTTTCTGCAATGCGAATGCGGGCAGTGCAGGCACTTCGGGGGGGAAGTAATCGTTGCTGGTACCTTCGCCACGTATGGCTGCGATCGGTAATATCAAATCGCCGATGGCGTTGCGTTTTTTCAGGCCGCCACATTTACCTAAAAATAAAACGGCCTTGGGATGGATGGCGCTGAGCAAATCCATTATGGTAGCTGCTCCCGGGCTGCCCATACCAAAATTAATGATGGTGATACCATCGGCTGTAGCGCACTGCATAGGCCTGTCGGTACCAACAATTTCAACATTATTCCACTCGGCAAACATTTTTACATAATTGCTGAAGTTGGTCAGTAGAATATACTTACCAAAGTTTTCCAGCTTTTCACCGGTATACCGCGGCAGCCAGTTATCTACTATATCTTCTTTTGTTTTCATGCTAATTTTTATGCCAGCAAAACTGGCTATTAATACTTATTTTTTTATTGGATGAAAATGTGGTCACTCTATTTTTAAGGGTGGACCTACGACCTCCATTTCGTTATCGGCAAATATTTTTTTCATTTCTTCCGGCGTAGGTTCATGATCAAGTGCTGCTAAAGTCACAAAAAAATTTTCGAGTTTGCCTGCTGGTTGCAAGATCACCGTCATCCTTCCTTTTTCCGCTACCTGGGTCCAGGCATGGGGTACTTTTCTTGGTAAGAAAATACTGTCGCCAGCTATAAGCCGGTGAATAGCATCACCTACTTTAAAATGATATTCCCCCTCCAGCACTTGAAAAATTTCATCCTGGTTCGGGTGTATATGCAATGGTGTGCCCTTGCCCTGCGACAAACTGGTTTGCTCAAAAATTGCCAATGCACCATTCGTATCACTGCCTGAAACCTTTACGTCCAACACATTTCTGTTTACACCTTTCAGCTGAATGTGGCCATGTATTCTTCCTTCCCCTGCAGCTATTTTAAACCCGGTGCCAGCCTGTACCAATTGCTTTATTATTTGCGGATACCCCGCCAATGGAATGGTAGCAGCTGCGAGTGCTCCAAGAAATTGGTGTCTTTTCATCGTAAAAATTTCAAGTGATCTTACCAAAGAAATAGAATGTACATACTCAAACACATTTTTTATTTTCTTCCACCATCTGTAAATGTAACAAATACTTTTGTGCCATGATACCTGTACAGTTTCCGCCGCATGAATTTAAGATGAAAGAACAGGACGGAAGGGAAATGATATTCGATACTTTCCGAAAGCAATGGGTAGTACTAACCCCCGAAGAATGGGTACGCCAGAATTTTTTGCAGTGGCTGGTGCAGGTGTTGCAATACCCTGCGTCGCTCATCAGCATAGAAAGGGAAATCATGCTGGGCGACCTGCGCAAACGTTTTGATATAGCAGTTTATAACCGGAGTGGTAAGCCATGGCTGCTGGTAGAATGTAAGGGGATGGACGTTCGCCTGGATGAAACAGTGCTGCACCAGGTGATGCGGTACAACCAGGCACTCGAGGTGAGCTACCTCGTGATCACCAATGGGAGTTTTACACGTGGGTTCCAGTTGGTGCCAGGTTTTATTGAATTGGATGTTTTGCCGGATCATTTGTGAGTGGCCGTAAATCCCTCCAGGGCTCCAACTGCTTAGTGTACGGAGCATTAGCCAAAGGCCGGTACCCGATTTGACTTCCACCCCTCAAAGAAACCCAAATACACATTTACCAGTACCAATCACTCAAAAACGGGGCGGGGTAATATTTCCGGGTTATAGTTTTATCTTACATCAACCCATCAGCTCCGTCTTTTACATCCCACCCTATATGATTTCATGGAAATACACCATTACAACGTTCCTGTTTTTTAATATTTTCCCACAAAAGGGATTTTGCCAGTATGCGTTGCGTATGATAGTCAACGCTCCAACTCCTGCTTCCAAAATGTATGTAGCGGGCAGCTTTAATAACTGGGATCCGGCCGACACCAACTACCTGCTAACCACTTCTGGTCCGCACGATAAAGAAATTGTCATTCAGAACCTGAAGGAAGGGAAGTATGAATTCAAATTTACAAAGGGAAATGAACGAACATTTGAATGTGGTACTATCGGAAACCCATGCAGGAAACGCACCATAAGCCTTAGTCGGGATACCACAATTTACTGTAAGGTGGAAGCCTGGTCGGATGCATATTTTGACATGAACGGCCTGTCGGATTCCGCATTATACGAAGCATTGGAAGGCAGAGCCGGGTATTATGTAGAACTGGACCTGGATAGTAGTTACCGATATGCGCTTCGTCTGTATAAGCAGGCTCAAAAAATAGGATCGCCGCTGAAGCAGGCCCGTGCCCTGGATCTGCAAGGCTTTGTATTTACCCACCAGGGAAATGGTGAAAAGGCACTGGAATTGCTTTTGAAAAGCCTGGCCCTCAAGAAATCCATCGACGATTCATCTGGTATCGGATTTACCTACAATGCCATTGGCCATATGTATGAGATTCTACAGGATCCGGTAAATGCCATAAATAACTACAAACAAAGTTTACCATGGTCCACCAAAGCTTATGCCTTTGCACAAAGTATCCCGCTAACCTCGATCGGTGCTATTTTTTTTGCACGTGGCGATAATGACTCAGCCAGGTACTATGCTACCAAAGCGATAAACTTTAATGGGCATTCGGTTGGAGCCCTGTTGCTTATGGGTGATATTCAAATGAAAAATAACAAAAGCCAGCTTGCACTGGAGTATTATAAAAAGGCGGTAAACGCCGGTGCTTTTTCGATTCCAGGCTCCCCTTTTTTTATCAGTAATGTGGAGCCTTTGAAAAAAATAGGGGAAACGTTTTATCGATTGGGCGCCAAAGACTCGGCCTTCATTTACGAAAGAAGGGCTTTTGCACTTGCCAGCAATATCAAGAATCCCTACCATATCATCAGTGCAGGTACTGCATTAGTTAGCCTGTTCAAAGCTGAAAGGCAGGTAGACAGTGCTTTTTTTTACCTGCAAATCGTGATGCAAAGAAAGGACAGCCTGTTTACCGAAGCAAAAGAAAGACAGGTGCACAATATTTATTTTCTTGAGAAATTACGGGAGCAGGAAAACGATGCACTGGCAAAAAGTGTAAGTTCAAAAATGAAAATTTATGGGTTGGCGGGTATTGTAGCTGTCGTGCTTTTACTGGGCTTCGCCTTTCGGTTCAGGCTAAAAGCAAATTACAGGAAGCGTATTGCTGAAATTGAAATGAGGGCACTGAGGGCCCAGATGAACCCACATTTTATTTTCAATTGCCTGGCCAGCATCAATCGCTACATCGTGAAAAGCGATACCAGGACAGCCTCCGGCTACCTCACCAAATTTTCGAAATTGATCCGTATGATCTTAGACAATTCTTCCAACGAATATGTAAGTGTGGATACTGAGATACAAACGCTGAAACTATACCTGGATATGGAATTGCTTCGGTTTGATAATTCCTTTGAGTACGATATACAACAAACAGACCTTCGGCGAACAGACAATACCGGCATACCGACCATGATTATACAACCTTATATTGAAAATGCCATCTGGCACGGCTTGCTTCAAAAAGGAGAGAAAGGGAAATTGTGGGTCCGTTTTTTTCAACTGAGCGATGACAATTTACAAGTGGAAATAGAAGATAATGGCATTGGTCGGAAGATGGCGGCAGAACTGGGCAGTAAGGATGCATTGAAAACAAAATCATATGGCATGCAGATCAGCAAAGACCGGATCAGGCTCATTAATACACAGCATGATATTCTTTCATCTGTAACGGTGACGGATCTTGTGGATACAGATGGAGCGGGCACGGGAACTAAAATCGTTCTGCGGCTGCCACTGGTTGAAATTGCAGCGATAGCACCACAAAAAAACAGGCCCATATGATAACAGCCATATTGATAGACGATGAAAAAAATGCGGTAGAAGCACTGGAATGGCAGCTGCATACGTATTGCAAACAGGTACAGATAGCAGCCACCTGCACAACAGCAGAGAGCGGTATCGCAGCCATCAAAAGACACCAGCCTCAACTCGTTTTCCTGGATATCGAGATGCCAAAGAAAAATGGGTTCGAGGTATTGCAGTCTTTTGCGCAACCTGTTTTTGATGTGATCTTCACCACCGCATACAACCAGTTTGCCCTAAAGGCCTTTCGTTTTGCGGCATTGGATTATTTGCTGAAACCAATTGACGCTGATGACCTGGTAGCGTCGGTGCAACGCTATGAAAAGAAGTTTCTGCACAACAATGTAAAACAGCAGTTAGAAATACTGCTCCAGCAATATTCCCAGCCGGCAGCGGTACCGGAGAAGGTCATTTTTACTACCCAGCAAGCCATTCATTTTATTTCGCCGGAAACCATTTGTTACTGCGAATCGAGCAGCAACTATACGACGCTGCATTTTAACGATAAATCGAAAATGGTGGTTTCAAAAACATTGAAAGAAGTAGAAGAAACCCTGGTGCATTACCATTTTTACCGCATTCACCATTCTTATATCATCAACCTTAAACAGGTTAGCCGTTATATAAAAGGCGACGGCGGCGCTATTGAGATGGCCGATGGATCGCAACTCCCTATATCCCGGCAGCGAAAAGACGAAGTAATGCAGGTGCTTACGCAGAACATAAAATAACGATTCGTCTTCAACTTTCATTGCTTACGTGCAGTTTACTCAAAAGCCACTACCTACGGCTCAAGTACCAGCAGCTTCTGTTCGTGTGCGACTAGTTTAGCAGTATCAATCATACCTCTGGTGAGTTGTGATTGATGCAGGTAAATTTTAATGCTTGCTATCGCTCACTCACTTAATTTTTTTTATGAAAGCTATCCTGTTTTTACAACTTGTCCTTGTTGGATGTTTCGCTGTTGCACAAAATGTTGGCATTGGTATCAATACACCCGCCGCGGCCTACAATTTACACTTGCATGAAAATGTAAACGGTGATGTAAGTTTTGGCATGACAAACATTACGACTACAGGCGCTAATCTTCGCGGTGCGAGGTTCAGGCTCTTTGACGACCAACTTCAAATTTCAAACTATGAGTTATCGGGCACCATTAAATTCGCAACCAATCTCAACACCAGGCTCACAGTTGCAGCCAATGGTAATATAGGTATTGCTACAAGTACGCCCCTGGCACTATTGCATGTTTCTGGTAACAGTGTATTATTTAATGCCACCGGTGATATTCCTGTTTCTGCCGGTAACACACCTATAAATGGACTTGGCAGAAGGATGATGTGGTATCCGGATAAAGCTGCTTTCAGGGTAGGGTATGTTGCGTCAGTGAACTGGGATAAAGATTCCATTGGTCTATACTCCTTTGCCGCCGGAAACAATGTAAAATCAGTTGGTAGTTCGTCTACTGCGTTTGGCAACGCCACCAAAGCAATTGGTAATGCATCTGTTGCCATGGGCTCCGGATCTATAGCGAGTGGAACGGCATCGGTTGCATTGGGTATTGGCACAAGCGCCACCGGTGAATACAGCACTGCGATAGGCTTCGGTTCATCAGCCAGTAACACCTATGCCACAGCTTTTGGAATTGCTACTATTGCAAGCGGAACGGCGGCAATGGCTATTGGCGAATCCACTACAGCCTCGGGCACCAACTCCACCGCTATGGGTAAATCAACGTTTGCAAGTGGCAACTATGCTACGGCGATGGGCCGGGAAACAAATGCGGGTGCGAATTATGCTACTGCGATGGGCTATGGCTGTACCGCTTTGGCCGACAATGCGACCGCTATGGGCTATTATACCAATGCCATCGGTCAATATGCTACTGCTATGGGAAATGGTTCAATTGCCAGCAGCACCACTTCAACGGCTATCGGTTACCATACTATTGCCAGTTATAACAATGCTATCGCTATGGGTTATTATACTACCGCTAGTGGGTACAATTCAACGGCAATGGGCTCCTCCGTTACTACCAATGGGTTTGAAGGATGCCTGATCATCGGTGACAACACCGGCATACCAGCTACGCCTTCTATCTGTTATCGTGCCAACGAGTTCCGGGCAAGATTTGATGGTGGTTATGCCTTTTACACCAATGCCGGAGGCAGCACGGGTGTCTACATGGTAAATGGTGCCAATTCATGGGCTTCTATCAGCGACAGTACTAAGAAGGAGAAATTTATTAAAACTGATGGCGAATACGTACTTGGAAGTATTCGCAATATGCGGTTGGGCAGTTGGAATTATAAATCACAGAATCCTAAAACCTTTCGTCACTATGGTCCGATGGCGCAAGAATTTTTTAAAGCCTTTGGGCATGATGCGCTTGGTTCCATTGGTTCCGATACACTGATCAGTTCCGCAGATATAGACGGCGTGATGATGATCTCTATCCAGGCTTTGGAAAAACGTACCCAAAAAATGGAAGACCTGTTTCACGAAAACACTACCCTGAAACAGCAGGTTGCATCGCTGGCGGAACTGGTCGCTAAAATGGAAAAGCAAATCGCTTTGAGACCTGGAATTGCCGGCATTCAACCAGTAAAATAGCAGGCATCATATAAATCGCATTTTAATTTTTATCATTATAAAACACACACACATGAAACATGTATCAATGGCAGTTATCGCCCTGGGCCTATGGTGCAACGCATTTGCCCAAAAGCAAAACAGTACGATCACAAAGAGCCCGGCGTACTGGAAACAGTATTATGACGACCGCGAAAAATCTGCGCCTGCTGATGTACAGCAGCAGCTAAAAGAGCTTCGGGAAAAAGGGGTGAAGGAAAAGTGGACATTCGAAATTGGCTACACTGGTGTATACAATACAGACCTTCGCTACCTGACGGGTTTTAAGGAACCTACGGAGGCTTTTTCCCGGGCCCACCCGGAGATGGTAACACCAGCTGAGAAATATACTAAAATGCAGCCCCAGCCTAATATTAAGAAATTAAATATTGGCACGGCCTCTATGCCCTACTTCGACGGAAGGACTTTGGGTATCGTAACGCCGTCGCGCAATCAATACTCGCTTTGCGGCTCCTGTTGGGCCTTTGCAGCAGTTGCGGCGTTTGAAACAAGCTGCCTGTTGAAAAATGGCGGAGACCCGGCATCAATGGATCTATCGGAGCAGCAGGTACTGGATTGCTCCATTCCTTTTGGGTGTGGGGGAGAAGCAGTATCGGTTGGTGTAAGCTATATCGCGGGTCACTTTATTCAACCCGAATCTGTTTATCCTTATACTGGCAGTTCAGTTGCCTGCAGGGAGTTTGGCAACAGCCCTTATCCTGGCAGGTGCTGGGGATGGGTAGGAGGTTCCATTTTCAGCGCAACATTTGCTAGCGTTAACGATATCAAGCAGGCTATTTGTGATCATGGTTCTGTTATCTCTGCTTATTACGTATCTACTCTTTTTAGAATGTATAGGGGAATAGGTGTTTATAACCATGAAGATAACGGGGTAGCATCCAACCATGTAGTTCAGATAATTGGTTGGGATGATCTCAGAGGTGCTTGGCTGATCAAAAACTCATGGGGCCCGGATGCATGGGGCGAGGATGGATTTGGATGGGTAGCATATAATTCAAATCATATTGGCGGCTATTCATGCTGGGTGGATGCGGAAGCTGTACCGGCACAGAACACAGCAGCAGCCGTATTATCAGTGGCGGAGCCAGTTTTACCGCTGGCATACGATTATACACACAACCTGCCTGCCAGTGATATTTATCGTATTCAAAATGTGCAAAGTGGAAAATTGGTAGAGGTCAAAGATGGTTGCGATCTCTTTGATAAGGGCTCAAAAGTGCAGCAATATGAAAGTCATGGGCCGGTAGTATGCTGTGATGGCAAAAACCAGGAATGGCTGTTTATTCCTGCGGGTATGGTAAATGGGCGACCGGCATTTTATATTATCAATAATGGGTTTATGAAAACATTGGAGCCGGGTGCGCATCCAACGGTGCAGGAAAACAGCCAGGTAGATGCCCGCTGGTATATCACACCATTCGGTGATTATTTTTACCTGAGTTCAGTAGCGACGGGTTTATACCTTGAAGTGCCGCCTGGCAATCCTAATAACAGCGAGTGGATGCAGATGAGTGCTTTCAATGGCAACCAGAACCAGCAATTCCGTTTCAATAAAGATGTAGGCCTTACCGGGCCGCAACAAGAATATACATCTGGCTCCTATGTTAATATTTGCACCGCGATAAACGACAGTAAGGTATTGAATATCGCAAGTGCTTCTGCCGGCAATGGCACCGCCATCCAGTTGTATGATGTTCAAAGAAATTCACCCAACGAAATGTGGCGGCTGGAAAGAACGCCAGATGGGTACTATAGGTTTATAAGCCCGGTTGGCCCCGGCAAATGCATCGACGTAGCCTGGTGGGATGCCTCCAATACCAATAACCTCGTAAGCTGGGACAGGGCCGATGTGGAAAAGCAAAAATGGTTGATCATTCCTGTGGTGCGGGAGCCAGGAAGCTATGTATTTTTTAATAAGGTGAGTGGTAACTGTATGGATCTTGAAAGCGGTATCACCGATAATCATAGGGTCATCCAAACGTATCGATATGTTGGAAGGAATAACCAGAAATGGAAATTGTTGCAGGTAAGATAGAGATCCGTTATCGTCTGAATAATTTCCGGACAGGGCAAAATTTGATGGGGCTTTTTTTGAGGTAAAAGAATCCTGCCCGGATATTTTTAATAATGCGATTTACTGCATGCCAGACCGGATTATTGAGAACACAAAAAGCCCCGCCAACTGGCAGGGCCCCTTTATTCTTGCATGTTTAATTGTTGGCATTTTCCCACCCGCTACCCGCCATTTTCCAATCATCTATGGAAAAATACCCAACTCTGTATAAGAGGTTCCTACTTTATTAATAGCCACCACAAAAGCCGCAGTACGCATATTTTCAATGGCCGGATTCGCCCTCCAGCAGTCCATGATTTCGCGGGTGGCGGCGATCATCGTTTCTTCCAGACCACTGCGTACCAGGTCTACTTCATCGGCACCATGCAGAATAAATTCACGTTCTTTCTGGCTTACGGATTTTCCTGTTAGGTCTTCTATCTGGCCCAGGATATGCGTGTTCATATTTTCGGTAAAGCGTTTTTCCATACGGCCATAACGCACGTGGCTCAGGTTCTTCAGCCACTCGAAATACGATACCGTTACACCGCCCGCGTTGAGGTACATATCGGGCACCACCAGCACGCCTTTTTGTGTCAGGATATCATCGGCATCCGGTGTCAGCGGGCCGTTGGCAGCTTCGCCGATAATCT
Source organism: Chitinophagaceae bacterium (assembly GCA_039925965.1). Taxonomy (GTDB): domain Bacteria; phylum Bacteroidota; class Bacteroidia; order Chitinophagales; family Chitinophagaceae; genus JAZKFT01. The sequence goes on from JBDSXW010000074.1 coordinate 18,452, forward strand.
TTGCTTTTACATTGCCGGCGTTGTGTTTGTTGATCACATTTTCCAGGGCGGCAGGTATCAGGATATCGCATTCCATTTCCAGCGCATCCGTGCTGGTCTCAAAGTTCGTGCTCCCGGGGAAGTTGAGGATGGATCCGGTGGTTTTCCGATGGTTGAATACGGCATCGATATCCAGACCGTCGGTATTCCAGATGGCGCCTTCGAATTCTGCGAGGCCCACAATTTTTGCGCCAGCCTCCTGGAAAAATAACGCGCTGTGGTAACCCACATTTCCAAGACCCTGCACCACAACCGTTTTGCCTTCAATTCCGGTGGCAAGGCCGAGCTTGGTCATTTCGGCTTGCATATTACACACTTCCTTGATGCCAAAAAAAACACCCAGGCCGGTAGCTTCTTTGCGACCGCGAACGCCACCCTGCGAGATCGGTTTACCAGTAACACAACCTGCACTGTCTATTTCGCCTGGACGGAGCGACTGGTAGGTATCCACGATCCAGCTCATCTCGCGTTCACCGGTTCCATAATCTGGCGCCGGAACATCCACGCCGGGGCCGATAAAATTTTTCTTTACCAACTCCGAGGTATACCGGCGGGTAATTTTTTCCAACTCATATACACTGTAGCTGCGGGGGTTGATTTTGATACCACCCTTACCACCACCAAACGGTACGTTTACAATAGCACATTTGTAGGTCATCAGGGCTGCAAGCGCCATTACTTCGTCCTGGTTTACCGCCTCACTGAAACGGATACCCCCTTTGCACGGAGATTTGTGCTGGCTATGCTGCACACGGTAAGCCTCTATCACTTCAATACTTCCGTCGTCTCTTTTCAACGGGAAACGGATCTGGTAAACGGCATTACATTGTTTGATTTGTTCCAAAATACCGGAGGCAATGGTGGTAAATTTGGATGCCTTATCGAAGCTTTTTTCTACACTGCCAAAAAAGCTATAGCCATTAGCTGAGGACATAAAATTGAGTTTTATATAGTTTGCAATCGTTGTAGGCAATTTTTTGATGGCGGATGTCTGATGTCTGACGCCTTTTGTTCGATGTGATTTTTCATATTCGATTTCTGCTGTCTGGTGTATGATCTAAAAAAAGGAGTTTTAAATCAGAAATCAGACATCCGATATCAAATCATCGTTATCACCGTTCATTCTCCAGTTTGGCGATCTTCCTGTCGAGGGTGATGAGATAAATGATCAGGCCAATTAATATCATGCTCATTACCGCTACCACCACATATATTTTTCCATTGGCACGCATGCCTGTAGCCATTTCTACGGGCTGGTTGCTGGTCACCGGACCTGACTGTTTAACTATCAATCCACTATCCCCGCGGCCATTCTCACGTGCCGGCACGTCAGCGTTACCTGCAATACTAACAAACAACAGAACCATCACCAGCAGTATAACCTTCGTAAAAAGCATTTGAATCCTTTGTCTTTGTACTGTATTCTTTGTACTAAATACCGCTTTCATTTAAAATATTTTTATCGGCTATTTTTTGCAGCCGGACATGTAAAGTAGTGATCCAAACACCAAGCAGCGACCAACCCAACACTGCGGGCCAGAAAACCATGCGCATCAGCGGGTCGATATCGCCCTTGCCGATGGCCGGGTTGCCTTCACCACCGGGATGGAGGCTTTCGTACAAACGCGGTATGATAAACAAGGTAGGAAACAGCATGGCGCATGCAAAAATGTTGTATACAGCGCTTACCCGGGCCCGCTTGTCGATATCGGTAATGGAACCACGGAGTATAAAGTACGCCGCATAAATGAGTAATGCAATAGCAGCCAGTATTTGTTTGATATCGTTGCTCCAGGGCGCGCCCCAGGTATAGGTGGCCCACATGGCACCGGTGGTGATGCCGAGCAGACCCAGTACCATACCCGTTTGTGCAAAGCGGTGAGCATAAATATCATCTACCAGCTTGCCCGTACGCAGGTATTTTATAGCATATACCACAGAAGTCATAAATAGTACCATCATGCTGAACCACATGGGCACATGGTAGTACAAATTCCGGATGCTTTCGTTTACGATGGCTTTTGCCGGAACAGGCATCAGTAAACCACCAATAAAGGCGTAAAGAAGACAAACAATGCTCAGTATTTTCCACCAGGAAAGTTTCATCATGTTCGTTGGTCCGGGGATACGGTCCAGTTTTTTATGGGGGCAAAAATAGGGAGATACGTCAAAGAATGCGTAATATTTGAACCAGAAGAGCCGCCCCATTTTGAAATATTCAATGATTGAATGGAAAAGGAAAGACTGATAAAAAATTAGCTGCCATAGATTAAACCAATATCAATCATCAACGGTTTTATTTAAAATGCTGCAATCAACCCAGAGATGAATTTTTATTGGCGCAATCAAGACGATGTTATTAAAATGAAACTGTTTGAATGGCGCGGGCAACCATCATATAGCCGTTCCTATATTTGTCGCAAATACAAAACATGCGGCATTTTCTCTTTTTCCTGCTCATGGCTACAGCCATTTTTTCCACCGCCCAGCCTGCTAAAAAGGCGGCTCCTAAAGCCCCTGCCAAACCCAAACTGGTGGTGGGCATTGTTATAGACCAGATGCGTTGGGACTACCTGTATCGCTATGCCAATCGTTTTGGCAAGGGCGGTTTTAAACGAATGATGAGCGAAGGTTTTAGCTGTGAGAACACCATGGTGCCATATACCCCGACGGTTACAGCCGCTGGCCATACCTGCATTTATACGGGCAGTGTGCCCAATATTCACGGTATTGTAGGCAATAACTGGTATGATAGTAAAAATGGTAAATCCATTTATTGCACTGAGGACGCCAATGTGAAATCGGTGGGTACCACCACCAAAGACGGTGAGATGAGTCCTGTGAATATGCTGGTGACCACGATCACCGATCAGCTCCGGATGGCTACCAACTTTCGCGGTAAAGTGGTAGGCATTGCTTTAAAAGACCGTGGGGCGATTTTGCCAGCTGGGCATAGCGCCAATGCAGCCTTCTGGTACGAAAACGAAAATGCTTCGTTTATTACCAGCACCTGGTATATGAATGAGCTGCCTGCCTGGGTAAACGCCTTCAACAGCCGTAAGCTGCCTGACAGCCTGATGGCGCTTGGCTGGAACACCCTGTACCCGGTAGCCAGCTACGTACAAAGCACGGCAGATGAAAAAGCGTACGAGGGCAAATATAATGGGATTAATAAAACCTCGTTTCCCTACGATTTTAGCGCTAACCCCATCAACGACAAACGGGATATGATCCGCAGCACACCGCATGGGAATACGCTAACAGCCGAATTTGCCAAAGCTGCAGTGCTGAATGAAGGCCTGGGCAAAGATTCTATTACTGATATGCTTGCTGTAAGCTTTAGCAGCCCCGATTATATAGGCCATCAGTTTGGTCCTAACAGCGTTGAGAATGAGGATGATTACCTACGGCTGGATAGAGAGCTGGCATCTTTTTTTACGTTTTTGGATAAGGAAGTGGGTATTGGTCAGTACACCGTCTTCCTGTCTGCCGACCATGCGGTGGCGCATGTGCCGGGTTTTAATGCCGAGAATAAATTGCCAGGAGGATTGTTCAGCACCAGCATATTTACCAAAGAAATTAATAAGGGGCTGAAAGATAAATTTGGCCCTGACAGCCTGGTGGTCGCTACGATGAACTTACAATTGTACCTGAATAAGCCGCTAATAGCTGCAAGAGCGCTGGATGAAGATGCTATTACCGAATGGATCGTTGCATATTTAGGCCGACAGGGTGAGGTGACACAGGCCTTTGCATTGAGTAAGCTGGAAGACCAGCCAATGAACGCTACCATAAAAGACAGGATCGGTAACGGGTACTTTCCTTCCCGCAGCGGCGATATACAAATCGTACCAAGACCAGGCTATATTGAAGGCGGTAAAACCGGTACTACGCACGGGCTTTGGAACCCTTATGATAGCCATATACCGCTGCTTTTTATGGGTTGGGGTATCAACCACGGTGCCACGAACCGTGAAACCTATATGACGGATATCACTGCTACCGTGGCGGCTTTGCTGAAAATACAGATGCCCAGTGGCTGTGTGGGTAAAGTGATCACGGAAGTGATAAAGTAGTTACGAGTTGCAGGTTACCGGTGGGTGGTTTAAAGGTTGCTTTAAGGGGAGTAAAAAGACCTGGAAGCTGCAGGCTGCATTTGCTGAACCTTTAAAATACAGGGGTTGTCGCTCAGGAGGAAATCGTGGAGAAGCGATTGGCAACCGATAACCGGAAATTGCCAACCAGCAACCAGATTGATGAACAAAAATTGGATGTACCACCTTCACCAAAACCGCTATATTTATTCACTGATAAAAATCAGTTCATAAAAACCAAACCTTTCCGAACTTCGCCCCCAAAATCATTTAGCTATGCGCACCGTAGAAGATATTCTTGCCAGCAAACCCCGGCCCTTTAATTTCATTGAACCCACTGCCCGCGTAATAGATGGTTTACAATTAATGAATACTGTAAACCTGAGTTACCTGGTGGTGATGCAGGAGCAAACCTTTTTTGGTATTTTTTCAGAGAGAGATTACACCCGGAACGTAATATTGAAGGGACTGCATAGTGATAGCTGTACCATAGCGGAGGTGATGAGCACCAACCTGCCGATTGTAGAAGGCACCGATACTGTAGAATTTTGTATGAACATGCTCAATACCCATAAAACCCGCTACCTACTGGTATTTGAAGACGCTTTTTTTAAAGCCGTCATCACCATCAACGATGTACTCCGCGAAGCCATCTCCAGCAAGGGCAATGTATTCGACGAGCAAACCGTGATGGACGCCACCGATCTGCAGGATAAGATTTATTAATGGATAGGTAATGGGTAATAGGTAGTGGATAATTTTCTAATGGATACTTGATAATGGGGGCTTCCACGTCTTCTTTTGTATACATGTCCGGACAAATTGTAAGGTCCTGAAAACAGCAAATCAGACATCAGACATCGGATATCAAAACATCAAAAACATCACTTAATCACCACCGTCGTAATTACCTTTTCCCCCATCGCCTCGTTTATGCGTTCTATGATTTTTTCTTTCTGGTAAAACAGTTCATTTTTCAGCGGCCCTACGGAAGTGTAGATAAATAATGTCTGTTTTATAATCTCAAGTTTATCAGTGTATTTGGCGATGGTTTTTCCCATCACTTCCGCCCATACCTGTTCTATTTGCAGGGCTTTGATGCCACTCTTTAACCGACTCTTTTCAAGGAATGCCTTCATCGCATCCCCCAGGCTGTATTCGCTCATTTTAGTTGAATGGTTAATTGGTTAATTGGTTAATTGGTTGATTGGTTGATTGGTTGATTTTTCATTCAGCAATAGGTCAATAATCAGTAGGGCATTATCATCTTCTACACCCTGGCTTTCCACATTTTCAGATTTCCCCCACTTTCCCATTCCTGTATTTTGTCATTATCCATTAATTCAGATTTCTACAATTTCAAAATCCGCACCAATCCGGGCCAGGTTTGTTTCCAGGCGTTCCCGGTGGGTGTCGGTGATGAATACCTGTCCGGCTTTTTCTATGCAGACTTCCCGCAATAGATTTTCCATGCGGCCAGCATCCAGTTTTTCAAACACATCATCCAGCAGTAACAGGGGCGCGAAGCCTTTTTGCGATTGCAGGGTTTCGTACTCGGTCAGCTTCAAGGCAAATAACAAGCTCTTTCGCTGCCCCTGCGAAGCTATCTGTTTAAAGGGCTGGTTGCTCAGCAATAATTCCAGGTCGTCGCGATGGATGCCGGCGGTAGTGCGTTGCAGAGCCATGTCTTTGGACAACGAGGCCAATAATAATTGCTGTAACGGTTGCTCATGAAGCTGGCTCCGGTAGCGGAGTTCAACGGGTTCGTCCTGCCGGGCGATGGCATGGTAATGGCCGGCTACCTGAGGCAGGAATATTTGTAAAAACTGGTTGCGGGTCTGGTAAATAAATTGGCCACGGCCGGCAAGCTGTTCGTTCATCACTTCCAGGAGACTGGCATCTGTTCTGCCCTGCTCCGCAAAACGTTTCAGCAGGCTGTTGCGCTGTTGCAATAGTTTGTTGTAGTCGATCAGCTGCTGGAGGTAATCAGGGTTTAGCTGGCAAAGGAGCGTGTCAATGAACCTTCGCCGCTCCTCGCTGCCGCCTAATATCAGGTCCACATCGTCTGGCGCAATGATGACACATGGCAGGCGACCGATATGTTTGCTTGCGCGGGTATAGGTTTCATTGTTCACTGAAAATTCCTTTTTTCCAGTTTCTCTTACAATGGCTGTCACCTGCATTTGACCACGTGCAGCATTGGGTGCTTCAATCGTCATCTTTCCGCTTACCCTAAAGCCCTGACTGCCCTGCTGTACACATAAGGCATCGCTGCCGGTAAAATAACTTTTGGTGAAGCATAAATAATAGATGGCATCCAGCAAATTGGTTTTACCGATGCCGTTGCTACCACAAATACCGATGATCTTTTTTGTAAACGAAAACTGCCGCGCCGTATAATTTTTATATTGGGTGAGCGATATGTCTTGCAATTGCAGCATGAACCTGCAAATTAGCCTAAAGGCAGTTAGGTTTGAGACCGTGTTTTCGCATTGCATAATAACGTGAATGGTTATTGCCATTTTTCAACTGTCAATCATTGGGGTCCATAGGACAATGACTAGTGACTCAATAACCAATGACTAATGACTCAATGACTAAAGACCAATATCGTTTAGCTCAATAGAAAACTGACAACCCAAAGAAGCGGGTACACCCAAATCGCTCCTTTGGCGGACGGCGGCCACCCAAACCCATTGTAAAATATAATTTCGAGCGGGCAATTTATCAGGTACCATCTAACTGTTTCAACTATATCTTTGACTTTTAATTCTTACTCTCTGTGGGCAAACACATAAATAAGGTCTCGGCAGCCGGGCTGCTGGTGGCTTTGGGCATCATCTACGGTGACATTGGCACTTCTCCTCTCTACGTTTTCGATTCGATCATTAAGGATAGAATAATTACGAAAGACCTTATCATTGGCGGTCTAAGTTGTATTATCTGGACGCTTACATTACAAACAACTGTAAAATATGTATGGCTCACCCTTAAAGCCGATAACCGGGGCGAAGGAGGGATCTTCAGCTTATATACCCTGGTAAGGCGTCGGCGTAAGTGGCTGGTGATACCCGCAATGCTTGGTGGAGCCGCCCTGCTGGCCGATGGTATGATTACGCCTCCCATCAGCATCACCTCTGCTATCGAAGGCTTACGTCAGGTGCAAGGCTGGGCAAATATTGAGCAAAAGACCATCATCTATATTGTACTGGGAATTATAGCAGCACTATTTTTTATGCAGCAGTTTGGTACCGCCAGCATTGGCAAAATGTTTGGCCCAATCATGTTCATTTGGTTCAGCATGCTGGCCGTAATTGGCATCTATCATTTTGCAGATAATATTGAAATCTTTAAAGCCCTCAATCCTTATTATGCAATAAAACTGCTAACCCAACAACCCAAGGGCTTCTGGATATTGGGAGCAGTATTTCTCTGCACTACCGGTGCGGAGGCACTCTACAGCGATCTCGGACACTGCGGTAAAAATAATATCCGTACAAGCTGGGTATTTGTGAAGACCTGTTTGGTACTTACCTATATCGGACAGGGCGCTTTTTTATTGGGTAAAATCGGTGTAGATGGAACAACCGCCAAAACATTTTATGATGTAATGCCACAATGGTTTTTGGGCTTCGGAATTGCGATTGCTACCTCTGCTGCGATTATTGCGAGCCAGGCATTGATCAGCGGTTCGTTTACACTAATCAGCGAGGCGATGCGGCTGAACCTTTGGCCCCGAATGAAAATTTCGTACCCTACAGAAGCCCGCGGTCAACTTTTTATACCTGGAATTAATACGCTGCTGTTTGTGGGATGCTGTTGCATTGTCTTATATTTTCAGAAAAGTAGTAAAATGGAAAGTGCCTATGGTCTTGCCATTACCCTGTGTATGATCAGCACGAGTATACTTTTTGCCAATTACCTGGTGCTGCATCGGGTAGCAAGGCCGCTGATATGGCTGTTTCTAATTAGTTACCTGGTAATAGAAGGCAGCTTCCTGGTGGCAAATCTTGACAAATTTATTCATGGCGGTTATGTCGCGTTGTTTGTAGCAGGGGGCTTGTTTACTATAATGTACATTTGGTTCCGAAGCCGGAAAATAAAAAACAGGTATGTGGAGTTTGTACGGCTTGAAAACTACGTGCCCCAGATCCAGGAACTGAGCAACGACCGGAGCGTGCCCAAATACGCTACCCACCTGGTGTACATGACCAGCGCCAATAATCCGAAAGAAATAGAGCATAAGATCATTTACTCCATCCTGAACCGTAAACCCAAGCGGGCCGATATCTATTGGTTTGTGCACGTAGACACGCTGGATGACCCTTATACCTGCGAATATTCGGTCGACCACATTATTCCAAACGATATTATCCGCGTGGAGTTCAGGCTGGGATTTAGGGTAGAACCACGTGTCAACCTACTTTTTAGAAGGGTAGTGGAAGACCTGGTAGCCAACCGGGAAGTGAATATCACCAGCCGCTACGAAAGCCTGGAGAAGAATAATGTAGTGGGCGACTTCCAGTTTATCGTAATGGAAAAATTCCTCAGCAACGACAACGAACTGCCTTTTGCCGAAAAGCTGATTATGAAAGTGTATTTCTGGATCAAACAAATCGGCCTCAGCGAAGAGCGTGGTTTTGGGCTTGACACCAGTTACGTACAAGTAGAAAAATTCCCGCTCATCGTGGCACCGGTATCTAATCTCCGGCTGACGAGGATCGATGAGCCGGGGGAGGACTAATGAAAGAGCAACCGGGTAATCAGAACATTGCAATTTATAGAGGCACCCATCCATTTTCCGTTGGCTGAAGCCAGCGGAAATAGATGATTGAGAATCCAATGGAGGAGTAATGTCACCAGGAACCCAAACCTACAATTATACCGATCCCATCCATTTCCGTTGCCTTCAGCCAACGAAAATGGATGGGTCTACAACATGAAATCGATCTCCCCAGCAGCACTGCAAAAATTGCTCGAAGAGCAGCCCGACACCATCCTGATCGATGTTCGGGAACCCTACGAAAATAAGGCTTTCAATATCGGAGGCGCCCTGATTCCATTGGGTGATATCATGCGACGCAGCAGCGAAATTCCAACTGGGAAGCCAGTGATACTATATTGCCGTAAAGGCATCCGCAGCGCCATTGCGATACAGCGGCTGGAGCAAAAGTTTGGCATAGATAACCTCGTCAACCTTGAGGGCGGCCTGGAAGCATGGCCCAGTTGAAGTGCAGTTCCGGTATGGTCGATCTTATCCTTTCAACTCATTTTCAAATGCTTTATTTTTAAAGCTCAAAGCGTGTTTTGCCGCTCGATTTCTTCCCCAACCCGTAAACCTGGTAACCCGTAAACCCGTGAACTTTATCTCCGAACTTTGAATTCCTTAATCCTTTATATCATCATTGGTTGGATTGTCCTGGTGGTGGTGGCCTATTTTATTCAGGAGCGATTCATTTTCAAACCAGAAAAGCTACATAAAGACTTCAAGTACAAATACGACGCGCCATTCCGGGAACTGAATTTTGAAGTGGAGCAGGGCGTTACCATCAACGGTCTCCATTTTTATGTAACGGAACCCAAAGGGATGATCCTGTATTTTCACGGCAATACCCGTAGTATCAAGGGCTGGGCCAAGTATGCCCGGGATTTTTACCGATACCAGTACGACGTGGTGCTGGTGGACTATCGCGGTTTTGGTAAGAGTACCGGCAAACGCGACGAAAAGGATATGCTGAACGATATGCAGTTCGTGTACGACACGCTTACAGTACAGGTGCCAGAGCAGCACATGATCATTTACGGGCGCAGCATGGGCAGCGGCTTTGCCAGCAAAATAGCCAGCGATAACAGCCCCAGGTATCTAATACTGGACGCACCCTATTTTAGTTTTAAAAAAGTAGCCGAAAGATTATTGCCGATATTGCCGCACTGGCTTACGCTACGTTTTCAATTGCGCACCGACAAGTGGATCGGCCAGGTAAACTGCCATACCTATATCATCCACGGCACCAAAGACTGGCTGATACCCATTAAGCACAGCGAGGCATTGCAAGCCATTAACCCCAGGATGATAACGCTTATCCGCATCCATGGCGGCCATCATAACGACCTTCCCGACTTCCCCGAATACCATAATTTTATCAGGGATATTTTGCTGGATTAAACGAGATTGGCTTTTGCTGTAAAGTGAACTGCAGCTACCGGTAATAATTGCCAAAATAAAAAATATGCGATCATCCTTTAAACGAGTCTTTAGCTGGGCGTTGGCAGTATACCTCCTGCTCTGTGCAGGTTTCTGGTTTTTTCAACACCTGTTCTTTTTTCACCCGAAAAGCTTGCCGGCAGATTATTCATTTGCCTTTAGTCAAAAATTCAAGGAACAGCAGATCGAACTCAATCCAAAAACATTGATTGACATCGTGCAGTTTCAAACCGCCGATTCCTTGGCCAAAGGCGTGGTGCTTTATTTTCACGGCAACCAGGAAAATATAGAACGGTATGCGGAGTACGCACCCAATTTTACTAGCCATGGTTACGAATGCTGGATGATGGATTACCCGGGCTTTGGAAAAAGTACAGGTGACTTTACCCTGGAAGATATGCAGGCCGCGGCTACACAGATATACAAATTGGCCCGGTCAAAATGGTCCCGCGAGAACATCATTATCTACGGCAAAAGCCTGGGTACCGGGCTGGCGGCCTGGCTGGCTTCGGTGAAGGATTGCAGACAGTTAATCCTTGAAACGCCCTACTATAGCCTCGCATCGCTTGCAAAATACTATGCACCCTTTTTACCGGTGGACATGCTGGTGAAAATGAACTTCACGACCAACGAATACTTCAAAAATATTACCGCGCCCATCACCATCTTCCATGGCCTGCAGGATGAAGTGGTGCCCTTTACCAATGCCATGCGGCTGGTTCCTGGCATGAAGAAGCAAGATCGATTTATAGCCATACCGGGCGGTAAGCACAACGATTTGCCTACCAAAAAACTTTACCAGGAGGCACTTTATAATCTATTGCGGGAGCCCTGAAACTATTCCTGGGTCCCTGGTAATTAGTTAACTGTCAATAAGTCAATTGCCAATAAGTCAATGCCACTCTTATATATGATTTTTTGTTCTAAATTTACCACGGTGAACATGAGCCCCCCATCAATGATTATTGGAGTTATTGCCTCATTGCCAGAAAATCATCCCTTCTTAATTTTATTGCCATATGGCACATAGATCTTTTTTTCGCCTTTGAGATAGTAGCGTCCGCCATTGCGTCCTATAAAAATCTTTTCACCGTTTGGTCCTTTCATGCGGTCGTCAACGTTATCGTTGTATTTAGTGGCAGGCTTTGGAGGAACCGGTATACTGTCATTGGACATTGTTTTGGCAACATGTTTTTTTACCTTGACATTCTTAACAGACTTTGGTTGGGCAAAAAGGAAAAGGCCCATCAGAGAAAGCGGGATCAATAATAATTTTTTCATAATGGCTTTGTTTTTTTTGACAATCGTTTAATCATCCTGTAAATGTAATAAAGGTTTCACGCTGTATTTCCAATAACTGCTCCTTTTTAAAGGCTTTGAAAATCGGTTACTCTTAAAAATCCGTCCAGCTCTGCTGAATCCATTTACCCCCGTCCCAGATCAGCGTTAAAATGTCGCCGAGGCTAAAAGTATGATCGCCATTCAGCAGCGTATTGTTAGGGTCCACAAAGCGGTGAGCCCGCAGGTTAAAGAGCCAGTTATTGGGGTCAAAAGCGTCGAAAAAATGCTGGAGAATTAATACCTGCCCCACCCTTGTACCATTGCTAACAGTAATGCGTGGGTTGGTATTATCGGTTGGTGTAATGATGAAGTAAGCGTTCTTTCCTACGGTAATATCTTTAAAACCTGCATTCACATTAATGTACGTAGGTGCTAATCCAAACCCACCCCTTACACTGGTGTAGTTATTGGAACTGGCACCTAAAAGGATATCTCCGTTATTCACATCGTTAATATAAACATCTCCATTGTCTTTACCTGCCCGGATATAGGTGTCTTCTCCTGAGCCAAAGTTAAAATGTGACCAATTAGCGGTACCCTGGAAAACAGCGGTTCCGTCCGTGCCGGTACCCCTTGCTACCGTCAAAGATGCAGAGCCTGCGTCGTTTTTTATTCCGACATTTCCATTGGGTAAAATAGTGATAGCCCTGTTGCCCGAACCGGTGATGCCATTTGCCGATCCTGTACCCA
>JBDSXW010000075.1:0-10762 GCA_039925965.1 Chitinophagaceae bacterium
GCTGCAGGCAGTGGCTGGTCTAACTGCCTGCCGGCTTCACTATTTTTTCTTATTTACAATACTTTAAAGACATGCAAACCACTATCTCAACGTCTGAGAAGACACAATACTATTTAAACCTGGAAGAAGCACATGGTGCTCATAACTACCACCCTCTACCTGTAGTGCTCGAAAAAGGGAAAGGGGTGTTTCTATGGGATGTGGATGGCAAACGCTACTATGACTTTTTGAGCGGGTATTCTGCCGTGAACCAGGGCCATTGCCACCCACGGATCATTGAGACCCTGATTGCACAGGCCGGTATCCTGACACTAACTTCCAGGGCGTTTCACAACAACATACTTGGTGAATATGAAAAATTCATCACCAGTTACTTTGGTTACGACAAAGTGCTGCCCATGAATACTGGCGTAGAAGGTGGTGAAACGGCCATTAAACTGGCTCGGCGGTGGGGATATATAAACAAGGGCATTGAAGCCAACAAAGCCCGCGTGATCTTTGCCCGCAACAATTTCTGGGGCCGTACCCTAGCTGCTATCTCCTCTTCCACCGACCCGAGCTGCTACAACCAGTTTGGGCCTTTTATGCCAGGCTTTGACCTGGTGGATTATAATGATCTGGTACAATTAGAAGCAGCCTTACAGGATAAAAACGTGGCGGCCTTTATGGTGGAACCCATCCAGGGTGAGGCCGGGGTAGTGATACCGGACGATGGCTACCTGGTGGGCGTTAGGAAACTCTGTACCGAATACAATGTATTGTTCATTGCCGATGAAATACAAACCGGCTTGGCCCGTACCGGCAAAATGCTGGCCTGCGATCATGAGAACGTGAGACCTGATATTTTAATCCTCGGAAAGGCCCTGAGTGGTGGAACGATGCCGGTAAGTGCCGTGCTCTGCGATGACTACATCATGATGAATATCAAGCCGGGCGAACATGGCAGCACTTATGGCGGAAACCCATTGGCTTGTGCGGTGGCCATTACCGCCCTCCAGGTGTTACAGGATGAAAATATGGTCGAAAATGCCAAGGCCATGGGCGAGCTGCTGCGAGCCGGTATTACCAATCTGAACTCACCCTTTATCACAACAGTAAGGGGAAAAGGCCTGTTGAATGCCATCGTGATAGCACATGCCAACAAAGAAGCGGCCTGGGATCTTTGTCTCGAATTAATGGAAAACGGCTTGCTGGCGAAGCCCACCCACGGCGATAAGATACGGTTCGCCCCGCCACTCAATATCACTGCAGAACAGGTGACTGACTGTGTGGGCATAATTGACCGCAGCCTGAATGTGTTGGGATGACTTTCTTTTTTAGATTGCTGCACGACGAGTCCCGGGCCCACACACACTTAGTCGTAGCCGGAGACATCACCTTGGAAGCAGCTCCCGGGTTCACCAATTCGCAGGTTCTGTTTCCTGGCGCGTCTAACGAAATACCTTGCGGTCGGCAGGTTTGCCATGCACAGGGGTAAACCTATAAGGTCTATTCGGGGTTTCCAAACGAGCGACGTGCGAAAAAGACCCTATAGGTTTTGGGACAATCTACCAGATTTTAGTTGTGAACTGCCAGCAACGGAACATTGGTATGGAAAGCCAGCTCGCGGGTATGGCTGGTCTTGAATATTTTAGCCAGGAAGCTGTGTTTACGGGGTATGGTAATGATCATATTGATCTTCATGTCGTTGGCATAAGCGTCGATACCTTCTTCAAAATCGAAGAAGCGCATGAAGGCATATTCGGGGTTAAAAGACCCAAACATGGAATCCATTACTTCTTTTTCTTTTTTATAATCCTCCGTCAGTTCAACGAAATGTTCCTGATCCACATTAGCAATATGCAATTCGGGTTTATACATATTCAGCACACGGGTGATGACGTCGCCCGGAATGGTTTCTGCTACGTTTTTAAAGTCTGACGCCAACAGTACTTTCTTCATGCCTTTAAAAGAAGCGCCGGGTGGAACGATTAAAACCGGGCAGGAGGTTTCGCTGATAATATTGATAGCATTGCTGCCCATAAATACCTGGGACAGCCGGCTGGCGCCATTGATACCCATAATAATCATGTCCGCCTTTACAGTTTCAACAAATACGGGCAGATTTTTCATAAGCTCGCCAGATTCTGCGAATACCCGAATATTGCCAGGAGCCCCTTCCAGCAATGAGGATTTCATTTTTTCCAAAATGGCCACCATCAGTTCATGACGGGAAATAACATTGGATTTCACGGCTGCTTCCACCGTGCTGCTTTTTATATCATCAAACACATTGTACAGGATCACTTCAGAATTTTCAACGCCTGCAGCCAACTGCACGGCAAATTTGGCAGCGTTCAATGCTGTTTCGGAAAAGTCGGTAGGAACGATAAATGTTTTCATTAAAATATTTTTTGTAGTGCAAAAATACAGGATTCAAGGTAAAAGGGACAAGGTTGAAGAATCAAGAATGAAGAATCAAGAATCAAGTATCAAGGTTCAAAGTCGAAAAGTTCACAAGTTTACGAGTTCAGGTTACGAGGGGCAGGCATATTGGACAAGGTCAAAAGTCTTTGTACTAAAATCTTTGTACTACATATCGGCCATTACATATCCGACATCAACACATACCTGTCTAAGGTCATTGTACTAAAATCTTTGTACTACATATCTGCCACTACATATCCGACATCAACACATGCCTGCCTAAGGTCATAGTAGTAAAATCTTTGTACCGAAAATCAGGTATCAGGCATCAGATATCGGATATCAAAAAATCTTTTTTTAACTTCTTTGTACTAAAATCTTTATACTGAAATCTTAGTACTAAAATCTTTGTACTGAAATCTTAGTACTGAAATCTTTGTACTGAAATCTTTGTACTGAAATCTTTGTACTAAAGTCTTTGTACTGAAAATCAGACATCAGATATCGGATATCAAAACATTCCTCCCCTCCTTTCCCCATCCCCATTTCAAAAAATACGGCATACCCCTTGCCCAGGTGGTTACATCGTGTTTACCATCTTCGAGTTCCAGGTATTCTATATCAATTCCCCGGGTATAGCCTTTTTTCTGAAGTTCATCAATCAGGCTAAGGGTATCGTCGATGCTATCGATAATGCCGTTATTGTTACGGTCCATGGTTTCATCCATGGTTCCGGTACTAAAAAAGAATTTCTGATTGGGTGCGTACCCGCCCTCGCGAACCAGGCGATGCATGATCCGGTCGGTTTCTTCTATATACCCATTATCGAGCCCCCGGGTGCGCCACCAGAAAGAAGCGCTGAAGAGTCCTACTTTGGTAAATATTTCGGGATGTTTCCAGGCGATATCCATGGCACTTAGCCCGCCAAGAGAAAAGCCTGCAAAAGCGATTTCCTTAACCTCTGGCAGCATATATTTTACTTTTACATAGGGTAGCAACTCCCGTATAATAAACTTTCGGTGGTAGCGGGCCCTCGATCCCCTGAGGTTGTAGTCTAAAATATCGGCGGTTCCATATTCCAGCCGGCGGTCTTCATTGCACCGGATTCCAATGGCCAGGATCGGGCTGATCTCGCCGGCTTCGAGTAAGCCATCCAGCATGGGTGCCAGGCCCAGCACATCCATATCCTGCCCATCGTTGATGAGCATCAGGGTAATATTGGCGGGATTGGTGATATTATAGGGAAGGTATGCATCCAGAAATACTTCCCGGTCGAGAAATTCGGATTGGATCGAAAACGATTCCACGAAATAATGCTGTAAAAAGAGCCTGGCTTCGGCAGGGGCGGTTTCAACGGTCATTATTCAAAAATAAGGGATTTTGGCAGGCAGGGGAAATAGGGAACGTAACGAAATATGTTTGCCAAAGGAGCTCAGCGTACCAGGGGTAGCAATTTGGAGGATAGAAAAACGGATGGAGCGGAGGTAATGGATTTTCGGCGGATTCTATATTTCCTATCAACTAAATGACCCGCAATTTTTTAGTGATTGCCTACATACAGGCCCGGCGACCATTCATAATTGTGTCCCCCGCGAAGTATCGCTATATCGATCCGTTGCTGAATATCGGTCTGTTGTAGTATGTGATGTTCTTTAAATGCGATTAATTGTCGGTCCCGATCCGTATATATTTATTAAATCAGCCGTCCATTACTGTTCAAAATGACCCGCTACTATATTTGTAATATTTCAAATAAGGTCTGGATGTAAAAAAGCAGGCTGCCCTATATTGAGGAACAGCCTGCTTGAAACGATCTGAAATTTTGCGTTACTCTCCGCTAATTACTTTTCTCTTTTAATTCTCAGTTATATTCCCCCAGCCACTACTGATTCCAATTTTGCTGAGCCAAATAAACGACTATGGTAATTGCTCGAGGAAGAAGTCGTAGTTGTAATCGGCACCGGTGTTGAGACCGTATAAAAGTAGTTGTACGAATACCTGGAACGAGTCATCATTAGGCGCTGTATATTTTACTTTGCTGTTCATATCCACATCGCCTGCGATATAGCCATAGCCAAAATCAAAATTGTAATCAGAGCCGGTATTTGCAGGATGCAACAACGTATTTGTAAAAATCTGGAAGAGGTCATCACCCGGAGCCGTGTATTTGATCTTCTTATCACTATTTGCATTGCCGGCCCAGAGCGCTCTTTTGCCATCGCTCAGTGTAGCCATTTCAAAGCCGTCATAGGCAACAGTATTGTTCCATAGTTGTGCTGCCGTCATGGTGGTAAAATCTACCGTACTGCTACAGTTAAAGGTAGCCGCAGGTACAGGCAAAGCAGTCATTGCTCCCAGGTGGTTACGGTGGCGGACGGCCACGTAAAAAGAGTCTATTTTCAGTGTCGGGAAACGTATACAACTTCCTCCGTCTATGTCTACAACCGATCCATCTCTTTGAACAATGGCCGAGCGGGTAGCTACTACCGTGGCAGGATTATTCTTGCTTCGCAATTCTAGAAAAATCCAATCTACCGCAGCGTTAAGGCGGTTATTAAACATGGTACCGGGTGTAGTTACGGTTTGCAGAGCAGGGTTTGTGCCGTCGCCTACACGGGTAAAAGATCCGTTATACGCTGCATTATTACTGTAAGGATCGCTGGAAGGTATATAATTGCTGCCGGTAAAAGGACTGTTCCGCAAATTGTCGCGCATGGTGCTGGCATTAAGGGGCGCATTGCCCAACAACGCACCCTGCAATAAAACTTTCAGATTTAGCGAGATAGCAGAAATAGTTAGCTGGGCACTCCCGAAGTTATTTCCAGTGTTATCTGAGGTAGCACCGCTTTGTGTAAGGTTTAAGGAGCTCGTACCTACACTAACACCACCAACTGACGTTTGATTACCGATAACCTGCACCAAAATATCCAGGTCGCCAGAATTGTTGGGTATAGCGGTGGTATTAGTGCCTTCTAAAATTCCGGCCATGGCATTATAAGTCCATGTAAAATACCCGGAACTAAAACTAACTGGACCATTGTACACGTATGGCTTTATACCGCCACTGAGGGTCGGAAAATCAAATACTGCATTTACACTATTGGCGGGGATAATGCACCCTAAATTCGTACCAAAATTGGCTATGGAAAATTTAAAATTGAAAACCTGTCCCACATACCCGCTGGAAGATGGGGCAGTATTGGTGGCATTCACAGCGGTAACGCCGGTAGTACCAATATCGCAATCCTCGGCTTGGGCGCGGGTAATAAAGACACTCAGGATCAAAGAAAAAATTAAAAATCTCATATCAATATTTTATTAAGTGTGAATGATTTTAAAAGGCCGGTTCTGCGATGTCCCCTCATACTGGCATGGCCTAAAACAAGCACAGCTAAGCATACATTAGATCGGGCAAAATCAATACTGTGCTCTATTTTCAAAAGGGCCATACCAATTATTTGGTACGGCCCTGTTTTAATGTGTTTATTACCTCGTAACAACAATTTTAAAAGACTCTACCTTACCATCGCTCCTCACATAAAGAGTGTACATGCCGGCGCTTAAACCAGTAACCGATATGGTATTGGAACTATTGGCAAATTCGTAAACTGTAACTTTTTTACCGGCTGCATCATATAGCTCACCTTTTATTTTACCTGCAGTGCCGCTAATGTTTACAAAAAGTTTCTGGTCGAACTTTACCGGATTCGGGTAAACCAATACTTTGGCTTTATCCTTACAATCGGTTATTATACGCACAACCTGGCTGTACTCAAAACTTGCATTTTTATCTACTTGCTTCAAACGGTAATAACCATTGCCGCTTAGCTGGTTATAGCGGAAATTATAGTCAGACCCGGTAGCCTGATTTTTGCCCTGTACGGTTCCGATATTAATAAATGTAACTCCATCTGGGCTGTACTCAATAATGAAATGGCTGAAATTTGTCTCGTCCGAAACGGTGGTCCAACTGAGTACCGCATCGCATTTTTCAGCTACTATAGAAAAAGCAGCTAGTTTAATGGGCAATAAACCTCCATTGGTAACTTCCAGTTGCACACCACTATAATTATTACCACTGTTATCTGCCAGGCCTTTCCCCTGGGTTAGGTTCAAATTGCTGCGTCCCTTACCATTGGCATTGCCTTTTACTTTCACTAGAATGTTCAAATCACCCATCCCGGTTGGGATGGCAGTTGTATTTGTGCCTTCAAGAACTTCATCTACGCTGTTATAGACCCAGGTAAAATAGCCTGAAACAAAACTCAGCGGTCCATCATACTTGTAGGGCTTAACATTCCCGGCCAAAGTCGGGAAATCAAAAGCTGCTAAAACAGTATTTGCCGGGATGGAACAGGTAGCGTCTGTTCCTGAATTTTTGATCGAAAACCTAAAATTTGCATTTTGACCCGCATCTACACTTGTTATTGGAGCCGTGTTTGCTGCATTGTAAATCGCCATACCCGATTGCGATATATCGCAGTTTTGGGCGAATGAGGCATTAAACAGTAACCCCGTCAGCAGTATTAAAAATGTGCGTTTCATACTTTTCTATTTTAATTAATTGAGAACAATTTTACCGATGAATTATTACTGTCGTTGCTATCACCATTCAGTGGTGTAGATCCGCCTGTGCCGTTAATAATTCCCACCGTCATCACAGCACTGCTTCCTGGTGCACCTGTAGCCGTAAGCTGATAACCGATTTTTATACTTGCAGGGCTGCCACCTATAATTACACCTGGGTTGGAAGTAATAGTGGTAGAGAAAGCACCAGGTACAAATGTCCAGTTAACGTTGTCCACCGGTTGTCCGCCAGACATAGTAGTAAGGTTCGACAATACCAGATTGAAGCCAGCCATATTAGATACCCTGAAAGTAATGGCACCAGTAGTTGGTGAAACGGAGGCGTTGGAAAGAGTAATATACCCTTCTTTAACTTCAGTCTGATAGAACTGACTGTTGTTTGGAACAATGGTAACCGATGAGTATAAATCCGGCCGTGGTATGGTGGCAACAACAGTTACAGTGTCCTTATTATCTGTGGGCAATGAACCAATACAACCATTGGCATCTGTCACAGCTGTCAGTTCATAAATGTACTGCCCTAATATCAGTTGCGATTGTTGTACCTGCACCGAACTGTTCATTCCTGTGGTAGAAACGTTTACAGGTGTACCGTTATTGACCTTGTAGGTGAAGGTGTATGGCTTGGTGCCGCCTGTAGCGCTGAACGTAATCGGTGATGTTGCTGTCAGACTCTGGGCAACTGTTGCCGTACCACCAATATTGCCTACCAGTGGATCAGGGCTTGTAAGTGTAACCGTAGGCAAGGTAGCAGTGCAGCCGCTATTGATGTCGTTAACCGTAAGATCATAAGTACCAGCAAACAGGCCGCTCAAATCTTCAGATGAACTGCTGAACATGTTACTTCCAGTCCAAACATAGCTGTAATTACCACTGCCGGCAGTTACGGTAACATTGATGCTGCCATTGTTGCTGCCGAAGCAGGTTGGGCTGGTTGCATTATCCAAAGCGATATTGACGGTGCAAATAGCGGTACAAGAATTTGGTACCGGTTGGAAGCCCTGTGTGAGAGGCGCATCATCTGTACCTGTGCTCAGGAATGGTGAATACACGATAGAGCCGCTGATGCCCGCTGCAACTGTAGCAGGATCTGCTGAACCCCACCAATTACATGTCATGTTTGCAAGAGATGTTCCGGTACCGGTTATTTCTGCATTCTTATTGGCGTTGCCTGTAATTGAGTTATAATGCGCATTCAGTGTTACTGTTTTGCCTGCACTCTTTTCTATTTTAAAACCGTCCACGCCGTTGTTTCTAACAAAGTTGTTGGTGGCAGTAACATTTGCATCCATAGTACCAAACCCGATGTCGGCTGTGGTTACCAGTATTCCCGTGGCAGCAGCCTGGCTCATACCATTAATGTCGTTGTTGGTAATAGACACAGATCCTGAGCCATCACGACCCGCAGCCGTAACTCCACCCGCGGTATAATTGGTTATATTATTACCATCAACACCTACAGTGAGGGTAGGCTGGAATACGAAGACTCCATTTGCCCCGTCGTTTATTGTGTTGCTTGAAATAACATCTGCAGTACCGCCCGCTCCACCACTATTATCCGACTCGATACCTGTACTGCCTGCAATACCTGTTACTGTGTTACTATTTATAGTGGTACCGATGGAATAGTTTGTTTGAATACCGGCATTGGCGTTGCTGATGGTGTTATTTGTAATTGTGCCTGCATCGCCATAGTTGAAAATTCCTATTGAAGCGGGATCGCCTTTCACACCGTTTACAATATTATTATGGAAATTAAATGTGTTGGAACCCGAAACACTATTGGCAGCCTGCAAGCCCCGCAGGTACACATCCATTACTGTAACATTGAATACTTCAAGATTGGTATAATCTCCTGCGCTCCAATCTGTAATAATACCTGTGCTGGCATCGATATCTGCCGCACCTGTTATGGCTGGGTTTTTACCATCTACTGTAAGGTCGTCAATTGTGACACCATTAGCCCTTACAAGGAATACAGGGTTACCCAATGATCCGCCCATCGGATTGCTGGTTGCCGGCAATACGGTTGTTATGCCTTGTCCGCCACCTATTATCGTTACATCTTTATCAACTATCACATTATCAACAAATGTACCTGGCGCCACATTTACGATAAATCCATTGCTGGAAGCATCTACTGCACGTTGAATTTTAGCGGTAGTATTTGGTGCTACAAAACTATTAACTGTCACAAAGTCCTCGCCTGCTTTTACCAATACAAATCCTAATGAAAGCAGGTCTATTTTATGGCTGATCTTATCTTCTATCGCAAAGTTTTGAGGCAATGTAGCGGAAGCACCTGTGTTGCCATTAAAGGTGGCTGCAGTAGCATCAATATTATTAGCGTTATTGATCAGTTTGATATAATCCCCTGTCTGGCCGGTAAATGCAGGATTAGCCAATGATGGTACAATTGCCGAGGTATTCTCTACTATCAAACCATTCGCACCATTATTAATAACAACGCCGGAACCAATGGCAGCGCTTACGATGGCGTGTGAGCTCAAAGTGTTATCCAATACCCTGATGCCTGTGCCACCTACCGAAGGGGTTAATGTAATGTTGCTGATGGTTGCGTAAGCTCCATCTGTTGCATCGCTGCTATACCCATCGTAGTTATTTACAAAGATGGCCGTAGATGCTGCGGTAACTGAACCGCCAGTAATGGTTGCAGGTGTTGTGCTTTTTACATTCCAAACTTCAATACCACTCGATGCCTGGGTTACAGGTACAGCCGCAGCATTGATAATATTAGCCGATGTAGTAGAAGCCACAGACAAGGAAGCTAGTTCAACGCCGTCCCATTTGGTTTCATTTGCATTTGCAACACCAGTTATCGTATTGTTGGAAACCGTGTAGGCCGAAGCATTTGAATAAGCAAGGTTGTGGAATACACCGGTACGACGAACATTGGTCATCGTATTACCATCAATCACCTGGAAGCTTGCTGCTCCTGGATTTGCCCGATAGTAATTGCCGGTCTGCACACCTATACGCACACTATCCATACAGTTGTTGGTCACAGCTGCATATTGATTCTCGTACAGCAAAACACCACCGCCCCAACGGTCGATACCGGATGCAGGATCGTAGGTTCCGAGGGTCAGCATCTTATTACCGGAAATCGTGTGGCCTGAACTTGGAATACCATGCCCAGCGAATGGATAGGTGGGGTCATAAGCGCCGAACACAGTTATGCCGAAGTAGGATAGATTTTTAATGATATTATTAGTTGCAGTTAAATTATTCACGTTGTCCTCATACACCGTGATACCTTCTGCTGCATCAATGTCAGCGCTATTGGTTCCGAGAATGCCGCTTGTAAGGCTGGTATTATCACCATCAATAGTAAACCCAGAGATGCTAACATTAGAGGCCGCTACATGGAATATTTCGCCGGAACTAACCGCAGATACAGCAGGCACTACTATTGCCTCTGCCACACGTGTGGAACAACCTGTCGCTGTATAGTTAGGACCCCTGATATCAAGCTCTTTGCTGACAACCACATTTTCGGCGTACGTACCTGCACATACCGTAATGATATTTCCATTAACGGTAGCCGGGGCATCAATAGCCTTCTGAATAGTGGCATAAGAGAAGTTGGTGCTGGTATTGGTTACAGGTAAGTTTTGTACTGTAGCGGTCGTAGTTGCAAAAGAACCATTTGCATCGGTTACAGTAATAGTGTAAGTGCCAGCATTTAAAGGGCTTATATTATAAGGACTGCTTACACCTGTTGCAGATCCACCTGTCCAGGTAATAT
>JBDSXW010000076.1:0-71091 GCA_039925965.1 Chitinophagaceae bacterium
ACGTCAAAAAAACCAGGTTGAAATGCCATAATCGATAATTTTGACAAATTTAATTAGAAGATCCGGCCATCAGATAACTATATATCCACTATTCACATAATAACTTGGGGTTTTTAGAGATGCCCTAAAGTGATTTATATGAAACAACTGGGTAAGAACTAAAGAATTGGAAAAGTAATTTGGCCGGAGAGCGACTTGCTTTACTCCACTTGCAGCTGCTTACAAAGAAGTCAATCTATCTACAGCCATTGACGACCTACAGCCAACAACGTCGTAGTTGCGGCTGATTCGACTCGGCAGATAATTCAGGAAATACCAACCGGTATAAATATCTCCGATTGACCCGGGCAACCACCTGGCTGTCCGCTGCTGTAATCTCCTGATAGCCCGGAAACAATTATAGGCAATCTCCACAAAAAAACAGGCACGAAGTTCAATTTCATAGCGACCTGACGGAATGGTGGAAACCACGGCTGAAATAAACATGGCTATTTATAAAAAATCCCGCTTTCAATATGAATGCGGGATTTTTAGTATACGGGAATATTTAAAATTGCCGTACTGCTCTTACGGCACAATATTGCTGTGGCGTATTATCCTGAAATCCGCTCGGGAACTGTTGCCCCCATCCCCATATTGTAGTGTTTGAATAGGCACTCGAGCTCCAATACGTAGTATTTACAGTAAAGCCTCCGATAGCATTCCTGTTCAGGTAAAGCTTATTCAATTCATCCCTGCTTGGCAGGAACCAATCACTGTATCCTCCATACACAAGATCATAACAGATGCCTCCCGCCAGGGTTGAACTATTACCTTGAAAATACATTTCAGTTGTATTGTTATTTCCCTGCCCAAGCGCAGTAGCAGTCGCATTAGATATTGCATTAGCAGACCATTGGACTGCAGCACTTTGGTCTGTCGGAGGAGCAATAAGGCCATGTGTTTGCCCGGCTAAATAACCGGGATCCCCTGCCTGGAAAAAATAAGCAATAATTCCACCCTGATAACCACCGCCTATAGTAAGCGTAGCCGTTGTAGTAAAAGACAATTGAGTGCCGTATGCCGTACCCAGGCCGTTTGTTGCATAAGCCCTTACATAATAAGCTGTGGTTGTCGTTAAGCCATTTATAAAGCTTGGTAATGATCCTGTTCCGGTACCGTCTGTTGTTTTGCTGTTTGCTACTGTTGGGTTGGGTGATGTGCTCCAGCAAACTCCTTTGGCAGTAACCGGTGAGCCGTTTTCTGCCGTTACGTTTACACCGCTGTTTGCTGTGCCGCCGGTAACGCCGGTGATAGCAGTAGTACTAACAACGGCAAGTGTGTGCGGAACAGTTGTAAAACTTATTTCGTTGCCATAAGCCGTGCCGGCAGTGTTGGTTGAATAAGCCCGCACATAATATAATGTAGCAGGTAAGAGACCGTTAAGGGTGCTGCCGTAAGAACCTGTTCCGGTACCGTCCACCGTTTTACCTCCGGCAATTGTTGGGTTAGCAGTTGTGCTCCAGCATACGCCTCTTGCGGTTACCGGTGAGCCACCATCGCTTGTTATATTTCCGCCGCTGCTTGCTGTAGCAAAATAGCTTGTTCCGCTTATAGCCATAGTGGTCAACGGAGCAAATAAAACACCGGCCCAGCCAGGTAAATTATTTTGGCCGAATTGTAAATATTGCCCGGCAATGCCCGGCGCTATTGTCAACCATTGTGTGCCGGTCCAATAAAGCATTTGGCCGGTTGCAGTGCCATTAGGAACGTTCATCATTTTTTGCCATGCAGTTGCCGTGCGGTAATAATAGCCCGGTGTTACCGCAGTGATACCGGCTGTGGTTGCGGTGTTGTAGACCATTAAAGAAACTACAGGTGTGGGTATGGTCGTTACATCATCCGTACCAGTCAGGGCCAATCTTGGGATTAAAAGACCTTTGTTCGTGCCGCTTATATCCAGCATAGCACCTGCGGCGGGTGGGGTTGCCGTGGTATTAATGCCTATTTGTGCACCGGCGGAAAAAGCAAAAAGAAATATAACCATCAGTGGCAAAAACAGCTTTTTCATGAGAGATTTTTTAAGATGGCTACAATCGATTAAATTATACTTTTATAGTATAGAAAAAAGTAGGAAGGCCCCCTTACGGATTGTCGTTCCTACTTTTTATTTTATTTAAAATTGCCTCACCGCCCTTACCCAACTGGAAGCACTGCGGTTATTAAGCTGCGTGCCATCAGAGAAATCCTGGACCCAGCCCCGGCTTGCGGGGTTATTTACGCCACTTGAACTCCAGTAAGCTCCGACGGTTCTGAAATTGCCAATAGCAACCCGGTTAAGATAAAGTTTATTCAATTCATCCTTACTTGGCAGGAACCAATCACTGTATCCTCCGTACACCAGATCATAACAGATACCTCCCGCATTATTCGGACTTATATCATTTAACCACATTGTAGTTGTATTGTTATTTCCCTGCCCCAGTGCTGTAGCAGTTACATCATATATTGCAACACTAGACCAGGCCACACTTCCATTCTGATCATCGGGTTTTGCTATAAGGCCATGTGTTTGCCCTGCTACATAACCCGGATCTCCTGCCTGAAAAATATAACCAACAATACCACCCTGGTAACTTTCTCCAACGGTAACGGTAGCCGATGTTGTAAATGATAACTGCGTGCCGTATGCCGTGCCAAAACCGTTTGTAGCATAAGCCCTCACATAATAAACAGTGCTTATTGTTAAGTCATTTATAATGCTTGGTACAGATCCTAAACCGGAGCCGTCGGTTGTTTTACTGTTGGCAGTTGTTGGATTTGGAGAAGTGCTCCAGCAAACACCTTTAGCCGTCACCGGTGAGCCGTTTTCTGCCGTTACATTAACGCCGCTGTTTGCCCCGCCGCCGGTAATGCCGGTTATAGCAGTAGTACTTACAACCGGTAGTACATGCGAAACTGTGGTAAAACTTATTTCATTGCCGTAAACCGTTCCGGGTGTGGTAGTTGCATAAGCACGTACAAAATATAATTTTGAAGGTGTGAGGCCTGTAAGTGTACTTCCATAAGACCCTGTTCCGGTACCGTCTGATGTTTTGGAATTTGCAATTGTGGGAGTAGGAGATGTGCTCCAACAAACTCCTCTGGCAGTTACCGCGGAGCCGCCATCGCTTGTAATATTTCCGCCGCTGCTTGCTGCAGCATAATAAGTTGTTCCGGTAATAGCCGTGGTAGAAAGCGTGGCAAAAACAGGGCCTGTCCACACTGGTAAATTGTTCAGGCCGATCTGGAAGTATTGGCCCGGTTGCCCTGCCGGAACAGCCACCCAATCTGTACCATTCCAGTAAAGTGTTTGTCCCAATGCAGTGGCAGTTGGAACCTTCATCACTTTTTGCCATCCCGCAGCGGTGCGATAATAATAGCCGGGTGTTACTGCTGTGACCCCTGCGGTGGTTGCAGTATTGTAAACCATCAATGAAATTGCAGGCGCAGATATTGTGGTCACATCATCCGTGCCAGTTAGGGCTACCCTCGGGATTAAAACACCTTTATTACTGCTGCTTATATCGAGCATAGCACCTGCCGCAGGCGCAGTTCCGCTGGTATTGATACTTACCTGTGCATGGGTTTCAACAGCAAAAATGCACATAAGAAAAAGCGATAAGGATAATTTTATCATAGCAATAGTTGAAATGGCAATTTAAGGTAAATTATCCCCATTATCCCCATTATCCCCGGGTTAAAGGCCTCGGGGCTGGTCCTGGCTTCCCAATGGAGTTTGTAACGAAGATATTGTTGGCTGATTTGTAATGCTGGTAATCGTGTTATCGATCGCAGGTGGCCTTAGCAATCGCTTATTAGCCCCCCGAACGATATTACGCTACGATAAAATGTTGATTAAAGAGAGTCAGCCACTTAATGGTACCCAACCCACCGTCAATGCTTCGTAGCGACGGGAACTGAGGGAGGAGCAATCGCCCAGTCACCTTCTGCCCGATTTAACAGGAGTCAACCCGCAGGAGAAAGATCCTGCACAATCATAAAGAAAAGGTATTACTAATTTACCATAAGTATCAACGACCCCCCTATTCCATCTTCAGTTCTGCTTACTAATGCAGGGCCATTTGAAAAGTAACGGGCTGATTTATATTCCATAGGTATTGCCTGCTTACCCGTTTTATCAGCGAAACCATATATCATACTATACATATTCGCTACTCCGATAAAAAACTGCGATGTGTCAATAGTGTCCCTGCGCGTTTTTTACAGGCGTTAACTTAAATCCCAGATGTCATTCGGTGAAAACCCGCCTGAACTTTGTTACTGTGGCCGGTGTGGAGATAATCATCATAATCCTGATATAAACCATGGCGATTGACTGTGTTCCAGGTGATGGATGTAAATGTACTATTGCCTTCATTTTGATTTGCCTTTTGCTTTAGCCTCCGATTTCTTTTGCAGGAGGTAGTCTTCACGTTTCTTAACCAAATCAATTGCTGCGCACTCACCAATAAGTTGACTGATGATGCCCTCCGGCATTTCATCTGCAGATGTGAAATTGATGCACCCTTTTTGAAACCGGGCTTCGGGTAAAAGGGGTTGGTATTTTACCAATAAAGGCTGGTTCATGTACATCGCCAGGTTGTGAAGTGACATGTAATTTTTGCCGCCTGCCAACGCATACTTCATCATGCCTTTTGCTTTATAGATGATCATTTCCTTTCCCATCATTTTCTCGATCACGGGAACAACAGTTGCATCCTGTTTAATGATAATCTTGTGAATGCTTGTAAGTACTGCTTGCCAGGCCGAAGGCTGGGAGCTGATGTAATCTCCAATTGTTGAATCTGTCATTTAATAAAAATAATATTTTTTTACCGAAAGAAGTTGGATCGGGGAGAAGTGGCTTCTGTTAGGAAAAAGTCTTACAGCAATTTTATCCACGGAACGCTTACAGATTAGATGGATAAAATACCCACCTTTGGGTATCTATGAGTTGGGTATAAAACGGCAATTTTACCCAGTACTCCAGGGTGTTAAGTTGTTGCACCGCATCATTTTCTGTGTTATGAAAGTATTCCTTACAATTTTCGCTTTTCAGCTGCTGTGCTGCGTTGCCCAGCACGGCCATGCTCAATCGGTGCCTATTGATACCGCATACCCCACCAGCTTTGCCTTTACAGATGCCACCGGCAATCCATTGGGCAGCTATTTGTATAATATTGATAATGTGCAATCCGGTTTTGCCGTATTTGAATATACTGATGGCCGAAAATTTGTGGGCAGCATTGCCAGCGGACAGCCCGACGCAAACTCCACGAACCGTATTTATTATCCGGATGGCACCATTTATATGGGCAAGACACCGGTATCGAACACGTTTGCCCCTGCCGCCATTTACTATCCCGATGGTAGCCTGTTTGTAGGCAGTGCCGGCAACTACCGGGAACGGCTCGGTTTTTTGTTTGCACCCGATGGAAGCTATATGATGGGTAGGTTTTGGTGGAAAAAACCGTACAATTTCGTTACCAGCTATTTCGATAAAAACCACAACCACCTCGCAGACAAATACTCGCTTGGTTACGATAAGCCAGAAATGGATCTGGAAGAATACCTCAAAATCCAAAAAAAGGAAAAGCCGGTGCCAGAAAGAGACGGTAATGAAAAAGTGGTCTGGCACAATACCCATAAAAAATACAAATACGAGGGTGAAAACATTGAAAGCACCTATATAGGTTGGGAAACCGAAAAATGGCATATTGGCATTGGTGGCTTTGCATGGGATAGTTATAAACATGGCGACACCACCCGCATTACAAACGGCATATCGCATTCGGTGGCCAATGGGGCCTACTCGACCTACACTTTACCGGGCTTCTATGCCAACATCAGCATAAGCAGTGGTTCAAGTTTAAAAATTGGTGCCACCAGGGAGCAATGGGATACAGCCACCATGGAATTCAACACTATAAAACCTCAGGATGCCGCCACTAACCCCGAACGCTACATGGAGTACCACATCCGCAACGATGGCAGTACCTATTTTGGCGAAGCCAGCTACAACCGGGCCAATGGCTATGGTATTTTGTATTCCGCTGCTGATGGATATACCTATTTTGGTGATTTGGCCTTCGGCAAAAAGCATGGCTATGGCACCCTTAGATACAAAGACGGTAGCTACATAAAAGGCAATTGGAAAGACGACAAACGCTTTGGCATGAGCAAATTTTACAACGCCAAAGGCGAACTGACAGAGGAAGGCGATTATGTGGAAAACAATAAGGTGAAATTGCAAAAAGAGGTGCCGCTTGGCTACTACGCACTTGTGGATGAATACCCGATTGCAAAACATGAACCGCCCGTTTACCTTACCTACGTTACCAAAAAGCTACTTACCGAAGGGGCTGTCTACACCGGTAATGTTAGTAAAAATCTCCCTGAAGGCGAGGGTGAGCTGACCATGTCCAACGGCGATGTGTATACAGGAAAGTGGCATAACGGCCTGCCAGTGGGCGTGTGCTCGATCATTTACAAGCCCATGCTGACAGACGGCAAAATGAGCTACGTTACATACAAGGGCAGCTTAAAAGATTTTGGTTGGGATGGCCTCGGGCACTTAACGCTGGACAGCAACCAGTTTGTTGGTAATTTTAAAGATGGGCAAATGAACGGCTATGGAACCAAAATATGGCCCGATGGGTACACCGAAAGTGGCGGGTGGAACAAAGGCCAGCGGGAAGGCATCATAATGGTTTACAACAAAGATGGATATAACCTGGGCTTCAGCACTTATAAGAACGGTATAAAAAATGGCGATAGCAAAGAGGTGATGGGAGGCGACAAGGAAGCAATTGGCAAATACCTCAATGGAAAAGAAGAAGGCCAATGGACGGTATATGCCCGTAACATGCATTTTGTGAATGGGAAAATGGAGGCCGCCCCATCCAGGCTCGGTTATATCTATTTTAAAAATGGTGTGCAAACTACCACCGAAAGCAATGCCGAGGAAAAGCCCGATTTCCGCTATCATAACCCCGACGACGATATACCTGTTTGCCTCTATTGCAATGGCAAAGGAATAGTTTACACGGGTGAAAAATTTATGGGCCGTGAAATACCCAAACGCTGCCCCCGATGCAATGGAAAAGGCCGCACCTGGCAGAATTAGTAACCGAAGCACAATTAGCCATGAACGATTACTGTAAATAAGTGTTCGAACGCCGTAATGCCCTGGCGGCGGGCGTTTTTTAGCAACTAAAAATGGGTATGTCGTGTAGCATTTTCTCAATAAATCACAATGCCTGCCTAACTATTCATCCAATCGTCAACCTGGTCGCCGTGGTCAGAATCGTCACTGACTTTTGAATTTGACATGTACCGGATCATGATTTATCTTGAAAATAACTTCTTTCCGTTTTGCGACGTCCATACGATACCAGGTCTGAATAATAATGCATGATTGTTATCATAAGAGATTCCGAAGGATAGTAATAGATTTTGATTTAAATAACAACCATATCCTACCGAAGCAACGGTTTCACCTCCGGAAATTTCAATATTTGTTTGCGGATTACCCGGAATTTCAATTACTTCCGAACCTCCAAATGCAGAAGTATTGCCATAAATCTCGGTAAAGAGTACGCTTTTTGCCGACAGTTGATAAACAGTTCCCAGTGCATAATTAAAAAGGTTATCCACAACGGTGCCCTTTGGTTTGCCAAGAAAGGTATAACTCAAATTCAGGCTTGAAAAGAATTTACCCGTTGTTTTGCTCGCAATAAAAAAAGGTGTGAAATCTGTTTTTCCTGTGCCTATCAGGGAATTCTTTGCAGCTGGAATTTTTACTTCAGCAGACAACGAAATTGATGGAGAGCGCTTGGTTTCTACGAATACCTGATAGAAAAGGGTGAGCTCGAGGTCGCCAAAACCGGTTGCATGACGGGTTGTTTTTGGATAAATTCCTGTATAAGGAACAGGCTCCAATAAAAATGTGAAGCGTTTTGAAATCCCATATTCAAAAGACAACGGGAAGGCGATTTCGTGCCCTTCGCGGGAAGTTTGGTATTCCACGCTTGTTCCAACTTCAACCTGACCTTTATTTAGCGGACGGGAATCCTCAGTTTCTAAAACCTGGGCTGACGCGTATATCAGAACCGAAAGAAAAACGATGATAGCCAGGATTTTTTTTTTCATGTTGTTAAGTTTAGTTTCAAAAAGAAAAATATCGCACTGACAAGCTAAACCCTAATTATATTGAAGCCATTCCTCCACCCTGATGGAACATAGTGGTGCAATATTCAATGAAGTTGAGGTATCAAATTACTCTTCCGCTAATCGATACGGTCTATCAGGTCAAAAGCTTTACTAAAGATATCAGTGAATACAGGGGTTATCCATTGTATAGGGTGATTTATCTTTTCCAGTTGTTTGCCGTCCTTATAGTTCATTTGATTTACCCTACCAGCCTGCAATGTCTCGCCAATGCCTTCGGCTGATACTCCCAATAGTTCCCCACGGTAGATTACATCCAGCATCGGGAATATGATATAACCTCTGCCTGCATTGTGTTGAGCGTTCTTAAAAGTAACAGCGTTCTTTGTAGGGCCTAATTGAATATTGATGCCACTATCAAGTGTTTCATTTCCATCATTCGAAAAGCTACCAATCTGGATTGAAACCTCACCAGGATTTGTGTAGTTAAATTTTGCGAACGTTCCGGTGTGCGCATTCCCGGTTATTTCGAAATCACCTGCATACATAAACTTGTTTTTTCCATTAAATATTTCCTGCTTAAATCCTCCTGGTTTACCATCGGAATACATGGCTGTTAATAAGCGGTCTCCGCGATTCTTACTAGCGATACTACCATAGCCATTTCCCTTGTTCATCGCTGTTTTGCCAAAATAATAGTAGTCATCGTTGAGATTGATTGTGCCTGTAGGGTATAAGTAAGTAGGGATCGAATAGGTGAGTTCCCTTTCAAACTGGCTTTTGTCTGTGCCACTGGCATATTTTAATGTTGTTGACATGTTGAATATCTCGCTTTCCCTGTCAGAATAAAAATCGGCAGTCTTTCCTTTGGAGAAAGGCTTACCTTTTTCATAGGCCGAATACATCACATCCATCGTGCCATACGCCGAAAGGTTATTATAGATACCCCGTTTATCGTTTGTAAACACATTGATCATATTGGAGGTTCCTACACGGGTACCTTCCTCATTCACCCACATGCCAGCCCTTTCAATAGGTTCATTTCCATTTGCAGTATAAATATCAACATGGTATTCTTTGAGACGTACTTCATAATAATCCCCCTTCAGTCTTCCATTAAACCAGTTGCCAATCAGGGCCGTTTTTAATGCTGCATTATACATAACACCATTGCCATTTACCTTTCCATTCAGGAATGAGCCGCAATAGAAGCTGCTGTCGCTAAAGAGATAACTGCCATAGCCATCAGGCATCCCGTTGGTTTGTTCACCATTATAAATACCGTTGTTGAATTGATCGCAGGCAACATTTATTTTTCCTAAAGCTGCGAAGCTATGGGCCGCACCGTTGTCTTTTACCGGCAAGTCCATCTCCTGGATTGATATGGATTTTTCATCTTTTTGTAAATGGTATATATCATTTGCAGGAATACGTCTGTAAAATGTTTTTTCTATTCCGCAATCGCCGCCTGCATTCTTATTTTCATTTGCGGGCACTTCCAAGATGGCATAGGTTGCTTCTTCTGTATTATAACCGAACTCATCGGGCTGGACCGTTGTATAAGCCGCAATTTCGTAAATGGCAAGGCCTGATCGCTTGTTGGCCAATAGTTTTTCATAACAGGCTGCAAGGTCTTTTTCAATTTTGGTTTTTAAAATGTTATTACTTACAATTTTGCCAACCTGGTTTTTAATGGATCGTATGTCGGCTGTGTCCAGGTAATCCTTTAGATTGGCTGTGATGGCATGTTTCGCAGATAGGATTATCACTTGTCTCCTGGATTTGGAGAAGTCCTGGGCAATACAATTTACACTACTTAAAAGCAGGATAAACAAACATATCTGTTTCATCAGGAACTTTTTCTAAAGGTATGCCAGCCTAGCTTGTAGGTGATACCCATTGTAGGGTATTTTAAATGGAATCCAGCCGGTAGCTAGCTGAGTATCGTAATAATTTTATGTTTCATGGGGATATGAACCTTGTTGGGGAAAAACGAATTAATGCAGCTCCGATAAGAGGTGTAAAAGGCCAGTATCATCTTCATCTCCATAATCACCGGATGGCGTGCTGCTGGTGAAAAGCAAAGCTTCCTGAAAGCGGTAGTTATTTTTAAACCGCCCAACGTCGTTCGTGACGCCCATACGATCTGCTGGTAAATAATCGCAGACCAATATCCAAAAAAAAGCACGGCAACTGGTGCCGTGCTTCCCGATTTTTACATTAAAACCTCGTACAATATCCTGAAAAGCCTACATCTGTGAATCACATACGTAAGGGTTGACTTCTTTTTAGTTGTCTTTGGATCGATAGGTCATCGACTTTTTTGACGCCAATGACCAATTTTTGGGTAGGATCTTGCCATTTCATACGATAGTTTTATTTAATCACCGTTAATTTATTCCCGGCCATCACCCTGCCCGTTGCGCCATTGTTTATTTTCAAACTTCTGATAGTGGCATCGGCATTAAGCCTTGGATAATTTAGTTTGCCTCCATTGATAACCACATCAGTTCCTGCATCTGGCAAAGCACCGCAACTCCAGTTAGCAGCATTTTCCCAGGCAGTGCTGGCCGTTCCTTCCCAGGTCATTTCAAACTTGAGCGTGTACACCTGGCTAAAGGTGGCAGGGCCTGTTTGGCACCTGAATGCATAACCATACATCGTGCTGGGCGCATTGGTGAGGGAGAGTGTGGCAGTGTTGGCACCTGTGTAGACACCCGTATTCGTAAGGTCTGTAAATCCGCTGCCGGTGTCTAATTGCCATTGATACCCCGTGCCAGTAATATTTGCAGGAAATGATACGCTGGTATTGGGGCAAAGCGTCACGAGGTTACTGCTTAAGATCGTAATACTGTCTAAGAAAGCGTAAGGTTCAATATTACCCACCTGGTCTACAGATACGGAGAAGAATGCATACGTATGGCCTACAAGTCCCACAAAAGTAGTATCTGATCTTTCCATATTATAAACAAACGTGGTAGCGGTATTGCCATTGTCGGTTACATAGAGCGTATACGATTTCAGGCCCGACCCCCCTGCATCATCCGTGCCCGTAAAATGCAGGTCGATAGATGGATTGAAGGTAGTTGGAGGCAAGTTGGAAATGCTGCTCGTTGGTGCCACTGCATCCACAATATTAAGCCAGGTATTGGTCGGTATCGGATCGTTAATATCGAACACGATACTGGCCGTTGCATAAATGCTGTCGCCAGTAATATCGCTTGCCAATGGTTTAATCGTATAGTTCACAAACCCCGTTCCCTTGCCACTAGGATCATTGATTGGTAAAAACCCAAGTAAAGGATTGGCTGGTGGTAAACCCGTTTGTATATCGATGGTTTGAAATACCCAGAATGCTTGTCTGTTTACGATGTCAAGGCCCGCCGTAACCTCGACACGGTAGCCGAGGCTATCGAGGTTCAGCACGGTAGAATAGGTAGATTGGTTTTGCGGAACACTAAAGGTTTTTCCACCAAAATTAAAATCAGCCAGTTTAAAAGTTAATGGATCTGCCTTTGCATCAATAGGTTGCATTACAACCACCCTCTGCGCTGCCACCGATGCATGAAGGGAATCATTTTCGAAATGGATACTGTAGCCCATGGGTAACGTTGAAGAAACCATTCTGGATGTACCAAATCCTTTAGGGCCCACAATTTCATTCGGGTCGCATGGCTTCTTTATCGGTATGGCAGTTGGTGTTGGTGTGGCCGGCGGCCCCGGTGGTTGGTTGTTGCCAAAGAAAAACTTCGCCGTACCTGCAAGTATATCTGCCGGGCTGGTTGCAAAATCGGTCGTCCAGATAAAGTCTTTTACAAACCCACGGCCAAAATACTCGCCGTTGCCTCCAACCAGCGTACTGACACCATAATCTGCTGCCCTGGCTGCCACATTATACGTTTTTACAATGAGATAAGAGGTAGCTACCACGGGTGCCTCTACCAATATCACCGAAGCTTCACCTACAACAGTTATGGTGGTAATAGTTGAAGCTGCTGCTACTTCAAGACCGGTGAGGGTAAGGTCAGCAGCCTTGATTAACAAGTTCAAACCCGGATGATCCTCTGACTTATAGTTAATATCCAATGCATTTAAAATAGCTGCCGGAATAGAAGTGCCCGGGTATGTGCCTTTTAGCGCATCAAAGAAATCGTTTAACTCGTCCTGGGCGTTACGCTCCTTTTGCGGAGGATCCGGCGGGCCTCCCGGTTTCTTTTTCTTACACGGATCCGGCGGTCCACCTGGCCCACCATTGCCGCCCATAGAACCATTGGCACCCTGGCCTGCCACGCCGTCGCCGCCTGAACCTGGGCCACCATTGCCGCCAGCACCTCCATCACCGTCGGCTCCACCTGCATTACCATGTCCTCCGTTGCTGCCTTTGCCTCCGGCTCCGCCGATATTTCCACCGCCGCCCCTGCCGCCATCCTTTCCATCGCCGCCGTCGGCTGCTGTCGGGCCCGCGCCGGCATCTCCGCCCGGTCCTGCGTTGCCGCCCGGGCCGCCATTATCGCTTCCACCGTTGGCCTGGCCGCCCTCACCCCCGGCACCGCCATCGCCACCCGGACCGCCATTATAACCGCCGTCGCCACCGCGGCCGCCATCACCGCCTTTGCCACCATTAATACCCCTGCCACCTCTGCCAGCGTTGCCTCCCTTTGCACCAGTGCCACCATTGCCTGCCGGGCTTCCGTCTTCTCCATCCAGAAAGTCGGGGGCAATACCATCTATGCCATCAATACCAGGTACGCCGGGTTCTCCAGCTTTCGGTGTATAGGAAATAAACACCAACCGTATTTTTGTAGGTAAGCCATTGATGGTGTCAGTACATTTTATAGTAAACTGACCATTATAGGTTCTGTTAAATGTGCTGAACTTCGTATTGTCTACCAGGAATTTATTGACCGAAAAATTAGTAATGCCACTATCTGCTTCCATGATGACCCAGTCGGCATCTAATACGGGGAACCAACCTGCGAGTTTCCCCGGCTGGTTAACGTAATTGATGGAGGCCAGGTCAATTTTTAACCTGTTGCCGCTAGTGGCCTGAACATCCAGCTTGCCGTTTACGTGAATTTTATTCCAGCCCAATGGTGTACCTGCGGTACCTTTTGCCTTACCATAACCCGGCCAATAATGGGAACGTTTCATTCTCACCTGCATCGTTTGGCCGGGCAATAAATTATAGTCACGGTCAAAGACTGCATTGTATTGATTGGCATTTTTATCAATGGTGGTATCGGCGTTGCTCACAAAGCCAGGCTTTGTTGCGGGCAGGTTTCTCATACACCGGGAGCAGGCATAATTAATATTCATGCCCATCGTGTCAGCTGCCTCCATAAATCCGGTTTTGAACAGCGTCGCAAATACTGTATCGGAAAATGCTCTCGGGCCAGCCTGGGCTAATTTTAAATACTTGTTTTCCGGATGGCTCAACAACGCAGAATCAAATAGCGATAAAATGCGGGCTGTTTCGATAAACTCCAGTTGGGTCCTGGCCAGCAGGTTGGCATCATAGCCGTATAACCTGGGTTGTATCAACAGGTCGCTACCGGTGAAGCCACTTACATTAAATGAAATTTCAAACTCATCGCCGGGTGCTATATTCCTGCCAAATACAGGTACTGTTTTTAACCTGCCGTTCATGGCCCAGTCAAGCGAATCGGATTTGTCGGTGATATAATCCGCATAGCTGGCACCTTTGAAAAATTCACTTTGTTTCCTGATGCCAGCCGTTCTTACATTGGTAACATTCACATAGCTTTCTACCGAGAAATCACCCTGCACAACCGGGATGTCTATATTGCCGGTATTTTTTCCTTTAAAGGTTAATATGCCGGTTCCATGCAGCCGGAGATTTTCGGGCAGCAATTGGGTGTATCGCAACTGGTAGCCACTGGATAAACCTACTGTAATTGCATTCGGCTTAATTGTTTCAATGCCTCCCGGGTTGATCACTACCAGATCATAGGTTCCATTGGGAGTATTGGTAAAGTTCCAGCCTACCTGCACTTTGGTGCTGTTCTCAAACTTTTTAATGGTGCCCGTGCTGATGAGCTGGCCGATATTATTTCGTAATACAACCTGTGAGTTAGCTTTAAAACCTGCGCCATATAATTTTGTCGAAACGATGCTTTGGCCCAGCATATTGGGTGAAATACTAACAATAGAAAAAGGCAGTTCCTGTACCAGGATGCTTACGGGTTCTTCTACAGCAATACCCACACTGGTAACCCGGATATAGTAATCACCCGCCTTCGTATCAGACACCAATATCTTCTGGTTCAATGCTGTGGCGTCAATACCCGATGCATCAAAGTCTGCTGGCGTAGGTACCCGGTTGTAGGCAACAAATACGGCATTGGTACCATTGCTGATTACATTGGTAGAAAGCGTTATCTGTAAATCTTTATTGGCCGATGCTGTTACTTTAAAATACCTGGCGTTATTTAATTCGACGGTATCCGCTTTGGGGGTACCGATAGTTAGCGGTGTTGCATCCACCCTGATGGTGTTTGATGATGCCAGTGTGTTGTTATTGGTGTTGATCCCCTCATTCATTGTGTTGGAAATATTAGTTCGGGCAATGCCGAAATAATTGCCCGCGGTATTTACAATGGCCCTGCCGCTTATTTGTGTGCTGATAGAATCGCCGGGTAGTATTACAAGGTTGGTTATTTGTTTGGAACTAACCAGCTTGTCGATGGTGCTTTCAAAAAGGTTGTTTTGAGACAGGTACAATCCATTGTTCAGATTACCTACAGCCGCATTCGTCCCGATATTTTTGATGAACATGGTAGATGTGAGTGATTTACCAAGAATAACGCTGTCTGGTACCGCCACGCTACTCACAATCAAATCAGATACATTTGGATTTTGAACAATATTGACCACTTTGTAAACGGCATTGTTATCATTGCCGGCAATGCCTTCGTACACGTTATCGCTATTGTCGGTTCGTAAGATGAGGTAATAGTTGCCCGATAAATAAGCAGGCGTTTTTATGAGGATACTGTCTGAATATGATGCACCTGGGGCAAGATGACCTGTGTGTAATGACGAACCTGACTGAGATCCGCCGCTCAGCGATGTGCCTGCACTAAAGTAGGCGCCATCATACCAGGTTCCCCCTCCATTGGTGGCTACCGTACCACTGTTAGTGATGGTAAAATAGATATAGAATTGGCTGCCGGCATACACGGTAGCCGGCGGGTTACTCATATTGGTGACGATCAAATCGGGGCTGGGGGAGGCAGTGATAGTGATCGGTTTCCGGCTGATATTATTAGCAGGTACGGAATCATTTTTTATGAATCCGTTTGCGTCTGCCTTTACAAAAATATATTGGCTGCCGGAGCCTTCCAATGGCAGCACTACCTGAAGGGTTCTGGAATACTCGCTGTCGGCCATGAGGCCCATATTGCCGGGAATGTTAATGGGAATGTTTTTTAGTAGGGCATCCACATCATTCAGCACCGAATCCGAAGAAAGGTATACATAGTCGTTCCAGGTGGGGTAACCAGAGAATGCAGGCAGGCTTCCCCTGTTTTTTACGGTATAGCTGATCGTTATGGTGTCGCCACTATTTTTATTGGCGGGCACAGTAAAACTGGTAACGATAAGATCTGACCTGCGTGTTTCTACCGGCGGCAATATCACGGGCTTGATGAAGCTGGTGCCCGTTCCGGTGGGCGCTGCAGAAGACGAAGTATTGTTGCCTTCAGCCAGGTGTTCGTATATGGTATTTGTGGCATCTGCTGTGACGAAGAAATAGAGTTTTTTATTTTCCAGGGCCAGCGATGATGAGATGGTTACTGTAGTGCCAACCCGAACGGTATCGTTTGCCAGTAGCGATCCGTTTGGATGGCCATAACTATTGATCTCCTGCTTGGTTCCGTTGATGCTTGAATCAAGCGATACGTAAATCTTATCAACCCAATTGGTATTGACGATATTTCCGACGCCCTGGTTTTTTAACGTATACGTAATGGTATAGGCACTGTCTGTTTTTAAAGAATCCGGCGTCTGAATTTTGGTTACGATCAGGTCGACAGGTGGGTTGAGCTGTACGGCAAATGTGGAAGCAGTGCGCAGCAAATTATTGCCCTCCTGGTCGTATTCGAACACCTGGAAATTGGCGTCCGTTCTTACAAACACATAA
Source organism: Chitinophagaceae bacterium (assembly GCA_039925965.1). Classification (GTDB taxonomy): domain Bacteria; phylum Bacteroidota; class Bacteroidia; order Chitinophagales; family Chitinophagaceae; genus JAZKFT01. The sequence goes on from JBDSXW010000076.1 coordinate 16,352, forward strand.
TAGTTTCCACTAACGCCATTTGGTATTTGGAAAGAAGTACTATCTGTATAGCTGGTACCACTTTCCAGGGTTGTGCCATTGCTATGCGTGTTGGCACCTCTTGCCAATATGCCACCTGTGCTGAATACGGCAGTCGAACAGATGTACACGCTATCCACCCAGCTAAATTCTTTGGGTGCATTGGCTCCCTGGTTGTTTACGGTCCATTTTATTTTTGCATTGGTGCCCGATAAGGTTGTGGGCGGGTTTACAATATTGGCTACCACCAAATCCGCAGGAGGGGTAGGGGTTACGTTGATCAGGTCACTTCTTCTTACATTGTTCGTTCCAAAAGGACCTTCATATACTTCGCCGAAGCCATTGGTAACCACGTACACGTAGTAAGCGCCGTAGTAATTGTGCGGAAATGTAAGCTGCTGGCTCGTGAAATAGCTACTGTCGGGTTTTAAATAATCAATATAGGGCTGTGTTTCAGCATTGCAATTGGCCTGCCCGTTTTTAAAGAACTGGATGGTCTTTTTTGGTAATTCAAAGGCGGTGTAGGCGTTAAATACAGCATCCTTGCTGATATAGAACCGGTCGTTCCAGCCCAGTTGCGGGCAAGCGCTTACCTGTTGACCCACGGCATTTACCGGGCCTTCATTTTTTACCGAATAGGTTACATTAAAGGGAGTGCCACTAAATACGTTGGTTGGGGCCGCCACCGTTTTTACTTTTACATCGGGCAACTGGCCATAGTCGATAATGAGGTAGTTGTATCTATAGTTATTGTCTTCATTCGCCTCGGCCACACTGCTACCGTGGTTGCCACGGGGCCCCCATTCTACATCGCATTGGGTACCGGTGCAAACAGCATCTACATTATCTGTAATAACAAATAAATAATAGCTGCCTGTAAGGCCTTTGGGAATAGTAACCGTTTGTGTTTGGGTGTAACTCTGGCCTGGTTGCAGGTAGGTTTGGTTAATATATTCACCTAGCAACGGTGGACCATCGCCTGTTCTTAAATCTTTACTGGTACTGATATAAATGCGGTCTTGCCACACGCTGTTGTTCGTGCTGGTGACACCTATATTTTTTACCCGCCAGGTTACTGTAATCTCCTGGCCCTGTATAGCATTTGATGGAAAAGCAATGCTGTCCATCACTAAGTCAGGCCGGTCGGCACTATTGGTGCTAGCGGTGAAAGTTTGGATAGAGCCATTGGTACTCAGACATTCGTTTTTCGACACTACCCGCCAGCTATAACTGGTGCCCAATGCGATATCGTTGTTTACAGAATAGTTGATATCGCTGATGCCAATAGCGACAGGAATAGCAGGCTGCTGCTGGGATGAAGGCCATACGTATAAATCAAACTTGCTGGTATTTGCACCCGGTACCCAGGATAGATTTAATGGTAAATTAAGTGCCGTGGCATTATTGGCTGGCAGCATACCTGTAACTGCGTCGGGTGCCGTCGCTGCTGTCACAGTAACAGTCAGGGTTTTAACAGCTGTGCGTATGGTATCGCAGCTACTGTAGGCCGCTACGCTCACTGTATAGGTACCCGGGGTACTCCAAACTACAGTTGCCTGCGAGCCATTGGGCGTAAGTGCGCCGCCGCCGCCGACTGTCCATTGATATAAGGCGCCTGCTACATTTTTGGTAGAATAATTGAGGGAGGTTGGGCAAACGATTTTTGGTCCGTTAATGGTGTCGAGTTGGCGGATGCCCACACAGAATTGAACGGTGCTGTCGGGTGCTGCATTATAGCCGGCGTTGCCTGCCTGCGATGCTTTTATTTGTACCATGCCTACACCGGTTGTTGTAAGGAGGTATCCATTTAGTGTGGCGTTGCCACTTACAAGCGTATAGGTCACAGGCAGGCCCGATGAAGCAGTGGCATCAATAGCGAAAGGCGTGCTGCTGAGTATTTTATTAGGAATGGGGGTAAAAGAAATAGTTTGATTTCCTTTAACCACCATAATCGTATCATTTTTTGTGGGAGCCGGCCCATAAGAATTATTTCCAATTTGTAATGCCTTTACGATAACTGTTCCAAAGGCCGAAACCCGTAATGTATCATTACTAATGGCACCTGGGCCACTTACGATCTGGTAACTAACGGTTAGGCCGGAACTTGCTGTGGCATTCAGTTTGGCGAATGCGGTGGCGCTCATGGTGATGTCTGGCGTGTGGGGGAAATTGATCGATTGAGCTAACACTGCGGCGGAGAAATTAAAGCTGTTAGATGCTGTGCTTACGCCACAACCGTTGCTGAATTTTGCGGTAAATGTACCCGCATCAGCTGCATAATAAACACTATCTGTTGCGCCATCGATGAGAACCCCATCTTTAAACCATTGGTAGCTGGCACCTGATGTGGCAGTACTTGCGGTAAGTGTTCTTGCGGTATTTATTACAACGGGTGCAGTAGCTGGCGGGCCGGCATTAACCGTAATTGGAAAAATTTTGGTTTCGCTGTTGCCGGTTTCATTGCTTAGGTAGCATGTGATGTTATAGGTTCCCGGGGTAGTCCAGGTAATATTGGCAATACTATCCGTAAAGCTGATGGTTCCGCCTCCGGATATGGCCCAATGCCAGGTAAGGCCGGTTTGGGTAATGGCAGTTGTTTTATATTGATTTACACCCGGGCATGGCCCATGGCTTCCGGTAATGGTGAAATCAGCATCGGGCAGTTTATTTCCAAGGCTCAAATTGTAACTAAAGGCCGGGGTGCCGCCATAGTACCGGTCAGAATGTACACGGATGTAGATGGTGTCCGGTGCAGTAATTAACATTTTGACGCTATCATTTACGATTTCCCCTGCAGATAAATCATCCCTGTTGGCGAGCCGCTTAATAAGTATTTGATTTAAATTTTTATCAAACAGTGTTACCCAAAAACGGTCGTAACTGGTGCTGCTGTTTTGATTTTTGGCACTTATGTAAAGCTTTAATGAATCCGTGCTGGAGAATGTCGTTTTGTAATAGTCGAAGGTATTAAAACTACCTCGATATTCATAGTTTACATGGCCAAATTTCGCCTGGCCACCATCAATATTGATGGCCTGGCTGAACGCATCATTTGGTTCTGTGTCATTAAGGGAAGTGTCTACCATCATGTACTTAAACTGGTAACTGAAAGCATCCGGCGTGCCACCATAATACGGATTTGAGGACAGCCTGAAATAGAAGCTGTCTGCTGCACGGCCGGTGTAATAGAAAGTGTCAACGATGGTTTGCCCCGGCTGTACATTCGTATTATTACTGATATTTTTTGTAAAAATGTTTCCACCTGCTTTACGGCCATCATAGCCCCGCAGAAATAGCTGGGTAAAATTGGCATAATTCCCATTATTTCTTGCCTGAACAATTAACTTGATGGTACCGTCCTTTGGCAGTTGGGCGAGGTAAAAATCGGCATCATCGGGTGCACCATTTTTGGCGTATGCCACATGACCGGTTTTTATTTGGTTTTCGTCAATGGCCAACGCCGTAGAGAAATCATCGTTGGGTTCGTTATCATTGGCATGAACCGGATCCAAAATCTGGTAAGAAAATTTGTAACTAAACCCATCAATCACACCCCCGAAATATGGGTCGGACGACAGGCGGAAATAAACGCTGTCGGCCGCACGGCTGTAGAGATAGAAAGTATCTGTAATGGTTTGCCCGGGCTGCACATTGGTGTTATTGGCAGTTCGTTGGGCAACAAGCAATCCGTCTCCTTGACGCTTGTCGTATACCCTAAAGAATAATTGTTCATTTTGGTTGGCATTACCATTATTAGTTGCTTGGACCATTATTTTTATAGTGCCGTCTCTCAGGGTATTTGTTTTATAGAAATCTGCATCATCCTGCCCACCGTTTTTGGCATACCCTACATGACCTGTTTTAGTTTCGTTCTCCGTAACAGGTAGGGCGGTGGCAAAATCTCCATTTGGTTCGGTGTCGTTAGCATGGCCGGGGTCAATGATTTGATAGGAAATTTTATAGGAAAATGCATCGATGGCGCCGCCAAAATAAGGTTCAGATGACAGCCGGAAATAAAAGCTGTCTGCAGCCCGGCTGTAGATATAAAAGGTATCTGTGATGGTTTGGCCGGGAAGCACATTGGTGTTGTTGGATGTGCGTTGCGCAAAAATCAACCCACCGCCCTGGCGCCTATCGTAGCCCCTGATAAACAGTTGTTCATTTTGGTTATTGTTGCCATTGTTGGTGGCCTGCACCATAATCTTTAAGGTTCCATCCCGGGGCAACATGGTTTTATAAAAATCTGCATCATCCTGTCCACCGTTTTTAGCATAAGCTATGTGGCCTGTTTTGTTCTCATTTTCATTGATGGTGAGCGCTGATGCAAAATCGCCGTTGGGTTCTACATCAATAGCCAGCGCCGGTGGCACCATCTGGTATTTAATATTGTAACTAAAAACGGTAGCCGGCCCTCCATAATAAGGTGCAGACAACAACCTGAAATAAAAAGTATCTACAGCCCGGCTATAGATATAAATGGTATCAAAAATACTTTGCCCCGGATGTACACCGGTGTTATTGGCCAGTCTGCTGCTGCTAAGGGTCCCACCACCTTTTCTTCTGTCGTAGCAGTTTAAATACAGTTGTGAATTATTATCCAAGCCTCCAATATTGGTGGCTTGAATAATTATTCTTACAGTTCCATCTACCGGCAAGGAAGTTACGAAGTAGTCGTCGGCATCAGTATCGCCTACTGTTCCTGCAATGGCCTGCAGGTGAGCTATGGGCATGCTGCTGTCGAAACTATTATTGTTTTCAGTTTCGGGCGTTTGGGCGAAACCAATTTGTGCCAGTAGGAGCGTAACGATTGCGAGTAGTATTTTTTTCATCTTGGTAAGATTATAGTTAGCTATAAAGTCTTTATTTTGGCTGACAATCCTTTTTTTATGGGTTGCAGATGCATCCCTGATTTGAACTGTCCGGGAGGAATTTTTTACGGTACAACATTACCAGCTTGCACCCAACCAGGGAATACTCAATCTTAAGTAGTTAGATTATTTTTCAATTTTTCACCGGGAGGTAACGTTATCAGCAACCAGCGCAGGGTATATTATGCAAAGAAATGCACCCTGGTTCGCTGCGTTATAAGTAATGTATTGGCGGTGAATCCGGCAAGGGAAGACCGCTTTCTAATGAATATTTTCCACAAAAACCGTAGCGTTCATTTAACCGTTTTTCGTAAAGTGGTATTCCTTACCTTTGCGGCCTTGAAAAAATGGGTATCAGATAAACTATGCCTAACTAAACCGGGGGATAATACCAATGGAAAATTCATAACCTGGCTGAACATCGTATCATGCCAGGGAACAAAAACAGCGAAGGAAGTGCTGAATAGTAGCACTTTAGTGGAACGGAGCGTCGCCGATGCAGCCTAATCAAGGCACAGAAGCTGGTCTCCCAGAGAAAGAAAACAAACTAGTAAACAATTAAACCATTTATATAATGGCAGACTTAAGGTATCAGAGAAATTTCGGGATTGCGGCACATATCGATGCCGGCAAGACCACCACAACAGAGCGTATTCTGTATTACACAGGGGTTAACCACAAGATTGGTGAGGTGCACGATGGTGCAGCTACTATGGACTGGATGGCTCAGGAGCAGGAGCGGGGTATCACTATTACTTCGGCTGCGACTACCTGCTTTTGGAATTTTCCAATGTCGAATGGTAAGCCTTTGCCCGATACCAAGAAATACAAGTTCAATATTATCGATACTCCGGGCCACGTGGATTTTACCGTAGAGGTAGAGCGTAGTCTTCGGGTACTGGATGGTTTGCTGGCTTTGTTTTGTGCCGTAAGTGGTGTAGAACCGCAGAGCGAAACTGTTTGGCGCCAGGCCAATCGTTATAAAGTACCCCGTATTGGTTTTGTAAACAAAATGGACCGTAGCGGTGCCGACTTCCTGAACGTGGTAAAACAGGTTCGTGAAATGTTAGGTGCTAAAGCAGTTCCGTTACAATTGCCAATTGGTGCGGAAGATCATTTTACAGGTGTGGTAGATCTCATCACCATGAAAGGCATGGTGTGGGATGAAGCTGGACAGGGTATGACTTTTAACGAGGTGCCCATCCCGGCCGATATGATTGAAGAAGTGAACGAATGGCGCCAGGTATTGATTGAAGCGGTAGCTGAATACGACGAGAAGCTGCTGGAGAAATTCTTCGACGATCCAAACACGATCACTGAAGACGAAGTGCACGAGGCGATTCGTAAAGCTACTATCGATTTAAGCATCATCCCGATGATGTGTGGTTCTTCTTTCAAAAACAAAGGCGTACAAACAGCGCTGGATGCGGTCGTTCGCTACCTGCCTGGTCCGCTGGATATTGAAGCGGTAACGGGCACCAATCCTGACACTGGCGAGGAAATATTGCGTCATGCCGATCCTAAAGGACCGTTTGCAGCATTGGCTTTCAAGATCATGACCGATCCATTCGTGGGTCGCCTCGCGTTCTTCCGGGCTTATAGCGGTCGTTTGGATTCTGGTAGCTACGTACTGAACACCCGTACGGGTAAGAAAGAGCGTATCAGCCGTATCATGCAGATGCACGCCAACAAGCAAAACCCGGTTGATTTTATCGAAGCAGGTGATATTGGTGCTGCTGTAGGTTTTAAAGACATCAAAACCGGGGATACGCTGTGCGATGAAAACAATCCGATTGTGCTGGAAGCGATGACCTTCCCGGAACCGGTTATCTCGATTGCGATAGAGCCTAAAACCCAGGTGGACGTTGATAAAATGGGTATGGCCATTGCCAAGCTGGTAGAGGAAGATCCGACCCTGCGTGTACGTACCGATGAAGAAACAGGACAGACCATTCTTAGCGGAATGGGCGAATTGCACCTGGAGATCATCGTGGATCGTATGAAGCGTGAGTTTAAAGTGGAGATCAATCAGGGTGCACCGATGGTGGCCTATAAAGAAGCGTTCAGACAAACTGTTGCGCACCGCGAAGTGTACAAGAAACAAACGGGTGGTCGTGGTAAATTCGGCGATATTGATTTTGAAATAGGACCAGCCGACGAAGAATGGCTGAAAGAGAACCCAACTGGTGGGTTGCAGTTTATCAACGAAATACATGGTGGTAGCATTCCAAAAGAATTTATACCGCCAATTATTAAGGGCTTTACAGCTTGTATGACCACAGGTGTACTGGCTGCTTACCCGATCGTGAACATGAAAGTGAAAGTGATCGACGGTAGCTACCACGATGTGGATAGTGATGCCATCAGCTTTGAGTTGTGTGCCAAGAGCGGTTTCCGCGAAGCTGGCCGCAAAGCCAAGCCGGTATTGCTGGAGCCGATCATGAAGATCGAAGTAATCACTCCGGATCAATACATGGGTGATGTAACGGGTGATTTGAACCGTCGTCGTGGTATGCTGGAAGGAATGGACAGCCGCAACAATGCACAGGTAATTAAGGCTAAAGTGCCGCTGAGCGAAATGTTTGGTTATGTAACCCAACTGCGCTCTTTGTCATCTGGCCGTGCAAGCAGCACCATGGAATTCAGCCATTACGCGCCTGCCCCAAACAACGTGGCAGAAGAGATCATTGCCAAGAGCAAGGGTAAGGTGAAAGTGGACGATTAAGTTTTATAAGCTTACTGATAATAAAGGATCCCATCTCGAAAGAGGTGGGATTTTTATTTGGTGGGAACCCTGTAAGGGCTGGCTTTCGCCCTGACAGGGCCTTACGAACGGTGATTAGTGTGTTAGAATGACTGAAATTAAAACCGCATACTTTGTAAAGGCATTTTAAAGATGTCATCAAGCCGAATTAATTTCACTGGCGTAATCCCCGTCAGGGCGAAAGCCAGCCCTTACAGGGATTTATCTTCCGTGTTGCAGGGATCCCCTATTTGCAATACTTCGTTATCAGTTCAGCAGCTTTGGTATATCCCAGTTTTAATGCTGTATTAAGTTCCGGGCAACCACCAGTTTTATCATTCATCATTATTTTACCCTCGCCAAGATTGCTAAATGCCAGTCCATTCTCCGGGTCAAGTTCTGTGGCCTTTTTACTATCCCGTACGCAACCAGCGTAATCTTTGAGCCAATATTTTGCATCACCCCGGTTAATGTAAGCATTCACATTTTCAGGATCAAGTTCAATGACCTTACTATAATCTTGTATTGCATCAGCATACTTATTAAGTGAACGCTTCGACAGGCCGCGGTTGAACCAGGCGTCGGTATTTTTATTATCCAGCGCAATTACTTTGGTATAGTCTTGTATGGCGCCAGCATAATTTTTAAGTAGCAACTTCGATACTGCCCGCCGGTACCAGGCGTCAACATTTTCAGGATCCAGTTCAATGACCTTAGAGTAGTCTTGTATCGCGTCTGTATAATTATTAAGTATCATCTTCGAAATGCCCCGGTAAAAATAAGCATTAACATGTCCGGGGTAAAGTTCAATTGCCTTGTCATAATCTTTTATTGCAGCTGCGTAATTTTTAAGCTGGTATTTACACTCAGCCCGGTCAAAATAACTGCCCGGATTATCCTTATATAGTTCAAGTATTCTGTCGTAATCCAGGATGGCTCCTGAATAATCTTCTGTTTCTTTCAGGCACTCAGCCCGGTTGAAATAACCGCCTAAGTTTTTGGGGTCTAAATCTGTAGCCTTATTGTAATCGGCAATAGCCCCTTTATAATTTTTAGAACCAAATTTTTTATCACCACTGCTGATATAATCTGCTGCCAGCTTTTCATTGCCGGTAGTTGCAGGTTTTTCAACGATCACGTCTTTATCTGCCAAATCTTTCCCGGTTTTATCAAAATAGAATGTTTTACTACCCAGTACCGCTTTCGCTTTCCCATCTGTAAAACTTTCTATCTTGTCGTAAATGACAGGTATTACGGCTTTGCCATTTACATCAATGTATCCCCACTTTTCAATTTGTATATATTTTGGCAATCCATCTGTTTTATTTCCAACATAACCGTAATATCCTCCGTCAAATAATTTTACTTTTGCTAGCCCTTCATTATTAAAATCTTCCATATAGTCGTATTTGAGCGGTACGACAATTTTTCCAGATTTATCTACAAGCAATGGCTTGCCATCTATTTCCGTTTTGATCACTCCGTAGTTACAATCTCCGGCACTTGAGTAAATAAAAGGAATTACTTCTGCCCCGTTTTTATCAATAAATCCATGTTTGTTATCCATCTCCACATGAGCAACGCCTTCCTTAAAAGCCCATGCCATAGAATATTTTGGCGGAAGTATCTTTTCACCCTTGCTATTGATATACCCGCAAAGCCCGGGGAAGGGCAGATAAGCTTTTACCATGCACAATCCCTCAGAAAAACTTCCAATAAATCGATAATTCTGGTCTGCTAATACAGTATTGCCTTTTTTATCAATGAACTTGTAAGAGCCACCGGACTCAACTGCTGCCACCCCCTCCGAAAAGTTTGATGCATTGGAATAGGTACACGATGTAATTTGCTTTCCTGCTCTGTCGATAAATCCATAACGTAAAATGGGTTGATAAGTATTCCCGGCAGTCCCACCCTGGGAAACATCGGTGCCGATATCCTGTGTTACAAGCGCTATGCCATCCACAAAAACGACCGGGCTATAAAATATAATTGGTGCTACGATATTGCCTTGTAGGTCAATGCATCCCCATTTTGTGTGGCGAAGATCCCGGTCCTCGATTGCCACATCAGCCAGCCCATCTTTATACTTGCCGGTAAAATTGTAAGGGGAAGTTATAACGGGCGTAGCGGGTTTCTTATAAGAAGGGGTTTTGAATATATTTTCGCTGCCGGTCCAGGTAAATGCAACTGCTTTCTCACTGGTGTTTCTGCACACAGGGCAAATGACTTTCTCAGAAGAGGCCTTAACATGGTAACTGTCCTTATAGGTTACGGTAACTTTGCTGGTAGTTCCGTTCTTAAAATCTGTTGCATCCTTAGCATTATAGGTGTACGTTTTTTCTTTCCCCACATCATCGTAAGCAGATTTTTGAATGGTGGTGTAGCCTGTGCCTCCACAGTTGGTGCAATAACTTATATATGTCAGAGAGGAATTGTCCTTTATGGTTAGTACATAATATTTCTTATTGTACTCGCAAAGAAAGTCGTTGTTGCTGTAGCCATGTTTACTGATAGAAGTCATTACAGGCTGTACATAGATGGCGTATCCACGACTATCCTTCACTCCATACCAACCGTCCTTTTCAAATATTGTCTTTTCCTGTGCGTGCAGCCCGGCGCCAGGCAGTAGCAGCATTAGCGACATGGCAAATAAGTAGGTTGCAGATAGCCGGTATTTCATGGGGCTTGTTTTAGGGTGCATACAATCTCGGCTTATTAACCGACACCGGGTTTTTTATTGTTAATCAGGCAGTTTGCCAAAAATGCCCAGCCTGTGCATTTTATGGTAACCGGTACGGGGAGGTTCGCAGCTAACACTGCAAGGGTTTTACGTATTAATAAGGCCCGCCAATTGGCGGGCCTTATTAATACGTAAAGGAAGTAGCGAACATTATGCGGCCACCGCAGGCGTATTCCCCGCAGGTTTAGCCGCTACCCCCGGTTCGGGTACCCTGCCTGCCAGCAAAGTGTTATACTGGTCTATGAGCGCATTCAGTTCGTTGCTGCATTTAGAAAAAGGTTCGGCACCATTTCTAATAGTATAATAGGCATCCAGCGTATCACGCAACGCGTAGAAGGCCCGTGATGCTTCCAGCCTCTTGGCTTTCAGGGTATCGTTGCTGGCTGCACCCAGATCCTGCGTCCGGGTCAGGTACTTAGCGTTGAAAGCGTCGTTGGCTGTTTTTAATTCGGCCTGCCAGCTACCCAGGTTAAGTGCCACCACGGCGGCAGCCAGCTCCGGTTTGTTGGTCCAGTCGTTTAAAATGCCATCGAGGCTGGCAGTTTCGCTTTGGTAGTTATCTTTTGCGATACCGCTGCCGTACTGGCCCAGGTGGTTGGATAGTATCGTTGCTTGCTTTTGGATAGTTGGGTCAAAAGAGTAACTAAACCCCTGGATCACAAAAATGAGTCCGTTAATGGCTGCATCCCTGCGTGCATCCAGGGCCTCCACTTCCACGGTAAAGGGATTTGCCTGCTGGATTTTAAATAGGGCCGCTACCTCGGTATACATGGTTTCGAAAGCAAGATGCTGATCCTGCACCAATAATGTGGCTGGATTGTTAAGACCTATAATACTGACGGTGTCTTTACAAAATTGTAAAAATTCGCCGTTGCGTAAGTTTTGTAACGTAATTGACTTAATCATAAAAAGAGTGGTTTTAATAAAATGATTGATGAAGAAAAGTTTCAGGAAGCTGGGATCTATGTAGCGGCAACGTTTCCTGCGTTCAGGAAAGGTTGGATCTCTATAGCGGCAGGGTTTCCTGCGTTCAGGAAAGGTTCGCTCTCTATAGGGGCAAGGTTTCCTGTGTTCAGGAAAGGTTGCCGCTACATAGCGGCAATGTTGCCTGAGCGCATGACTAACAAAAGATGGGGGAGAACGTGGGCGCATGGCGGTTGTTTTTCGTGGAAATCAATGGAAGACCGGTGAGCAATTCAAGCGTTTTGGCTTGCTATTGAAAAGGGAAGATGACGCCAATGTCTGTACCGTTGCAGCCCAATTAGTTAAAATGAGGTATTTAGCAATGTGCTAACAAATGCTCATTGCGCTGGGTTATGGATGCAAGGAGCCGGGATATCGGGAGATAGTATTGGGTACTGCTACAGGACATTTGTTAGTTTGCGGGCGGATTGTATGTATTAATGAACCAATGTGTATATGACGGACAGGGCAGTGCTACCATAAACACCCCGATGGTTATGCAATAAATAATGCAAATAATGACTTCAAAGCTGGTAGGAAGGTACTCCAACCCGAATTCCATATAACAACAGAATCATGGAGGGCGGCATTTTTTTTCGATAATCATGTTTCAGTTAAGTTCGACGGCGTTGCGAATGCAACCAGTACGCAGGTTTCTATTTTGACAGACATAGAACTAACAAAGGAAGAAATCCTGGTTTCAAACCCCTGGAAAGTTGACAACTTACAGCATGTAATTTTTGGAAAGTTTTCAGAATATTCCAGAGGAGGGGAGAATATTACGGGCATTGAATATGATAACCTGGAGTTTAGGTTTTATTCTGAGGGCACCGGGTTGCATATTGAACAATTCGAAAATTCCATTGGCTTTGTGTGGAAATTCATATCCGGCGAAACAAAGCCTCCAACTGACTGTGGACAATGGCAGAACCAATAACTGGGACATGCTGGAGATTGATAAAAATTATTTATACGCGTCGGTACATCTTATGCTGAATGAAGGTTCAGATAATATCGAAACGTTCAGGCTCATACAAGACGCAGGGCAATTATCTACCACGGTTAGTCCATAAAAATCGGTTATGCAAGAAGGTCACCCGGAAGAATTTCGGTACCACTGATTATCATCTGGATTTTAACATGTCAGGGGTGCCAGTATACAACTCCGCACTATTTCTTTTTTACAATTTCTTCACGGCTTGTTGCCGCAAGTATCATGTTTTCAAAACCCAGGGGTCATAAGCCTACGGTTACTTGCAGGCATGAAAGACTGGTTTCAACAGTTACCTGACTGGATATTTTGCAGCAGCAGCATATTAACCAGCAATGGGCAACCCCGCTACTGGATTGGGTAATGCCGGTTTTACGTAATCCCATTAACTGGGCACCATTTTACCTGTTTTCAATCATTTGGCTGGTGAAAAATCCCAGGCAACCGGCTGGGTAATCGTGGTTTCGCTTTTACCAAAATTTAAGAGACCACATGAGCGAGGCAGAATTGATTTTTACACCTTTAGCCGAATTGAGTACCCGGCAAATAGCAGAAACCGAAGCCGCTAAAGGATTACAGCAAAATGCAGCCGCCGGTAAAAAGGGTGGTCATATTGCAAAAAATACCAGAACTGCACTATTGCAAAAAATGCCAGAACTGCACTGGAAGAAAAAACAGGGAAAGATGTAGTCACTGGTAAAAACTTTTTGCCTCCGGGGAAAATTGGTAAAAAAATTAGATAAGAAGGGAAGATAGAAGTAGGTTTTATCCTGATACTGGTTTTTGTTCCATGGGTAAAGACCTGTTATTCTACCCGGGTACATTTAAAATTGTCACAGTTTTTTTTAGCCCCCTGTCTCCGCCCGAAATAATCGGGATAAATGCCGGGGTGCCTCCCGGTAGTCTTTGAAGTATTTTGTCAATTTTGAAAAGGAACATTTTTTAAATACACCCTTTTATCCTCGCTCCGCATAAATTTCCAGCCGCCGTTAAACGTGTAGCTTTACGAGCGTCCACGTTCCAACCAAAACTGTTTTGATGAAACCGCTATTTATTCTGCTGCTGATTGTGGGCTTTTTGCAAGCCAGTTCCCAGGCACTCTATTTTCCGCCTACTTCAGGCACTGCCTGGGCCACACTGCCTCCTGATTCTTTGGGTTGGTGCCAGGAGGGCATCGATTCATTATACGGCTACCTGGAGCAAACCCACACTACCGCTTTTATGATTTTGAAAGATGGCAAGATTGTGCTGGAAAAATACTTCGGCAGTTTTACGCAAGATTCGGTTCACTACTGGGCTTCCGCCGGCAAAAGTCTTACCGGAATGCTGATAGGCATAGCACAGGAGAAGGGACAAGTGAATATCGGGAACACCGTTTCTTCTTATCTCGGGGCTGGCTGGACCGTGGAGCCGATCGAAAAGGAAAGTAAAATCACACTCCGTAACCTGCTCACCATGACCAGTGGCTTGAATGATAACCCCCCAGCTCCCTGCGACAACGAAGACCCGTCGGTGGCCTGCCTGCAAAACCTGGCAGGTGTAGATACCGGGCAGCGTTGGGCTTATCATACGGGCGCCTACCTGCAACTACAAGGCGTTATCGCCGCGGCAAGCGGCCAATCCATCAACACTTACACAACCCTCAATATTAATAACCGCATTGGCATGACCGGACTTTGGGTCAACGGTGTTTTTTATAGTAAAACCAGGTCAATGGCCCGGTTTGGTTTGCTGGCGCTCAACAGGGGCATATGGGCTAATGATAGCCTGCTACGCAATACCGCTTATTTTAATTCGATGACCAACACGTCCCAGGCTTTTAACCCCGCCTATGGTTACCTGTGGTGGCTCAATGGCAAAACTACTTACCTGGCTCCCGGACTTCCTTTTACATTTAACGGCAGCCTGATACCAAAAGCGCCGGACGATATGTTTGCTGCCCTTGGCAAAAATGACCAGAAAATTTACGTAATACCCAGCCAGCGGCTGGTGGTAGTACGGACAGGAGAAAGCACCTATGGTGTACCGTTAGCTTTCTCTCCTTTCGATAATTTGCTTTGGGGTAAAATAGACAGCCTCAGCTACAGGTGCAACTACACTTTTACCGGCAATGGAAACTGGAGTGTTGCGGCCAATTGGGAAGGTGGAAGAATTCCGCCCCCGCAATTGCAAAAGCTAGCTACGATCACCATTAAACCGCAAGCAAACGGTGAGTGTATCTTAAATGTGGCCCAAACCATTAACTCAGGCACCAACCTGGTGGTAACGCCCAGTGCAAAATTGCGGTTGCTTGGCAACCTGGACATTGTGCAGCATTAAGAGTTTTTTATCATTTTTAGTCCGTGAAAACCTCAGGAACTGGTTTGTATTCCAGCGGTAGGTACGTGCTCATAAATTGTACAAATCCTTCATCTTACTTAAAAATACGTCCTTCCGCCTGCGGGATATTTCTATTTCCATACCGTTGGTGAGCGTTACCGTTCCACCTTCGCCACGTTGGTATTCTTTTATATGATCGAGGTTAATCAAAAAGGATTTGTGAACCCGTAAAAAGCGGCCGGCCTCCAGCACCTGCTCGTATTCGTGGAGTGTTCTGGATACGGTGATCCTCGTTTGGTTGGTGAGGTAGAAAATGGTATAACTGCTTTCAGCCTCGCAATAAATAATGTCCATCAGCTTTATTACCTGGAAACCTTTCAGTGACGGCAGACAGAGTTTCATTTCATTGGCAGAGCGGTTCCTGGCCATATTATAGGCCAGGGTCTGCAGTTGCTGGTTTACCTGCCCCGCCTCTATTCTTTTCTGGGCCCGTTGCACGGCCTGTTCCAGAATCTTCTCGTCTACCGGTTTTAATAAATAGTCCACCGCACTGTAGCGGAAGGCTTCGATGCTGTATTGATTGTAAGCTGTTACAAAAATAACTTCAGCTTTTATATCCGGCATTTCGGCCAGCATTTCGATACCCGATTTGCCGGGCATGGCAATGTCGAGGAAAATGAGATCGGGCTGCATCGCATTGATCTGTTCCCGGGCGGTGTATGCATCCGAACAACTAGCCATCACATGTACCTGCGGGCAATATTTCAGCAGCATGTTTTGCATCACGGCTATATTGCGCGGCTCATCGTCTATTAAAATGGTGTTTATCATATGCCCAATATTTTAGTTGTTAATTGCAGCAGTAAATCATTGTGTGTTTTTGCCCGAACTCCAATCTAAAAAATACTATATAAAATCACATGTTCAAGTCTTAATACTTAATACTTAATACTTAATACTTAATACTTAATCAACACTCAATATTTCTTACTCTACAGAAAGCTGCAACTCAACAATGGTTCCCTGCGCTGCTGCATCGATCGTACTGCGGTCGGTAAGTGTGAGGCGGCTATCGATGCCATATTTTACTTTTAAAAGACCCAGCCGTTTTTCAATATTATCCAGGCCGCTTGAAACATGTTCCTTTTCAATGGCTTCGGCTTCGGTTTGGTTGATGCCGATTCCATTGTCGATGATGCGGCAAATCAAATAACCTTCCTTTTTAGTGAATGTTACCTGCAGCTGCTTGAGACCTGCCTTACGGCGAAGGCCATGCCAGATGGCATTCTCCACCAACGGCTGAATCAGCATGGGTGGCATGGTAATTTCCTCCGCGATCATGTTCTTTTCTATTTGCACAGTAGCACTAAAATCATCGAACCGCAATTGCTCCATACCAATATACCGCTCTATGTAATTGATGGTTTGACGCAGGCTTACAAAACTTAATTTCGATTCTTCCAGCGTATCCCTGATGAGTTGGGCAAACAGGCTCAGGTAGCGGGATGCAGCTTCGTTATCTTCTTTCACGATCATTTCTTTAATACTGTTAAGACAGTTAAAAAGAAAATGCGGATTCATTTGTGCGTGAAGGGCCTTCATCTCATATTCGGATAATTGTTTCTCCGTATCGGCCTTGCGTTTAATGGCGGTAATGCGCCGGTAGTAGAGGTAGTACAGGGTAGCTACCAATAGCAATATACAAAGTATTTTAAACCACCATGTACCCCAGAAGGGTGGGTTAATATGGATGATTAATGAAGTAGCGCCCGTACTGCCAAGCCCATCGTTGTTAGCCGATTTTACCTCGAATACATAGTTGCCAGGTGGCAGGTTGGTATAGGTGGCCACGGTGCTGCTGCCTGCTTCAATCCAGTCGTTATTAATGCCGGTGAGCCGGTAGCTATACGTGGTATGGCTGGTTTGCGAAAAATTGGGCGCTGCAAAATGCAGGGTAATAAAATTTTCGTTATAGGCAAGGCTGATGGCAGGTGTGAAAGATATATTTTCTGTGGTAACAAAATCCTTGTTCATTATTTGCAGAGAGGTAATCAATGGGCGGGGTGAGTAATTGTTTTGCGGTAATTCACCTGGTATAAACGTGGTAATGCCATTGACACCACCAAAATACAGTTGGTCATTTTTGGCGGCCATGCATGCTGCCGTGTTATACTCCATATTGGCGGGGCCATATAAGTCACCATAGTTTAAAAATACTTTATGGGTTGTGTCAAAGCAACTGATGCCGTGGTTAGTGCTGACCCAAAGCCTGCCTTTATTGTCGGACAGCAATGCGTAGAGTACATCATCGTTAAGACCCTGCTTGCTACCGTAGCTGAGAGCAGTATCGCCAGGTTCAAAACGGGTTAGTACCAATCCATTATCAGTACATACCCATAGTTGGTCGTATATTTTTGTTACAAACCTGCAAGTAGTGGTGATCTTTTTTATGCCAGAATATTCTTTGAAAGTGCCGGTGAGGTAATTGTAGGCCAGCAAACCCTGACCGTTCGTGCAAAGCAGTACTGTGCCAGTATTTTCTGCCTCGTTTGGATTGAGGGTAGGTTCTGTTATGTGTACTGGCACTAGCTGATGTTGTTGCGCGTAGCCTGTTATATCAAGGATGTTTTTCCACTTATTATTATCCAGGTCAAAAAGCGACAACCCGTTTTTGCCGCCGAGTAGTAATGCATTTTTATGTCTCAGTTTTACGATGCTGTAAAAGCTTTTTTGCCGTGGCAGGCTGTCGTGGGCAAAAGATACAAATTGCGTAGTCCCATTTTGCGCTTTGACAGATGTACACAAGCCACCAAAACTGGCTATCCACAGATTACCCAGGGTATCTTTTGCAAAATTGTACACCGTGTTGTGTACAATCGAATGGTTGTCGTTTTCCTGGTGCGAAAATGTTTTGAAACTATTGAGCTTATTGTCCGAAATCACCATTCCGGCACCTTGTGTGGCGATGTAGAAAAGACTGTCACCATCATTATAAAGGCCAAGCACCATATCGTCGGTTTTGTTTGGCGCAGCGATTTTTTCAGTTAGTAGCGTGTTTTTAAAGAAATTTTTATCGCCATCCCATTTGGCGATTCCTCCACCACTCAACCCCACCCAAATGATATGTTGCCGGTCCTCGAATAAAGACACGACATAATTTTTCCTGATGGAGAAAACGTCCGCGTCATCGTGCCTGCCGTTCACGAACTGGTTAGTGCTATAATCATAATGATACAATCCATTGGCGGCGGTACCAAACCATATATTGCCTTTCGCATCCTTTATCAGGCACTCCATCTGGTTGTCGGTAAATTGCCACCTGGCAGAGTCCGTAGTAAGATGTGCCAGCAGGCTGGGGCTGCCTTTCATGCTGAACCGGAACAATCCCTTATTGTCGCTGCCCACCCACATTTCTCCATGGGTAAAAGCCATATCCAAAAGTTCTGGATTACCCATTGGTTTGTTGATATACTTTGAAAAATTAAATGGTTTAAATTGATCGTTCTCTAAAAAATACAGGTCTTCTGTTGTGCTCACCCAGAGCCTTCCCGATTCGTCTAAAGCCATCGAACGTGCCGCCATTTCGCCTTGCGGCAATGTATATTCTTTCAGTTCATGCGTTTTGGAAGTAAACCGATAGAGTCTTCTACCCGGCGTGTATATCCAGATGTTATCCCTGTCTTTTAAGAATGTAGACACCGTTTGTTTATCGAGTAGCGTGCCTATCATGAAAAAAGAAGAAGGTTTGAAAAATTTGCCGCTTTGCGGATGATAGATCACGATTCCATCCCCAGTGCCTACCCAAAGGTTTCCGGCATCGTCTGTTACCATGGCACGGATAAAATTATTGGAGACGGAAAAGGAGTCGGTCATGCTTTTTTTATACACTTTCCACTGGTACCCATCGAACCTGCAGAGTCCGTTTTGAGTGCCAAACCACATAAATCCTTCATCGGTTTGGGCGATACAATAGCCTGAATTCTGAGGGAGACCATTTTCGGTAGAATAGCTTTCGAAACGGAGGGCCTGGTGCCGGGCATACAGCACAGGTGCATTTACCAATAATACAACTGGCAATAAAATATAATAAAAAAGCCTGGCTGCCATGCCTTAAAAGTAATGCATCAAACAAGCAAAAAAGCATGTTCTTTAGCGCCTGACATATCTGTTTCCGCTGCCTGCAAAAAAATGACCGTTCATTAGCGTATACTCGCCGTTTGCTGATTGGCGGGGAGTAAAAAAATATGGGGAGCCTTCTTCGTAAAGCCTGGTGAGCCAATAGTGACCCTACTTATTCCTTATCAATTGTAAGCCATAATTCGGCCATGGTGCCCTGCGTCTGAGGATCCGCTGTGCTTCGATCCTTTAGTTGCAGGCGGCCTTGCATACCATACTTTACCTGCAGCAAAGCAAGGCGCTTTCGTATATTCTCCAGCCCGTTAGACACATGGCCCGCTTCTCTTGCCTCCGCCTGAGCCTGGTTAATTCCAATACCGTCATCGGTAACCCGGCACAACAGCCAATCTTCCTTTTCCGAGAATTCCACTATCAGTTGACGCCCGCCATTTTTGCGTCGCAATCCATGCCAGATGGCGTTTTCTATCAGGGGTTGGATAAGCATAGGCGGTATATTGATCTCGCTGGCAGGCAAGGCCGGGTCTATATTTATAGTTGCCGTAAAATCATCAAACCGCAGTTGTTCCATTTCTATATACCGCCGTAGGTAATCGACGGTTTGCTGCAGCGTAACAAAGCTCAGTTTGGATTCTTCCAGTGTATCCCGTATCAGTTGTGCAAAGAGGCTCAGGTAACGTGATGCACCATCATTGTCCTGTTTTACAATTAACTCTTTAATGCTGTTCAGGCAATTGAAAAGAAAATGCGGATTCATCTGGGCATGTAATGCTTTGAACTCGTAGTCGGCCAATTGCCTGTCCACGGCAGCTTTGCGGCCAACCTGCCTAATTCTTTTACGGAACCACCCATAAATTGCCACTATAAATATTACACAGCATAGCAATATAAACCAGGCTGTTTTCCAAAATGGAGGATGCACCGTAATATGCAGTGATGTGGTCTGATCAGCCCACCGTGCAGCGGTTGAATGTAATTTAATCTCAAGTTGATAATCGCCAGCCTTGAGATTCGATAGCAGGATAGTGCTGCCCGCGCCAACCGCCTGCCACTGGTCTTTAGGTTGGAGCCTGAAAGACGCAACACCAGCTTCTGCGTCATCAAAATCCAGTTTGGTAAAACGAACCGTTACATTGGGATGCTGCCAGGAAACGTTCACCTTTTTTTCAGGAAAAACGAATGTGGTGTCGTCGGCAATGCTTATCTGTTCAATGGTGAGTTTCGGCGTTGGCCATTTTTGCGATGGGCGGGAAGTAGGTATTGCGGCTATTTCATTGTCGTAAACGGCCCATAGGCGTTTGCTGACGGAGTCATAATAAAAACCCGAACTCATTTCCTTGTCGGGCAAGCCATCTTTTTGATTGAATACAAAAAACTGCCTCGTGTTCAGGTCCAGTAGATTGATATCACTACCAGTGGCAATAAAAAGCCGGTTTTCATGCGTTAATGCCAGGCTGTATACCAGGTCGCTTGATAGACCATTGCCACTATTGAAATGTTGCCAGGTGCGTTGTTTAATGTCGTAGCACAGCAGGCCATTGCTAGCGGTGGCCACCCATAGATTTCCCTTAGTGTCAGCAGTAAGTCCCAACACATTGCTCTCGTATTTGCGATACCCTGCAAAAGTAGTAATCATCGTGTCCCAACTGTCTTTTTGGTAATTGTAGCGGGATAGTCCATTCCCGGCTGCCCATATATTTCCGTCGGCATCTTCTGTCACAAATTTTATGAATGCAATGGGCAAATAGTGTGCACTATCCTTGTCCAAGTATTTTGTAAACAGCCTGGTGGCGGGTTGGTATTTAAAGATCTGGTTGCCACCGCTTATCCAAATATTACGGTGCTTATCAGCCATTCCGCTGTTCACAGACCCCCGCGTTAATGGCTGGCCCAGGTAATTAACCGCACCGGAGTGGCCATTACTGGTTTTGTACCATCTAAGGCCTATCAGGGTACCCACCCATAAAGTATCCTTGCTAAAAGGCATCACGGTCAGGATATCGTTCACCTCCCGTTGATTGTCTGGAAAAAGTACATGCTTTTTTTGCTTCATGGTATTGGCATCGAATACTAATATGCCTTGCTTGCCCGACCCGTGCACATATAATGAATTACCCTGCCGCATCATGCCATTGAAGTGTGGCGTTTTGTTGGGTAGCATATCATCCAGTGGTGCGATGGTGGTTGTTGAAATAGCAGGTACGGCTATTTTTTTCATATATAACCCATGTGAAGTTCCGATCCACATGCGGCCTGCTTTATCTACCAGCATTGCCCAGCAACGGGTATTTGCAAAATACCTGGTAGTA
Organism: Chitinophagaceae bacterium; assembly: GCA_039925965.1. Taxonomy (GTDB): domain Bacteria; phylum Bacteroidota; class Bacteroidia; order Chitinophagales; family Chitinophagaceae; genus JAZKFT01. Next base: position 37,440 of record JBDSXW010000076.1, read on the forward strand.
TCCAGTATAAGCTGGTGGTTTAATTGGTTGTAATGCACAAAAAAATAGCCGTTGGTGCCAGAAGTTTGTATGAGCAGGCTGTCGTTTACAAATACCAGCTGGCCCGGCCATCCCATTTCGAGCGTGTCCATTACCGGCAGCGCGGTAGCCGTTATTCGGCGTGTGTGGGTGTTGTAATGGAACAAGCTGTCGCTGCGATAATGCGAAAAGAAAAAGTCTTCGCCATGTTTGACCATGTTCTTATATAGCAGTGTGCTGGGGAATAACTGCTGCGAACTATCGACTTCTATAAAACTTCGGTTTCGGCAATCAAAAATTTTCGCATGCTCTTCTCCATAAAAGCAGATGATCTTATTGCCGGGCAAAGAGTAAAGCAAGCGGCCGTACCGCATCACCTTCCGCATGTCGCTGGCCGAGAAAGCATCGTAACGCCAAATAATTCGTCCATCGATATGGAACCAGTAAAACCCTGTAGCCGTTGACACAAAAAAAGAACTGTCACTTACAGGCAGCAGGTCGTAAATTTTATTGCAATAGGTGAACCAGGCGGTAGTATCCGGGATGCTGTAATTTTTACTGGTGCCGGTTTTGGTATTCAGAACCTGGAAGCCTTCATCAGTAAGGGCTGCCAGCCTGCTACCTGATAACGGTATGATACGAAACACTTTACTCATTGGGAGCGATGCGGGATCGGTTGTATGAATGTAGTTGCGAACGGTGGTGCCGTCATATCTGGCCCATCCAAAATGGGTGCCGATCCAGATATAGCCTTGCTGATCCTGTACGATGGAGCTAATGGTACTGCTACCCAATCCATCTTTTACCGAAATATGTTTATACAGGTTTTCATCTGGCTGCGCATGGGCTGCAACCGTTACCAGCAGCAAAACAACAAATATATTCTGGGGAATCAGTTTCATGCAAACCGGCTTTGGGGGTAACCGCTACACAAATGTACTCCCCACGGTGTGTAAAATACTGCCATTAGCCGTGTGGTTGTAAGGCAGCTCCCGTTTATAGCCCATTTTCCACCACTGCTTAGAAACAACTCGCCGTTCATTAGCCAGCACCCCTACAATTTTTTTCTCGTGCTAATTTGCTGCTTCATAACCAAATCACACATGAAAAAGATATACTACACACTAAGTTTGGGCTGCATCTTGCCGATGGCAAGTTTACAGTTACTCGGGCAAAATGTTGGCATTGGTACGAATTCACCGGCTAACAAACTTCATGTTGTTGGCAACCTATTGGTAAATCAACCATTAGTTAGTACCAACGCTATACCCACAGCAGCACAAACAAAAACCTTGATCAATGGGATCAGTAATTTTGCCGACACAGATTCTATAGGCAGGGTGTACGACCAAGGTGGGCCAACAGGCAATTATGCAAACAATTGCAATGGTGCTGTTTATACAACGTATTTCAATGGTACTGATATAGGCGTGGAGGTAATTATAGAAGACATTGATCTGGGAACTGGCGATTCGCTCTTGATAAAATATTACGATTCTTACACATCACCAGTTTTGCTTTCAATGACCAATTCCAATGCTAGTATTGGAAGGTATACATTCAATACAAATAGTATCTGTATCATTTTTAAAAGCAATGCCGATGGCAACAACGGCCGAGGCTTTTCTTTGCTTCAAAAAAAGCTATTCAGGGATGCCACACCGATTCCTGCAGTTGGGAAAAGTATCGTAGGAAATGCCTTCGCTTTTGATTCCAAAAAAGGGGCTTTAAGAAGCGGAATGCTACAGTACGCCGATACAATGCCCCAATATTCAACCGCAATGGGTGCATCATTGGCCAATGGTGTAAGTGCTACTGCCATGGGCTACCAATGCTCAGCTATTTCAGAAGGTTCCGTAGCCATGGGTTATCAATCCACAGCAAAAGGGCTTTATGCAGTGGCATTGGGAAATAGCGCTGCCGATGGCTATGCGGCAACTGCATTAGGGAAATCCAGTGCTAGTAATACCTATGCTACTTCACTGGGGGCAGCTAATGCTAATGGATATGGTTCTACTGCAATGGGAGGTTCAGTGGCAGTTGGAGCATACGCTACTGCTATGGGGCAGTCCAATACAAGCAATAGCTATGCTACTTCATTGGGCGTGGCTACTGCTAACGGATATATTTCTACTGCTATGGGACAGTCCACTACAAATAATACACTGGCAACGGCTATGGGTAGATCCACCGCCAATGGCGATACTTCAACAGCCATGGGAAATTCCATAGCAGGTGGAAAATGTGCTACAGCTATCGGTAAATCCACCGCCAATGGCGATTATGCCGTTGCCGCAGGCCAAAACGTAATAGCCAATGGCACCAATTCAGTAGCCATTGGGCGCAATGTCAGCACCAGCACTCATACCGGTGCTTTCTTTTTTGGCGATAGTGACCCCCATAATAAAAGTATCCGTAGTGCCGGTGGGCCTAATGGTTTCAACTGCCGTTTCAATGCCGGCTATTATTTTATCAGCGACGATACAGGGCCCGACATTGGTGTAAAAGTCCTAGGCGGTGGCAATAGTTGGAGTGCTATCAGCGATGTACGCCGTAAAGAGAAATTTGTACCCGTAGACGGTGAAGATTTTCTGAAAAAGATAGCCGCGATGCCCCTTACAACCTGGAATTACAAGGGGCAGAATCCTAAAATATGGCGCCACTACGGCCCCATGGCACAGGATTTTTTTGCCGCCTTTGGCAAAGACAAATATGGCACCATTGGCTGCGATACGCTCATCAACCAGCAAGACTTTTTAGGCATCAATTTAATAGCCATACAGGCTTTGGAAAGACGTACCCAGCGGATAGAAGAACTGATGCAAACCAGTGCATCCATCGCAAAAGAAAATACAGTTTTAAGAAAACAGGTAACAAATATGGAAAGAGCCCTGTGTGCCATTACAAAACAATTGGAAAGTTTTGCTGGTATTGCAAAAAATCTAACATCTGCTATTGCAAAAAATTGATGGTATTTATAATAAGTCCATTAACCCTCTAATCTAAAAAGCCTCATGTTACAAGCCGAAATACTCGAAAAAATTAAGAGTCAATTGGATGCATCAAAAAACAACCCCAAATATACTTTGATAGTGGGATTGGTAATGCTTGGTATCGCTGCAGCAGCATACATAGGAGAGTTGATGGGTGGGTGGTCACTTGACGGACTGCTATGGTTCCCTTTTGGGGCAGCAATATTAACCCTGGGAGTATTTTACCCTTTATCGTTCTTAACACGGTCCAGGTGGGTGCCACATTACGAAAAGGCGTATGATGTAATAAAGACACAACCCAGGTCGGTTATATGGGCATATAAACTAAATAGGAAAAGAAACGGCTCCCTTGTTTCCAGTAGCCTGGTGCTTTGCAGTAATCGTATGCCACAAACATGTACCCTCAATTACTATCGTGAAGAAGAGGTGGACGATTTGCTGATGCGAATGCCCATGGAACTCAACCCCGCAGTGGTTTTGGGTTATACCACTGCAAACAAAAAACGATTTCTTAAATAAGGAAGAACGTTAAAAAGTATTTGTAACGCTATAAAATAAAAACGAATCAATTATTTTAATCACCCTCACAAAAAAAACTCCACATCATGAAAAAGAACATCCTGCATCTATCCGCCATTTGTATCTCTTTCGCACTCCTGGTCATCAGTTGTAAAAAAGAAATAGCCCCTATCAATGCCGAAGACGTCCTCACAGAAACTGCCAATGCCGGTCATGCAAATTCCGAATCCTGTCGCCTTGTAAAATACGAAGGTCTCGACGATGGGTATATGCGCAAAATGCATTACAACAATAAAGGGCTCGTGGATCAATGGACGGAGTTTCACCCATGGTACGACCTGGATGAAAAATTTACATTTGCCTACGATAATAATAAACATATTACTACCGTAAAAGAGATTGACCATGGCACCCTGAAGTGGACCATTGTACCCAAGTACCATGGTGATCGTATCGTATATGAAATATGGTATGTAGGCGATACCCACATCATAGACGATACCACCGTAAATACCTATAACAGGATGGGGCAAATCGTAAAACGGGAAAGCCTGGCTTACGATGTATACGCCACCTTTCAGTACGATCTGATAGGTAATCAAACAATAGGTAATTTTTATGACCTGGATGGTACGCTGGAACAATCAGAGATTTTCAAGTATAAAAAATTGGTTAAAGAACCCATCACGACCGTATCTGGGCTGCCCTATGGTATACCTTATATTAATTTTGTGTTTAGCCCACTGCATTTTACTTATTATAAAGCTTCGTACCGTGACGAAAATGGCATCATGGTTCCATTTTTTGAGTTAGATCCTGCTTCGCAACTTATAGCTGGCCCACAAGGCTATGCTGTCGCCCACAATACATTCGACCTGGTATCGCAACTGGGCAACCGCCAAAGATGGTCGTACGATAATTGTAATTGCAGTTTTGACGATGATGCCCTGGCACCTGGACCGCCTACCCAGCATGCATCTAAAGGAGCTAAACCAAATAGTCAACCGCTCCATCTTTCATTTAAAGAGATGCGGCAAAAAATTGATGCAGTCAGGATGATACGGCTGCAAAAGTCCAACAAGTAGCCTCCTCACACCCTAACTTCTCCCGGTTTCATTAGGTAAACCGGGGGAAGTTTTAAAAGCTTTGCATGCCCAAGTGGTATTAGACCATAAATATCAAGAGACTGATTCTTGTTTCAAAAGCAGCAGTTGACCGTGGCCTTACATCCAGGTCAGCTACTACTGGCGGGGAACTAAAAGGCCTCCTATAGCGTAAGAATAATCTGGTTTTTACCCAAATAATCCTATTTATTTTAAGCCCCAACACACCCATCAAAAACACCTATAATAAAAAATCATGAAAACAACTATTGTAACAACCACAATAATAATTGCGGCATTATCATTTGCAACCTCCTGTAAAAGGGGCTTTTCCGGGGCTGATGTAATAAAAGAAATTTCTGTTTATTCTGATTGCCTAAAAGATTGCGATATGATGGCGGTTACTGCACAACGACAACTTATTACCTGCCTGGCAACTTGTGATAGTACTTACAATGCAAAAATGAGATTTTGTGATTTATTACCAGTATTAGGTAACACAGGGACAGCACATCCCAGGGCTGAATGTAAACACCAGGCAGAAATACTATTAAGCAATAGCAAAGCCCAATGTGAGGCCCGATATGAAACGGAAATGAAAAATGTGGCCGCCTGTAAAAACGCATGTTTGACTGCTTCCCATACAAAGTTTCAATAATACGTAAGCCGGCCGTAATACTAGGGACCAGTGGCTGTAAAATTTACTGGTTCCATACTGTTCTGATGTTTGCCCAACTTAAAGAAACGGATGAATTACCGTTGTAAAACTATTAACCTGGCATTCGTGACTTTGTCAAAATATTAAACCTCCAACCGTGAAAAAAATAATCTCCATACTCTGCCTGTTCAGTATCACCCTCCTGTCTACCGCACAAAAAGCGGATACCACGTATCGCTCGAGCCACCTGCCCACCACATATGCCGTGCCTAAGCCCGACCTGATTATTACAGCATTTAAAATAGTTTCCATTTCGCCTGCCAGAACTACCTACAGCTATACGGTAAAAAATAAAGGCAATGCAGCAGTGGCAATGCGGCAGGTGGCGGTGCAGGCGTTTTGGGATAATGATGACAGTTTCACCAAGCCAGTTGCGGGTTGTGGTCGTGTTATCAGTGATATTATCGGAGCAAAACTTGAAGCCGGCCAGTCCTTTACAGACACCTTTTTATGTTCCCGTAATTTACTGTCCTATCACTTATGCATGCTCGTGGTAGATTATCAAAACCAGGTGGCTGAAAGTAATGAAGGCAACAATAAAATGGTTATTGCGAGATAACACCCGGTAAAAAAGACCCTATAACACTAGTGCCGCTTATTGCCTTCATGGCTTAGTGGCTAAAAAATAGCTTTGAAAGCAGTCCTTTATTTACTCTTCATTTTCATGGGCCAAAAAAACCTGGTAGCCCAAGCAGCCAACGACCACTGTGGCACTACTGAACAAATGAAACTGCTGTACGAACAACATCCGCAATCGCTTACCGATGCCCAAAATTTTGATGCCTTTACCCGGCAATTTGCCGAAAATAAAACTCCGAACCGGCTCAATAAAACCAACGCACCTGCCTACACAATACCTGTTGTGGTGCATGTGTTGGCCAGTAGTTTCAACAATGTTTCGGCCACGGTGACGCTGGCCAAAATACGGACCGCAATTGTCAAAACCAATGAAGATTTCCAGGGGCTTAATCCTGAATATGCCAGTATTGACCCACAATTTGCCGCGATCAAACAAACCATGGACATTCAATTTGAACTGGCACAAACCGATCCGAATGGCAACCCTACTACTGGTGTCATTTTTTACCCCAATTAAACCATAGGCGATACTGCGGTTGTAGGCCCAGCCAGTAACGAATGGAATAATGCCGGCGCCTACTCTATTGAGCAGGTATTGAGCAATGATACTTACACCAGCTGGAGTGGTAGCCTTTTGTAAAATAATTTATCGTAATGGATAATAAAGGGTTAATATCGGCTACAAAATTGAGTATACCGCCATGGAAAAATCCCGCAGGTTAATGATCTATGCTTTCATAATTGTATCTGGGTCCCAATTTTTCTCTTATAGCAGTGAGATACTTCAGCCGCCTAATCTTTCTTCCGACAACCAGCGTTATTATGGTGGATATGATATTGGAGCTGCCGATGGCTGGTCTTTTCACCCGTGGACCTACCTTGTTCCGGTAATGGCGGTCCTGGCATTTTTATTTTTTACAAAGCCACGTAGTATTGGGCTTTACTGGGTGGCGCTTGTGCCGGTGGTATTGTTTGGTTTTGGTGGCGGCACCGGTGGGGTTTTAGGAGCGATAAGTATGGCCTTTGCAGGTTATGCGACCTATAGTAAGAAAAAGGAAATGAAAGCTGTTATTAAATGATGGTGGCCGACCGGGGGTATTTGCCGTTGCAGCTGTTCCCCAATTAATCAGTGCTGCCGCATTGCATTGCCTACGCCCTGGTTGGTTTTTTACCAACAAGCCGCACACTCAAAAAAGATTGCGCAGGTTAGCGATTGTGTTTAATAAGAAGACCGTAAAAGCAGGTTTGTACATGTTTCCGGATGATTATTTGTATTCTTTTGCTTCGTTGTATGTGGGCAATAGTTCTACATGAGGATGGCTCGCGAAATTGTGAGAATGATTTTGTTTGTAGCGCGGGTGGCGGATCGATAGGTTCCCTCATTGTTAGTTGGAGAAAACACCAACTGCGACGGCTTGGGCGGGTCTTTATGGAGGAACAACAAGAGGCAAAATTTTGTCCCGTGCCGACTAATAGAACCTATTGCTGGCTTTCGTTACCGCGTCGCTGTTTTCGGCATCTCATAGCTGTATGCCAGTCTGACGCTATCTTTTACGGCGATGAAAAAAGAAAACCTTAGCTGGTTATTGGCTAACAGATCCGCGGTTACAAAACCTTGCGTGGCATCTGCGAACAAGGAGCCCTTACCTCTTTTTGCATTGGTATGCTTGGCTCCGGCACCACTTACAATCTGTAGTCTTTCGTTTTTTATCAATTGCAGCCCATGTTCGTGCCCTGCTATATAGGCGATATTTGGAAAGTCCTTAAATACGCCACTCACTTCGCGGATCATGTTCTGGTATACCGGGTTTTTCAGGTCTTCTGCAAGCGGAAAGATATTTCGCAAAACAGGATACAAGGAACCAAGCACCGGCAGCGGAATCAATAGTTTCCCGTTAATAGCTGTTAGCGGAAAAAGGTGGTCTTTCAGGGTAAAATGGCCGGCATGTTCGCCATAACTTTTAAATGGGTGGTGACTTGCAAGCAGAATGATTTTGCCACGGTTGTTATCCCGCAGCAGTTCCAATTTTGCTACCACATCTTTTTGGGTTTTACAGGTACACCCTTCCGTTCCGGTATCTTTTGCATAAGGGTACAACCACCATTCACTGTCCCAGGCAATCAAGGTAAGCATGGGTGTTAAGGGAATGGCTACGGGGTCGGGGCAACCATTGGCGGGGGCGGCATGCAGGCCCGAATCGTTCTGTAATTGTAAAAAATCACTTTGAGCTTTAATTTTTGCAAGGCCCAGCGGGCCGGAACGGTCCCAATCATGATTGCCGGGAACAAAATAGACAGGCGTATTCCTGGCACGCATCGGTAAGTATTGAGACTGAAGAATTTCTTTCGTGCTGTTTTCTTCAGCACTGCCAGGCAAACCCATGCCCCGGGGATAGATATTGTCGCCCAGGTAAACAGCCGAAGTTTTTCCGGGGATACTAAGGGCCGCAGCCTGCTGGATAATCGTCTTTTGAGTACTGTTTATTTCTCCGGCATCGCCGATAAATAGTATCCGGTATTTGATGCTGTCCTGCGCCTGTAGCGAAACTGAGCAACAGAGAAAAGCTAATATGGTAACTATTTTTGCTATCATGTTGATGGAATGTCGGCGGCAGTTGCTTGTTGTAAACATTAATATATTTCTTTCACTGGTATTGTTTCTTTCATTGGATACTTGCATGTTACCAGCAGCTTTAATAGCATTGCAAAGCATCGTCCTTTATCAACCTGTAGAAATCGAGTCAGAAGCGTCGGCTCACTTTCCTGGCTTCCATCTCTTCTTCGCTAAACCTCCCACATCATTGTAGTGACACTATATTTCAACGCTTCAGTCACCGGGCTTTGCATTTTTTAGCCAAGCCGAAGGTCAAGCATTTTACCGAAGGATAAAATGTTTGTTCTGCGAGATCACTGAAATTAAATTGTCCGGTTTTAATGCATTTCATTATGCACAGGTTTACTACAAAAAAGCCCCGAAAAACGGGGTCTTTGTAAGATATTTCTTTGTTTTTATCAATGGCCACATGGCCAACGACAAGTGACCACATTTACCCCGCCATAGTAGTCACAGTAATTGAATCCTTCACCAACTCCTTTGCCGCAGCTACAATTGCGTTGGCGTCATAACCACATTCGTTGTATAGTTCTTTAAGGGTACCATGCTCCACAATGCGGTCTGGTATACCCAGCATTTTTACTTCGGCGTCATAATGGTGCTGTGCCATAAATTCCAGGATGGCGCTACCAAAGCCACCAACGATTGTTCCATCTTCAACCGTAATAATTTTACCATATGTAGTAAACACTTCATGAAGCAATACTTCATCGATTGGCTTCACAAAACGGATATCGTAATGCGCCGGACTGATGCCATATTGTTTGAGTTCGCGGATGGCCGAGCTGGCGAAATTGCCGGGGTGGCCAAAAGAAAGGATAGCGATATCTTTTCCGTCTTTCAGCTTACGGCCGGTGCCAATTTGTATTTCCTTCATTTCAGTACGCCATTCAGGCATTACCCCTTCGCCACGTGGGTAACGGATCACCATCGGCCGGTCGGTGGTTTCCAATTGTGAAGTATACATCAGGTTGCGGAGTTCACTTTCGTTCATGGGTGCACTCACGATCATGTTGGGTATGCAACGCATGTAAGGGATATCATAGGCGCCATGGTGTGTAGGTCCGTCTTCGCCTACCAGGCCCGCCCTGTCGAGGCAAAGCACCACCGGTAATTTTTGTATGGCCACATCGTGTACCACCTGGTCAAAGGCACGCTGCATAAATGAAGAGTAGATATTGCAGAACACGCGCAGTCCCTGCGTAGCCATACCGGCACTAACGGTTACGGCATGTTGCTCACAAATGCCAACGTCGAAAGCCCGATCCGGCATTTTGTCCATCATGAATTTAAGGGAAGAACCGCTCGGCATGGCCGGGGTGATGCCCATGATCTTATTGTTCTTCTCCGCCAGTTCGACAAGTGTATGCCCGAATACATCCTGGTATTTAGGCGGCTGTGGCAGATCGAATTTTTTCTTGAAGATTTCGCCGCTTACTTTATCAAACAGCCCGGGTGCGTGCCACTTGGTTTGGTCTTTTTCCGCCAAAGAATAGCCCTTGCCTTTTACCGTGACGATATGCAGAATTTTTGGACCCGGGATTTTTTTCAAATCCTTCAGCGTGTCAACCAATTTTGTGATATTATGACCATCGATGGGACCGAAGTAGCGCAGTTTTAAGGCTTCGAACAAATTACTATGACTACTCAGCGCACCCTTTAACCCATCCGTGAGTTTATGCGCCATGCCCCGGGTAAAGTTTTTACCAACCGGCAGTTTACCTAATGCCCGCCATACTTCATCCTTAAACTTATTGTAAGTAGGCGAAGTGGTAATATCGGTTAAATATTCTTTCAGGGCACCCACATTTGGGTCGATGCTCATGCAGTTGTCGTTGAGGATAATTAGCATATCCGCATCCGCCACGCCAGCATGGTTCATGGCTTCGAAAGCCATACCGGCCGTCATAGAGCCATCACCTATAACCGCTACCGACTTGCGATCGGTTTCGCCTTTGTATTTTGCTGCGATCGCCATGCCCAATGCGGCACTGATAGAGGTAGAGGAGTGGCCCACGCCGAATGTATCGTACTCGCTTTCAGTCCGTTTTGGGAATCCACTAAGACCATGATATTTTCTGTTGGAAGGAAATGAATCGCGGCGACCGGTTAATATTTTATGTCCGTATGCCTGGTGGCCCACATCCCAAACCAGCTGATCGTAGGGTGTATTATACACGTAATGAAGTGCCACGCTCAGTTCTACCACGCCAAGGCTGGCTGCAAAGTGACCACCGTGTACACTTACCACGTCGATAATATACTGGCGTAGTTCGTCGCAAACCTGGTGTAATTGCGCCTGGTCAAGTTTTTTAAGGTCGGCCGGGCTGTCAATCTTTTGTAATAATAATCCGGGGGTAATCTCCATGGGGTGGTATTAGGTGGCAAAAATACGATTTCGGTGGTTATTCCGGTAATCCCGTAATCCTTCAATAAACCGGCAATGAATGTTGTATCAATCTATGATTTCAACAGCTTGATTTCTTGTTGAAAACTTCGAAAGATCAGGCATGTAAACAGCAGAAGAGAGGAAATGTTCCAATTATTAGTGGTTATTGCGGCGGTTTTTTTTGGGCCGGGGAAATTTCGCGGTTTCCTTTTTCTATTCGGAGGGCGTAAAACCCTGACAGGATGAAAGCCAATCCTGTCAGGGTGCTGAACTTCGGGGGTCGCTGACCGAAAGGTCGTGTTTTGATCGTTCCGTTTTATTACTGAACGACACGTATTGTGCCGGCACCATTATAGCTATGGTACTCGCCGTTGTACATGGCGTCTGCACTTACCGGCCCCATCTTATAGCTGCCGGGCGACACGGCCCGTACAGCATAATAGAATGTTTGTTTGGCAGTGCCGAGGTTGGTGAAGAAATTGATCCGGTCGTCGCGCACATCCAATGCTTCGGGTGTGGTGGCATCCTTGATCCAATCCATACCAGGTATCTCTTTGGTACGCGGATTTTCTATTTCAAAACCGGCGGGCAACAGATCGGTGATAACGATATTTTCTATTGGGGTGGAGTAGGCATTTTCCAAACTAATGCCAATGATGATGAGGTCGTTTTGTTTAAACGTAGTGCCCGTCAACGGCTTGCCGTTGCGATCAAAGAATCTTTTGCGGACCCGGATAAATTTGTCTTCTTCCACGTACTGCACGCCATTGCCAATACCTTCTGCCACCCAGTAGTAAAAGAGCCTGCCGCTGCCCGAGGTCGTTATTTCTACGTTGCGGCTGGTGATTTCTTTGGAAGTAAACCGAACATCTTTTCCATCCATTTTGCCGATTTCTTTACCGCCGATTTTTATAGAAGCGGTGATATTGGATTGGTTAGCTGCTTTAGCCAATTTACCCATGGCCAAAAATCCAAATGCATTTTCCTGGGTGCTGAGATAACGGCGTGTTTTTAATTTGGATCCCACGTGGCGGGCCATTACCGGAATCTGGGCATTGTTGGGGTCCACATCTATCAGGCAGTTCAGGGCTATGGACTCGTCCCGCACATCGCTGTAAAAACTACCGCCGAAAATTGCGACGCTTTCTTCACCGGCAAAGGCAGAGGGTAACAATTGTTTGAAGCTGGTCTTATCACCGGCAAGGGCGTAAGCTGCGCTCAGCATGTATTTGCTGTCAAGGCTCAGGATCGTATTGTTCTGCTTGTAGTAGTTCATTACGCTAGTCTGTGGCTTGTTCATCAGGGCCAGCACGTACAAGCTGTAAGCGACTTCTTTAGGTGCTATCTGTTTTTTGAGATTACCGTTGTAATAGTAGGGAATTGTTTGACGGCTCTTGAGCCTGTTGATCGTGTAATTGGTCGTGGCATCTATCAATCCATTGTCCACATCAAAGCCGGCCCGTTTGGCTTCGAATAAGAAATGTAGGGCATATATGGTAGCCCACCAGTTCTCACTGCCTTCCTGGTCCCATAGCGTGATGGCGCCATTGTACAGTTGCCGCATTTTTATTTTGCGGATGGCTTCAGACACATTAGCATTGGCGGATACCGTTGATTGTTTATGAAAATTCATCAACTCGCTCAGGTCGCCAAAATACAATTGCGGGAAAGCGGCAGAGATGGTTTGCTCGGTGCAGCCGTATGGATATTCCACCAGGCTTTGTAACTGAGATCCAAATTCAATAGCCGGCGACTTACCTACCACCAGGCTATAACTGGTTGTTGATGGTATGAAAATATCCTGGCCAAGGGAGACGGTTTGGGTTTTGCCAGCATCAATAAAGCCAGCGCCATTCTGCTTCATCAGCGAGGCAGCGGGGCGTATGGTGAGCTCCGTTTCATCCAAAAACTTTTCACCCAACCCTGATACTTCCACCGTGACCTTCGATGCCTGGATGGCAGCACCAGCAAATAATTTGAAAATTACCTGTGCTTCACTGTTGGCCGCGATGTTCACCGTTTGAGTGCTGGTACCAGCTACCTGTAACGGTAGCCCGGCGCTGAATTTTGCCGAGGCGGTGGTTGATTTATTGGTGGTATTGGTAATAGTCACCGGCACTGAAACCGTATCGCCCGGAGAAATAAACCTGGGTAGGGCAGTGCTTAAAACAATAGGATCTGCCACCGTCATCGTGGCATCCTTGCCACCAAAATCACAGTCTTTTGCAGCCACCGCCATCAGCCGGATCTCGCCGCTGAATTGTGGAATATCAAATTCAAAACTGGCTTCCCCGCTGCTGTTGGCCTGGCTGATGCCGCTCCAGTAACTCATTAGTTTCACGCGGTTATTGCGGATCGGGTTCACCCTTTTTTCGAGGTCGTATCCATCACCACCCGTACTGCTCATCTTGCCACGTATTTCCGGAAATAGTAATGGGTAAATATTGTAGCCATTCACTTCGAGTGCCCGTTTCTGGTAAAAGAAATCATAGGGATCGGGGGTTTTATAATCGCTTACCTGCAGTACGCCATTGTCTACAGCAGCGAGTGTTACCATGGCGCCAGCACTTGCTTTTACCGTAACTTTCTGATGGGTACGGCTGCGTACCGTTTTCTGCGCAGTTATCTGCACATCTATCTTTCTTGAAGCTTCATCCACCTTTAAACTTTTGTAGCCATTGGCCACTGTTAATGGCATATCGCTTACTTCATGTGGTTTGAAAAGTGTTGCGGTAATATACACATTGGGTAAATGTTCTTTGGCTATTTTCAGGTCCATCGAGGCACTCCGGTTGATGGCATCCAGGTACTGGTACGAAATCACGTGATCTGTTTCAGTAGTGACCAGCATGCGGCCGTTAAATGGCGTTTTGAATAACACCTTCGCATTATCACCGGTGTTGTAACTTGTTTTATCGACTTCGATATCGACATGCCCTTCTGTGTTCACTTCAAAAGCGGCATCGTTATTATTGCCCCAGTAGCCATAGCTATAAAAATCCTTGCTCACGTAGTTGTTGGCGCCTTCTTTGGATACCCGGATCTCATAGTTTCCGGGCTTGGTTGGCAAAAAAGGAAAATAGGAGCCGTCGCCATTTAATACCACACTGGCAATGCTTACCACCTTATCCTCTTTCTGGGATTCATACCGGAAATAGTCGCCACTTTTGGTCAGTACCGTGCGGTATTCATGTTTGATAACGTTCACATTTACTTTCGCATTTGGCACCAGCTTATCGTCTTTATTCAGCGCTATCAGCGGAAATTTAATCACCTGGTTCAGCGGGTAATAACCGTAGCCATCTTCGGCGATGCCGGCAAACCAATCCTGGGTGAAAATATCCAGGCTCTGGGCACGGTTTACCGGACGACCGGTTTCGTCGAACACCGTGGTGTAAAATTTCGCCTGGAGGATGCCGATATTCTGGTACATATCCGGCACCGTATAAGACTCAATGGCATTGCCATTCGGATCCGTTTTCCCCTGCCTGGTTACTTTATCAAAAAATGTGTTTTGATTGGCCAGTGAAAAATTGTAGCGCTCGTATTTTTGGGAATTGAAAGCTTTTTGCGCCAGTTGTATTTCCAATTCATAATTACGGTTAGCGGCCGGCGGTCCAAAAAAGTTGAGGGCATTTACGTTAAGATTGGTCGTTTGGCCGGGAAGCAAAAACGGCTTGTCGAGTTTGGTATTTACCTTAATTCTGTCGGGCAAAAATTCCTCGATCATCAGGTTTTTGGTCGCCAGCAGCACATCATTACCGGTGTAAACTTCCAGCGTATAGCTGCCTGTTATTGCCGACGCACTGAGCGGTACCGAAGCTTCTGCCGAACCTTCGCTGTTCAGGGTTTTTCTTACCGTAGCAAGCTCCTTGCCATTGGGTAGCACAAACTTCATTTTAACCGGCACATCTGGCACAGGTTTCCATAGTTTATCCCGCACGATTACTGCCGCGTGCATCGTTTCGCCAGGGCGGTAAATATCCCGTTCGCCATAGATAAAGGCGTCCAAACCCGTGCTGTTACTGCGTTTGCCACCGACGTCAAAGCGGCTGGTGCCAACCTTAGTAGTGCTAAAAGGCAGGTAGTTAAAATCTTCTTTTGTTTTTGCAATCACCATCGCCGGACTAAAACCCGCCAGCGCGTTTTTGACAATAGGCACTTCCGCAATGCCCTGCCCGTTGGTGGTGCCGATACCCAGCAACTGGTTATTATTTCCATACACATTGATGGTTACTGCACTTGCGGGCTGGGCAGTTTTTATAGAGTTGGCAAATACTACCACTTTATCCTTGCCCTCCCTGGCGATCAGTCCGATATCGCTCTGGCTAACGAATCGGCTATCGCTTACCCAATACTCACTCGTGCTTCTCAATTTGATATGATAAATGCCTTTGAATGCCGGCAGCTGGTCCGCCATATCAAAATGGAAAAGGCGGCTATTGCCATATTTTGGTAGGGTACGCGTATCGATTTCCTTCTCCATGATCACATCGCCCAGCACCATTTCACCACTGCCGTATTCGTTGTAATCACCTTCATAGTTATCGCCTCCATTATCATTGCCGGATTTTTCTTTGGGGTCATAGCCGTATCGCTCCGAAGCCAGGATATTATTCTCGTAGATCCTGGAAATAACCACCTTTACCTTCTCTACATTGACAATTTTTACCTCTATATTTTTAGCGCCTTTACTACTCAGGTATACCCCTTTGCTGTTGACGAAACTAATGGAAGGTTCGAGTTTGCCAAAGCCAATATTGGTCGTATAAATGTCCTGCATTACACCGCCGATTTTTCCCCGCAAACCTTTGCCGATATTGAGCTCATAGGTTCGTGTAACGTCAAACTGGTCGCTGGATATGGAAAAGCCATCGTCCATAAGTTCTGTGGTAAATTTCACTGCCGGGGTAAAGCTTACCGCATTGGCGATTGTAGATTCCACCACCTCCTGGCTACATTTTACGTGGATGGTTCCACTGCTTCCATCGTGGTTACTTTGCGCATCGTTGATAATGAGTTTGTAAGGGGATGCAACAAAGATCTTTTCATAGATATCTGCTTCTGTAGGATTCTTTCCGCCGGCTGGCACCATGCCTTTGAGGATACTTATTTTGCCGGTATAATCTTTGTCCTCGGCCTTAAAGCCAATCAGTCGTATACTCACCTTGTCATCATTACTCATGGTAGCTATCGAATAGTCCTGCGGTTTACCTTCCACTTCTATTTTCAGGTGGTCTTTCAGCATGCCCATGTCTACCGGGTAATTGAAATACAGGTCGGCCTGCGGTTGTGCATTCCGGGTATCGGCACTGCTTCCGACCCACATTACGCTGCTATTTACCAGTTGCAATGGTGCTGTATGAAAAGCTACTTCGGCTTTTTTTACACCATTAAACTTTGAGAATTTCAGCAAAGCATTGTTTATCGTTGCCTTGTAATTAGTAGCCGCCAAAAGGGGTTTTGCCGGGCTGAAAACCAGTTTGTCCGGATATTCCCAGCGGAATTTTCCGGGTATCTCTGGTGAAAAACTAATGTACTCAATAGAATCCCATCTGTTCAATAGGGAGTCGGGCATCAGCGATTTACTGAAGCGGAATTCGAAGTTGGTGAGTTGCGGTACTTCGCCTTGTGCATTGGTATATTCCAACTGCACTTTGTCGCTACTACATGCATGTAACACTACTACCGCAGCAAGGGCCACAGCCAGTTTTTTAAACAACTTCATAAAGGGGATGGTTAAGTGATGTTCGAAGAAGGGAACAAGTTTAGAAATCTAAGATAGAGAAAAGAAAATGCCATTTCAAAATATTGATTCGTGAAAGTTTTCCTAAAGCATATTAGTTTCGTGTTACCCGCCGTTGAATCCCGAACTTAGGCCGGGCATGGGTTGGATAAGCAGAAGATGTAGTCCAGTTTTTTTATTTGCCCGGCAGTTATGCAACGTTTGCCAATGTCGCTCCATCATGGCTCAAAAGCTGGTTCAAAAATATTTATGAAAAAAGGGCTTTTTAAATGGTTCAAAAAATGTTGTTATGCTTTTTTTATAAGCATACTGCTTTTTTTTCTCTTAAACCTGCTCTTTCCGCTAAAGGATAAAATTGATTACTCCACCGTTGTCACAGACGATAAGGGCGAGGTCATTCATGCCTATTTAACGCCTGGCGAAAAATGGCGGATGAAAACGGAGTTGAGCGAAATATCTCCGCTTTTAAGAAAGGCGATTATCGAAAAGGAAGATAAATGGTTCAATTACCATCCGGGCATAAATGCGATTGCCATTGCCCGGGCACTGATTTATAACGTGTTTACAGGCCGGCGAACAAGCGGCGCCAGTACCATCACCATGCAGGTGGCCAGGCTGCTGGAACCCAAGCCCCGTACGGTTTTCAATAAGGTGAAAGAAATGTTCCGGGCGCTTCAGCTGGAGTGGAAATACAGCAAGGATGAGATTCTTCAAATGTATATCAACCTGGTTCCCTATGGCGGCAATGTAGAAGGCGTAAAGAGTGCTTCGGTCTTGTACCTGAAGAAAAACCCGGATCATTTATCGCTGGCGGAAATCACTGCTTTGTCTATCATTCCCAATCGCCCGAATAGCTTACAGATTGGCATCAACAACGATGCGATTGTGCAGCAACGCAATAAATGGTTACAGCGATTTGGCGATGAAAAAGTATTTGGCCCCAATGAAATTGCCGATGCATTACATGAACCTTTGAATCTTATCCGTAATGCGGCACCACAGCTGGTGCCGCATTTGAGCTATAAATTAAGACGCGCCGGTGAAACCAATATCCACAGTTACCTCCATATGAATACCCAACTGAAAACTGAAGAGTTGGTGAAGGATTATGTGCAAAGTATGGCTTTTAAAAATATCCACAATGCCTCGGTGATCGTGATCGACAATGAAACCCACCAGGTCATCACCTATATCGGCAGTGCTGATTTCAAAAATACTTACGATGGTGGCCAGGTAAATGGTGCTGCCGCCATCCGCCAGCCAGGCAGTACCTTGAAGCCGTTGCTGTATGGCCTTTGCATCGATGCGGGGTTGATGACACCCAAAAGCATCATCACCGATGTGGCAATAAATTACCAGGGTTATGTGCCGGAGAATTATGATAAAAAGTTTAATGGCCTGGTGAGCATGGAATTCGCTTTAGATCACTCCCTGAATATCCCGGCCGTAAAAAGCCTGAAATTGCTGGGTAAGGATCAACTCGTTCAAAGCCTTGCCAGCTGCGGGTTTCAGCAAATAGCTAAAGACCAGGGAAAGCTGGGACTATCGATGATCCTGGGTGGTTGCGGCTGTACCCTTGAAGAGCTCACCGGTCTTTTTTCTGCCTTTGCCAATGAAGGGGAATACATCTCGCCACTGTACAATAGCACTGATTCGGGGCATCAAAAGCATGAACGCATTTTGAGTAAGGCTGCTGCATTTATGATCACGGAGATCCTCAGTAAAATTAACCGGCCCGATTTTCCGGTGAGTTGGAGCAGTACCATCCATTTGCCCAAACTAGCCTGGAAGACTGGCACCAGCTATGGCCGCCGCGATGCCTGGAGCATTGGCTACAATAAAAAATATACAGTGGGTGTTTGGCTGGGCAATTTTAGTGGGGTGGGGGTCCCCGATCTTAGTGGCGCTAATGTGGCCACGCCTCTGTTGTTCAAAATTTTTAATACGATTGATTATGATGGGGATCGCGAATGGTACACAGCGCCGGCCACCTGCGAGCAAAGAACCGTTTGCAGCGAAACCGGCATGGTACCCGGCGAACATTGCACCAATATTATCACCGACTATTTCATTCCCCTGGTATCGCCCACCGAACAATGCAATAACCAAAAGGAAGTGTTGTTAAGTGCCGACGAGAAATGGAGTTACAGTAAAGAATGCGCACCGGCTGTGGGTTATAAAAAGAAGGTTTTTAAAATCATTCCGCCAGAGATTCAGCAGTATTATGAAGATAATGGAATTAAATACGAAAAGATACCGCCCCTGCATCCGGATTGCGCCAATGCTGTAAGTGGTGGTGGCCCCAGGATCACTGCACCGGTTAATGGCAGCGAGTATTTTATCAGCAAGGAGCACCCTGAGCCATTGGCTCTTACCTGCCAGGCGGCGGGCGATGTAAATAAAGTGTACTGGTATATCAACAACCAGTTTTTTAAATCGGGCGACCCAAAAGCTAAGCTGTTTTTTATGCCACAGGAAGGCCCTAATAAAATCAGTTGCACTGATGATCAGGGCCGTAACAGGGATATCTGGGTGAAGGTGAAGCTGGTGGCTTTATAAAGGTTTTAAGATGAGGGGATTCATTTTTTTGTTATCTTTTCTGCATTCAAAGCGCTTAAAATCAACCTAACCCTTTAACTTAATTCCCTTACCATGAAAAAGAAGTTATCACTGATTTTTATTCTTGTTGCTGCTATCAGCCAATTCTCCAGGGCACAAAGTGTAGGAATTGGCACCAATGCACCAAGTGCTAACGCCATTCTTGATATTACTAGTACCAACAAGGGTATCATGTTGCCGAGGGTTAATGACACCACTAATGTAACCGGACCTTCAGCCGGTTTGCTCATCTTTAATAAAAATACCAAGTCGCTCAACTTTTATGATGGCGGTAGGTGGCAAAACCTTTCCACGGCTACGCTTTCTTCAGGATTAGCTTCCGACTCGTTGGTTTACCAAACAAATATCGCGGGAGGAGTCATCCCCTTTTACAATGCGCCATTGAAGATTGCTTCAGTTCAGTACGGGTCTACCCTGCAGGTAACATTTGGGGGTGGCGGCGGAGTAGGTAAAGTGTCTTTAAGTGACTTGTCTTTTTCGACTGAATTAGACAATAACTACATTCCTTTTTTAAGGGCCAATCATGCTGGAACAGCCTTGCCAGAAATTGAATTCAGATCTTATAAATCCGGAACTACCATTCTTAAATATTCTACGAAGCTTAGTAACATTTATGTAACAAGTGTATCTACCGCTATTGGGGATGGAGGTCAGCTATTGATCAGCTATAGCCTCAGCGCATCAAAGTTCGCATACAAAGATTGGGTAAGTAATAAGTTTTTTACGTATGATATAGTAGCGGGTACATTCTCAACTTCATATTAAAACACTTGCTTAACAAATGTTGTCCGGACAGTTTCAGCACCATGCTATTATCGAAAAAAATGGAATTATGGTTTGATCAGTCAAACCATAATCCCATTTTCGCTAATGCTGTTTCCATACGATATAATTATTCTTTTATAAACCAACTGCTTGAAACCCGCTGATACTGGTCGTTGATTACTACGGCGAGATAAGTTCCTTTCGCTAAACTTTTTACCGGGATCGTTTGCAAACTATTCAAAGCATTTGTTTGCAGCAGGCGCATATCTGTGCTGTAGATCTTCACAATCGCTGAGCCGGTGACGGTAGTTTTATAGCGCAGTGCATCCGTAACTGGATTGGGATATATTACGAAATTGTTTGCGGGTTTCCCGTTCCAAATAATTGTCAGGGTATTGGAATAAGTGATTTCGCCGCCGGTTGAAATCATTTTCAGCCGGTAGGTGTTAGCGCCATAAGCTGGTTGAACGTCGGCAAGAGAATAATCCAGTTGCAATACAGAGTAGCCACCAGGGGCTTTGGAACGAATTGTGCCGATGGTCAGCCACGTAGATCCCTGCAGTTTTTCCAGTTCAAATTCCTTGTTGGCGGTCTCGGTGAGGGTTTGCCAATGTAGCTCCACTTTTTTGCTTCCAATCGCTCCTTTAAGCACAAGCCCGGTAACAGGCAGGGGAGCCGGGCAAATAATGTTACCAAAAAACCTTGGGGCTGTTGAATCGATCAACGCCCGGATAAGGGGATCATCGTACATCGCCGAGTGATCGCCTCCAGCAATGGGCAGGAATTTAGTTTGCACACCTACTTTGATGGCCTGGTTGTTCAATGTGTTGGACCCGCATACAAAAGATCCAAGCCCAAACAATTGGCCATAGCCGAAAGGAACCACGGCATCGGCAGTGCCATGGATTGAATACAGGGGAGCATCGCCGGCTTTGATATAGCCGCTATCGTACAAAGCCCCCGACATATTCCAAACACCTTTGATGCCCTGAAACGTGTACAGGCCCAGTGTAGGGGATTCAGCCAGGTCGGTATTACCTTCCATGCCACCATTGGTGGTGATGATGGTGCTTACCGGGGGTACGGTTTCTGATAAACTATTGATATAGGTGGTGTGCAAGGCAGCAATAGAACCGGAGGAAATGCCACCTAAATAGATATTGTTAGGATCAATGCGATAGGTTTTGGTAGTGGCTGCATCTCGTTTAAAATAGCGGATCACAGCTTTGATATCACTCATGGCTTTAGCGGTAGCATCAATTCCGTCATTGGGATTGAAAATAAGTCCTGCAATCCCGGCAGGGTTGTCGTACAACCTGTAATCAATAGCGACGGCAACGTAGCCTTTCCTGGCCAGGCTATCGCACAGAAAAGCCAGCTGGGTGCGGTCGCCAGATACAAACGCCCCGCCAAAAGCAAAGATGAACAAGGGCCGGATAGCCGCGACATCGCCGGTTGGCTCAAAGATGTCCATATAGAGATTCTTCACCACGCCCATAAAAGTGGTATTCCTCCCATAGAGGATATTGGGGGTAACCGTAGAACCTGAAAATACCCTGGTGGAGAAACGTCCGCCGCCACAAGGAAGTGTTTGGGCAGAGGCGATCGTACCAATGAGCAACAGGGTAATAGAGAAGAGTAGTGTTCTTTTCATATGTAATTGGGGTTTTAAAAGCAGCTGCAAGTTAGATAGTTCTAAAGTATCATTTATTTGAAACCCGAAAATTTATCGCCCATCTAATGTCAAAGACCAGTTACAAGGGACTTTAAAATATCACTGATTTCAGCGCCATTATCCATTACCATTAAGTGGGTACCGCCACGAATGGTATACTGGGGACTTACTTTTTTGTAGGGCAAAAGCTTGTCTGCGGTGCCATGGATATGCGTAATATTTGCGGCCGACTCCCTGGTTTTCCAGCGAAGGATCATATCAATAGCCGCATTGGTAAATTTCATGTCGCTCTCTTTTAAAATCTGGAGCTGAACGGCTTGCTGTTCTTTTCCTTTGGCCCCAAAGATCCATTGAAAAAAGTATTTGGAATTTTTAACCAACAAATCAGGCAGCCATTTATAGACCGGCAGGTATTTTCCAACACGGAGCATAGCTGGAAACTCGGTACTGTTTCTATTGCTGCTGATCAGTATTACCTGGGCCCGGGGATTAGCAAGCGCCATTTCTGCAGCCAGCATGCCGCCAAAAGAAAGACCTACTATAACCGGATTTTCTTCTGGTATCGTTTCTCTTAGCCGTGTGGCATAAGACGGCAGGGATTCTTTTTTTAGCGGAGTAATCCAGCCAACAAATACCGGGTTGCAAAATGACAGATCTAAAAACTGGAACGATCTCTTCGTTGCCCCCAGGCCGCTAATGAAATACACATTTTTCATTACCGCAAACTTAGGGAGCAATTGGCTAATTGGCTAATTAGCTAATAAGCCAATGGTCCTCCGACGCAACAAGCCGCTGCTGAAATACCCATTTTTTGTTACCGCAATCTTTCAAGGCCATTAGCACATTAGCACATTGGCACATTAGCTAATTGCTACTCCGTAAAGCCATACTGTTTAATATAACCTTCCAGCTCAACGGCTAGCTGGCTGCGTTGGGCTGCGGTCAGGCTATTGACAAATTTCCAGTGGGTCCAGGGTTTATACCCGGGGATGCTGCGGGCTTCTTTTTTAAGGTAAACACCCATCAGCATTTCGGCAGCGGCAGCAGGAAGATTATTTTTACTTAGGTCTGAAGTTATACCTGCCAGGTCGTAATTCTTTCTTTGATTGTACAGAATCTGGAGGTCGGCGGTAAAGCAATCGATCGCCGATGGTGGGTTTGGGGCGCCGGAACCCTGGCGGAACTCGTAAGTTTCGGAAAAGGGCTTGGGGTTCTTGCCACCGTTTGTTACATCGTAGTGTTCTACTGTGGACAGCAGGGGATAGACCTTGCTTACAGCGGCAAACTTTACCGCATCCATATTGACAGCCTTTTTGGTAGTCTTGGTGGGTAACGCTAAAGCAGCAAGAATATCGTCAGTGGTTTTTTTAAGTACGGAAGAGGTCACAGACACCAGCGTCATCGTCAGCGTTTCAGACTTATATGCGGACAGGATGTATTTATAGGAGTTGTGCTCCGTAATAAAGCTTATTTCGGGGTTATTGTGTGATTTAATTTTAGTGTATTCGGGCATGGTAATCACGCCATCATATTTCACGGGTATGTTTGATAAGTTAGTGACGTCGGCGCTTTCTGTTTCAATGGTATATTCATTTCCCTTTTCAAAGATTTTGAATGTGGCATCATCCGCTTCGTCCAGCAGGTAGTCGGTCAGCTCAGACGGAGCCACGATACTGCTCTGCTTGTCTTCCCTTTGCTCATCGCCGCCTTTGCCAACACCCACCAAAAATTCATCGGAGCCAAGACTGTAATATTTGTCGAGCTTTAAAATGCCTTTTCGGGGTTTGGGCTTCTCGTTTGTTTGCCAGGAGAAGGTGGTTGTACCGTCCCAATCCAGCACCGTTACCGTGTACAGGTACGATTTACCTCCCTCTTTCACCGAGTACACCAGGATGGTTCCCTTATCAATAGAGATATCCTTAGCACCGGCACGGCCAGGTGTGGAAAGAATAAGGGCTGTACAAATGGTCAGTAGCTTTTTCATGGCCGGATTTATTAGTCGTGGCACAAGAATAGAAAATTGATTTGGAAAATAGGATACCGTCTCACGGGTATTTATTATGCGCTCCATTGCCTGAAGCCAACGGGAATGGTTGGAATACCTCGTTCCATTCCCGTCGACTTCAGCCAACGGCTCAAACAAAAAGGGAAAGCATCACTGCTTTCCCTTTTTGTATATGTATTTTAAAACTATTCTCTAAGCTATCTTCTTCTTTGATGCTGCATACGGATCTTTCTTGGCATGATGCTCACCACCCAGCGGTTTCTTACCTCCGAAATCCACCAGGATCGGGGCCGCCACAAAGATGGATGAATAAGTACCAGTGATCACACCGATCAACATCGCAAATGCAAAACCTTTGGTTACTTCACCACCAAAGATGAAAAGGATCAGCAATGTAAGGAACACGGTGAGCGAGGTCATGATCGTACGGCTAAGCGTCTGGTTGATGGATTTATTGATGATCAGGCCTCGGTCGGCGCCGATCATGCTGTGGCTGTTTTCACGGATACGGTCAAATACGATGATGGTATCGTTCATGGAGAAACCGATTACGGTAAGGATGGCCGCGATAAAGTGCTGATCGATCTCTAACGGGAACGGCACAATTCTACGTGCAAAGCTGAATACTGCCAGCGTAACCAATACGTCATGGAGCAACGATACAATGGTACCCAATGAATACCTCCAGTCGCGGAAGCGGATGAAGATGTACAGACAGATCACAAAAATGGAAACGATCGTGGCAATAGCTGCACCGCGCTTCAGCTCACCGCTGATGGTGGGTAACACGGTTTGTGATCCTACTTTCAGATTGGAGTCAAAATCCTGGTAAGAAGTACCTGCCGGGATATACCTGGAAAGACCACTATAAAGGGTACGTTCCACGATACTGTCCGCATTTTTAGCGGTCGCATCCTTCATAAACGAGGTGGTAATATCCAACTGGTTATTGGTACCTACTGTTTTTACAATTGGCAATTCACCAAACACAGGCTTCAGGGCGTCCGCTATTTCTGTTGTATTTAGTTTTTGTGTAGCAGGGAACTGGACCGTATAACTACGACCTCCTTTGAACTCTACGCCCTGGTCGAAGCCATTGATAATAGCGCCCACACCAGCCAGCAACACCACAACCGAAATACCATACGCAACTTTGCGGAATTCAATGAATTTGAATTGCGCATGCGCAAATATCTTTTTGCTAATGCCAGTGAAATAGGTTAGGTGTTTTTGCTTGTTGGTAAACCATTCGGTGATCAAACGGCTTACTAGGATGCCGCAGAAAAGGTTCAAAAGAATACCGATCATCTGGGTAGTGGCAAACCCGCGAACCGGACCAAGACCAAAATAAAACAGGATGGCGGCAGTAAGGAACGTGGTCACGTGGCTATCCAAAACAGGAGCCAGAGAACGGCGGTAACCCGTGTTCACAGCTGCCTGGTAGCTTTTTCCCATGGTGAGTTCTTCCTTGATGCGCTCAAAAATGATAACGTTGGTATCTACCGCCATACCGATAGTAAGTACCAGGGCCGCAATACCCGCAGCAGTTAGGGTAGCACCCAGTGAAGCCAGGATACCAATCGTAAACAACAGGTTTAATATCAGTGAAGCATTTGCAACCCAACCGCTGGTATTGTAATAGATCAGCATCAAAATAAATATGATCAGGAACGAAATCACAAATGACATCTGGCCGCCTTTTACTGCATCTTCACCCAGCGTTGCGCCTACTACCTGCTCCTGCACAATCTTTGCAGGTGCATCCAACGGACCGCTTTTCAGGATATCGGCGAGGTCTTGCGCTTCCTGTACATTCTTGTCAAAGCCACCTGAGATCTGGGAATTACCACCAGAAATTTTCTCATTTACGTTCGGTGCACTTCTTACAAAATTATCCAGCACGATTGCAACTGGTTTGCCAATATTCTTCTCAGTCATGCTGGCCCATTTTCTTTCACCTTCCTTAGTCATGCTCATGCTCACACATACCTTACCGTCCTGGGTATAATCCTGGCGCGAATCGGAAATGGCACTACCTTCCAAAAAGGCAACCCCGCTGGCATCGGGCATTTTAAGCGCATATAAACCAAGTATTCCTTTTGGCTTTAGGTCGTCATTACCCGCATAGCCGTAAGCGAAACGTAGATTAGCCGGAAATTTGCTGGCCACAAATGGCAGGCGCAGGTAGTCGCCCAACTGAGCCGTATCTTTTATAGCCACATAAGCCACTTCACTCGGGAATTTCTGTTTGCCGGTCTGGTCCTGGTAAGGTTGGCCCAGGCCCTGGAACAGGTCGAACATCGGGTTATCGCCTTTCTTCTGGTTTTTGACGTTCGTGGTATCGGCCATTTTCTTATTGAAAGAATCAATAACAGCCTGCTCGTTATAACCGCTATCAGTAATCGATACCCCTTTGATATAATCTTTCAGCACTGGTTGTACATCCTGCATTTCTTTATAGACTTCGCCGAGATTGTAGAGCTCGAAAAACTGCAGGTTCGCACTGCTCTGCAAATATTTGCGCACTCTTTCCTTATCTGTAACACCAGCGAGCTCAATTGTAATCACACTTTTAGAAGCATCGGGGTTGATGGTAGGTGAAGCCACGCCAAACTGGTCGATACGGGTTTGGAGGATATTGGAAGTATTCTTAAAAGCTATACCAGCCTCTTTCTGCAGGTAGCTGATCACCTCATCGTCGCTGCTGTTAAAAGTGATGACTTTATTGCTGTTGGCGATAAATAAGGGCGCCAATTTATTGTTGGGTGCTTTTTGCTTGTAGGCTTTTGCAAACAAACCGATAAGGTCAGCACTGCCGTTCGCTTTCTCTGTAACTGCCTGCGAAAGAGCCGCATTAAAAATAGGATCCTTGCTGTTGGCTGCTTTGGAGCGTATTACGCCTTCCAGTCCTACTTCCAAAGTTACATTCATACCACCCTGCAGATCAAGACCTAATTTCAGTTCACGGTCTTTAGCTACACTGTAAGGCGTATTCCACCAGGTAACGCCGGTGGCAGCATTGCTATCAATCAAACGGCGGTAGCGGGTAGCAATGGCCTGATTAATGGCTACCTGGTAAATCTCCTGTGAGTCCTTGTTGGTGGGGTATTTAGCCGCGGCGGGCATCATGCTGGCTTTCACCGTTTTTTCAGCCTTTTCTTGCAGGCCTTTTTCAAAACTGCGTACAAACCAGGTGTGACTTAATTGCCACAAACTCAACAGGATCAGGGCTGCGGCAAAAAACTTCACCAAACCTTTCAATTGCATAACGGGTCTATTTTCTTTTTACAAAACTTCTTTAAAAAACACGCCTACGGCAGGGCATATTTCGAAGGGTCGCAAAAATAGGGGAAATTGGAAAGTTTGGAGCCGCAATTTATGGTATAAAAGGATATTGGGGTTTTGCGATGGCATAATTGGTGCATAAAGCCCGCTGGTAGAGACCTCCGGCGGGTTTCGCAGGTCTTATATAATGTCTGGATTTTTGTTTCCAGGTATTTGGTTACTTAAAAAATGAGGACCTGGTCACCGCTACTGTACGAGCTCCGAAATAATCCGGGGAACCGTGGGTCAATGTCGATGCCATTAAAAGCAACTGCTCGTTAGCCAGGAAGATAAACTCAGGCGCACTTCTAAAACTCATTTTTCTTTTTTGATCTCAACTAAAAATCCCCCGAAAAGAGGGGAATGGATAGTATTGGGAGAAGCTTTTTAGCAGTCTTATTGCTGGCATCATTTCCACGCCAATACCCGGGCTAGAATTATATTGATCCAAAAATGCGCCAGCAAAACGGTATTGGGAACTGTTGTGTTTATTGCTACCCGTCATTCAATTGTATGCGAAAATTATCCGTGGAAATTCCGTTTAACCCGCGCTTCTATCATTCAATATTCTGGACCTGGCAAGCGATGATTACTAACTTACTACTTGCTCCATCGCCATATCTTCTACGGCGATATTTAGAAAATTGGGTAAAATATGGTTATACGTGTACAGAATCTTATCAGGATCATTGAGTTGCTCCACCATGCTCTTCCATTTGGCTTCGCCGTGGTTTTCGATCACGGTCTTTTTCTTGTCTTCGGTTTGAAGGTACATGCTCATGCCCACGGCATCTGCTTCTGGGTGAAACTGGGTGCCGAAAAAATATTCGTTGAACCGGATACTCATGATGGCCCTTTCATAAGGCACATGGGGACGTTCTTTTTCAATCGCCAGTATTTTGCCACCCATCTCGCTGAGGAGGTTGTGATTGGGCTTAATTACCTGGTAATCCCTGCTATCCACCACATAAAAAGGATCTCTAAGTTCGGCAAATATCAGTTCGTTAAAGCCATCATGCAGCATGTGAATAGGGAATACGCCAAACGAAGTGGACTTGCGCTTCGTAACCTGGCCAATATTATAGTGCCGGCAAACCAACTGAAAAGAGTGGCAAATAAAGAAGACATATTTTTTTTGAAAATGGGCTTCGTTCCTGTTATAGGTTTCTATTTGTCTCAACCAATGGAAATAGTGCTTTTCCCATTCGCTTTCCACAGTCTCGAGCGGATTGCCCGGGCCACCGGTACTAATATAAATATCGTAGCTGGTGTCTGGTGCCTCGTTGTGCTGGCGGACATCAAACTCTTCTACAGTAAGGTCGAGACTATTAGCATCGGCAAAAGTGTTGAGTATTTCCCGTATGCATCGCATGCCCTGGTTTGCAAATCCTTCATACAAATCCAGGATGGCCACACGAACAGCCTTTTTATCTAGGGGATAATTCATGGCTGCAAAAATAAATTTTTATTAAATATTGACACCTGAAAAGTTCAGGTGTTTTCTGCAGCCTATCTTTTTTTGGGTAGAAGCTGCACCGTACCAACAAAATAGTGGTCGGTTCCTTTAGTGTACATTTCTGCAAAACGCTTTCTGGCTAAGGATTTCCGGTCTTTTAAAAAGCCTTTGAGGGTAAAAATCCTGTAGTTGAGCGTTTTCGAAAAATAGTCCCACATCATCTCCGCGCTGACATCATATTCTTCTGCACTGTCCTGCCTGAATTCGAAGATTAGTACCGGTTGGCACCTTTTAATGATGTCTGTAGCACCTTTTATCACCTTGTACCCGGCACCCGCTACGTCTATTTTTATCAAATCCACTTTCAGGTCGGAGCTGATCACATTATCCATCCGGTCTGTTTCAACTTCCAATTTTTCGAGATGAAATTTTCTCGGGTAATCTCTTTTCCGCATGCCACTAAAGGATGTGTCTTCGCGGGTATGATAGTAGGGGCTGAGGCCCTTTTCGTCGCTCAGTGCAATTTTATAAATACGGGCAGCGGATGCAAATTTCCTGATCAGTAAATTATACATTTTGGGAAGCGGCTCGTAAGCAATATGCGTCGCTTGGGGTGCCGCATTAATCATCATCTGGAGCATTTTGCCCTTGTGAGCCCCCACGTCCACACAAACTGACTTCTGATCACAAACCTGGTTGATGATCCGGAAAGTATTACGGTCAACGGCTTCTTTTTTCGTTAAGGCTACGGGAAACCAACGGACAAACCGCCTGAAGAAATTTTTTAAAGTGCTCACAGTGGCAATGCTACAAAAAAACAGGCCTCAATCACTATCGGGGCCTGTTTTTTTTAATATTTTATAGTGCGTCGAGAAAGTTTTTAATCTCCTGAATTGATTTTTTTTCAGGTCTTATCTCAACGTTCTGATTTATGGTGGTAGTAGATTCTTTGGTGCCAAGGAAATAATCGTCACCCATTTTAGTGATCGTAACATAGGTAACCTGCCTGTTTACAGGTACTTTATCTTTCCTCCATATGCGGTTAGTGGCATCTGCATCCATCTGCATTACCGATCTTATGGATTTATAGGCAACAAAGGAAGAGGTATTGGTATTTGTAAATTGAGCAGGAAGGATGAAGGCGATTCTTGTTTTAACTTCTGCGGTGTCTTTAAAATAGTCGCAATTAATCCAGTTCAGTTTGTTTTGATAAATCTCGTACCCAGTACCTAATACTGCCCTTACATACAACGAGTCATCTTTTACCCAGTTAAAACTCGAACTGCCAGTGCCGGTGATGGTACCCGGGGCAGCAAAACCCGTCATTAAAGGATTCGGGTTCAGATCTTTGTAGGTTACTTTAATCAGCTTTCCCGGTACAAGTGCAAGCGGCTGCCCTCCTTTAAATAACTGTAGGTTATAGCATCCACCGCTTTCAAGCAAATAACCATTACTTGTGGTGGGTTTTCTGAACTTAATAAAGTCGCCTTTTGTTTTCAACAGCGTAAATACCACCTGTGCTTTCCCATCGGTTACTATGCCATTAAGTGTAAACGCGTTGGCAGGTATTTCTATGCGGATATTATCTGGAAATTCGACTACGCCGCCGGCCTGCAAATTTAAACTGTCTTGCAAAGGGGCTCGTGCCAGGTTCTCATGAAGCGTATTTACATTTGTAAAATTACCGCCGGCAGAACTGGCCCAAACCGTATCCGTTGTGGCGCTGCCGGGATTCGGAGAAAAGTTTTCGAAACTCTTCTCGCATCCGGCGAGGGCAATGGTAGCAATCACTAATATTAAGAAAATCTGTTTCATGGTGCTTATTGTCTTTTGTAAGATACCTTACCATTTATCAGCGTTGCCTGCGACCATTTAATTTATACCTCACACCCACTGAAAGACCCGGAATAATATTTTTTTGGTTAAACCAGGCAGCATCAGTTGTAGTATTACCGAGGTTAAACCTGGCATGCGGTTCCACCAACAGATCCATTTTGTCGCCGATGGCTTTTACCACCGACAGCCCGGCGTATACTCCCAGCCCGATATTGGTTTTATAAACGCCTGCGGTCTTATAGTTCGCAATATTGATAATTTGCTGTGTGGTATCCAGCATATCACCCTGGTACCTGCTGTTGATATTGCCTATTATTCCAATATTAGCATTCAGCCGGAGGTCTTTGCCGCCAAATTCAAAACCCAGGATGAGTGGCAGGTCCCAGCTTTTATATCGGTTTTGTGTTTGCTTAACCGCAGTGCCGATCTGTTGTATTACAGAAGTATCTCTTATGTAGATGGTGTCGCCGGGAGAAAGAATTACCGTGCGGATAGTAACGGTGGTGATGAGTTTTATTTCATTTACCCTTGTGTGCCGGAACAGTTCATTTACCTGGTTATACTGTATGCCGGCCTTTACCAGGAAATGCGCTCCAATATTTTTTACCAGGTTAATACCTGCGTTGAAAGAGATTTGTTTGTGCAGCGTACTGTCCATGCCGCTTTGCACGTTCTTACCAGGAATTTTGTCCGTTAGCTTTTTGAAAACCACCATGGGAGATGTATAGGCATCCAGGTACCAGTCGTTTCTTGGTTCATCGCCATTAAGAGGGCAGGGTATTTCCGGGTTTTTTCTGTTGGCTTCCAGCAACTGAAGCGGCACCACTTTTTTACTGGCCAAAGAGCGGATCAATTGCCGGAGCGCATATTGAATGTAGGAGGCATCAGTACTACCATCCAGGTTCATTTTTCCAGATATGTTATTTTCAGTTCCTTTGTGTAGTATCAATTCATCCGCTTCCCCGTTCTGCCCTTCTTTACCCAGCAAATCATTTTTCTGACTGCCTTTGAGTGCATTATTTTTTGCCCCTGCAGCAATCCTGTTTGCCCTGTCTGGTGGATAAAATGCGTCCTTATTTTCGCCCCGCTTATTGTAGGAAAATGACTGCACGCTATTATCAGTGGGGATGGAGGGCAAGGTAGCGGCAAGTTCGTTGTCGGTACGCGTATTATTACTTGCAGGAGTGGGCAAACCGCTGTTTTCTGTTTCCGTTCCGCTTGGCTTGGTTATGGTTTTATGGCCATTTTGGACACCGGCAACAGTGAGTTCCTTGCCTTGCTGGTGCTGGTAATAATATAGGCAGCAGCCCCCAATAAATAAGAAAAGTACGGCAGCTGCCCACCACCAGGCCAAAGGACGGCGTCTGTCTTTCTCCCTTATGATTCGGTTCCACATGCCGGCAGGTACGGGGCTTTCAGACTTGGTCAAACTGTTCCTGATGGCGGAATCAAAAGCGATGTTGTCAAGATCCAGCCGGTCATTTATTTCATCGAAGAGATTGGCTGGCACGGGACTGGCAAAATTGAAAGTATGGGCAGCAACATCTGCATCAAAAATCTGGTCTTCTGCATCCATCCTGTTTCGTAAATGATCGAACAAGTGGTCTGGCACTTTGCTTTCGTGGTTGTTCAGCTTGCTTCTCATCATATCGTCGTAGTTCCCGGTCATGCTGCTACTGTTTTATGAAGGTTAGCAATTTGTTGCTGCAGCATTTTTCTTGCCTTTACCAGTTGGCTGCGGCTGGTGCCAGGCTGGATATTGAGCATGGCTGCTATTTCCTCATGGCTGTACCCTTCGATCACGTACAGGTTAAATACCAGCCGATACCCGTCCGGAAGGTTTTTGATCAGGTCAAGAATGTCTTTTTCGCCGAGGTGCATATAGGCGCCCGCATCCAGGCTTTCGGTATATTTTTCCTGTTTGATCTCTTCAAACCGGATTTTCTTTTTCTGGAGCTGTTTTAATGCGGTATTTACTACTACGCGGCGCATCCAGCCTTCGAAGCTTCCCTCAAATTTGTACTGGTGCAGGTAGCGGTAAATTTTTACAAAAGATTCCATTAACAGGTCTTCCGCCTCCATCTGGTCCGAGGCATACCTTAAACATATGGTCATCATTTTACCCGCATGCTGGTCAAACAGCATGCGCTGGCAATGTTTGTCATCGGCCAGGCATCTTTGGATGATTTCCGTTTCGGTCAAAATGTAATTGCAGCGGGTTTGGTGGTAAGATACGGGTCTGATGGTTTCTGTTGCCTGTATAAAGCAAATTTCAGCAATAAATTAAGTCAACATCCATCCATTAAAAAGCCAGGTGCCAAAACGGTAAAAAAAATACCTTGTATTTCATGCACCAAAAAGGGTCTTTCTTTTGCCTTAGATTTAACAATTTGATTATTCAGCGGTATTTGGTAGTGGGTATTTGTGAAAAAAAAGTTAAGGTATTTTCAGAATATCTCCTACTTTACGACCGATTTCTAACCTTAACAAAAACTAAACATGAGAAAACTTGCGCTTCTGGTGCTATGTATGGCAACGTATGTTGTAGTACAAGCCCAAAAAATTGATGTGTCCGGCAAGGTAACAGGGACCAACGGTGCCGGAGTAGCCGGAGCTTCAGTAACAGAAAAGGGAACCAAAAATGGCGTTGTGGCCGGTTTCGATGGTTCCTTTAGGATTTCAGTAGCAAAAGGGGCTAAATTAATTATTTCAGCTTTGGGTTTTGCACCGCAGGAAGTTGGGGCCTCGGGCAATGTTGCCGTTACCTTAACTACTTCTGCGGCCAGCGACCTTAATGAGGTAGTTGTAACAGCCCAGGGTATTAAAAGAAGGCCAAGGGAACTGGGCTACTCTGTAGCAAGCCTTAAAAATGATGACATCACGGTGGGTCGCTCACCACAGATCGCACAGAGTTTATCAGGAAAAGTGTCTGGTCTTGGCGTTTACAATGTAAACAACTCGGTAGATCCACAGGTTAAAATCACTTTACGTGGCTATCGTTCATTAACGGGTAACAATGATGCGCTTATTGTGATCGATGGTTTGCCGCTGCCCAACGAATCCAGCACCATGTTTAACATCCTGAATCCGAATGATGTTGAAAGTGTGTCGGTGCTAAAAGGCGGTGTGGCCGCTACGCTCTACGGTTCACAGGGTATTAATGGAGCTATCGTTATCACTACCAAGAAAGGTACCAAAGGCAAACCGCGGGTTACTTTAAGCAATGCTACCAATTTTGAGCAAATCAGTTTTTTACCCGATTTTCAAACAGAATACGGAAGTGGTTCACACTA
>JBDSXW010000077.1:0-104674 GCA_039925965.1 Chitinophagaceae bacterium
ACGAATTTATATGGAAAATTCAAAAAGCAAAATTATTTTTTCGTTTCCTATTATCATATATCGTTCAGTAATTCAGCAAATTAAATAGTAGGGGGTCGGATACAAACGGTCAAAAAGGGGTCCTGACTTTTTGTTAGACACTGTTGACCTGTGTTGGATGTTATAGCCACCTATGCCGAATAACTCAACACCTTTGAATTGGCGCATTTTATTACAGTCGGAGCTGAAATTCACGCAGAAAGAATAAAAGCCTAATTTATTTACCCGAAATAAAAGCCAATAAAACAGCAAAATAGCGGTTGGGCATAGTGTAACTTTTACACTTAGAAGCAGTACTGCAAAGGTTTTCAGCCGACGCAGGGGGCTTTTAGCATCATAAATGGAGAAGAATTTGTTTTGAACAAAAAAAATCCCCACCCTACTTTTGTGTAAGCAAGATGAGGAAAGCACATAGCTGCAATCGTTAAAAAAAGCAAAGAATCGTTAGTAGCGCAAAAGTTGCGAAAAGAACAAAGCTGAATGACTCAGCAACAAAAAGAAATTTTACGAATTTTCATATGGCAAGCAATCGTTAAGGGCCGGTGTTTCTACACATGGCCCATTTTTTTTCTGCCAAAGCACGGAGCGAATTTATAGGAAATATTTTATTAACAAAATATTTTTTCGCGGTTCAACTATAATCCACATCATAGTTTCCTGCCATGAGGCGTGGCTAAACTCTTATTTTTTCTGACTTGCGCCTCCATAGTCATGAGGCATAGGCAAACAAAACAGCTTTTCAAATGTTGATCCTCCACTTTTCAAAAATTCAATAAAAATATCACCTTCATATTATTGCCATCCCCAAAGTGCTTTCTAAAAAAATACGATTAGCTAACAACCTTTACTTTTGCCCCTATTTACAAGCAACGAAAATGAGTACAGGGCAGCAACGGTTACAGGTTTTTAAGTTTGGCGGCGCCAGCATTAACAGTATTGAAAGGATCAAAAATGTCGGAGATATCATCAGGCATTGGCAGCAAGAATCACTATTGGTGATCATCAGTGCGATGGGAAAAACCACCAACGCGTTGGAAAAAGTGGCAGAAGCCTTCTTTGCCGGTAGCCAGGAAGCGTCACTACAACTTTTCGAGGCCGTAAAACAGGATCATATTGGCACTGCCAGGGCATTGCTCGAAATTGATTTTGATCAATGCCTGGATCATTTGAATGATATTTTTACCGAGGCGGAGTGGATGCTGCACGATAAGCCAGTACGGGATTATGATTATTACTACGATCAGATCGTATGTCTTGGAGAAATGCTGAGTACTATTATTGTAAGCGCCTACCTTAACGAAACCGGCATCAAAACACAATGGCTGGATGTACGGGACATTATCCGCACCGATGATAATTTCAGGGATGCCAATATTGACTGGGAAATTACAAAAAAAGCCATCGCCAACCTGCAATGGATCAAAGATGATATCCAGGCAAGCATTGGTAGTAGCATCTTGCTTACCCAGGGCTTTGTAGGTGCTACCGACGAAAATGAAAGTACCACACTCGGCCGCGAGGGAAGCGACTATACGGCAGCCATTTTCGCCAACTTGCTGGATGCGAAAAGCATGACCATCTGGAAAGATGTGGAATGTGTGATGAATGCCGACCCACGACAATTCGCGGATGCCGTGGCCATCCCGGAGTTGAACTATGAAGAAGTGATCGAAATGGCCTACTACGGGGCACAGGTAATTCATCCCAAGACTATTAAACCACTCTACCAAAAAAGCATCCCCCTTTATGTTAAGTGCTTCCTCGATCCGTCGTTGCCGGGTACCGTGGTGCATAATAATAGTGTGAAGCATTTGCCCCCCATTATCGTTCGGAAAGAAAACCAGGTGCTTATTCATTTCCATTCAAAAGACTACTCTTTTGTGGGCGAGCGCCCCATTGGTCAGCTGTATCATTTATTTGAACAGTTGAGTATACGCCCAAGCCTCACACAGAACGGTGCTATCAGCTTTCTCTGTTGTGTAGACGACCGGGAAGATAAAAATGAGAAGCTTGCTTTTGCGGCTAGTGAATTTTTCGATATCCAGATAGAGAAAGGCCTTACCCTACTCACCATCCGGCATTATGAAGAAGACCTGGTGCATCGCCTGATTCAAGGCAAAGAAATAGTGCTGAAACAACAAGAAGGCAGGGAAACGATACAGGTGTTACTGAAAGATTAAATCACGGTCCAAGGTTAATGGATGTTTTGATGTCTGATGTCTGATTTTAATACAAAGATTTTAGAGCCGAAGCTTCACAACAAAACATGGGAACTTGGGAACTTGGGAACCTTATGAACTTGTGAATTTGTGAACCCTAAACCTTCTTCCCCAGGATTTCATTAATTTCAATGCCCTGTTGTAGTTTAACTGGTACCGGTTGATCTTTGGTATCGAGGGCAGGTGTCCATGCAGGCATGGCTTCAAAATGCTCTATCAGCATATTATGCATTTCAGGTGTTGTATTCGTTAAAACCTTCGGTAAAATTACCTTACCTGTTTTGTCAACTATAAACTCTACTGTTACAAACATTCTTTTAATGCCTTCGGGCAAAAAAGGCGCGGCATTTACAGCCACTTCATCCAGGAATTTTTGAAATCCTTTCATCCCATCCGGTGCAACCGCCTGCCTGTAAAAGGTTTTGGCAATTGTGGTTTCATCAAAATCTACCTGGGTGGCATATTTCTTAGGGGTCACTTTTTTTACAATCACCGGTGGCGGCTCATCTTCGAACGAGATCTTTATTTCATCTGCGAATGTGTAGCTACCCATTTTATCCACCATAATTACAGGCAGGTTCCTTTTAAGATCGAAATAGTAGTAAGCATACTTGAGTTTGTTAAGCAGTGTTGCGTAGCTGGGATTCGAGGTGAGGTATTTAGTCAGGTACTCCATCGTTTTCTTGTTTTTGAACGATACAGGGAAAACGTGGATGGGAATAAAATCCTGTCCTTCGTTGTGGACCATGGCTGCCAGGGTATATAACTCTTCAATCTGATCGTTGTTGATAGGTATACAACCTACCGTAGTACAACTGCCATGAACAAATATTTCTGAACCTGGCTGCAATGAATCGCTCAGCACGCGGTCGCTGGCGTTGGGATAGCTAACTCCGAGAGCCAGGTGGTAATTGCTGTTGGGTTTGAATTCGTTGATATAATAGAAGCCCTCCGGCACCTGGTAATCACCTTCCATCCGCTTTGGCCCAAGCGTGCCGGCAAGTGCGCAAACCTTGTAGGTTTTAAACAATTTATACTGCTCGGCTTTTTCATTCTTGAACCACACTTCCATCTGGCTATCGTACTTAAAAGACCTGATGTACATATACTTCGAAGGCCATTTTAAACCCTTAGCCTCAAACTGCTTCCGCAGGGTATCCGTCGTCTTATTAAAAGCATCCCCCACCCTTTTGAAACCTTTCTGGTAGCTGATAAAATCTTTCTGCGGTAGCTGGGCCATGGAGACGGTAGCAAGCAGGGAGTAGCAGGTAGCAAGTAGTGGCAAATGGTGACGGAGACCTTTGTTGCGAAATGTATAGATCAGGGATTTCATACTCATAAAAACGAAACTACTATTGACTTGTTATAATTTTTCCTTTGCGGTGCAAATTTAACGCTGGCCGCTGTAAAAAAATCCTCCCCAAAAAGGGAGGATCGGGAATGCTATAGGTTGCCTCTTTCGCCTTGCTCTCTTTCAATGGCTTCGAACAAAGCTTTAAAATTTCCCTTCCCAAAACTCTTCGCGCCTTTTCGTTGTATGATCTCGAAAAACAGTGTGGGCCTGTCTTCCACAGGTTTGGTAAAGAGCTGCAACAGGTATCCTTCCTCATCGCGGTCTACCAAAATACCTAGTTCTTTTAAAGGTTCGAGGTCTTCATCGATATGACCCACGCGGTCAATCAGATCGTCGTAGTATGAATTCGGCACTTTTAAAAATTCCACGCCGCGGCTGCGTAATGCGGTAATGGTCTTTACGATATCGTTCGTCGCCATGGCCACATGTTGCACCCCTTCGCCCTGGTAAAATTCCAGGTATTCCTCCACCTGGCTTTTCTTTTTGCCTTCAGCGGGCTCATTGATCGGAAATTTCACAAAGCCATTACCGTTGCTCATCACCTTACTCATCAAGGCACTGTATTCGGTAGAGATGTCATTGTCATCAAATGTCAGAATATTTCTGAAACCCATCACCTCTTCGTAGAATTTCACCCATGGATTCATGCCATCCCAATCCACATTTCCCACGCAATGGTCTACGTACAAAAGGCCGGTTTCTTCGGGGTGATAATATGGATTGCCCCAGGACCGGAAGCCGGGCATGAAGTCGCCGGAATAGTTTTTTCTTTCGATAAATAGATGCACCGTATCGCCATAGGTGTGAATGCCGCTCATCACCAGTTCACCATTGTCATCGCTAAGCGTAACCGGCTCCAGGTAAGGCTTTGCGCCGCGACGGGTGGTTTGCTCAAACGCATCGGTGGCATCTTGCACTTTCAATGCCAGGCATTTTACACCATCGCCATGTTTGTAAATATGATCAGCTATCGCGTTACCGTTCCTGAGCGGTGTAGTAAGTACGAGGGTAAGTTTATTCTGGCGCACCGCATAGCTGGCCCGGTCTTTCATCCCTGTTTCGGGGCCGGCATAAGCCAGCGGCTGAAAACCAAAAGCGCTCATATAATAATGGGCAGCCTGTTTGGCATTGCCAACATAAAATTCTACATAATCCGTTCCCTGGAGGGGTAAAAAATCAGTTTCCGTATTGGTTGATTGCTTATTGGTTACAAGCGTTTCCATCTGTAAAGTATTGAAGATTTAAAACAAAATAAGTTGCATCAAAATTGCCGGCATCCGGGATTGGGTCCCTGACATGCACGCCGGCGCTATGTTTTAAACCATTGTCGAATCCATGGCGAGCGCCGAGATAAGAAAGATATAGGATTGCACTTGTTGCATTGGAAAGGCAAAGATAAAGGCTGAGGTTTTTAGGTGGGGTAAAAAAACATGGGTGGCATAATGTTGTTAAGCCCTTACCCTGTTTTATCAACCGAATGGGCTAAGCCCTTATGCCTCAAAATTTTTATTAACTGCAGCAAGGCCGTGACAGCAAATACGCCTCCGATAATATAATTGAGCAGGTGTTGGTTGGTATTAAGTTTATCAACCAACAATTTTCCACCAAATACAAATACGCCCAATCCTATCAGTGAGCCTAGCCCAATGCCAATGATATACAGGTTGTATTGCGCGGGCTTTGGCTCCAATATATTTTTGGTGAATAAAACCGTGCTCCAACCGAACCAAAACGGGATCTGTACCGGGTTGATAG
The DNA here is from genome assembly GCA_039925965.1 of Chitinophagaceae bacterium. Lineage (GTDB taxonomy): Bacteria > Bacteroidota > Bacteroidia > Chitinophagales > Chitinophagaceae > JAZKFT01. The sequence goes on from JBDSXW010000077.1 coordinate 5,368, forward strand.
CACTCATCAGCAGACCTAATAAAAAACGGTTCATATGGTTTTGAAGGAATACATTTTTTACATGGCTGGGTTGTGAAGCCGCATAGAAACTGCCAATGGCCAGCGCCAGCACAATAGTTAATGCAATCCAGTCCAACCACTTCAACAGCTTTTTTTGCTTACGCACCCAATCCATGCCAACCAATGATATGCGTACATAGATTATTTCCACGAGTGTGGCTGCGAATGCAAACAATAATGCGGGCCGCAAGCCTTCTGAAACTGATATCTGCATGGCCGCAATATTCAAAGTACCCAGCGGCAACGTGCCCAAAGCACTGATCATCAAACCCCAGGAAAAAACTTTAAACAGCTTGCCCATAAAGGAAAATGTGGAAAGGTGGAAGTGTGGAAATATGAAAATGAAAACCGTAATTGGATGGAACGCTAAACTTAAAAACTCAGCTCCGTTTCGAGGCGGCGCAGGTCCTTAAAATGGCGGCGGCTTTCAATCATTACATTCAAGCCACGCCTGAATTTCCAGTAGGGGGAACCATGCTTGTTGTTGTATTTACTTATCTGATACATGGCTTTCCAATGTTTCAGGATTTCCGCATAGGCCTCAGACAGGGTGTAGCCGGAATCGTAAATATGATTGGGTTCGGCACCGCAACCGTTATACTCAAGTATCTCGTAATTACGGTCATTTTTGAGATCCTCAACACTTGCACACATGATATCGTAGCGACCATAAAACCAACCGCTAACCTTAAAACTTAGTTCGTCGAAAACCCCTAACAGTTTCCCATCAATTTCGTGCGCCAGGTTAATAAACTGCGCTCCCCGGTTATGGTTCGCCGCATAGCTCAACTGGTATTTTTCACCCGCAGGAATCACTTTATCAAAATTGGCGGCATGTGGCTTTGTCAGCTCTTCCAGTCGCTGACTGGCTTTCGGATTGGTTTGTATCAGTTGCAATACGGTAGAGCAGCCATCGCCCATTACAAACATGGGCACTTTATGGAGAAACCCTGAAATGGTGCCGCTTTTATTCGCAGGCATCCGGTAATAAAATACACTTACCTCCATCGGAAACCGGATCAAATCCTGAACGATAAATTCTATGTTTACTTTTTCATGGTATTCTTTCAGTTGGTCCAGGGTATCTATTTTACGAAACAGAAGGCCAGCGCAGCCCTTCTCGGGCTTCACAACAAAGGGCAATTCTACCTGGTTGTCTTCCAGCTTATCGAGAACGCTTTGAAAAATTTCCCCCGGCAGTACGTTAAAGGTCACAGGGAAAAGGTACTGCGGCAGTTGATCGTACATTTCTTTTTTAGGTTCGCCTTCAAGTCCGCCAAAAGTGATCGTTGGGTTGCTCGGTGTAAAAAACCACACCGCCCGACTCCTGATCATGTAATAAATAAGCACAAATAACAAGGGAAAATATACGAGGTTAAAAGGCCATCGCTCCCAGTTCAGGAAGATCTTTTTATGTTGCATCATGCTGTTCAAACGGCAGCAAAAGTAAGGTTTTAGGGGTGTAGAAGTTTAGACGGCTTTAGCCGATACCCTACCGTTGAGCAGGTCATTAGCCATTAGGTCACTATCCATTGACCTTATGACCAAATGACCTTATGTCGTAAAACACGATCCCCGCTGTTTCGTGGGGTATTCTCCTTATTTTCGGTTTAAATTAAACAATAACATGCCAGTAAAAACCATGGCTCAGATGGCGGCCGCGGGCGAAGCGCCCGAAATACTTTTTTGGGTGGGCTGTGCAGGAAGTTTTGACCAACGGGCGCAAAAAATAACCAAAGCATTTGCCCTGATACTGGATACTATTGGGATAAATTTCGCTGTACTAGGTAGCGAGGAAGCCTGCACGGGAGATCCTGCTCGCAGAGCTGGTAATGAATTCCTTTTCCAGATGATGGCCTATAATAATATCCAGGTGCTGAATAATTACGGCATCAAAAAAATTGTGACTACCTGCCCGCATTGCTTTAACACGCTAAAAAATGAATACCCCGAACTGGGCGGCACTTACGAAGTAATGCACCATACCACTTTGTTACAGCAACTGATCAACGAAGGCCGCATTAAACTTAAGGAAGGCGGCAGCTTTAAAGGCAAGCGCATTACCTACCATGATAGCTGCTACCTCGGCCGTGCGAATGGCATTTACGAAGCCCCACGCCAGGTATTAGAAGCCCTCGACGCCGAATTGGTAGAGATGAAACGTTGCAGAAGCAATGGTCTTTGCTGCGGCGCCGGTGGTGCTCAGATGTTTAAAGAGGAGGAGAAAGGCACAACCTGGGTAAATAAAGAACGTACGCGGGAAGCCATTGAAACCAACGCGACCATAATAGCAGCAGCCTGTCCTTTTTGTAATACGATGTTGACTGACGGGGTGAAGATGAATGAGAAGGAAAGCGAAGTAACGGTGATGGATGTGGCGGAATTGATTGCGGCTTCGTTGTGATGTCTGATTTCGGATGTCTGATTTCCCATATTCATTTTCCCAGATAAATTCGTGAACATTTTCTCATCTGGATTGCCCCTAAATATAAACGCCCCTGACAAGCAGGCGCCTTGCTTCTGGCACAATTTTTTCTTAGCAGGCACAACCAAACACATTTATGCCGAAAATCTTAATTATCGACGACGAAAGGGCGATCCGCAATACGCTTAGTGAAATACTACAGCATGAAGGCTACAAAGCCGAAACCGCTGAAAATGGGGAAGAAGGGCTCCGCAGATTTTCTGCCGAAAGTTTTGACGTAGTGCTTTGTGATATCAAAATGCCTAAAATGGATGGCATTGAATTTCTTGAAAAAGCCAAAGCTGTAAACCCGGATGTGCCCATCATCATGATCAGCGGTCATGGTAATATTGAAACCGCTGTTGAAGCCGTAAAGAAAGGTGCATATGATTTTATCAGCAAGCCACCCGACCTGAACCGGATGCTGATTACCATCCGCAATGCTACCGATAAAACAACGCTGGTAACTGAAACCAAAACGCTGAAACGCAAGATCAGCAAGGTGCAGGATATGATAGGTGACAGCCAGGCCATCAAAAAAATTAAAGAGACTATTGCTAAAGTAGCTCCTACCGATGCCCGGGTGCTGATAACTGGCGAGAATGGTGTGGGTAAGGAATTGGTAGCTCGTTGGATGCATGAACTGAGCAATCGCAGCACTAAACCCATCGTAGAAGTAAACTGCGCCGCAATACCTGGTGAATTAATTGAAAGTGAATTATTCGGGCATGAAAAAGGTTCATTTACCTCGGCCTTCAAGCAACGCATTGGCAAGTTTGAACAGGCCAATGGCGGTACGCTGTTCCTGGATGAAATCGGCGATATGAGCATTGATGCGCAGGCCAAAGTATTAAGGGCTTTGCAGGAAGGCATTATAACCCGGGTAGGTGGCGACAAGGAAATTAATGTAGATGTAAGGGTGATCGCAGCCACCAACAAAAATCTGTTGCATGAAATCGAACAAAAAAAATTCCGCCTAGACTTGTATCATCGCCTCAGCGTGATCATGATCCAGGTTCCTTCGCTAAATGAGCGCACTGAAGATATCCCATTACTCGTAGACAGGTTTCTGTCTGATATATGTACGGAATATGGCATTGGTAAAAAACAAATTGATTCCAAAGCCATCTTATTATTACAGCAATACAACTGGACAGGGAATATTCGTGAATTACATAATGTGGTGGAGCGGCTCATTATACTTTCCGGAAAGACAATCACCGATGCAGATGTAAGGGATAATGTACCCAATGCATACAAAGCCGGGTAGGATTGATTATGCCTATTCTAAAGTAAGTAATACCAAATAAAAAATGCCCGGCAAGCCGGGCATTTTTTATTTGGTATTACTAGGCAGATTGAATTAATGTTCAACTATCAATTTCTGTACTTGTGTATCATTACCGTTTACCATTTTCAAAACATACATACCAGATGTAAAGCCACTGACGTTGAGCTGTAGTTGATTCGTACCAGCAGTTACCACCATGGTATTGCGGAATACAACAGCGCCCGCCAGGTTGGTTACAATGATTTGTGCCTTACCAGCAATTGAGGATCCAAAGGATATTGTTGTGAAATCTACCGCTGGCACAGGCTGTACTGCAAGCAACGCATTCGCTGGATTATCAGTTATTCCAAAAAAACCACCAAATAAGCTTGCAGAACTCGTCGCAACCCGTAATGTATAGCAGGTAGCACTGTTAAAGGCCCCACTATTGCCATACACCTGCACAAAGTAGGTAGCGGCTGTTCGGGTGCTGTAATTAATCGTTTCGGTATTGGTGCCGGTATTCTGTGAAATACCGATCTGTGTACCGGCGTTGTTGTACAGCTTTACGTCATAATTAGCAGGCAGGCCACTCAACGTGAGTTGAATTTTCGGGGAAGAAGCGGTAGTGGTAAACTTAAACCAGTCCTGATCAATGGAAGAGCCAATTGACGCTGATATATCGGTATTGACAGCAATTACCTTCGCTGTAGTTTTTGTCTCATTGGCTTCATAATTATCCGGGCAGGCAGCAATCGGGGGAATGTCAGATCCTGCCACGCCTACCGCATTCCATGCGTTTACTGTTTGAATGGCTTCGTTGCTGTTTGCACCGTAAAGATCCTGTGCAGCTTTAATAGCATAAGTTCTGGCGTCGGCATATTTAGAGGTACTGACAAGGTAATAAGTATTTGTGCGATAGGCGATTGCTGCAGCCTTATCGATACCCAGGCCGGTTACATTAAAGGCAGTGCCGTTATCATTGGTGCCACTACCACCCATAGAGAGCAAATAAAACCAGTAATTTAGCACACCGCAATTGGTATGAACACCACCATAGTCAATGTCGCTTGCCACCCAGTAGGTGCCCAGGTAGGTATCCGGGTGTTTGTAATCGTTCGGATTACTCATAGACCGCAACGTATATACGTCACTGCCCATCAGCCAGTTCGCGTTACCAGGGCGGGCATAAAATTCGATGGCTGTTCCAAAAATATCACTAAAGCCCTCGTTAAGTGCGCCAGACTCGCCTGAATACGTAAGGTTGGAAGTATAACTGGTTACGCCGTGGGATATCTCGTGCCCACAAATATCTAAAGCTGTTAGCGGCTTGCTGTTATGAGTGGCATTGCCATCTCCATAAGTCATGCGGGCCCCATCCCAGAACGCATTAAAATAATTGGTGCTGTAATGAACATAACTTTGTATAATGTAGCCGGCATTGTCAATACTATTACGATTAAATTTTGTAAAATAATAGTCATATGTTTTTTCAGCTCCCCAATGGGCATCAGTGGCGTATTGATCTTTCGCGGCATTGTCGTTATTCCAGGTATTATCTGAATCTCCGAAATCCGTGGCAGCACCATAATTGCTGCCGGCGTTCAGATTAAAGGTTTGGATGCCATTACCACGGCCGGTTTCACGGAGCCGATATGAGGTGGCGCTCACCTTATCGGTGGTAATTGTTTGGGTGCCACTTAAAGCAGTTACTGCTGTACCGGTTGCATTGGCTTCGTGGATCAACTCCCTCTTACCCAAAATCTCACCGGTTCTGGCATCCACGAAAATAATCTGCCGGCTAACCGGGTCCTGTGCATAGATATCAAATTTGTAGGCAAGATGCATCGCAGAAGGGATTACCTCTTCTTCGCCACTGTAAAAAACCAAGGTTCCTTTTGGAAAAAAACTGGCGTTTTTGCTGCCTTGTTCAGATTTTATGAACGCTTCCTCCGCTGGCACCTGCCATTTGTAAAGGCGTGCATTTACTGAAGCTAGTGCGCGGCTGAGGGCTACCTGCGCGCTAAGTGTCGGCGTGACAATCATTTGGCTACTAAAATCACGGATAATCTTACCGTTTTGGTAAACAACCTTGTTATTTTCTACATGTTGTACCAATACGGCATGCTCTATTGGTATGCCCTGGAAACTTTGCTGATACCGTATATGTTCCTGTCCGAAGGCATCTGTCTCCGCATGGGACACATTCATTCCAGGGAGGTCCACAAGAATACCCTTTGCATCAGGTACCGGTACTACACCCCGTTGAAAAATCGGGGCAGACTTACCGTCAAATTGCATATCTGCCGGAAACATTCCTGCCTGACCTGCCCTTTGGCTTTTGAGCTGCTGGGCCTTCACATGACCACAAAATAATACCAAGCCGGTAGTTCCGGCTAGAAATAGTTTTTTCATTGAGATTTTTGGGGAATTTTGGCTACTTGTAATCTGAAGCCGCGCGAAAGTAATATATTTAACAACACTACATTAATAAACTGTCCAAATATTTTTGCAACAATGATTTATTTGTATTGTCAGCTAATCTTTTTCCAATTCATCGCTATCTACGTAAATCAGTCTCCGGATGGTTTCGATTTTCAAACAATAATTTAAAAAATACCGATAAAACCTTGGTGGTATCATTATTATCTATTGATAAGCAATAAATAATACTTGCAGAAAACAGCAAAAAAAAGTGGCTGTCCCATTTTTGAGACAGCCACTTTTTGGAAGGTAATTTTGTTTTTTAACGAACGACTACCACTTTCTCAGCACCCCACTCATTTTCAGCTGTTATGTACCTGACGATATAAGTTCCTGACGGATATTGACCGAGATCTGCTTCCCATTTATCCTGTTTACCGTTGCCCGTTAGCCGCATCAATATCTTACCGGTAAAATCCGCAATAAAAATGTCTTTAAGTGCTTTGTTGGTTTTTATCACAACACGACCAGGGGTAGGGTTGGGTGATATTTTCACTTTCAGCAAATTCAGTGGCAGGTTCGGAAATGGTAAAACCTGATTCTGTGTGGTAGAAGCGCAGGCGGGCATATAGACCATCTGGCGGATGAGCCGCTGCAGCAAATTATTCAACAACTCAACACTGAAAACATCGGTGGTAGGTTTTAGATGTTTTCCCCCAACACCACTATTATCAGTAAGAAAAACATAGGTTCCGTTGGTAGCCAATGCGATGCTACGCATTAAGAATTCAGTGCCTTTGTCGGCGCCACTGCATACAACGGGGATCACCCTGATGCCTTTAGCGGCTGCCTTTTGAACCAGGGCAAATATTTCCGCTTCCTTACCGGCATGGGGAGGTGCATCCAACACCAGGAACATTAATTTCACGCCGGCATCCGGTCTCCAGCTAAGGCTATCCAATGCAGTGTTCATGGCACTTTCAACCGCTTCGGGCGTATCGCCTCCACCACCTGCCTTCTGCAGTTTTATGAAGTTGAGCACTTTGACCAGGTCATCATTAAAATCTTCATGTTTTGTAAGGTACTCGTCACCATGATCGCGATAAAAAACAGAAGCAGCTTTTAAATCAAGGTCGCTGAACTGATCGAAGGTTTTGCGAAGCACATCTTCCAACTCCAGCTTCAGAAATTCTATTTCATCACCCATACTACCTGTCGCGTCTACCACGAACGCGATATCAACATTCTTATTGGTATTGCAATCTACATTCAACTCCAACCTGTTGACACCGTTTTCAAATAGTGTTGGATGTTCAATCTGTTGTTCCTTTCCTGTTACCAGGATAATATAATCACCATCGTTTACAAAGACGGCGGTGTTCATGCCTGCCCACAATTCAGCCTTGCCGGTATTGTCTGTAATGCCCGTCCATACTAACTCCTTTGTTGTTTTTCTGACTAGTTTCACTTCCTGGCCCACAACGGGTGCATGGGTTTTATTTTGCAACTGTATGCAATACCGCTGCCTTGGGAACAGGTTCCATTGCTGGCTATGTTGTTTGAAATCAGTCTCCGTAAAATCCTCCCACATTTTCCATTTGTTGAAATCATTTACCTCACCTGCCGTAACCAGTTTAGTGGCATAGGTCTTTTCTCCGGCACCAATCGTAACAGTATCGTTGAAGGATATCTTTTTACCGGAGAAAAAATTAAGATCTGCTGTCTTCCCAAGTCCAGGACTCCCAGAGACGGAACCTGTTCCGCGGATTCTCACACTGGAACTAACAGACCTATCAGCATCATATCCCGGAGAAACAGCCACACCGGCAAGCCTTCCCACTACCGCATCTTCTGCTATTTTTGAATCAGGTGCCTTTTCAGAAAATTCTTTGGCTTCCATTTTTGCGACGCTTCCTGTTACATCTTTTCTTTTTGTTGCGCCGTAACCGACGACTACCACATTGCTTAATTCGTGCCGGGCTTTTAGCAGTACCACTTCAAACTTAATATCCTTTACCGTTTTATCGGTCACCCTTACTTTATATGACTCATATCCCACAGCACTGAACACGAGGGAATCGGGTAGTTTGGTTGCCATTATTTTAAAGGTACCATCGGCGTTCGTAACTACGGTATTGACGTTATTCATAAATTTCACGGAGATGGCGGAAGCTGCCAGGCCGTTTTCACCGAGTACCTTGCCGGTGATCATTTGAGCATGTAATTTGGGGGCAGACACGACAATCGCTAAAAAAAGAAATGCAGCCAGTTTTGGTTTCATAAAAAAAATTTTGCCTTAGATTAGCCGCAGGTAAGTATTACACATGCCCATTTCATTTTCCGAAAAAAAATCCTTGCTTACATTCAAATAAAAATCTCCATGACACTTGCCGAACAATTCCAGGTAGCTGCTACCGAAAGTAAAACCCTTGCTGAAAAACCTTCCAATGAAACACTGTTGGAATTGTATGCACTATTTAAGCAGGGATCCGATGGCGACATAGAGGCCGAAAGCCCGTCGAACCCATTTGATTTTGTGGCCAAGGCCAAATACAATGCCTGGGCCGAACTTAAAGGCATGTCTAAAGATGCTGCTATGCAACAATATATTGACCTGGTGGCCAGGTTGAAAGGATAGTAAAAACGATGGCAGCCAGGCTTGGCCCCTTGCACAGGCGCCGTAAAAAAACAAGAGCCATTATCAATCCCTGGTCGCGATGCTGCAATCAGGATCCAGACAACATAACATATGAAGCAAATACTTCTGTTTGGTGCCGGCAAATCATCCACCTGCCTGATCGACTATTTAATAGCACATGCCGCCGCTGAAGACTGGCATATTACGATCGCCGATATCGATACAGCGATCATTCGCACAAAGACAGGCGACGCTGCATCCACCACCGCCATCGCCACAGACATACACGACATTGCTAAAAGAGAGGCGCTTATCGGCGAAGCTGATATTGTAATTTCATTAATGCCGCCGGCCCTGCATTTCTTAATAGCCCAAAGCTGTCTGTTGCTGGGTAAGAGCCTGCTCACCGCTTCTTACGTGGATGATCAGCTAAAAGAGCTTGCAGCTTCAATTGAAGACAACGGATTATTATTTCTCTGCGAAATGGGTCTTGACCCTGGCATCGATCATATGAGCGCCATGAAAATTATCCATAATATTAAGAACAAGGGAGGTACAATCACCTCGTTTAAAAGCCATTGTGGTGGCCTGGTAGCACCAGAAAGTGATGATAATCCCTGGCATTATAAGATTAGCTGGAATCCCCGAAACGTAGTAATGGCGGGCAGTTCGGGAGCGATTTACCGCGTTTGGGAAGAAGAAGCCCGGGTGGAATACGAAGAGATTTTTAAAGATTGTGATGAAATTGAGGTGGAGGGTTTTGGCTTACTAGCCTGGTATCCCAACAGGGATTCGCTGGATTATATCGCAGTCTATGAGCTGGAAGAAACTGCCACATTTATCCGTACCACCCTTCGACACCCCGCATTTTGCAGGGCCTGGGCCGTATTGGTCGCCTTGCAAATGACAGCTGCCGATGATGGTGACATGATAAAATACTGCCATACACTATCCAACTGGTTCCATGCTAAGTTGCATGCGCTTCATGGTGAAGAAATGGGTTGGAGAGGTTATTTGCAAAAAAACATTGAAGAACATTACCAGGAAGAGATCACGAATATGCTGGATTGCCTTGGGCTATTTACTGATGAACCACTTCCTGATAAACAAGATAGTTCAGCAACCGTACTGCAGCAGCTACTCGAATCAAAATTAGCACTTCAGCCAAACGACAAGGATATTATAGTGATGGTGCACGAAATCGACTATTCGCTGAACGAACAAGAGATAGCTGTGGTGAGTACGCTGGTGGTGAAAGGCGAGAATAGTCTTCGGACTGCCATGGCGAAAACAGTTGGATTGCCACTAGGTATCGCAACAAAACTCATACTTAATGGCGGCCTCCGCCTAACCGGTTTACACATTCCCAACATTGAAGCCATCTATGAACCGGTATTACAAGAATTAGAAGAATATGGCATCCGTTTTACGGAAACAGAAAGGGCTTTTTTATGAACCGGTTTCTATTTACTGTTCCGGCACCTGTAGAACAGCTCTGCAAAGAAAGACATCAGAAGTTCACAGTGCTGTTGCAACACCATAGCATGCAACTGGAATATTTTGACCCACAAATAACCGACACACAAACACCACACCGGAAGGATGAGATATACGTCATAGCAAGCGGTCATTCCGATTTTTACAGAGATGGGCAAACTGTTTTATGTAAACAGCGAGATTTGCTGTTTGTGCCCGCAGGCATAGAGCACCGCTTTCAGAATTTCAGCCCCGATTTTGGCACCTGTGTGATCTTTTATGGACTAAATGGCGGTGGGCAGCCGTAGATGCATACTTATTGTTTAATGGCCTTTTCTCCATTCCATATAAATCTCATGGTGCTTTTCTTTGACGTTGTGTGTTCCTTTTCATCCGTTTCTTCGTCTTCGATCGTTTTGATAATCGTACCCGGCTTGCCATTTTTATCCGTGGGGAAAACAAATTGTTCGTCGTGAGAAAAAACGCCGGCATCGGCCACAGACATGAGTTGCGGCAAGAGCAGCAGTTTTTCTCCAGTCCATGCCAGATACTGCGTAATGGTTGGAATGCCGCATGCTCCCCCGCTGAATAATGTTTGCAGCAGGTATTTTACATCCTTCAAGCCAGATGCAGGCAGAACCCGTGATCCGTTATAAGCAAACCCCTCTGTACTCCACAGATCCCAGGAAACCCTGTCAAGAAGCGAGTCATTGCGAAGCACTTTTAGTTCAGCTACCATTACGTCAAATGATTCGTTGCTTCCTTTTGATTTTCGCTTTGCCAGCCCCTTTAAACCTATTAAAAACTTAATGTCTGTTCTCCGCATCGGGTTCAGACAGAGATTACCGCCCCACACATAGCCGGTTCGATTTTCAGTATTCTTTGTGTAATGTACCAGGTACCAGGGAGCTTCTTTACCTGAGGCAGTCATGAGTGAATCGATTTTTTCGTCAATGAAAACTTCGGTTCCCATTGCCAGCGTATCCCGCACGGCAGCTTTTAGACGAGGCGCTGTCCGTAGGTTCATAGAATCGTTAAAAGTGTACGTGCTGGTTCCTTTTTCAAAGGCATAACAATATTGTGTCGTTAATTCTCCCTGGGAATAAGCGCTGAGAAAAACAGCAACCAGGCTTACTAATAAAAGATATTTCTTCATCATGTAATTATTCAGGTATCAATCGTTTTATAAGTTCCGCCACACCTTCCGTAGCTGGCTTTTCAATAGTGATAATATTCCTGTAACCGGTCACCGGAGGTATATTTTTATCGATGATATACTTCGTGGCAAAAGATGGTACATAGTCTATCAGCCCCGCAGCAGGGTACACCTGCAACGACGTGCCGATGCAAACAAAAATATCAGCATCCCGCATGATGCTGGCGGCTATTTCTATCATCGGCACTGCCTCACCAAACCATACGATAAACGGCCTTAGCTGGGCGCCGTCTTCGGCAGTATCACCCAGCTCAATATCGCCGTTGATGGGATAGACCATGTCTTCATCCCACTCGCTACGCATTTTTAAAATCTCTCCGTGCAAGTGCACAACTTTAGTGCTACCGCCCCGCTCATGGAGGTCATCAATATTTTGGGTGACGATCGTTACATCATAATGCTTTTCCAGGCCGGCAAGGCCGGTATGGGCCGCGTTGGGAAATACATCCTTTACCTGGGCCCGTCGCTGGTTATAAAAGTCCAGCACCAGTTTGGGATTGGCCGCCCAGCCTTCGGGCGTGGCCACATCTTCTATGCGATGCGTCTCCCAAAGTCCATCTGAATCCCGGAATGTTTTGATACCGCTTTCGGCACTTACGCCAGCGCCAGTGAGGACTACGATATGTTTCTTATCAGCCATGATTATTAATTAATGTGGAAAGTGAAGATGTGAAAATATGAAAATTGGGAATGCTAAAGGGACTGATGAAATTTGATTGCCTGGTTTTCGTAGGTGTATAAAATGAATAATTATCTTTTTTGAAAACCCTCTAAATGACATTAGGTGAAACCTTGGATTAGTAAAGGAGTCCCCTTTGTAAAATCAACGCCGCATTCGCAACCTTAGGGCCTCATTTTATCTCATTATCCTGACGCCAATCCGTACATCTTTTACCAATGCTGATTCTCCCGCTATCCTGACGGAATAATCTTAAATCCACAACTTGTATCCCAAGCGGATATGTGTAAGCAGCGTCTAAGCATTCACATTTTAACTTATACGCCGGGCCGCTGCCTGGGTTGAAGTCCTGAAACAATCCATACTACAGGGTACTGCCATATATGATGAGCGCCTGTTGTAAGAAAAACCGCAAATAATGACCTCATTGGGCAAGGCCGCTGGAGAAAGGTCTATGGTTCGAAAAATTCGTCCATTATCTAATTTCCGAAACGTTACATCGGGCCGAGATCAATCCTCGAAAAGATGGAACAATAATTTTAAATACCCAGGGACGTATTGGGGTATTAATATAAATGGGTCTTTACCCTGATACCAGAAAACTTAAAAATGAAACTGAGGTATGACGAAGGCATCGGGAATTCAGAAATTCTAGCTGCTACTTTTAAGGGTACCTTTAATGCATTAAGATTCAGCGGCCTGAATGATTGTACCGATATAAAAAAAAGCATCCCTCATCAAACCCAGGGAATGACAGAGATGCTTGTCGTTATAACAACCCTTTCAGGCTATTGCACTTTTGAGTTACTTCAGCTTTATTACGGGCTTCAGCTTATATCCTCCATTTTCTTCTTTTATAGAAAGGGCGGCGTCGAAATCTATCAGTACCGGCGTTACCAGCGGTAGCAGTTTTTTATTCAGCTTTATTTTTAATCCAGATTCAGCCCCGCTCGGAATTGTAAGTGGGTATACCACACCAAGTACTTTAATTGAATTGTTTGGGCCAAGAATCAACCTTATTTCCCTTACTGCTCTATCAATTGGAAACGAGCCAGTTGCCAGCAAGGTATCAAGCCCATTTTGCAAGCGTAACACATCGTATATACCTCCATTGGTTTGCAGCGATTCCCATCCGTCTGTATCGCTACTATCCTCCACAAACTTAATTTTCACTTCTCTTATATCCAGGTTCACCTGTTGCCAATCGCCTGGGCCGTCCGTCATCCGGAGCTGAACTGTGGACTTAGTTGAGTTATCAGATTCTTTTTTACAAGCTGTGAGCCCGGCCAGCCCAAAAAGCACCAGGGCTATACTTAAATTCTTATTCATAATCAAAGTGTTTGTGCCACCTGACCAAACACCATGCCAGACCAATAATGTCTTCATTACCACCCCTTTCGATAGTCTCTTTTTACAAACTGGTTGGCTTCGTCGAAGTTGGTCACCTTCATGTTGGCGCCGTCCCAGAGCAGTTTGATATAGCGGCCGGGGTAGTCGAACTTTTTGGGGTCGGCAGCGGATTGCTTTCTCAGGTCGAAACTACGGATGGCGAGGTTGCCCATGATCACCGTTTCAGTTAGGGGACCAGCGAGAGAAAACGGCGAACTCAGGTTTTTTTGGAGATCGCTGCCGTAGCCTGCAATGCAAGCCTCCACCCATTGGGCGTAGTGGCCATTTTCGCCCCCGGCGACCCGTGGGAGGGTTTGTTTTATTTGCACCTGGTCCGTACGGCTCAGCGGCAACAGACGCGGGTTTGCACCGTAAGTACTGCACATCATCTTTCCTTTGGTGCCAATCATCAGCACACCATTACCGCCATCACCAAACTGATCGCCGGCGGCCAATTCTTCGGGGCGTTCGGGTTGAATGCCGCCATCCATCCAGTGCATTTTAATATCGGGTTTGCCTTTGGCGCCTTTGAATTTTAGAATTACATGCGATGAAGGCGGGCAGCTTTCGGGGAAATAGCCCCGCTTAAATTCATCCACATACACGGAGCCAACACTGCATTCCGCTTCTGTGGGGTATCCCAAACCCAGCACTTGGAACGGAGCAAATATCAGGTGACAGCCCATATCCCCCAACGCACCTGTTCCATAATCCCACCAGCCCCGCCAGTTAAATGGCACCAGCTTTTCAACATAGTCTTTAGCAGGCGCAGTTCCGAGCCAGAGGTTCCAATCCAGGCCTGCCGGCACTTCCGCTTTTTGCGACGACCATGGAACACCTTGTGGCCAAACGGGTCGGTCTGTCCAGGTATAAACTGTATGCACATCTCCAATTGCCCCTGCATTATACCATTCCATCATTTTCCTTACACCATCGCCGCTGGCGCCCTGGTTACCCATTTGCGTTACCAGCTTGTATTTTTCTGCGGCCTGGGTCAGCATACGGGCTTCGTAGATATCGTGGGTCAGCGGTTTTTGAACATACACATGTTTGCCCCGCTCCATCGCCGCCAGGGTTTGGATGGCATGGTTATGGTCGGGTGTGGATACAGAAACGGCATCCATCTTTTTATGCTCCTTGTCGAGCATCTCGCGGTAGTCTTTGTAATACTTCGCTTTTGGAAAACGTTCCCTGCTTTTGGCCGAACGGCGGTCGTCCACATCGCAGAGGAATGCGATCTCAGCTTTGCCGCTTTCCGAAAACTTAAGCAAGTCACTTTCGCCTTTGCCGCCGGCACCAATACCGCCAATGATGAGTTTGTCGCTGGGTGCTGTAAAGCCGTTGCCGCCCAGTACATGGCGGGGAACGATCATAAAGCCTGCTGCTACCGCTAAGGAATTTCTCAGAAATTTCCGGCGGGAGTTTTGGTTGTTGGGAGAGAGACTTTTCCTGTTCATATGGGTGAAAAAGTTATATGGTGAAATAGAGAGGTTGTGTTTATTCAGCGTTTGCAAAACCCTAACGGGGCGAAAGCCAGCCCCGGCTGGGTTGCCCTGCGCAGGTGCGTGGTAAAGACAAAATGGGTTAAAACTAAAGCCTTTTAATCATGATATTTTTATACCATACATTATTCCCATGATCCTGCAAGGCTATTTTACCGGACTTAAAAGTGCCAAAGCCGGGCATGTCTTTAAACTTACTGCCTGCGATTAATTTTTTCCAATTATCGTCCCACATCGTAGTGGTGACAACGGTTACGCCATTTAGCTTCAGTTCAAGTTTTCCCTGGTTACTGATAATTTCAGCGTGGTTCCACTCGCCCCGCTTCACTGGTTCGCTACTGCTGGCGATGAGGTCGTACAAATCACCGGCGCGGTGCTTTGGGATTTTGGCATCGGGATGCCCGTCGTTATCGAGTACCTGCATTTCCATGCCCGTATGCCATACGTAGGGAATCTTTTTATCTTCCTGCACAAACATAATGATGCCACTATTGCCACTATCTGCGATTTTCCAATCGGTTTTAAAATGAAAATTATCATAGACGCTGTCATACACGATATCTCCACCGGCAGCGCTTTGCCAGCCTGCCTTTTTGTTGGCATCCAGGTGCAAGGCACCATCTTCTATTTTCCAGTTGGTGCCGATTGTATCGGCGTTATAGGTATGCCAGCCGTTGGTAGTTTTTCCGTCAAACATGGGCAGAAAACCATCATCATTTTTAGTTCCTCCGCAGGCCATTATCATTGTGGCGACAGCAATCGTTAATGCAATTTTGTACATGGTTAGTTTTTTATTTTTTTAAGAGTAAAACATATTTCACCATTTGTCTCGCGTCGTCTTCGCTTACAGTTGGGTGCGGCGTCATTGGTATGGAACCCCAATGGCCACTGCCACCTTTGATAACAGTTTGGGCGAGACGGGCGATCGTCGTGTCGGCGGCATTAGCATATTTCGCGGCCACATCTGCGTATGCCGGTCCGGTGTATGCTTCACTGATCTTATGGCAGGTCAGGCAATCTGATGAGCCTACAAGTGCAAGCCCTTTTTGATAGTCTGGATTGCTGCTGTTATCATTTTTTACTACGGCGGCTTCTTTGGCTCCATCTTTCGGGGTTTCCTTTGCGGCATCGCCCCCACAGGCAGCCAGGGCCACGAGGAGGCTAAGTGCCAGGCCTACAAACATTTTTTTCATTGTTACTGGTTTATATTGATTAAAAAAAATTATGTTTTGTCTGGACGATGTCGTTTAACTAGCCCGTTCCGGTTTGGGTGCCCCCGTCCCCTAAAGCGGTGTTTGGGTGTGAACCCTAACGTCTAACATTCCTAACTAGATTACACTGCCTTGTCAATACCTAAAATTCGCCTGTTGAAGTCAGTATCAGCCCCGGTTCCGGCAAAATCGTCGAAAGCTTTCTCAGTGACCCGGATGATATTGCTGGCAATAAATGGAGCGCCTTCCCGCGCACCTTGTTCCGGGTGTTTGAGGCAACACTCCCACTCCATCACCGCCCAACCTTTAAAATTGTAGGCGGTGAGTTTGCTAAAGATCGCTTTAAAATCTACCTGGCCATCGCCAAGCGATCGGAAGCGGCCGGCCCTACCGACCCAACCCTGGTAACCGCCATATACACCCTGCTTGCCGGTGGGATTAAATTCCGCATCCTTTACATGAAACATTTTTATGCGCTCATGGTAATAATCAATATAGGCAAGGTAATCCAGGCATTGCAATACAAAATGGGATGGATCGTACAGCAGGCAGGCCCTGGAATGGTTGTTTACTTTGTCCAGAAACATTTCATAAGACACGCCATCGTGCAGGTCTTCGCCTGGATGAATTTCATAGCAGAGGTCGACCCCGTGTTTATCAAATTCGTTCAGAATGGGCAACCAGCGTTTTGCCAATTCTGTGAATCCATCTTCTACCAGTCCGGCAGGGCGCTGGGGCCAGGGATACATGGTGTGCCAAAGCAGCGCGCCGCTAAAAGTGGCATGCGCCTGCAAACCCAGGTTCTGCGAGGCTTTAGCGGCATACATCAGTTGCTGAACAGCCCATTCTGTGCGCCCTTTGACATTACCACGAAGTGCTTCCGGTGCAAAGCCATCAAACAAGGCGTCGTAGGCCGGGTTAACCGCCACGAGTTGCCCTTGCAAGTGGGTGGACAGTTCGGTGATCTGCAAACCACATTCATTTACCCGGCCCTTTAACTCATCTGCATAAGTCGCACTTTCTGCTGCCAGTTTCAAATCAATACACCGGCTGTCCCAGGTAGGTATCTGTACACCTTTATAACCCAGGTTGGCCGCCCAGGTGCAAATCGATTTTAAGTTGTTGAACGGTTCCGCATCACCTATGAACTGTGCTAGAAAAATACCGGGTCCTTTGATGGTAGTCATCCGATTATGATTTATGATTTAAAAGCCGTTTAGTTAGCCTGCTCCGGTTTGGGCGCCCCGTCACCTGAAGGGGTGTTTGGGTGTGAATCCTAAGGCCTGAAATTCCAAATTAAATGACAACGGATTTACGGTTGGGAAAGTGAGAGTGGTGAGTAGTATTGCCCAAGTAATCAGTGATCAGCATGTTTTCATCACAGGACAAACAATTGTTCGTTTAACTGTTGGCCGCTTATCACTGTGTCACAATGATATTATCTATCACCATATCACCTATTATTCATTGCGCCATTATCCAATAAACCATTATCAATTATTCCATTATCCATTAAAATCCGTCCATTTTGTTTCACTCTTACCCGAGGCGATTACCTTTTCAATAAATGCCATGCCGCGGATACCCTCGTTGATACCGGGGAAGTCGAGCATTTCGGGGGTGGGTGTTTCGCCGCTATTACGGGCATTGAGCGTTAAGGCAAAGTTGCGGTAAATATTAGCGAATGCTTCGAGGTAACCTTCGGGATGACCCGCCGGCGTACGGCTATTGTGTTTTGCAAAACTGCCTACATAGCCCGTGCCCGCCCTGTACACTTCAGCAGGTTTGTTGAGCCAGCGGATCACTAGACTATTGGCGTCTTCCTGCTGCCATTCCAGTCCGCCCTTTTCGCCATATACGGCGATTTTTACATTGTTCTCTGCACCTGCCGCGACCTGTGTGGCCATCAGGGTGCCGCTGGCACCGGTGTTGAATTTTAATAGTACGCCTCCATCATCGTCCAGGCGTCTGCCTTCCACTACTATATTAATGTCGGCGCAAATCTTTGTTACCTGCAAACCGCTTACATACTCTGCCAGATTAAATGCATGTGTGCCGATATCGCCCATGGCGCCTGCAATACCACTCTTGCCGGGATCAGTGCGCCAACTGGCCTGTTTATTTTCAGTAGATTCCAGTGCTTCACTCAGCCAGCCCTGCGGGTATTCCACAAATACCTTTCTTATGGCACCCAGGGCACCTTCGCGGATCATTTGGCGGGCCTGCTTTACCATGGGATAGCCGGTGTAGGTATGGGTAAGGGCCAATAATAGCCCTGTATCTGTAACCTGCTGCTGTAAAGCCGTTGCTTCTGCCAGTGAGAAGGTGACCGGCTTGTCGATCACCACATGAAATCCCTGTTCCAACGCCAGCATCGCCGGGGCAAAATGTAAGTGATTAGGGGTAACGATCGAAACAAAATCCATCCGCTGATCAGCGGGCGCCATACTTTCCTGTTCGATCATTAGTTCAAAGCTGGTATAGATTTTATCGCCCGGTAAAAAAAGATTTCGGCCACTACTAAGGGCATTCTCTGCATTACTACTCAGTGCCCCGCAGGAAAGCCCGATCAGCCCATCCATATTGGCAGCAATGCGATGTATGGCACCAATAAAAGAATTTCGGCCGCCACCGATCATTCCCATTCGTAATTTTCGATCCATATAGCTTGTGGAATTTTATTTTCGAATCCATGAAATAATATAAAAATCCTTACTTTCAGAAATTCTTTTTAAGAAACAACACAACAAACGTTTGCGGAATGATGATCATTAGAAATTGCCAGTTTCAATTAATGAAAACCGACTCAATCTCCACTCTTTTTTTTCGCTCACCAAATAATACAGACACCCGGGCCAGCATTTACCCTTAATTAAAATTGTATCGGCAGATTGAGTGAACTCCCTTAATTTCCGGCATCAAAAAATTGAACGTTCCATATTAACGATTGCTATGAATCCGACCATTCACAAAAACAAATTATTTGTTGCAAGTTGTCTTGCACTGCTCGTAACATCATTATCTTTTGGTATACGGGCAGGAATGCTCGGCACTTTAGGCGACCAGTTTCACCTCACCAAGTCCGAACTGGGCACCATAGCTGCTACTGCATTCTGGGGTTTTCCATTAGCTGTTATCATTGGCGGCATAGTTGTAGACATCATCGGCATGAAAAGCCTTTTATTACTCGCTTTTATTTTCCACCTGGGAGGCATTTTACTGACCATTTTTTCAACAGGCTACTGGACATTATTCCTTTCCACTTTATTAATAGGTATTGCTAATGGCACAGTAGAAGCCGCTTGTAACCCGCTGGTGGCGTCCCTTTACCCCGAAAACAAAACGACAAAGCTTAATCACTTTCATCTCTGGTTTCCCGGAGGTATTTTTATCGGCTCCTTACTCGTATTCCTTTTGACAAAGGCTGGGATCGGCTGGCAAATACAGGTGGCTATCATGCTGATCCCTACAGCTATCTACGGATTTTTAGTTTCGGGGCTCACGTTTCCCAAAACAGAACGCGTTACCAGTGGCGTTTCGACAGCTGAAATGTATGCGTCATTGGCCAATCCACTGTTTCTTTTTATGATCATTTGCATGTTTGGCACCGCCATCACTGAATTATTTACAGGTCAATGGGTGGATGTCTTGCTTCACAATGTAACCAATAGCCCCATTCTGATATTAGCCGTAACAGCCGGAGTAATGGTTATTGGCCGCGGATTCGCAGGACCCGTAGTAAAACAATTATCACCGGTTGGCGTGCTGCTTATTTCTGCCATCCTTGCGGCCCTGGGCTTGTATCTTTTAGGACATACCACAGGCGATATGGTCTTCGTTGGGGCATTAATATTTGGTATGGGTTGCTGTTATTTCTGGCCAACGATGATTGGTTTTGTAGCAGAAAACCTGCCAAAGACAGGGGCTGTAGGATTAAACCTGATGGGCGGCGCTGGCATGTTTGCCGTTTCCATTTATACCATTTTTATGGGCAGCCATTACGACCAAATAATCGCCGACAAGCTACCGCCCGGCACCAGTGTGGCGGCGTATGCAGACGCTCCGGCCGGAAGTAAAATGGCCATGGCATTGACCAATGCAAAGAATGCAGCTGGTCCCGATATTTTCAATACCACCCTGGTGATCCCACTTTTTTTAATCGTCGCTTTCACTGGCCTCCTTTTTTACATGCGTGGCCGCAGCAAGCGATCGCAGGCTGCTTTCGCATAATCATCAAAAACACTAACTATGGCCTCTCCCAAAAATAGAAGAAGGATGATCAAGAATTTACTGGCTGGCACAGCAGCGCTGGCCATACCCGGAAGTGGCCTGCTGGCTTCCGGGGATCCTAAAGAAAAAGAAGCGAAGTGGCTAAAAGGCAATGTCAATCACTCAGTGTGCCGCTGGTGTTTTAACCAACTATCCGTGGAAGAATTATGCATAGGGGTGAAAAATATCGGTTTCAGCGCCATCGACCTGGTAGGGCCAGCTGATTGGGAGATGCTGAAAAAGCATAATGTCTTTTCGTCGATGTGCAACGGTGCAGAAATCAGCCTGGTAAAGGGTTGGAACGATAAGCAGTATCACGAAACGCTCATCAAAAATTATACGGAACATATTGAACTGGTTTCAAAGGCCGGCTATAAAAACCTGATCTGCTTTAGCGGTAACCGCAATGGTATGGATGATGAAACCGGATTGACCAACAGTGCAGAAGGCTTGAAAAAGATCATGGCGCTGGCAGAGAAAAAAGGCGTTATGATCCAGATGGAACTGCTGAACAGTAAGGTGAATCATAAAGACTATATGTGCGACCTCAGTACCTGGGGCGTGGAGCTTTGCAAACGCGTGGGTTCGCCCAATTTTAAATTGCTCTACGATATCTATCATATGCAGATAGACGAAGGAGACGTGATCGCCACCATTCAAAAAAACCACGAGTACTATGGTCATTACCACACTGCTGGAGTACCAGGCCGCCATGAAATAGATGAAACCCAGGAACTCTATTACCCCGCCATTATAAAGTCCATTGTGGCCACAGGTTTTAAAGATTATGTAGCACAGGAATTTATTCCCCTCGCCGCCGACAAACTCGCGTCGCTGAAGGATGGAGTTATGCGCTGCGATGTGTAGGGAGATTAGTTGATTAGTAATTGGTTGATTAGTGATTAGTGATTTGAGGGATTGGAGATTGGTTGATTGCTGATTAGGAGGAAGAAACAGTAATTTGATTTGTGTTGGCAATACCACGGTAATTTGTAATGCCACATCGCACCTCACAAATCAGAAATCAGACATCGGAATCAAAAAATAAAACTAGCAATATGCCAGAAACGTACGACGCGATTGTAATTGGTTCGGGAATAGCCGGCGGATGGGCCGCCAAAGAGCTGACCGAAAAGGGATTGAAAACCATCATGCTGGAAAGAGGCAGGGACATTGAGCATGTAAAGGACTATGTGAATGCCAATAAAGCGCCCTGGGAATTTCCGCATCGTGGCGGCAAAACGCAGGAGATGATCACCAATTACCCGGTGCTCAACCGCGACTATCCACTGAACGAGACCAACCTGGATTACTGGACCAATGAACAAGAAAGCCCCTATACTGAAGTGAAACGATTCGACTGGTTCCGTGGCTATCATGTGGGTGGGCGATCACTGATGTGGGGCCGGCAAACCTACCGTTGGAGTGACTATAGTTTTGAGGCCAACTTAAAAGATGGTCATGCGGTAGATTGGCCTATCCGGTACAAGGATATTGAAAAATGGTATGGTTACGTGGAGCGGTTTGCCGGCATCAGCGGGTCCAAAGAGGGCATGTCGCAATTACCCGACAGTGAGTTTATGCCTCCCATGGATCTTACCTGCGTGGAAAAAGATGTGGCCGCAAGAATTAAAAAAGAGTACAACGATACCCGCCGCATGATCATTGGCCGGGTGGCAAATATTACCCAGCCCATACAGGCCAGGACCAATTGCCAGTACCGCAATAAATGCTGGCTGGGCTGTCCTTTCGGCGCCTATTTCAGCACGCAGTCATCTACCCTGCCGGCCGCAAAGGCGACGGGCAAACTGACCCTGCGCCCATTTTCTATTGTGACAAAAATACTATACGACAAGGACACCAAAAAGGCCAAAGGCGTCGAGGTTTTGGATGCCCAAACCAATCAGACCTATGAGTTTTTTGCCAAAGTGGTATTCGTCTGCGCGTCTGCCATGAACTCTACCTGGGTGCTGATGAATTCGGCCACGGATGTATTTCCCGAGGGATTAGGCAGCAGCAGTGGTGAGCTCGGAAATAACCTGATGGACCATCATTTCCGTACGGGTGCCAATGGTAATCCGGAAGGATACGACGATAAATACATTTATGGCCGCAGGGCGAATGGCATCTATATTCCGCAATACCGCAACCTGTTTGGCGACAAACGCGATTATGTGCGTGGTTTTGGTTACCAGGGTGGCAGCAGCCGGGAAGGCTGGCACCGCGAAATTGCTGAAATGAATATCGGTGGCGAATGGAAAGACGCCCTGTCCGAACCGGGTCAATGGAGTATCGGTCTCACAGGTTTTGGTGAGATATTACCTTACCATGAAAACAAGATCACGCTAGACAAAACGAAAAAAGATAAATGGGGTTTGCCGGTGCTGTCAGTGGATTGTGAGATTAAGGATAACGAGATGAAGATGCGGAAGGATATGGCCAATGATGCCGCTGAAATGTTGGAGAAAGCGGGTGTGAAAAATGTATCTACCTACGACAACTCTTACACGATGGGCATGGGTATTCACGAAATGGGCACTGCGCGAATGGGCAGGGATCCGAAGACTTCTGTTCTTAATGGTAATAACCAGGTTTGGGATGCGACCAATGTATTTGTAACCGATGGTGCCTGCATGACTTCGGCCAACTGCGTGAATCCATCGCTGACTTATATGGCGCTCACAGCAAGAGCGGTAGACTTCGCGGTAACGGAGTTGAAAAAAGGTAATTTGTAGGAATATTTTGCGCCCAGCGGGAGCCGGATCCTGATTGGGCGATATTGGCGAACGTTTACCCCGATTATTTCGGGGCTCCGTTCTGGTGAAGTGTTACTATTGAACATGAATTCAATCACAAATGAATCTGGAACAATTTCAGTGGTTCGTGAGGATACGAACCTTGGGTTGCAGTGGTTCAATTTCTGCGGGGATTGCTTCGACCGGGCAAGCACCCGGTCTCGCAATGACCCTCTAAATGATAAATAATAAATCGTAAATCCCAAATCGTAAATCGTAAATTTTTATGCCTCCAGTTGATTCTACCAAAATAAATATCCGGGCGAACCTGCAGCATACTTACGATGCCATCGTGGTGGGCTCTGGCATTAGCGGAGGCTGGGCCGCCAAGGAGCTTACTGAAAAAGGATTGAAGGTATTGATGCTGGAACGGGGCCGCGAATATGAGCACGTGAAAGATTATAAGACGGCGGGTAAAAACCCATGGGAGTTTGAACACCGTGGGCGAACCACCCAGGAACAACGCGAAAAATACCCGGTCATACACCGCGGTTGGGCGGCCAATGAAGCCGTGATGGATTGCTGGGCCAACGAGCAGGACAGCCCTTATACCGAAGTAAAACCCTTTACCTGGTGGCGTAGTTACCAGATGGGTGGGCGCTCTACTTTATGGGGTCGCCAAAGCTATCGCTGGAGTGATTTTGATTTTGAAGCCAACGCCAAAGATGGCCACGGAGTAGATTGGCCCATTCGTTACAAAGATCTCGAAAAATGGTACGATTATGTGGAACAATTCGCCGGCATTAGCGGGAGCAAGGAAGGCCTGGCTCATTTACCCGACGGCAAGTTTATGCCACCGATGGATTTGAACTGTGTGGAGAAAGATGTGGCTGCCAGATTGAAAGACCATTATAAAGGCATGCGGCACCTGATCATCGGGCGGGTAGCCAATCTCACGGCACCCGCACCCGGACGCACCCAATGCCAGTACCGGAATCGCTGCTGGGAAGGCTGCCCTTTCGGTGGCTATTTCAGCACCCAATCTTCTACCCTGCCGGCTGCTGTCGCTACTGGAAATCTGACCATCCGTCCATTCTCAATAGTTACCAAATTGTTGTACGATAAGGATAGTAAAAAAGCTAAAGGTGTGGAAGTGCTGGATGCCGAAACCAACAAGACCTATGAATATTTCAGCAAGGTTGTTTTTGTAAATGCGTCTGCGTTGAACAGTACCTGGGTACTCATGAATTCCGCCACGGATATCTGGCCTGAAGGTCTCGGTAGTAGCAGCGGAGAACTAGGCCATAATGTAATGGACCACCACTATAATCTCGGTGCCTCCGGCCAGGTGGAAGGCTACGAAGACAAATATATTTACGGCCGCCGGGCGAATGGATTTTACATTACCCGCTTTGCCAATTTTTACGACGATAAAAGAGACTACCTCCGTGGCTTTGGCTTCCAGGGCGGCGCCAGCCGCAACGGATGGGGTCGTGAGATTGCTGAGCTAAGCGTTGGTGGTGATTTTAAAGACGCCCTTACCGAACCCGGCGGCTGGACCATCGGTGCCACAGGCTTTGGCGAAACATTACCTTATCATGAGAATAAAATCTCTTTGGATAAAACCGTAAAAGACAAATGGGGATTACCGGTGCTTTCGATGGACGCAGAGATGAAGGAAAACGAATTAAAGATGCGTAAGGACATCGTAAAGGAGATGAAGGAAATGCTGGAGGTAGCTGGTGTAAAAAATATCAGCAGCTACGACAGCGGCCATGCCATGGGGCACGGCATTCATGAAATGGGTACCGCCCGCATGGGTAGGGATGCAAAGACTTCTGTGCTGAATGGCAACAACCAGGTATGGGATGCGCTGAATGTTTTTGTAACAGATGGCGCCGCCATGGCCAGCAGCGCCTGCCAGAACCCATCGCTTACCTATATGGCCCTTACAGCAAGAGCAGCCGATTTTGCGGTCAGCGAATTAAAGAAAGGAAACATTTGAAATGTATGATTTCGGATTTACGATTTACGATTTGTGGGTTGCACACAAGCACTAATGACCCATCACTTCCCACTCACCACTAGCTTGTTAAAACTTAAAAAAACATAAACCATGGACAGGAGAACAGTGATTCAAAATGTAGCCTTGCTGCTTGGCGGTAGCATTGTAGGCGGCAGCATCTTCACTTTACAGGGTTGTAAATCGGAGCCAAAGGTAAACAAGCTTTTTACGCAGGCGCAGATCGACCTGATGGATGAGATTGCAGAAACCATTTTGCCCAAGACCAAAACCCCTGGTGCCAAAGAAGCCAAAGTGGGTGCGTTTATGAGTATCATGGTGATCGACTGCTATACCGAAAAAGACCAGAAGGTATTTATGGACGGCCTGGAGACCATTAATAAACTCAGTAAGGACAAGAACAACGCCGAGTTTATGAAAGCCACGCCCGAACAGCGTTTGGCCTTGCTGGTCGCCCTGGACAAAGAGCAAAAGGAATACCAGAAAACGAAAAAGAACGACGAACCATCCCACTATTTCAGGATGATGAAGGAACTGACGCTCACCGGGTTCTTCACCTCCAAAGAGGGTGCCGAACAAGCACTTCGGTATGTTGCAGTTCCGGGAAGATATGATGGCTCTTATCCATACAAGAAAGGGGACAGGGCGTTCGCAACTTAAGGGTTTAGGGTTTAAGGTTAAAAGTTTAGGGTTAAAAGTTTAGAATATGTCAGCCCTGTGTCCATCAGTTAAACTGTTACCCCGCCATATGTTGAACCGATTAATTAATCTAGTAATCAACCGATCAACCGATCAATAAATCAATAAACCACCAATGTCGTATAGCAGAAGAAATTTTTTGAGAGATAGCAGCCTTGTTGGAACCGGCCTGTTATTATCCGGGCTGGAATCCTGTGCATCGAAATTGCCATCCAACATCAGCACTTTTGGATTACAGTTGTATTCGCTGCGGGATGATTTGCCTGCTGATCCGAAGGGTGTTTTAAAACAGGTAGCATCGTTTGGCTACAAACAGGTAGAAAGTTATAGTGGCGACAAGGGTATTTTCTGGGGCATGAAAAATACCGAGTTTAAAAGCTTCCTGGATGGCATCGGGATGGAAATGCCGTCCAGCCATTGCAAGTGGGATGGTCCCGAATTTGATGCCCTGGCGGCACAAGCAGGAGAGATCGGGATGAAGTACCTTATTTGCCCCCATCTTGGTGCGCAAAAATCAATTGACGACTTTAAGCGTTTCGCTGCCGCTTTCAACAAAGCAGGTGAAATCTGCCGCAAGCATGGTCTTCGCTTTGCTTATCACAACCATGACTATTCTTTTAAGCCGGTGAATGGCCAGTTACCCCAAAGTGTGATGATGGATGAAACGGATCCGTCGCTGGTAGATTTTGAAATGGATATGTATTGGGTAACGGATGCAGGTGCCGATATTGAAAGCTGGCTGGCTAAATACAAGAACCGGTTCCGGCTCTGCCATATCAAAGACCGGCTTAAAACAATCAACCCCAAGGACGACAATAATTCTACCACCCTTGGCGAAGGCAGTATTAATTTCTCGCACCTGCTAAAAGTGGCTGCCCAAAATGGGGTGAAGTATTTTATTGTGGAGCAGGAGCGTTATGCGGGTACCACGCCGCTGAAGAGCGCTGCGGATAATGCGGTGTATATGAAGACTTTGAAGCTGACCTGACGTCAATATATTGATAGTAAGCCCCTGCTGGTTCCGGTTGATGGAATGGGCAGGGGTTTGTTTTTAAACCCACACCACACTGGTACGTGGATTATGGACGTATTCTCGCCCCTGTTTTACCATGTTCCTGTATTGATGGTCTTTGCGAGGGTTCTTGCCCGCTTGTGCCGACGAATGACGGTGAAGCAATCTGCCTGCTGGTGAAGAGGGCGGTTGTCTTTAACGCGATGAGTCGTTACAAATTCTGCACAGATTGCTTCGTTGGGCAGGAACCGCCTCGCAAAGACTGTGGAAGATTGAAGTCATGGTCTTGTCTTGAAAGTCGAATTGTTATTTTACATTAAACAACTCTGCACTGATGTGGGACACGCACCAGTGCATTTTTGCCTTAACAATCCCTATAATTTCCCCACCAGTTGAATAGCTTCCATAGCTTCTTTTACATCGTGCACCCTAAGAATATTGGCGCCATGCAAAAGCCCAACGGTGTTAAGGACGGTGGTGCCATTCAGGGCTTCGGCGGCTGTAACGCCGAGGGTTTTGTAGATCGTTGATTTGCGGCTAATGCCCAGCAGGACGGGCTTTCCGAGAATTTTAAAAACCTCCAGATTTTTGAGCAGGATAAAATTGTGCGCAATGGTTTTGCCAAAGCCAAAGCCGGGATCGATAATAACATCGGCAATGCCGGCGTTTGCGCAGGCATCAATGCGTTCAATAAAATAGTC
Source organism: Chitinophagaceae bacterium (assembly GCA_039925965.1). Lineage (GTDB taxonomy): Bacteria > Bacteroidota > Bacteroidia > Chitinophagales > Chitinophagaceae > JAZKFT01. Next base: position 33,136 of record JBDSXW010000077.1, read on the forward strand.
CAGCACTTCTTTGGTCACATCGTCGTATGCAGGGGCCTGCTGCATAGTGGTGGGTGTACCTTGCATGTGCATGCATACGTAAGGCACGCGCAGCGCGGCCACGGTCGCTAGCATCTCAGGATCCATCATGCCGCCACTGATATCATTCACGATGCAGGCACCGGCTTCCACGGCGGCTTTGGCTACTGTGGCGTGGTAAGTATCTATCGAAATATTTGCTTCGGGGAATTGGCGGCAAATGACTTCGATTGCAGGTACTACCCTACTGATCTCTTCTTCCGGACCCATCTGTTCGGCGCCGGGGCGCGTGCTTTGCCCGCCGATGTCTAAAATAGCGGCCCCTTCGGCCAGCATTTTTTCCGCTTGCTTCAAAATATCATCAGTTCCCTCCAGGCGGCTGCCTTCGTAAAAACTGTCGGGGGTGATATTAATGATGCCCATAACGATGGGCCGATTGATGGTTAGTAATTTTCCTTTGCAGTTGAGGGTGTACATTCGGGCTTCTGTTATTTTTGAGCGTCTTTGATAGTTAAGTGCTGTTACGGTGTGGTATTTCAGGACAATCGCCACGGATACAATCCGGATTAAGACAAACAGTTCGAAAATAAGGAAAAGCCCAATAGTGATATTCAATTGAACGGAGCGTCGCCAATGTTGCCCCACAGCAGTACTGGCTTCTGGCTCCAAAAAGAAAAAACATGACCAGTACCAATGAACAATACGATGCGGTGATCACCGGCTGCAAAGATATTTTTATCAAGAAAACCAGCGACTATGGCACGAGCTGGCGGGTGCTTCGGCCCATCAGCATTGCCGATCAGATCTATATCAAGGCCAAACGCATCCGCAACATCCAGGAAAGCGGCCAGCAGAAAGTGGCCGATGGAATTATGGATGAATTCCGGGGTATTATCAATTATTCGGTGATCGGGCTGATACAACTACAGCTCGGGAAGGATGGGATTGATGAAATTCCTGTAGCCGAAGTTTCCAAAATGTACGATGGGCAGGTGGCCGGCACCAGGTCGCTGATGCAAAGCAAGAACCACGACTATGGCGAAGCCTGGCGGGATATGAGCCAGGAGGGCCTTACCGACCTGATCCTTCAAAAACTTTTCCGCATGAAACAGATTATTCGCAACGATGGCCTCAGCCTCATCAGCGAAGGCCTGGATGCGAACTATATGGATATGCTTAATTATGCGGTGTTTGCTATAATACTGGCGAGTGGGGAGTAGGGAGTGGCTAGTGCTTTGGCTAGTGGTAAGTGGGGAATGGCCAGAAGGGAACCGAAGAATTTTGACTGACCCTGATAATGAACTTGTGAACCCGTGAACCGGTAAACTTGTGAACAAAAAAAGAACCCTGAACAATAATGAAAGTAATAACTAATATAATACGCGTCCTCGTTGGCGTTTTGTTCATTTTCAGCGGGCTCGTAAAAGCCATTGATCCGCTGGGGCTGAGCTATAAGATGAATGAATTTTTCGGCAAGTGGAACTGGGACTGGGCGCCACCATTCAGCCTTACTATTTCTATTGTGATGATCGCGTTTGAGATCTTTGCCGGAGTGGCATTGTTACTGGGCTGGCGGCCGAAACTGGTTACCCGCCTGTTGCTGTTGCTAATCCTGTTCTTCACATTTCTTACCGGCTATGCCTATCTCAGTGGAAAATTTCATAGCTGCGGCTGCTTTGGCGATTGCATCCCAATTACTTCAGGCGTATCTTTTACCAAGGATTTAATCCTGCTGGTTTTAATCATTTTTCTTTGCCTGCAATACAATAAAATACAGCCGGTTTTTGGCAAGATGATCAATGCGGTATTGCTTGCCGGCTCCACCATTGCCTGCCTGCTGATGATGTTTTGGGTGCTGCGACATTTGCCATTAAGAGATTGCCTGCCCTATGCCAAAGGCAAGGATATTATCAAGCAAATGCTACCGCCGCCCGGGGCTGTTACGGATAGTTCAGTTACCTATTTTACTTACAAAAAAGATGGCAAGCTGGTGAAATTTGATGTCAACCATTTCCCTGACGATTTTGATGAAGCCACCTATACTGATATGGTGCGGGAAGATTCTCTGGTGCGCAAGGGCAATGCCACACCGGCCATTACCGAATTTGAGCTAAAAACGCCGGCGGGCGTGGATTCCACCAAAGAGATATTGGCCCAGCCGGGTAAGTATATTTTGTTTTTTGCCAAAGACTGGAACGATCAGTCGGTTCTGGAATGGAGCCCCGATTATCTGAAAGTACAGCAGGCGGCAAAAGCCAAAAATATCCCACTATTCTTCATTACCAATGTACCCAAGCCTAACCCCATGTTTAGCAAAGGCGCTACGGAACAAACACTTATATGCGATGGCATTGTGATGAAAACTTTCCTGAGAGCCAGGACCGGCTTGGTGTTAATGAGTGGCTCCGTAATTGAAGGAAAATACAATATCCGGGACCTGGATGAAGCACTCAAACAGATCAATCAATAACCAACATAAACCAAACACTTCACACCATGAACCTCCGCATCTTCTGGCTTTGTGCCGGCCTGATTTTCGTCTTTATTTTTATCAACCAGAAAATCGCACTTTACTATTATTGGGGCGCACTGGCAGTTACTGTATCCTATCTCAACAGCCGTAAGCAATACCTGCGGGAGCCTTATAAATGGTTCAATGCCGGCTTTCTGTTCTACCTCATTTTGGTGGTGTGGGAACGCACCCGGCATTACCAGTTTTCGCCTTTTTCTGAACTGATGATCAATGACCTGGAGCATGTGTTATTTGCAATCATGATCTGTTTTATCAGCACCCGGGTGCTTAAATTTTCGCCTTTTAATGTCAGGTCCTTTCCATTGAGGCTCCTGCTTGGCATCCTGATTTTTAACAGCATCGGGTTTATTAATGAATGGTTTCAAAACACGCTGAACGACCGGTCACTTTTTACGCTGATCGCCGATTCGCAGAAAGATATCCGGATGAACCTGCTCGGTTCGGCGTTGTTTTTAGGGTGTGCATTTGCGATTAAGCGGATGGTGGTAAACAGAGAGGAATTTAAGGGAAAAATAGTTGATCGTTTGCCGAAAAATGCTAGCTGACTTAAGCCATTTAAGGCCGCCTCACCGCTACTTCTCCTCGCGGACAGCAAGCCAGAACCGTTCAAAATAATCGACCGGTAACACAAACAAAACCAATTGCACAGAGGCACCCTGCTCCTACAGCGACTGTATGGACACAAGTACCGCAACGAAGGATAGATTCGCGGATCTGGCAGATAGGGCAGATGACCACGGATTTTTACACCTGCAAGTAAACTGATTTTTCAAATTGAATGATAGGGTATCATCAAATTGCTTAAAAACAGACCATAAATACAATATTTCCTATTTCTTAGCAAATAAATCCGCGTTCATCCGCCCTATCTGCTGGATCCGTGTTTCTATAAAAACTTGTGTCCACACAGTAGCTCCTACAGGCAAAGGGACGGGCATGAGGCCTCCCTAACGAAGCGATGACATTCAGATCAGAAAAGGAATGCCCAATGACCGCTGGTGAAAAAGTGTTGAACGCGACGAATGGTGCTGGGATGTCTGTATCAACGGTATGCAGGATCTCAGTTTTTAAAATTACTTTGCCGGCAAATCTTATTTCATGCCGCTACGTTACGGATTCCCATTCCTGTTGTTACTGCTCTCCTATTCTTCACTTGCCCAGGTGAAAAACCAAGACTCAATCTGGGTAGTAAACAACTATCATAAAGAAGAAAGGATGATCACTATGCGGGATGGAGTTAAACTGTATACCGTAGTGTACATCCCCAACGACACCACCGAAAGCCACCCCATTTTATTAAAACGAACACCCTATAGTTGCGCACCATACGGGCCGAAAGAATTCACGAAATTCTGGGAAGGATATCATATGACCTATTGTAAAGAAAAATATATAATAGTGTCCCAGGATGTGCGGGGAAGGTTTATGAGCGAAGGAGATTTTGTCGACGTTCGGCCATTTAATCCCAACAAAAAAAACACCAGCGACATAGATGAGGCCAGCGACACCTACGACGCCATTGACTGGCTGGTAAAAAACGTTCCCTTTAACAACGGGAAAGTAGGGGTCTTTGGTATCAGTTACCCCGGCTTTTACAGTACCATGGCGGCTTTGAGCGGCCACCCCGCGCTAAAAGCAGTGTCGCCACAGGCACCGGTAACCGATTGGTTTATTGGGGATGATTTTCACCACGGTGGTGCGCTGATGCTGATTGATGCATTTCAATTTTATTCGGCTTTCGGCGTACCAAGACCCAAGCCAACCATGAAATATAATAGCGGTTATAGTCGCACTGAACCAGACGCCTACAAATATTACCTGGCGGCCGGCCCGCTGCCGAATCTTACCAAATTAATGGGCGACAGTATTGTGTTTTGGAACGACCTGATGACCCACCCCAACTACGATGGCTGGTGGAAAGCCCGCAACCCACGCAACTTCGTTAAAGATATCAAACCTGCTATACTTACCGTTGGCGGCCTGTTCGATGCAGAAGATTGCTTTGGCGCCTGGAACCTGTACAAGGCCATTGAAAAAGCCAATCCAGCAACAGCATTTAATAAGCTGGTGATGGGGCCCTGGTTTCATGGTGCCTGGGAAGGCAGGGCTGATGGGACCAACCTCGGTAAGGTAAAATTCGGTAGCAAAACATCGGCCTGGTACCAGCAAAATATCGAACTTCCTTTTTTTAATTATTTTCTGAAAAACGAGGGCAGTATCGATAAGATCAAAGAGGCCAATATATTTTTCAGCGGTGAGAACAATTGGAAAAATTTTGAACAGTGGCCGCCGAAAGAAGTGGTGTACAAACCCATTTACCTGCAGAGCAATAAAGGGCTCTCCTTCTGGCACCCCAGGCCACTTGGTTACCATGAAATGCCGGATACCAGTTTTAGCTGGAGCAGCTATATCAGCGACCCGGCGAACCCGGTACCCAACGAAGGCGACACCATTAAAAGACGCACCCGCGAATACATGACCGCCGACCAGCGCTTTGCCGCACAACGCAGCGATGTACTGGTTTTTAGCAGTGACACCCTGAAAGAGAATATTACCCTGGCAGGCCCGCTGGTGGCCGATCTGATGGTAAGCATCAGCGGTACGGATGCTGATTTTGTAGTAAAACTGATCGATGTTTTTCCAAACGATATTGCCGACTCCGCCCATGCTTTTAAGTACACCAATGCAAATATTGCAGATACCATTTATCGCAGCGATACCAGCATGAATGGCTACCAGATGCTGGTACGGGGCGAAGTGCTGCGGGGCAAATACCGCAACAGCTTTGAGAAGCCCGAGCCATTCGTCGCCAACAAGATTACGAGGGTAAAAGTGACTATGCCGGATGTGGCGCATACCTTCCTCAAGGGCCACCGGATGATGGTGCAGATACAGAGCAGTTGGTTCCCGCTGACTGATATCAACCCGCAAAAATTTGTGGACATATACCACGCCAAACCCGAAGACTTTCAACCGGCCAACATCCGTATTTACCATACAGAAGGGCTGGCAAGCAAATTGATATTACCGGTATTGAAACCGTAAGCAACGAGAAGTGAGAAGCGGGTGGTGAGGCGTTAGGCTTTGTGAACCACCGATCGCATAGCATACACTCGCCTGCCGGCTTTTATTGCGACACTGCTGACCATTCAATTTTCATGAACAACTATTATCCTAACCGAAAGAAAATATAATTATTGGCAGTTATGAAACGCAGTATGATCCTCATTTGTCTGACAGTTACTTTCCCAGCTTTTTCACAGGGCCCAGGAGATGACTCTGTTTTTGACAGCAATAAATTTACGAAGATGGAAAGGATGATAGCCATGCGTGATGGGGTACAATTATTCACAGCTATCTACATTCCGAAAGACATTTCCCCTGCTAACACCTATCCATTTTTGATGGAGAGAACGCCTTATGGATGTGCCCCGTATGGCGTGGCGGCTTTCCCCCGAAACGGTTTGGGACCCAATAGCAAGCTACTTCATGAGAAATACATTTTTGTGTACCAGGATGTGCGTGGCCGGTACAAAAGTCAGGGCAATTTTGAAGAGATGACACCGCATATTGCCAACAAAAAATCTTCAAAAGATGTTGACGAAAGCAGCGACGCATATGACACCGTAGACTGGCTATTGAAAAACGTCAGCGGCAATAATGGAAATGTTGGCCTCTATGGCGTTTCATATCCGGGTTTTTATGCTACCGCTTCGCTGCCCAATGCCCATCCGGCTATTAAAGCAGTATCTCCGCAGGCGCCGGTCACTGACGAATTTATTGGCGACGATGCCAACCATAACGGTGCCTTTTTCCTGCTGGATAATTTTAGTTTCATGAATTCTTTTGGTGGCAAAAGAACCGCGGACAGCACCAATTATATCCCAGTTTTTAAAAAAGACCGGATCAAAGATGTCTATGAGTATTTCCTTCAAATGGGCGGTCTGAAGAATACCAACAGTACCAGTTTTTATAACAACGACGTTAAGATCTGGAACGAATACCTGGCGCATGACACCTATGATGACTACTGGAAGGCAAGAAATATACGACCGCATCTGAAAAGCATCAAGCCCGCGGTGCTGGTAGTAGGTGGCTGGTTCGATGCAGAAGATATGTTTGGCGCATTGCACACTTACGAAGCCATCGAGCAGCAAAGCAAGGCAAATAACAACCACCTGCTGATGGGCCCCTGGACGCATGGCGCCTGGGGTCGCGCAGACTGGAGCCGCTTTGGCAGCTTCGAGTTTGGGGCTAACGTCAATACTTACTTCGAGAAGACCGAAACAGATTTTTTTAATTTTTATCTGAAAGGAAAAGGAAGCATTGATTTGAAAGAAGCCACTATGTTCAATACCGGTACTAACGAATGGAAACAATTGAATAAATGGCCGCCGGCCAATACTACAGCAGTGCCTTTATTTTTGGGTGCCAACGGAAAAATGGCCAAGGGCATGCCCATGGATGCAGGCACAGATGTATATACCAGCGACCCAGGAAAGCCAGTACCTTATATCAGCGGCATCAGCAGCAGAAGGCAAAATGAATACCTGGTGGACGACCAACATTTTGCAGCGCAAAGACCAGACGTTCTCGCATACCAGACTGATATTTTAACGGAAGACATTACCGTAGCTGGCCGCATCCGGGCCGACCTTTTTGTGTCATTACAATCACCAGCTGGCATCGAAAATTTGCACCCTGATGCTGATTTCATTGTGAAAGTGATTGATGTATTACCAGACACGATGCCATCGCTAAGGGGTATTACAATGGCTGGTTTTCAACGCATGATCCGGGCTGAAGTGTTCCGTGGTAAATTCAGGAAGAGTTTTGAAAAACCCGAAGCTTTTGTACCGGGTAAAACAGAAGAAGTGGCCTTTGACCTGAATGATATGCTGCATACATTCAAGAAAGGGCACCGGATTATGGTGCAGGTACAAAGCAGCTGGTTCCCGATCATTGATCGCAACCCACAACAATTTATGAAAATACCCAACGCTGAACCCGGCGATTTTAAGCCTCTTGAGATCCGCCTGCACCATAAAGAAACCAGGATTATATTGCCTGTTGCCACAAACCTATAGTCACCATTCGAGGTAGCAATCCACATAAATCAATATCCGAATGAAAAAGATCCTTGCCATTTTCATAACGCTGGCCACATTGCAAAGCCTGTCACAATCTACTGCAGACAGGTACCTCATAACGCCAAAGCCACAACAGCTTACCCCTGAAGCCGGCAGCTTTTGTTTGTCGGCTGCTACGGTCCTGGTAATGGACGACCCGGGTGAAAAACCTGCCGCTGAATTCCTCAATGATTACCTCAAAAGGCTTTATGGGTTTACCTTGAAACTAGCGCCAAAAGCAACAAAAAACTACATCAGGCTTGGTGTTAAACGGTTGCTGGTACCTGGCGTGGAAGGCAAATACGATATGCAGGTAACACCGGCTATGGTCAATATCTCCGGCGACACTTACCAGGGAACTTTTTACGGCGTGCAAACGATATTACAGTTGTTACCTGCAGAAAAGGCTGCAAAGATTTTGATACCCTGTTCAGAAATTATGGATCAGCCGAGGTTTAAATACCGCGGTCTCCACCTGGATGTAAGCCGTCATTTTTTTCCGCTTGATTTTATTAAAAAGTACATCGACTATATCGCCTGGTTCAAGCTCAACACTTTTCACTGGCATCTTACCGATGACCAGGGCTGGCGGATCGAAATTAAAAAATATCCTAACCTGACAAGGGTGGGTGGCTGGAGGGACGGCACTATCGTGGGGCGTTATCCAGGTACAGGCAACGATAATATTCACTACGGCGGCTTCTATACGCAGGAGCAAGTGAAGGAGGTTGTTCAATATGCAAAAGATCGCTTTGTAACGGTTATTCCAGAAATAGAAATGCCAGGCCATGCTTCGGCGGCAATCGCCGCGTACCCGCAGCTCAGTTGTTTTCCTGAAGAAACCACTATGATGCCCGGGCCTGCATCGGAAGCAAGTAAAATAAAGAAAGGCAAAAAAGTGCAGGAGACCTGGGGCGTGTTTGAAGATGTGTTTGCACTGACCGATTATACCTTCAATTTTTTGCAGGATGTGATCGACGAAATACTGCCATTATTTCCAGGCCAGTACATCCATATTGGTGGCGATGAGTGCCCCAAAGAAGCCTGGAAACGCTCCCCCTTTTGCCAGCAGTTGATCAAAGAAAAATCACTAAAGGATGAACATGGCCTGCAGAGCTATTTTATCCAACGGATGGAGCAATACATCAACAGCAAGGGTAAGAAAATCATTGGCTGGGATGAGATACTGGAAGGTGGCCTGGCACCCAATGCTACGGTGATGAGCTGGCGTGGTGAAGAAGGTGGTATCGCTGCCGCCCAACAGGGGCATGAAGTAATGATGACCCCCGGCAGCTTCTGCTACCTCGATCATAGCCAGAGTAAAAATGAAGACAGTGTTACTATCGGAGGCTACCTGCCAATAGAAACGGTATACAGCTACGACCCGGTACCAGCTTCACTCCCGGTGGGCGACACTAAATACATTCTCGGTGCGCAGGGTAATGTTTGGACTGAATACATCGGCTCCCCATCGAAAGTGGAGTACATGCTTTTTCCAAGGCTGGCGGCTTTGAGTGAAGTATTGTGGACCGATAAAAGCAATAAGAGTTGGGAAGATTTTGAAACAAGACTGCCGGCTGTTTTAGGGAAAATTGATTTTGAGAAAGTGAATTATAGTACGGCGTACTTCAATATCAAAGCAGAGATAAAACCCAATAAAAACAACGTAGGAGTTACCTGGAATTTAAGTTCAAAAAGAGCGAATTCCACTTTTAACGTTGTGGCAAATCACAGATTGAAATATGATGGTGGATTTAGTGTACAAATACCTGACGTGGAACGAGACGCGAAAGGGAAGAAAGGTATGTGGCTAGACACCTTTATAGCAAGTGCAGTCACAAAAAATGTACCCAAATCCTACTCCAATCCTGCTGTGATCAATCATTCCGGAATTTACATAGCGCAAGAGATTTTTCGCGGCGTGAGAACAAAAAATTATATATCGCAGTTTTTTTTCATCAACAAAGCCACCGGTAAAAAAATCAGCCTCGCTAAAGAAGCATCAAAAAACTACCCTGGCGATGGCGCTTTTACATTGGTGAACGGTGTTCAAAATGAAAAAGGCATGGGTAAATCAGCGGAGTTTCTGGGCTTTAATGGAAAGGATTGCGAAGCAACAATAGACCTTGGCACCAACAACACGATTAACAAAGTAATCGTCCATTGCCTGCATCAGCCGGATAGCTGGATCTACCTGCCCAAATCAATAGAAGTAGCTACCAGCAACGATGGAAGCAATTTTTCACCCCAACCAGTCTTTGAGGTTACAAGCGGTAAAGTCGGTAATAATAGTTTCAGCATCGCTTTGCCGGCAACCACCTGCCGGTATATAAAAGTGAAGATCAACAACTACGGCAAAATCGGCGATGGTAACCCCGGAGCCGGCGACCCAGCCTGGTTATTTGTGGATGAGGTAGAGGTATGGTGATGTAGGTTTAGGGTTTTATATCCAGGGATTGAAATAATCAATAACAAATAATCAATAATCAACTAACGATCTCCGCACTGATGATCTTAAACACCTGCGCCGCCCATTTGCCATATTCTTTGGCTGAAGGATGCAGTTGGTCAGCCGCTAAAAATTCAGCGTCCGCACTGTCGCGACGATGGCTTTCGGTGATGTCGGCAAAATGAACCTCGTACGCTGCAGCCATGTTTTTACAAATGGCATTAAATGCATCTATGGCAGTAGCTACCTGCTTTGCATCGCGGTCTTTTGCAAACGGAGTGATGCCCCAGTCCGGTATTGAAATGACAATCACATGCGAGGCCTGTTGTTTGGCATAATGCAGGGCTTTGCGCAGCAGGAACTCAAAGTCTTCTTTAAAATTATCAGCATCCAGGCCGCGGTATTGATTGTTGACCCCGATCAGGAGCGTGACAAAATCATACTGTTCATTCAGCTCGTGATGCAACAAATGCTCAGCAAGCTCAAAAGTGGTCCAGCCTGTTGTTGCTACCATTTCCGGTGCGTAAAAGTGATGATGGGCTTTGCGGAGTAATTGCAGGGTTTGATAGGGAAAACTCTCATGCAAAGGCAGGCCCTCTCCTACCGTATAACTGTCGCCGAGGCACAATAATGAATGGTGTTTCATTGTTTAAAGGTAAGCCGATATCAATCTTCGGTTAACTATTCAACTAGGCAACCAATCAACCAACTACCAATCCTTACATTTGCAGCAAACTCCAATTACCCGATGAACCTTTCCCTGAATGGAAAAATGGCCGTAGTATGCGGCAGCACCCAAGGCATAGGATTAGGCTGTGCCAAAGAACTCGCCCAATTGGGTGCCAGCTGCATCCTGATTGCCCGTAATGAAGCTGCCTTACACGAAGCGGTAAGCCAGCTCCCCGCAACCGGCGAACAAAATCACCTTTATGTGGTGGCCGATTTTTCCGACACTGAATCTGTGCGCCTCGCCATCAGGGAAATCGTATCGCAATACACGGTTCATATCCTCATCAACAATACTGGTGGGCCTGCAGCAGGACCCATCGCAGAAGCGGCTGAAGCCTCGTTTATTGCAGCGTTTAACCAGCACCTGATATGCAACCACCTGCTAACCCAGGCTGTAGTGCCGGGCATGAAACAAGCAGAATATGGCCGCATCATCAATATCGTTTCAACGTCCATTAAAATTCCACTGAACAACCTCGGCGTCAGCAACACCATCCGTGGGGCAGTAGCTTCCTGGGCCAAGACGATGGCCAACGAACTGGGCCAGTTTAATATTACAGTTAATAATATATTGCCCGGCCTTACCAGCACCCGGCGCCTGGAAAGCCTGATCGCCAATACATCAGCCAAGAAGAAAATATCGAGGAATATGGTGATCAGCGATATGCTGGAAGAAATCCCCATGAAGCGTTTTGGCGAAGCCGCTGAAATTGCCGCGGTGGTTGCATTTCTGGCATCACCGGCAGCATCGTACGTGAATGGAACCAGTATTCCGGTTGATGGCGGAAAAACAGGAAGCATATAAGGAAAAGTAGCAAGAATTAAGTAGCAAGTATTAAGTAGCAAGTATTAAGTAGCAAGTATTAAGCAGCAAGTATTAAGAGCTGGTGCAAGGCTTCAAAGATTTCAATATCGTTTTCTTCTTCTTGAAACAGGGAAACCTTATTTAGACTAAGACAACTAATCGATGATTGATCCTGGTTGTTCAATGTGCATAAAATTAAATTGACAAATGACCACTGACTTTCTAACCCAATAACTGGTAACCGGCAACTCGCAACCACCATTCACTTCACAGTAATCATCCGGTAATCCATTTTCGTTTTTCCTTTTGTAATATCGTCGAGCTTACGCTTCATAAGCCGGCGCTTCAAAGGTGCCAGATAGTCGATAAACAGCTTACCATCCAGGTGATCGTATTCGTGAAGAATAACCCGGGCCGTGATGCCGTTGAAGATTTTGGTATGGGTTTCAAAATGTTCATCTTCAAAGGTGATCGTAACGGTTTCTGGCCGCATCACGTCTTCGCGAATTTTAGGAATACTGAGACAGCCTTCGTTGTACGCCCAGGGCTTACCTTCAAGTTGGTCGATATGGGCATTTATAAATACCCCTTTATAACCAGGTTCATCCGGAAATTCCCCATGCTCATCGTCTTCCATATTTTCGAATATCTGCTCGCTGTTCATCACAAACAGGCGTACGCCCTTATTAATCTGTGGCGCCGCCAAACCCACGCCATTACTATTGTACATCGTCTCCCACATATCAGCCACCAGCTTTTCCAGCCCCGGGTATTCCGGTGTAATTTCACTGGCAATCTTTCTTAATACCGGCGATCCATACGCTACTATTGGTAATATCATAACACCCAACCTTTTTTGTTTATTAACTTTTTTACTCCGAAAGCAAGGAACCAACGTTGACGCTATTGCCGTTATTGATTCTAACATTCTTTACTTCTTAACCATAAACCCTAAACCCTGTACCTTTTTTGCAAATGTAATTTATTGGCGTTGCATATAGTCCTGCAACATGATGGTGGCAGCAATTTCATCTACTAACTTTTTATTGCGGCGGTCTTTCTTCTTCATCCCGCTTTCTATCATGCTTTGAACTGCCATTTTAGAAGTATTGCGCTCATCCACCGTTTCAATAGGCATCGCCGGGTGGTCTTTTTTAAATTTTACCAGGAATGCCTTCACAAGTGGTGTGCCATGGGTATCGCTATCATCCCAGTTGGTCGGTAAACCGATGATCACTTTTTCCACCCGTTCTGTAGCAAAATAATTTTTCAGAAAGGTCCAGATATCTTTGGTATCCACCGTAGTGAGGCCATTGGCAATGATCTGCATGGGGTCTGTAACGGCAATACCGGTTCGCTTACCGCCGTAGTCTATCGAGAGAATTCTTGCCATGTAGGGCTATTTTTTTGCAAAGTATCTTTTTTTAGGGGTTCCGTTGGCTGAAGCCAACGGAAATAGATGGTATTGAAAATGGGTAGCAATGTAATTGAATGCCAAGCGCAAACGGAAGACAACCAAAATGGATGCCAACCAAAATGGAGTGGGGGGACGAAAATGAAAATGGAAACGGCAATAAAAATGGGAATATCTTTTCTTCTCTACAAAACCATAATTTAGTAGCATCAATTTATTCCTGTTCCTTCCATCCTAAAATCAATAACTGTTTATGGCAGAAAATTGTAAGCCTGCATCCCTGGCAACATTGCCGGAAAACCCGCGACGTACATTTCTTAAACAATCTTCCCTGCTGGCCGCGTTGGCGTTTACTCCGGCTGCTTTCATAAATGCCGGCGGTGGGGGCGAAGAAATAGCAACGACATTGGAGAAAATGCCGTTGCAAGTAGAAATTAATGGTGTTGCTCATCAGCTGCAACTGGATTCGCGGGTGACATTACTTGATTTATTAAGGGAGGAGTTAGATCTTACAGGCACTAAAAAGGGCTGCGATCACGGCCAGTGTGGTGCCTGCACAGTACATATAAACGGGGTGCGGGTGAATTCGTGCCTTACCCTGGCGCTCACTACCGAAGGCAAAAAAGTAACCACCATTGAGGGCCTCGCCGATGGCAACAAACTGCACCCGATGCAGGACGCCTTTATCAAGTTTGATGGGTTCCAGTGCGGCTATTGTACGCCAGGGCAGATCATGAGCGCTGTTGCCTGTGTGCGGGAAGGGCATGCGGAAACGCCGGATCAGATCAGGGAATATATGAGTGGTAATATCTGCCGCTGCGGCGCTTACAGCAATATCGTCGACGCTATCGTAGCTGCAAAACAGGGAGGGCACACAATATGAATCCATTTCAATATACCAGGCCCGCTACCCAGAAAACTGCATTGGCTGAAATTGGCAAGGGCAATTCAGCGTTTCTTGCCGGCGGCACCAACCTCCTCGACCTGATGAAAGCGGGTGTTGCCAGTCCGGAAAAACTGGTAGACATCAATAATCTGCCGATGGCTGGGGTCGAAAAAACCCTAACGGGTTTACGCATCGGCGCACTGGCAAAAAACAGTACCGTAGCCGACCACGAACTGATTAGAAAAAATCAGCCTTTATTGTCGCTGGCATTCCAGGCAGGCGCTTCGCCACAGTTGAGAAATATGGCGACGGTTGGTGGCAACATGATGCAACGCACCCGCTGCGGTTATTTTTATGATACCACGATGCCCTGCAATAAACGCCAGCCCGGAACCGGATGCGCTGCCATTGGCGGCTACAATCGCATGCATGCCATCTTTGGTACTAGTGATAAATGCATCGCCGTTCACCCCAGCGATATGTGCGTGGCCCTCGTAGCTCTCGATGCCATTGTAGTTGTAGCGGGCAGCAAAGGTGAACGAAAAATTCCTTTTGGCGATTTCCACCGGCTGCCGGGAGATATACCCGAAAAAGACAATACTTTACAGAAAGGCGAACTGATCATCGCCGTAGATATCCCCGACAATAACCTGGGTCAACATGTGCATTATTTAAAAATCAGGGACCGGACTTCCTATGCTTTTGCGCTGGTATCGGTGGCTGCCGCACTGCAACTGGATGGCAATACTATTAAGGAAGTGCGACTGGCGATGGGTGGTGTGGCACACAAACCCTGGCGTTTGGCCGAAGCTGAAAAGTTCCTGAAAGGTAAAACCGCCGCTGAAGCTAACTTTAAACAGGCCGCCACCCTTGCCATGAAAGGCGCCAAAAGTTTTGGCGAAAACGATTTTAAATTAACCATGGCACCCAATGCGATTGTGGAAGCGCTAAGCCGGGCGGCTGGTTGATGTCGGATGTTTTTGATGTTTTGATGTCGGATGTCTGATGTTAATTTAATGAGAGTCCAGGCTGATTTTCGCCATTGAGGATTTTAGTAAGAATTTTAAATGTTGATGGTGGGCTCTCTTTTCAATAAAAAAAAGCCCAATAGTAGCACTACAAATAAATGGAGCGTCGCCAATGTCGATGCTATAAAAACTACAGCTGGTGACCCAAAAATAAAAATTGAAATAATGCCTGATAGTCTACATCAACCCAAGCCTGTAATTCGTAATCACACTCGCCGCGAGGCACCATTCTCCGAGAGGAGAAGGGCCGGGAATGAGGCCTTACCGTGACAATGAAGCCGCTCCAACACCAGAAACCAATAAACCAATCGGGGTGTAACACTCACCATCCACAGCATAAAAAGCACCATGCCAAACGAAAAAGAAGAACCGATCAGCCGGGTAGACGGCATTCAGAAAGTAACAGGTAAGGCGAAATATTTCGCTGAGTTCAAGCTACCCAATATGAGTTATTGCGTGATGGCCACCAGCACCATTACCCGTGGCCGCATTACTGCCATTGATACTAAAAAGGCGGAAAATGCGCCGGGGGTCATTGCAGTATTTACGCATCTCAATATGCCCGAAATTCCCGGCAATGCTGCGCCACCAAATCCTTCAAACCTTCCGCTGGGCGGTCAGCAGTATAAAATAATGGGCAGTGATCAAATACTATTTAATGGGCAGCCCATCGCCATGGTGATTGCAGACACGCTGGAGCGGGCTCAATATGCAGCTTCGCTGATCAAATCCACCTATCAGAAAGAGGAATTTCATACCGACCTGCATACCGAAAAAGACAAAGGCAAAGTACCCAAACGAGGCGGCGGCGATTATACACGAGGGGAAGATGGTGCTTACAAAACGGCACCGGTAATGGTGGAAGAAAATTATTCGCTACCGATGGAAACCCATAGCCCCATGGAGTTACATGGCATCCTGGCTATGTGGGAGGGTGACGACAAGGTAACGGTGTACGCCAAAACACAGGGCGTTAAAAGCACCCAGAGCGCCATCATGCGGGCTTTTAAACTCACCGAAAAAAATGTGCAGGTATATTCAGAATTTGTAGGCGGCGGCTTTGGGATGGCGCTGCGCACCTGGCCGCAGGAAATAGCCGTTGTGGCGGCGGCAAAGAAAGTTGGCCGGCCTGTAAAATTTATGATGACGCGCCCGCAGATGTTTACCATGGTAGGATATCGTCCAGCTACCCTTCAAACCGTGGGTCTGGGTGCCACAGCCGATGGCAAACTGACCGGCATTTATCACGAAGCCACCGGTATCACCAGTACTTACGATGACTTTACAGAAGGCACGGTAAACATGTCGAAATTTATGTATGCCTGTCCGAATGTTACCACCAAATACCGCATCGTTCCGCTGGATATCGGGGTGCCTGTATGGATGCGCGGCCCCGGGGAAACCACAGGCGCCTTTGCATTGGAATCGGCCATGGACGAGCTTTCCTACAAATTAAAACTGGATCCCATCGAACTGAGGCTGCGCAACTATGCGGATACCGACCCTGAAAAAAAACTACCCTTCAGCAGTAAATATTTAAA
Organism: Chitinophagaceae bacterium; assembly: GCA_039925965.1. Classification (GTDB taxonomy): domain Bacteria; phylum Bacteroidota; class Bacteroidia; order Chitinophagales; family Chitinophagaceae; genus JAZKFT01. The sequence continues at coordinate 49,668 of JBDSXW010000077.1, forward strand.
AGAAGCCTACGCTGCGGGTGCAGAGAAGATAGGGTGGTTCCAACGTAACCCGGTTCCCCGCAGTATGCATTCAAATGGCTGGTTGGTAGGCTATGGCATGAGTTCGGGTACCTTTGGTGCATTCAGGGGAACGGCCCAGTCCAAAGCAATTTTAAAGGAAGATGGTACGCTGGTGTTGCAAAGCGCCGCCAGCGATATTGGCCCTGGCACTGCTACAGCGATGACGCAGATCGCTCATGAAACCCTGGGTCTCGCGGTTAACAAGATTAAATTTGAACTGGGTGATTCTTCTTATCCCCAAGGTGGCACACAAGGCGGCTCTTCCATGAATTCATCGTTGGGTTCAGCCGTTCACCAGGTATGTACGGCGGTAAAAAATGCATTGGTTAAAATGACTACCGCCAGGGAAAGTTCTCCCCTCTTTGGTATGAAGCCGGAGGACCTCGCATTTGAAGATGGTACGATCATTGCTACCGCCGACCGCAGCAAGAAAATATTGTTCGCAGAAGTATTGAAACAGAATAATCTGCCCATGCTGGAACTTACCGAAATATCCAAGCCTGGCGACGAGCAAAAGCAATATTCCATGTACTCATTCTCCGTTCATTTTGTAGAGGTGCATGTGCATCCCACCACCGGCCAGGTGCGGGTGAAACGGGTGGTAAGCGTGGCTGATGCCGGCAAAATTGTAAGCCCTAAAACCGCCGCCAGCCAAATGATCGGCGGCGCCACTGGTGGTATCGGGATGGCCTTAACCGAAGAACTGATCATCGACCATCGTTACGGCCGTATGATCAACAACAATTTCGCCGATTACCATGTACCTGTCAGTGCAGATGTTCCCCATATCGATACCATTTTTATCGACAAACCCGACCCGTATATTAACCCGATGGGTGCCAAGGGAATGGGGGAAATTGCCCTGATTGGTTTCGCCGCTGCGGTCGCCAATGCGGTGTATCATGCTACGGGAAAGCGGATCAGGGAGTTGCCCATTACACCGGATAAGCTGTTGATATCCTAAGGTTGATCGCTATTTTACATTTAATTTAAAACAATAATTTATGACAGACCAGTTAAGTGAATTTTCAGGGGAGACAGGTTGCCCTAAATGTGGCAGCCAATCAGTAACTCCTGTAAAATATACCTGGTGGGGAGGTGTACTAGGCCCCAGAATGCTACACCATACCAAATGTGAAAGTTGTGGCTACAGATACAATCGAAAAACAAGAAAATCAAACACTACTTCGATCATCATTTACTCTGTAGTAATCTTCGCCGCTGCGTTTATTGCTTTGTATTTATTGAGGGGCAACTAAAAAAATTGCCTTTCCCACCCCAATAAAAAAAAGTGCAAATCGGCCTTGCCGGAGCCACCACTAATTTGATCTTCCCACAAGAATTGATTAGTCCTCATTCGTGCTATTCTTGACAAAAAAAACAATTATTTGACCGGCCGGTCTTCCGGCCTTTGCACCTTGCCGTGGTTGATGATCCAGCCCAACATCAGCCAGCCAATGATGAAAAAGAGCCCCCCTAGTGGTGTGATGGGCCCCAGCCATTTTATTTCGGACCTGGTAAAAGCTTTCAGGTAAGTCATGAGGTAGAGGCTGCCACTAAATAACACAATCCCTGCAATAAAAAATCTGCCAGCCCACAGCACTGCCGGCCGGTGAAATTTGCTATAGACTGAAGCAGTAATAAATACGGCCATCACATGGTAAAAATGATACTGCACGCCCGTTTGATACACTGCCAGTTCTTCCGGACCTATCTTTTGTTTGAGTGCATGAGCGCCAAAAGCGCCCAGGGCCACGGCAAAGGCGCCGAGTAACGAGCCTACCATCATAAGTCCTCTATGCATGATTCAATATTTTTTCAAAAGTTTCGATTGTTGGATATGGCTCTTCTACGATAAAATGCGACTGGTTGTATGATTCCAGGCGATCTACCATCAGGTTGGAAAGGATGCTGACGATATCAGCCTGGTTACTTGCATGCCGGATCAATGGTCGCTTGTCTTTGGCGGTAATCAGGCGCTCGGCCAGCACTTCCATGGGTGGTTTCAGCCAGATCACGGTTCCGGTTGATGTCATCCATTCCATATTGTCAAAAAAACAGGGTGTCCCACCGCCGCAGCTCATCACAAATTTGCTGTAATCTTTAGTAAGCTGGTGCAGGGTTTGGCGCTCTTTTTCCCTGAATGCCTTCTCGCCGTCTTTTTCGAAAATGTCGCTGATGGTTCGCTTCTCTGCCATTTCTATGCCCTTATCCAGATCGAGGAACGGGTAGTGGAAATGAAAAGCCAGTTGGCGCCCCCAGTAGCTTTTACCGGAGCCCATCAGGCCAATCAAATATATCTGTATAGGAAAGGAACCCATGGCGGTAAAAGTAAGCAGCCATGGTCTTAAATAGAAAGGATTTTTGTGGGGGAGGTTTCAACGACTTAAAGCTATACCTGGCAAGAAAGTGGGTAAAATATCGCAGCACATTATTGTTAAGTGTCCGGATTTCTGTTTCGGTAAAAACCCTGGTCACAACTTATAGTGAAGCCGCCAGTTATCACTATACAAGCGGGCCAACCTGCGCCATGTATAAAATCCACGTTCAAGAACTATGGCTTCAGGCTTCAAAAGGTAGTTGTCTCTTTGCTGGTTTAGCAATTCAACGACTTCGGATTGAATGCCCTTGCCCATATCGCCCAATATTTTTTGCATCATGTGAAAATCAAATTCAACCGATTCATCGGGCTTTGAGATAATCTCTATGAGTTCCTGGTCTTAAAAATCAAAGAGGTTATAATCGGGATCAACATGGTTGATCTGCTCAGTATAGTATTTGTCCAGCACCAACCTTGCCCTGGTGAAATCAGCAGGATTCAGTTTCAGGCTTACATCTGGCTCAAAGCTATTGTTGGCGAAACTGGCATCGAAGAACAGCTTGTTGTCTTCAATGGAGTAAGGAATATTTTCAGCCCTTAGCTCTTCACCGATCTCTGTAGCCAGGCCAACGTAGTTGAATTTTTTGAAAGTGAGGAAACGGTCGTTCATAACCGTGCAGATAAATATATGCACAGCAATGATACATGGATATCAGGTGATTCCTCCTACCCCATTCTCCCCTGTAAATTCGTAACATGATTCTGCAAAGTATTCACCACATTGGCCAGGTGGTTTACATCAAAATTCGGGCGGCCGGCGGGTTTGCTGATCACAAACTGGGTTTTCCAGAATTCTGCCACATCTTCGGCATTTACATTATAAGGCGCGTAGGCGGGGTTATCGCTTACCAGGGTAATCTGCTTTTTGCTGCGGCCAGTTTTTTCTACCCGCTTGTACACGATGCCTTCCGACTTACTGACTACGATATAGGTGTCGTTGGCTTTGATATCTTCTACATCATCTACCTTTTCACCTACGATAATACTGCCGCTGGGCGTGGGCAACATACTATCCCCAATTATTTCAAATGCCCGGTAATTACCAGGACTTAGCATGGGCAGGGTAAACGTATTCAACTCATCTATAAAAGCAGGATCGCTATAACCGCTCATATAACCGGCAGCAGCTTTTACCGGCACCAGGTGGATTACACCTTTGCGGTCTTCGCCCAATTTGGACATCCGCCGTTTTTGTAAGTAGCCCAGCTTGCTTTCGCTCAGGTCTTTAAACAAAAAATCTTCGAGTGATAGTTTGAACATATCGCAGATCAGCTGCATCACTTCAAGACGCGGCTCGGCACGTTCTTCTTCGTATGCACCCACCAACGACCGTTTGATACCCAGCTCTTCAGCCATTTCTTCCTGAGTAAATCCTTTTTGTTTGCGAAGGTATTTGAGATTTTGTCCTGCCTGGCTCATGACTAATAGGTTTAGTTTGTGGCTAAATTAGTTAGTTATATTGATACGGAGAAAATAAATTTAAAAGGGTACAGAAGAAATACCGGACAGGTATGGTGAGACGCGTATTTTTGTCCTCCGATTTTTAGCCCCTGACTGGGCTGGCTTTCGTGCTGTCGGGATTTTACGAATGTAGAAGAGGGTGATACATGTTTGGTGGGGCATTAACCAACCCGCACCGATCAAAGCCCAATAGTAGCACCCATTTCAACGGAGCGTCGCCAATGTCGTTCAATAGTAGCACTTAGGCCGGGCTGCCAGAAAGACAGCCTTAAAGAAATAGATATAAGATGAGTAAAACAAAAAAACAAAAAGAACTGCCGGTGATCCTGATCACCAATGATGATGGTATCACTGCACCAGGCATAAGGAACCTGGTAGAAGCAGTGAAAGACCTGGGGCAAATTGTGGTGGTGGCGCCGGATAAGGCACAGAGCGGAATGGGTCATGCGATTACCATCGGGCATCCGCTGCGCATGACGAAGATGAATACTTTTGAAGGCATCGAATGCTGGCAAACCAACGGTACGCCGGTAGATTGTGTAAAACTTGCCGTCGATAAGATCCTTCACCGTAAACCGGATCTTTGCCTGAGCGGTATCAACCATGGTGCTAACCATAGCATCAATGTTATATATAGCGGCACCATGAGTGCAGCTATGGAAGCGGCTATAGAAAGTATTCCGTCGGTTGGTTTTTCATTGCTCGACTGGAGCATGGATGCAGACTTCACTACCGCTCGTGGCGTAGTACGAACCATCGTAGAAAAACTTTTGGCAAAAAAGCAGGATAAGCACTTGCTGTTGAACGTGAACATTCCAAATGTAACACCAGAACTGCTGATGGGCATTCGCATGTGTCGCCAGGCCTATGCCAAGTATGAAGAAGATTTTCTTGACCGCACCGATCCGCACGGCAAAAAGTACTACTGGCTAACTGGCGAATTTAAAAACTTCGACAAAGGCCGGGATACCGACGTTTGGGCCCTGGAACACAATTATGTGAGCGTAGTGCCCGTTAGTATAGACTTTACGGATTATAAACAAAAAGAAAAACTCGAAACACTGTGGGGCAATTCATTTTAAAAAGAGACAATCTTAAATTCGGCCTCCTGCTGGGCTTTTTTACCCCATTTCTGGGCGTGGTTATATATTATTACTGGAAAATTTCTCCCAATACCTGGAGCGATTTTTTCCACTACTTAAAAACCAACAAAAGCCTGGTCACCAGCATGACCATGGTTTGTCTATTTCTGAATGTGGTGGTTTTTACAATTTATATCAATACCCGGCGGGACAAGACAGCGAAGGGGGTGTTTGCCATTACGGTGGTCTTCGCTATTGCGTCGTTGTTGTTTAAATATTTTGGGTAGATATAGCTGGAAAATTATCAATTGCGGCAGGTCTTTTGGGCCTGCCTTTTTTGTGGGGATCGGCATCCAATGGATTACGGAAACTCCAGGATAGGCACTAGCGATTCCTGGGCTTTGAGCGTTGGACTTTGAGCCTTTGACCATAAATTTTAGGCGGGGATTTTGTTATGGTGGGATAAACTGCTGCCGATCTCAAAAAACATTTTATGCCTGAAGGTCCTACCCTGGTTATTGCAAAAGAAAAATTGCATTCTTTTATTGGTAAAAAAATCATCTCCGCCGGGGGTTATGCCAAAGTGGATATGGACCAGTTATATGGTCAAAAAATTACAGACATTAAAACCTGGGGCAAACACCTGCTGATATGCTTTACGGATTTTACCGTGCAGATTCATTTCCTCATGTTTGGATCTTTTCTTGTGGATGAAACCAAAAGGATCAATCCCAAGCTGCACCTGCATTTTGCAGACACCGATCTCTATTTTTATATGACCAGCGTACATATTATTTATGAACCACTTACCAGGGTCTATGACTTTTCTGCCGACATCATGAACAATGCATGGGATGCTAAAAAGGCAGTCCAAAAAATGAAGGACCAACCTTCGGCAATGGTCTGTGATTCATTGCTGGACCAGCGAATCTTTTCAGGCTCGGGCAATATCATCAAAAACGAAGTGCTGTTCAGGTTGAAATTGCATCCACAAAATACTATCAGCAATCTACCTGCTGCAAAGCTTACGGCCCTTGCCAAAGAAACCAGGAAATATGCTTTTGATTTTTTGAAATGGAAATTGAAAAATGAGTTCTCCAAACACTGGCAGGCCTACGAACAAAAAGAATGCCCCAGGTGCGAAATACCATTGCACAAAAAGCTATTGGGCAAAACAAAAAGACAAACTTATTTCTGCGATAATTGCCAGGTGAAATATTAGACAACAGCACAAATAACTGGCTTAAAATCGAAAGTCATCAAAGGCTACAAACCGGGATGGGCTGGGATATGACAGTTGTTGAAATGCGATTTAATCATCTGGTTTAAATCCAATCCGTTTCCTGGGTTGTGTGGGTGGATTGAGCAGCTTTTTCAGTGCCTGAAATATTAATTTAATATCATCATCATGGGCAGTTGCTTTTCTTTCCAGTTTTTCCAACTGCAATAAAATATCCTTGTTGCTCAAGAGCATTTCCCGTAGTTCAGTAAAAATTCTTACGATTTGTATGTTTACCTCTATGGCGCGTTCACTATTTAATACGCTGGCCAGCATTACGGCTCCGTGCTCCGTAAAAGCATAAGGCAGGTTGGATGAAAAGCGAAGTGTTTGGAGGTGGTCGCAATATGCGACCACCTTATCCTTCTCTTCCTGCGTTAGCTGAAACATAAAATCTTTTGGAAAACGCTTCAGGTTACGTTTCACCTGTTCATTCAATCTTTTGGTAGGAACCCCATATAGTTCAGCAATATCTTTGTCGATCATTACTTTCTTACGCCGCAATAGTAGGATTTTATTGATAACAACTTCATCGGGTAGTATTAAAGCCCGTTTATCTTTTGCAGTAGTCATGATACTTTTTGTATGCCTGAAAATACTTTGCCCCGGCTATTTTAAAATAGCTGATACACCGTTACCGGCTTTTGATGTATTGTCTTAAGGTGCCGCGCCACGGGTGCATGCCGGAGGGCACTTGCAATGAATAATTATACATGGTATTTAAATCCGGCGCCACTACCCTTCAGGTATACAACGGGATAGTGTTGTGGCATCAGATAATACCTGAAATTTGCTCCAATGAAATATTACCTCATAGCCGGTGAAGCCAGCGGCGATCTCCATGGCAGCAACCTGATCCGTGAAATAAAATTGCGGGACCCGGAAGCAGAAATCCGATGCTGGGGTGGCGACAAGATGGAAGCGGCCGGCGCCACACTGGTAAAAAATTATAAAGACCTCGCCTTTATGGGTTTTGCCGAAGTGCTCATGAACCTGCGCACGATACTGGGCAATATGCATTTTTGCAAACACGATATCACTCAATACAAGCCAGATATCATCGTCATGATCGATTTCCCGGGCTTTAATCTACCCATTGCAAAATGGGCCAAGCCATTAGGTTATAAAATCGCATGGTATATCAGCCCGCAGGTATGGGCCTGGAAAGAAAAACGGGTAAAAGACATAAAGGCTACGGTGGACAAGATGCTCTGCATTCTTCCTTTTGAAAAAGACTGGTTTAAGAAATTTGACTATGAAGTGGAGTATGTCGGCCACCCTTTGATTGAAGTAATATCTGAGGCAAAACGGAAAAACGCAACAGCCCAATTAAACATAGTACAAGACGGTAACGGCAATTTTAAAAAAATTATTGCCCTTCTTCCCGGCAGCAGGAAGCAGGAAATACTAAAGAAGTTACCGGTGATGCTCGAAGTGGCAGCACGGATGCCCGATTATCATTTTGTGGTGGCCCAGGCGCCGGGTCAGGAAGATGCGTTCTACGAGCCGTTACTTCAACCATACCAAAATGTATCGTCTGTTAAGAATGCAACCTATGAGCTCCTGGCGCAGTCGACGGCGGCATTGGTTACCAGCGGAACGGCCACACTTGAAACCGCACTTTTTGGTGTGCCTGAAGTTGTGGTTTACAAAGCCAATGCAATCAGTTACCAAATCGCAAAACGCATTATCAAAATAAAATACATTTCGCTGGTAAACCTGATCATGGATAAACTGGTGGTAAAAGAACTGATCCAGCACGATATGAAGCCGGATACGGTGTATGAAGAACTTATCAAAATACTCACCAACCAAACAACTATCAAGAACATGAAAAAGGACTACGAAGCCCTGTGGAATCTCCTCGCCGCAGGCGGCAATGCCTCGGCCAAAGCCGCAGCGCTCATCGTAGGAATGGCATTTTAGTGAACTGGTGGTTCCATTCAATACAATTCGATTAAGTGAGCCTTTTCGGTTTGAGCGCCCCCGTTCTCTGGAGGGGTGTTTGGGTATGACTCAAATGTCGAAATCAAAAACAAAACACCAGACTGATTGTTATTGCCGGAAGAGCTAAGATTGGTCAATGCTAGCTGCCGCATTCCGACTATCAGATACCGCGCATTTTCACAGTTCTGCATCTCCTACATTTTCAAATTCGCTTTTGTCCGCTCCCCGACATTCCAACACCCATAAATAGTGCAACTTCACATTGTCAATGTCTTTTAATCATTTTAATGATCATGATAATGATGGCTATAAGGAACAGAAAGATTGAAAGACGGTTGATCCCGTGCATTTTTCTGAGAAAGTTGCTGTCAGGTGCATTAGGATCTTTTTTGCGCAGGAAAAGGTATTCGCCAATTTGTCTCCAGACACCCATAATAGTCGATTTTTAATAAGGTGAAGTTAAAAGAAAGTTGAACAATTGTTAAGGGCAAATGTTGCAAATCCATCATAGAAAACCATTCGTAGGTTTATAAAAATAATTATAGTCATGAAATCATTACTCGTCATTTGTCTCGCATTTTTTGCCGTCGCAAGCATCGCATGGAAGAAAAAAGAAATGCCTAAGAAATTCCCGGTTACCAAAACCGATGCCGAATGGAAAAAACAATTAACGGCAGACCAATTTGCTGTAGCCCGTAAAGCAGGCACAGAGCGTCCCTACACCGGCACCTACTGGGATAACCATAAAAAAGGAAATTACTATTGCGTATGCTGCGATCAGTTGCTATTTAACTCGTCTACCAAATTTGAAAGTGGTACTGGCTGGCCTAGCTTTTACGCCCCTGCAGTGAAAAAAAATGTGGTGGAAAACACAGATAATAGTGGCGGGATGGTTCGTACTGAAGTCGTATGCAGCAATTGTGGCGCCCATCTTGGACATGTTTTTGACGACGGACCGAAACCAACAGGCCTACGTTATTGCATGAATTCTGTATCGCTTACCTTTAAAGAAGAGAAATAATTCGGGAATCATCCCGTTGTAATATTAATTAGAGATCCGGCATTGAAAGCCGGATTTTTTGTAAGATCTTACCACCGCCATGCAAAAAACCATCGTAAAAAAACACCCGCTTGCTATCCGGTGGCTCCACTGGATCAACTTCCCGCTTCTGGCAATTATGATCTGGAGCGGGATGCTAATTTACTGGGCTAACGATGTGTACAAGATACAGGTGGGCGATAAGGTGATTTATAAGTTCTTCAGTGAGGGCTTCTATAAAAAATTGGATGTGGGGCACAGGCTGGCAGAAGGCATGAGCCTTCACTTCTTTTTTATGTGGTTCTTTCTGATTAATGGCCTGGCGTACTTTATCTACTTGATGGTTTCGAAACAATACAAACTTATTTTCCCCAATAGAAAATCGCTAAAAGAAAGTTTCCTGGTGGTGCTGCACGACCTGCACATTAAGAAAGGCCTGCCACCTCAAAAAAAATACAATGCGGCCCAACGCATCGCCTATACCATGGTGATTGTGATGGGCTTGTTCATGATTATGACAGGGCTGGCTATTTATAAGCCGGTTCAGCTACACTGGCTGACAGCAATCTGCGGTGGGTACGAATGGGCCAGAGGCGAGCATTTCATAATTACACTGCTGTTTCTCCTATTTTTCGCGGTGCATATCGTGCAGGTGATTATCGCTGGCTGGAATAACTTCCAGAGTATGGTCACGGGCTTTGAGGTAAAAAAAATACTACCACCGGCCAATGAGGAAAACGTACACCCCGAGCCACCTGCAGATTCCATCATTCCAAATATTCCAATAAATGAATAATATCAACACCACTATCAGGAACAAATCTATCGTTTCATTTCTTGTATTTGGGCTTGGGATAACAGCTGCCGTGCTGGGGTGGAATTGGTTGCATAACCAGCCAAAGGTGGATGGCGCCTTCGCCCCCTTAAGAAGCGGCCTGGAACTCAATGAAAAAATCTTCAAACCACTAGTAAGCCAGGGGCATCTGGTGAAGACTTATCCTGTATCGGCAGCTGACAAAAAAGTGCGCTTTAATGGCGCAGATGGCTTAAAATCGCCGCTGGACAGCAACTGGAAACTCCAGGTAATAAAGGCTCCCGGAGATACCCTTCTTATTACCCTTGATGACATTAAAAAGCTTCCAAAGACCGATATAGTTTTTGATTTCAAATGCGTGGAAGGCTGGAGCCAGATTACCCACTGGGGCGGTGTAAAAATGAAAGATTTTATGGACCATTATGGCCTTTACGAACAGGGCAAAATGAGCTGGGTAGGACTGAATACGCCTGATAAAAAATATTATGTAGGCCTCGACATGCCTAGCGCCGTTCACCCGCAAACCTTGCTTTGCTACGAGATGAACGGCCTGCCGCTGCCTCTAAACCAGGGTTATCCTTTACGCCTCATTATACCGGTTAAATACGGTATCAAACACCTGAAACGGATTGGCACTATTTTCTTCAGTAACCAGCGCCCGCCTGATTTTTGGGCGGAAAAAGGATATGATTATTTTGCGGGTTTGTAATCTTAAAAGGTTAGTGGTTCAATACGTCAATGGGTCATTTGGATTTCAGGGAGGGCACAATGGCCCAATTGGTAGACTTAACAACCCGATGCCCACTAAATATTGACCAATGGCTTAATTTACTACAGTTAGTCACCCAATAACCCCGGCAGCCGTTAACCCAATTACCACTTCCACCACATGCTCCATCCTATCATTCACCAGTGTAATACTGTTACCCTTTTGATCGACGCCACTTATTGACACTTTTATACCTTCCTGTTGTTTTGATTGGCTAAACCGAATGCTATAGTTCGTCTCTTCAAACCGGTATTTGATACCAAACTCGGTCCATTGTTCAGGGACACAAGGGTTAAACATCAGCTTAGCTCCTTCTCGTTTCAAGCCCAGAAAAGATTCAATGATCAACTGGTACATCCATCCCGCCGAACCCGTGTACCAGGTCCATCCACCACGGCCGGTGTGCAGGGGTTGTTTGTAAATATCTGCTGCCATCACATAAGGTTCTACTTTGTATCTGGCAATGCCTTCTTCCGAATTCCCATGGTTAATGGGGTTGATCATTTTTAATAATTCCCAGGTTCGCTCTTTATTTTGTAACGCCGCGAAAGCCATCACCAGCCAGATAGCTGCATGGGTATATTGACCGCCATTTTCCCTTACGCCAGGCACATAACCTTTTATATACCCCGGATTCAAGGCAGAGACATCAAAAGGAGGATCAAATAACTGGATGAGCTTGTTCGGCCGGTCTACCAAATATTGATTGGCAGACTCTATGCCCATAGCCCTGCGCTGGTTTCCGGCTGCGCCCGACAGTACCGACCAGCTTTGTGCAATGGAATCAATGCGGCACTCATCATTAACAGCCGACCCGAGGGGCGTACCATCATCAAAGTAAGCACGACGATACCATTTACCATCCCATGCATTGGCTTCTATATTGCTTCTCAATTTTTCAGCTTCCTGTGTGCACTTCGCCATAAAGTTTTCGTCCCCCTTCATATGGGCAATTTGAGCAAAACGTACCAGCACCTCATACAGGAAAAATGCCAACCATACACTCTCGCCTTTGCCGTGCTCACCTACCTTATCCATCCCATCATTCCAGTCGCCAGAGCCCATCAACGGCAAGCCATGTACCCCAAACCGCAGCCCATGCAAGATGGATTTAATGCAGTGATTGTACAGGCTGTCGAAATTATTCGAACGTATCGGTAAATCGTAATATGACTCTTCGCCCACGTTCAGCAGGCGCCCCTCCAGGAATCCAACAGACTCGTCGAGGACCGCAAGATCGCCTGTGTGTTTCACATAACGCGATACAACAAAGGGCAGCCACAGGTAGTCATCACTACAAGTGGTACGTACACCCCTTCCAGCCGGTGGATGCCACCAGTGCTGCACGTCGCCTTCTTTGAACTGCCTCGAAGCTGATAATAAGATTTGCTTTTTTGTAACATCTGCATCCACGAAAAGCAACGACAACACATCCTGCAACTGGTCCCTGAAACCAAAGGCGCCACCCGACTGGTAGAAGCCACTGCGGCCCCAGATCCTGCAAGCCAGGGCCTGGTAAGTGAGCCAGCCATTAGCCAAAATATTCGTGGCTGCATCGGGTGTGGCAATCTGTAATATGCCTAATTTTTGTTGCCAGTATCTTTTTACTTTATCAAATGCATCCTGCACCGGTACCAGGCCTTTAAAGCGCCGGATAATGCTGACAGCATCATTATGATCGCGGCCCGCGCCCAACCTAAAAATTAGTGTATGCTCTTCACCTTCTGCGAGGTCAAACGGTACCTGGATTACCGCACAGGCATCAATGGCAGCTCCCGATTTTCCGGAAAGCCGCGCTTTGCCCATCGCCTCAGGACTACCCAAGGTTCCATTTCGGCCAATAAACTCGGCCCGGTCGGTGGTAAATGCTTTGATTGGATCGTCGGCATCAAAAAATGCCACTTTGGTGGCCATCTCCGTGTTATAAGAATTCCGGGCGAGAATGGCACCTGTCTCCGTATCCGATTCGGTAATAATATGCATCAGCGATTTCGGACGCAGATCAGCCAGCACCCATTCGACATAACCCGTAGCTGAAAGGCGACGGGGACGCCCTGACTGGTTATGAAATCTGATCGTGGTAAACTTTATCGGTGAATCAAGATCCACAAAAACCGTCATCTCCGTATGCACGCCATCTTCAATATGTTCAAAAATACTATAGCCAAATCCGTGGCGGGTTATATATGGAAGTTTACTGTTCCCAGGCAGGGCAGTTGGCGTCCAGAACTTGCCGCTCTCTTCATCCCGTACATAAAAAGTCTCACCATTCAAATCGCCTACCGGATCATCATTCCAGGGTGTAAGCCGGTATTCATGGGCATTTTCAGCCCAGGTGTACGACTGTCCGCTCTCAGAAACAACGGTTCCAAACTCCGGGTTGGCCAATACATTAACCCAGGGTGCGGGTGTCACTTTGCCAGCGCCACTCATTATCACATACTCTTTTCCATCCTTTGAAAAGCCACCAAAGCCATTAAAAAATTGTAAACCCTCCGGCTGTTGCACTGCGGTAGAAAGGCTCATATGAAATTTTACCGGATTGAAATATGGAATAATTCCTTTCACCTTATTCCGGCGCATCAGTTGTTCTTCCAGGGTTCCCAGGTTGTCCGAAATCACGATCCTGGCCACACTCTGGAACAGTATGCGGTCTTCGTTGGATAATTGGTCGCCACTCCGGATAAAAATCCCTCCCGGCTGCTCTTTCACATCCGCACCGATTATGGGCGCAATTAAACCTAATATTTCATTTTGTAAATTCTGGCGATAGCTGCCATGGTCATCATTCCAGATGACAAGATCTACTACCAGTCCCTTTAGCCGCCAATAAGCATGCGCCTGTATCAGCTGATGGACGAGTTCTATCTTTTCCGCATTTTCTATTTGCACCAATACGATTGGGAGGTCGCCGGAAATGGAATAGCTCCAGAGGCCCGACTGCCCTCGTTGGTTCATGGCAATGATGCCCGGATCGGCCCGGAGCGAAGGATTGGAATAAATGACCGAGCCGGCCAGCCTGGCATACAACTGCGCATCCGTTTCTATAGCATTTATCTGCCGAAGCACCACCTGGCTATGCGTCCAGGAAAGTTCAAAGGCACGGTCGGTCAGGTGTCTGTCCTGGTATTTTTCCACGAGTCCGTTACAGATCTCCCTGGTTTCAGCAATACCAGTAACCATGTCGATGGTAGCCGACTCCTGTGCTTCAATTACAATGCGATATTGTATCGCGATAATCGGATCCAGCACAGATCCTTGTGTATCCGACAGCGGATCCTGCTTCGTGAATACTACGGGATTATAACTTGTGTTTCCCCTGCCTGTAAAGTTTGACCGGTTGGTTTCGTAGCTAACACCCTCCACTTTCGCATGGTGCACTTTCATCAGGTGAAACATAGATGGGGTATGTTCATGTTCAGACCGCGGCCTGCGGGTGCAAACAATCGCATTACGATTACCCACTATTTCCGTTTGGACAAAAAGATTACTGAATGCCGGGTGGGCCGCATCAGCTGCAGCAGGTGCCAGCACTACTTCTGCATAACTTGTTACTTCAATATATCTTTTTTTACGCGATCGGTTGGCGATTGTTATTCGCCTTAATTCCACATCGTCTTCGGGCGATACGACGATCTCGGTATGGGTCTCGAGCGAATGATCGCGGCGCCGGAATTCGGCCCTGCCCTGCGAAAATACGGCTTCATAATTCTCTCCTTCCTGAAGGGTTGGTTGATAGGAAGAAGACCATAAGGCATTACTATCCAGATCACGTATATAACAAAATGCACCCCAATTGTCACAGGTGCTGTCTTCGCGCCAGCGGGTAATAGCGATATCCTTCCAACGGCTGTAGCCACCGCCGGAATTAGTGACCATTACATGATACCTGCCATTTGACAACAATTGCACCTCCGGTATGGGCGTAGAAGGCGTATGTATTACCCGCATCGGTGTATTGTTATCGTTTACCACACTGGTATCTGCCACATGCACACTTGGCGAATAGAAGGTAGACACCCTCGGAATTCGCTCCTGTAGCAACAAGAGGGTGGCCTGGAACTGTACTTCTGTTTCGAACCTTTTCTGCATCGGCTGATCCAGCAACACGTAGGCAAGAGACAGAAAACTCATGCCCTGGTGGTGTACCATAAATGAACGGATGATTTCGTGATGCTGGCCCCGGGGCAGTCTGGCCGTTGTGTAATCCACCGCTTCATAAAAACCATAACTGGTATCTTCAAATCCTTCAGCCGCCATTTTTTCCAGGTTGGCACAGGCTGCTTCAGGCAATACCATCAAAGCCATAATCGTAGAATAGGGCGATATGACGAGGTCCTCACCCAGCCCACGTTTAAAGCCAAGTCCGGGCACGCCAAATGCACGATACTGGTAGTTCAGGTTGGCATCCACCATATTATAGCCACTTTCCGAAATGCCCCATGGTACACTGCGCTTCCTGCCATAGTCAATTTGTTTTTCCACAATCGCCGTATGCGTTTGATGCAGCAGGGTGTTTGGATAAGAAGGCATTACCAGCATCGGCATCAGGTATTCAAACATTGACCCACTCCAGGAAAGCAGTATAGGTGTGGTGCCAGTATTTGTAAGCTGGCGGCCGAGTGCAAACCAGCTTTCCTGTGGCAGCTTACCCTGGGCGATGCCCACATAGGTACTAAGCCGCGATTCCGAAGCCAGGAGGTCATAATAACTCAAATCACGCCTGTTTTCCTGCACATTGTACCCGATGGAAAGCAGGTTTTGAGTACGGTCAAAAAGAAAATCGTAATCAATGTTAGAGAGCTGCGTGCATTTGAGAACCAGGCTTTCCAGCAATAGTAAACGCTCTTTAGCCCTCCGGCCGGATTCTGCCACCCGGCTGCCGAAATTTTCCAGCCAGGTATTTTCTTCGATACTATTTTCAGCGGCCGGGTAGCTTTTTAACTCAGGCAGCAAAAAGGCCTCGATCCTGGCAAGCGATTGCAGGGTCGGAATTGCAGAAACGATCGCAAGCAGGTTCCCGAACTTAGTGGGTGCTCCTTGTACCTGAAGCCAGGGAGCAAGCGAAACCAGGTCGCTACAGCTATCTTTTATCTGCATGCCAATTTTAGTTGCCCACAAGGCTGTGTCTTGCTGGCTGCTGTTGCACAATGACAGGATATGGTCGTGGTAAAAGACATCAGTGGTATCCATTGCCTTTTTTGCCTCCTGCAAAGTCTGCACGGGCGTAACACTGATGGATCTCAAATGATCGAGGAATAAGATTACAGGTTGCTGCTGATCCTTCACGGTTTCCAGTAGCAAGCCGGCCGCATCCAACAACCCATCGAATACTTTATTGGTAAAGACCAGTTGGCTGCCCAAATTACTCAGGCCCTGTTTCAGCGTAATGAGGTGACCAGCGAGATTACCGCTATCTACTGATGACACATATCTTGGACTGAGTGGAAGCATGGTTTCGGTGTCATACCAATTGTATAGATGCCCATGGAATTTTTCCAAAGAGAGCATCGTATTCAATGTATTTGCCGTCCGTTCAATGAGCTTCCCCGCACTGATATAACCAAAATCCCACCCGCCCAGAGACGCCAATAATGAGAGACCGATATTGGTAGGCGATGTGCGGTGGGCGATCTTCGGCGAGGGATATAATTGATAGTTATCGGGGGGCAACCAGTTATCTGCCTCCGTAACGAAATCTTCAAAGAAAGCCCATATTTTACGAGCCAGTTGCTGCAGGTACACACGGTTATCAGTGGACAACTGTATCCCCTGTTTTGTAGATGGGCGACTGATATACCAGGCAACAGCGGGTGCAAGCAACCATAAGACTAACACTGGCCCTGCAACTAATAATACGTCCGGTAAATACCATACAAAATAGGCAAACAGGCCAGCGGAAAACAGGGCTGTGAACCACATGGCCGCAAAAAAACCGGGAAGTGTTTTTGGCGCCGTATTGATCGCATTATTGGATGGATTCCATTCCAGCAATTTTTTCCCGGATATGAATAATCGCCAGTTCGTGCGCAACACCGCATCGGCATTTACATAAGCTTCATAGGGTAAAAAAACAAGGTCAAGCAGGTGCTGGATAAAATTATCAATGGTGGACTTCACCGAAAAACTGAAATGTTGCCAAAGTTCCATATCATCCGGCTTATGGCATACATCCCAAATAAAAATAATACCCGATGGCAGCGCCAGTATGATGATGATGGTCAGCGTCCAGAGCAGTGGCGTGGCTGATACCATCCAACCAAATAACATCAGCAATAATAATGCAATAGGCACCAGGCTACGCCGCAGGTTATCAAAAATCTTCCAGCGCGACAGGGCCGAAAGTGGGTTCTTAAATCGCTTATTATGTGCACCTGGCACCCTGGGAAAAAGCCATCTTGCAATCTGCCAATCGCCGCGTATCCACCGGTGCCTTCGTTTTATGTCCACTGAGTAGCTTGATGGATATTCTTCATACAACTGGATATCGCTGATAAGTCCGCTACGGGAATAACAGCCCTCCAGCAGATCATGACTTAATATCCTGTTATCTGGAAAACGGTCTTTCAGTGCCAGTTCAAAAGCATCAATATCATAGATACCTTTTCCGATAAAAGACCCTTCCCCAAACAGGTCCTGGTACACATCGGATATTGCCCGGGTGTATGGATCGGTGCCCGGTTCATTGCCATGTATCCGGGTATATATAGAGCTTTCTGATAATGGAAGGCTATTACTCACTCTCGGCTGAAGAATGCCATAGCCATCAGTAACCCGTTGTTTTTCTTTTGAAAAGCAGGCCCGGTTTAAAGGGTGGGCCATAGTTCCGATCATTTTCCAGGCAGCATCCCTGGGAAGTAGGGTATCGGTGTCCAGTGTGATGATATATTTTATGCTGGTTAATATGCCTTCATCGGCCACCACCATCATAAATTGCTCCTTTCCATGCCCACGCAATAGGGCATTCAGGTCGCCCAATTTACCGCGCTTACGTTCGTAACCCATCCATTTTTTCTCTTTCAGATTCCATTTACGCGGCCGGTGAAACAGGAAAAAAAATTCATTTTTGGAAGCCCCATATTTTTTATTCAGCGCCTGGATCTTCTCCCTGGCCAGCAAAAGCAATTCCTGGTCTCCGGGTAAGCATTCGGCGTCGGCATCTTTAAAATCGGTCAGCAGGGCAAAGTGTAAGTAAGCATTCCGGTTTGCAAGGAACCGTACTTCAAGCGATTCGAGCAACGATTCCAATTCGGCGCTGTTGCCCAGCAACGTTGGCACGACCACCATGCTGCGATAGGATTCGGGAATTCCTTTGGAAAAATCGAGCCGGGGCAGCAGATTTGGTCGGGCAGTGATAGTGGCCACCCAATTCACCAAAATTGAACCCAGCCGGCTGGAGGCCAGCAGACATACCAGGGCCAGCGGCGCAAGCCACCAATTACGCAGACCTTCCATATATGCCTCACCAAAAAGTGAAATACTAAAACAAACAGTAAACAAAATAATGGCACCCGAATAAAAGGCGAATGGGAACTTATTAAAGTACCCCCTGCAACGTTCCCTGAACTTGTAGCGAATAGCAGCCATTTTTTCAATAAGTGGCTTACCATTGCCAATAAGGTAATACCCAACATGCGAAGCCCGCTCATTGCCGCCCTCCGTTTTGCTATTGAGTGCGTAGTTAATCGCCATCACAGCAATTTCTTGTTCTGGAAGATCTGAGTTTTTTGAAATGGATTCAACGCTGTGGCGATACATATCCCGTGTGTGAAAATCCATTTTGGGATAGATTCCATCGGTGTCTGTGCGAAGTATTTTTTCCACGATGCTCGTGTCCTCCACAAATTCACGCCAGTCAGTGGTATTTAGAAAACGCAGGCTGTTGATGCTGTTGCTGATCGACACCTGGTCGGCCGCTTGCTTCTGATTCTCAAGGTGCACCAGTTCACTACTGGTAAGCCCGTTTTCCGAAAGCCGTTGTTCAATCCAACTTAGTGGCAGGGCCAGGGAAGAACCCTTTCCTTGTAACCTCCTCGTTAACTCCGCCACGAAAGAACTCACCATGGGCGGGTTACTGCGGGCCATATCGGCGATCACCAGCACCAGGCTTTTCGGATCCTTTTCCGCGGTGCGGGTCATTTCATCCGCCCAGTAATCTGCCTGGTTTTTATTTAATATATCTGCGGCGATTTGAGTGGCGAGGCGACGCAAATTTTCCAGTAACGCCAGGCGCAGCATAATCGGTATCGCCCATAGTTCACCTAGCTTTAAAGGCGTTACCGACTGGTAGGAATGTATAAATTTTGTAAGCCCTCTAAGATCTACCCTTCCGTCGCTGTGCGAGATGATTTGCACGGCGATATCATACACCCGCGGTAAACCTTCCGACTTACCCTTGCCTAGTTGCGGCAGGCCCTTACTATAACCTTTGGGTAAATGTTTTTTACCTGTATAAACCTGTTCTTCTATCAGGTAAAAATTATCGAGCAACCATTCGCCCGCTGGCACTATCGATTTATTGGCCTTTACAGATTCAGTAAGCAGCCCATGGACCTCCAGCAACAGTTCCTCATTTCCGGCCAGGCGTTTCAACAATTGCTCTGGTGGATGTCCAGATGTGAGCACATGGTTCTTTGCTAATGTTTTAGCGTAGAGTTCCATTTGCTCCACCGGGAACAATTCAGACCGCAGTGGCGGCTTTTCCTGGGCATATTTATTTGTAGTGGCGACCCCGAGGAAAGGATCGATAATGGTCTTTTTTATACTGGCAATAGCCTGTGGAAGCATAAAATAATCTGATTGATGGTACAGTAAATCCTGTCTGTTAGTAAAAATGATGTTATCTGTATTTTCAACCAGGAACCCGGGCATTAAAATCTTAACCCAGAACCCCAGGTTGGTGCCTGGGTACAAGAGATCCGTTTTTTGAAAAATGACAAATTTCAGCAGGCAGCGAACTTGCTTCTACATATTCGCCTTCATTCAACACCACTACTTTATAAACAATATTTTTCAACTCCCTGAGATTATCGTGCCATAGATGATTTTTGAAAATGGTCTCCACCTCGGGGCTGAAGCCTTTCACGTTTCGGCCGGTATCCATATTTGCACAGTCTTTAAAATGTTCCGCAAGCTGCATTATGTCTTCTTTTCGGTTTCTGAGCGGTAGAATATCTATAGTAAAGTCGTTTAACACGTTGTAAAGCTCTTCTGACAATACCCGGTTTTGGGCAGCTTGCCAAAGATTCTCTCTGCTAGATGAAAAGATACGAACGTCCAGGTCTGTTTCGCTACCATCCGCTTTGCTAATCTTCTTTGCTTTCAATGCTCTAATAAGCATTTGCTGCACCTCATATGATAAGTCCGCAATTTCGTCTAATAACAATGAGCCGCCGTTAGCCATTTCGAGGCACCCAATGTACTCCGGGGTCTGGCTATCATTTGAGGCGGAATATCCGAACAGTTTTACGGCCGGTGTTTGATCTGTAACGGTACTGCAATTATGCACAATAAAAGGTTGATTCTTCCGGTCGCTCATGCCATGTATTTCCCGCGCAACGGCCTCCTTGCCGGTACCGCTTTCACCGTATATAATTACATTGTAACCAGTGGGTGCAATGAGGATGACTTGTTTGTAGAGACGTTTAAAAAACTCAGTATTTCCGTAATAAAATACCGGCGGTTCCGATATGGCTACTCCAGCCTGCTTTGTCCGCATTTTGCTTTGTTTCGCTTTTTCCAGGGCGCGTTGGATGATGCTGGAAATTTCTTCGGGCATCAACGGCTTGGTCACATATTCCAAAGCACCAAACTTGATCGCATTCACCGAAGTTTTTAAGTCAGTATATGCCGTAATGAAAACAAAAGGTATCTCAGGAAACTTCTCTTTCACTTTTTTTAAAAAAGTGATGCCGTCCATATCTTCTAACCAAACATCGCAAACCACGAGGTTAGGCTGGTTGCTATTAATATGATCCCATGCCTGTGCACAAGTGTATGCAGTAGTCACTTTATAGCCCTTTCTTGTGAGAAAACTATTAAGCAATAAACACATATCAACATCATCATCAACAATTAAAAGTTTGTTCATAGAAAAAAATTGAGCGGATGAACACTATCCTTTATCACACTTGCAGTATCTCGTGCGCACACGCACTTCGTGGGATCTACCCATCGGGCGAACAATCTAAAGTCAAAAGTTGTACCGATTCTGACAAATCACTTCTGTGGAACGGGAAAAAAACGAAAGGCATTTGGCGCGGATAAAATGCACGACTGATTTTAAATTTATCGACCAGCCCGCGAACCGAAATTTCAATTTAGTCAAGCAATGAGCGACCTTAGAATACCATATGACTGAGCATTGCATTCGTGGAATATATTCCCCATAATGTGCACTTCTTTTTCATCTGAACAGTAATGAAAGTTGCCTTAAACAGGAGGCAAAATTTGCACTTATTTTGAAGCAACGCTACAGTTTCTTGCTCTTTAAAAATTATAATCATGGGGAAATACGCAGAGAAAACTGCAAGAAACGTTGAAACCTAAATGCATGAAATGAAAGAAGGAACGCTAAAAACGGGCAGGGGAAAAAAGGTGACCGATCCAGGCGATTGCCATTGGCATATCGGAGGCGAGAGCAGATGGTAGTAAAGTACCTGGAAATGCCGCCAGCAAGGCATCCAAAATCGAAATAGCGAAAAAAGTGACACCTAAAAAAGCCGCTATAAAAAAAGTAGTCAAGAAGGCTGCAAAGTGACAGGAGGTTGAGCCTCCCATTAGTATCGCACCCTTACCTGTGCGTGATGCCATAGATTCGTTTCGTTTTAACGCCAATATTTATGATGGGAAAATGTCGCTGGCGCAATGCAAACCGTACCTATTAGTTCCTGTTTACAGCAGACGGGTTCTTTTTGAGCATAAGCGTGTGGCAGCAATTCATCCGGGGTAATAATAGGCCGATCTTGAGGAGTGGATGCAATCAGCCGTTGTTAAATTTCATAATAATAAGCCGCTTTCATAGACGTTTCTCAAAACGAAAGCAGTTTCATTGAATATTTTAGACAAAATCATGATCGGCAACGATACCTGCAACGCTGCCGGCATTTCCGATAGCTTTCGTAGACTGGTTTCAAGAAAAAAAAGATTGTCAGGGAATAACCTGGTACAATTAAAGATGCGGTTATGGTATTAAGGCGGGGTAAGTCCGTTCCTACGTTTTTCGATACAGTTGGAGTCCTGCGAGGTAGCCGAAAATAATACAGGGTGCGTACAAAGCACATACACCCTAATGAGCAAGGCCATCAAGGCCAGCGCCATGCAATTTCAAAATTCTCCTGTATTTTCATGTCATCATGATGGGAAGCAGCATATGGAACAGCTATCGAAAAAAGCTAGGCGTTACCGGGCTTCTTATTCTGTTGATCGCCATCCGGGTGGTGGCACAGTTTGCTGCGCCCACCAATTATAAATTCAAAACTTATACCACGCAGGACGGCCTCGCTGACAATACTATTACAAAGATGGTCAAAGACAAGCGTGGCTTCCTCTGGATAGCAACCCATAATGGCATTAGCCGGTTCGATGGACAGCATTTTAAAACCTATACCCATATCCCGTCCGACTCTACAAGTTTACGCAGCATCTGGATAACCGACATGCTGGTGGATAGCAGCCAGACCCTATGGGTTTCAACCGAAGGTGGCTTATGTTATTACGACGAGAAATTTGACCGGTTCCGATATGTAAATACTGCCGGGGAACTACAACTTATTTATAAAGCACCAATGTGCAAGGGTGCCGATAACTCGTTGTGGGTGGCGGCAGAAAACGGACTAAAAAAAATAGACAGTCGCACAAAAAAAATACAAGCTACCTCACTTAACAGGATCCCGGATCCGCAGGCAATCATTATTGACCGTAATGATAACATTTTAATCGGCACCCGGGGCTTTGGCATTTATTGCTATCATATTCCAACAGGAACCATAAAGAAAATGCAGTTGGGTTGTATTGGCCCCGATGCACATATCATGTCTTTTTTCATGGATGATGATGGGCTTTGGGCAGCCACCAGCTACGGCCTGGTTTTAATGGAAGATGAAAATCATTCGCAGTTGTACAACAGTGGAGCCGGATCGCTGGCGGGGCAATTGTTTGAACAGTTGATGTGCATCAATGTTTTTAAGCCAATAACAGGAAAAGGCCAGCTGCTGTGTGGCACCTACGATAAAAAGCTTTTACTATTTGACAAATCAGCCAAAAAATTCATTTATCGCTGGGACAATGAACTCTCGAATCCGGAGCATGTGCCTGCAGGTGTTTTCTATTGCCTGTACCCGGAAGAAAAAACATTTTGGGCGGGCACCGACTATGGGCTTTGCAAACTTAGCCTTACGGAGCAGGATTTCATTACCACGCTGCTGCCAACTGTTATGGACAGCAGGTCCTCATCCTTGTTAAAAAAAATTATACCTGCTTCCACCAACAAAAACCAATATTGGATCGCCGCGGGTCCTCCTGATAATGGTGTGCTGCTGTACGATATGACAGAGAAAAAAATCGTAAAAAAAATCAGCACCGGCACACAGGGACCTGACAAAATCTATATCACCCTCCATGCCGGGCCAGCAGGGGAAATCTATGCCCTTACTAATACGGCACTGGATATCATTTCCACGTCAGGCACACTTGTGAAAAGCTACCAGCTGATGCGGCCTTGCTTTGACATCGATCTGGACAATGCCGGCAATGCATGGATTGGAACCGCCACAGGCATTATTAGCCTCAACACTATCAATGGAAAACAGGAATTGTATGATTGCAATTTTAAGGGAACAGAAGTGGAAAATTCATCGTTTTCAGAAACCTTCCGGGCAGCAGGGATCCGGTGTAATAACGATAGTCTGGTATGGCTTGTCTCCATAAAATATGGCCTGTTTGCTTTTAATAAAAACACCAAAGCGTTCACGCCATACCGGCAGCCATTTACCGGAACTTACAACACACTTAACCGCAGCAGTGGCCTCGTAATTGATGGCGGCGATATCTGGACTGCTAACATGGCTGGGATTAGTTGTTATCATCCGGTTACAGGAAGTTTTTCAAATTACAACGCCAGCAATGGCCTCCAAAGTACCTATGTGTACTCATTGGGCAAAGACAGCGCTGGCTATCTATGGGGACGTGGCAACGCGGGCATTTTTTCATTTAACCCCCAAACAAAAAGATTTATTAATTACACCCTGCCGCTCGCCTTCCTGGGTTCACTTATTAACCAGTCCATCAGTACCCTGAACAATGGCGTTGCGGTAGGTTTCGAAGGGGGCTTTGTGCTGTTTTCCCCACAAAAACAAGCAGAAGATCTGCTGCCGAAAGCAATCATTACCGACTGCCGGGTAGGCAACGATCATTTCTATTTTGATAAGGACAGTATAGCGGTGCAGCCTGTTTCTTTTAGCTACCACGAAAACAGCATCCAGTTCCGGTTTACGGCTATCAGTTTTAATCATCCGCAAAACACAACGCTTTTCTACATGCTGCAGGGACTGGATGGCAGATGGATTCCTGCAGACGGAAACGATATGGTGTCATATAATAATTTAAGTGAAGGGAGCTACGAATTCAAAGTTCAAGCCACCGGCCTTAATGACCGTCAACATACTGTACCAGCGGTATTTCGATTTACAGTGTTTCCTCCTTACTGGAGAACCTGGTGGTTCAGGTTGCTCGCGGGCGTCTTTATTTCCTGTTGTATTATTTTTATTTTCCGCTATCGCGTAAAAATGATCAAAAGAAAGGAAGCGCAAAAAACAGCGACTAACAAAACGGTGGCCGAACTTGAAATGAAAACACTGCGCAGCCGGATGAACCCACATTTCATTTTTAATTCGCTGAACTCCATCCAGAAGTTTATTTGGGAAAATAAGAAGGATGATGCCAGCGACTACCTGAGTAAGTTTGCCAAACTCATGCGTTTGATTCTCGATCATTCTGCCCAAACTTACATCACCCTGTCTGAGGAACTGGATGCGTTAAAATTGTACATGGAGCTGGAGCACCGGCGTTGCAATGGAAAGTTTGACTATTCCATTACCATAGACCCGGCTGTAGACGCTGCCGCTACTAAGATACCCCCACTTATTTTGCAGCCCTTTGTTGAAAACGCCATCTGGCATGGAATTAGCCCATTGCAAAACAAAATAGGATTGCTCACGGTATCTATTAAAAAACAAGACCATGAGCTGGTATGTGAAGTAAGAGACAATGGAATCGGACGGGTGAAGGCTGCCGAATTAAAGGCCGGCAGCAGCATTAGCAAAAGCAGTGTGGGTCTGGATATAACAAGACAGCGATTGGAACAAATGAATATTGAAACCCGTTTGGATCAACTGATAATTATAAAAGACCTTTATAAAAATGATGAGGCGGATGGAACGCTGGTAAGTGTACATATACCGGAAGTAAAAGACTAATTATGATGAACTGTATGATTGTGGATGATGAACAACATTGCATCGATGGGTTGACTGCCATGCTGCAAAACCGGTTTGCAGATATAGTAAAAATTGTTGCTACTTCAAACGACCCTGTATTAGCACACCTATTAATCAGCGAACACAAACCGGAGGTACTTTTCCTGGATGTGGAAATGCCCAGACTCAATGGCATCGACCTTTTAAAAATGATACCCGATCGCAGGTTTGAAGTCGTTTTTACCACGGCCTATGAAAAATATGCAGTGGAAGCGATTAAAGCGTCTGCTGCGGATTACCTGGTAAAGCCATTTAGCATCGACGACCTTTCTGACGCATTAAAACGGTGCCGTGAAAAACTGGAGATCAACAAAAAGATCTCGAAGACACGCACCGATACCGCGAAATCTGAAAAGGTCCGTTTTGCGATCACTGCCCAAAATGGCACGATGATCATTATCGACCCGGCAGAGATCATCTGGATAAAAGCCGAAAGTAATTACTCTACCCTATTTTTTACCGACCGCCCAAAACTACTGGTGGCGAAAACCCTGAAAGAATTTGATGAGCAACTTAGCCACCATCAATTCTTCAGGATACATAGTGGCAGCCTCATCAACCTGATGCATGTAAAGCTGTTCCAAAGCAGCGGTGGCGAAGATTATGTGCAAATGATCAATGGCGACAAGGTAGAGCTTGCCCGTCGCCGTAAACAGGATTTTTTTGAAATCATCAGGAAGATTTGACGTTCTGCGGGTTTACGAGTTCACGAGTTTATGGGTTCACGAGTTTACGGGTTCAGGAGTTCATGGGTTGATTGCTGCAAGATTGCAATTACATGATGACACTGTAAGGGCTATGAAGCAAGATTTACACGATTTTAAACCGACAATTGAACTGTTGAACCTGTAACCTTTGAACTGTGAACTCGTACACTTACGAACCGTGCACTTGTACAATCTGCATCTCCAGCTAAACCGGCGTTCTCCTGCATTTGGAAAACTCGTGAAACCGTGAACCCGTATACGCGTGTACTTACACGTGTAAATCTTTGAACCTGTGAACGCGTGAGCTTGCCAAACTTTTTCTGGCCACTAACCAATCCAACCTTCAACTAACAAATAACTACCAACCGCTAAGAACCAATTTACTGCGGTCTGTCACAGGGCTATATTAGCAGAACGCTATTTTCTTAAAACACTACCGGTCTGCCACCGCAGCCTGTGCTATTTTTTTTGCATGACTGAATGGATTCAATATGATTACCTGACCGGCATTATTTCAATAGATGCCGGAGCATTGGGTATTGAGGATGTAAGCGTACAAAGGCTGGATAATGATGGGAGCATTTGCGAGAAAATTCCATTGGATACAAATGGAGCGACCCATATTGATACCCAGGAATGGCTACAGGGAACCTGGTTTATTAGAGTGGAGAAAAAGCAGGAAGTACAATTAAAGAGAATATTGGTCAATAAAAGAAACGTCACGCCAACATTATGAAACAATTTCTATTACCCGCGATGGCAATCATTGGGTTTGCAGCTTCGGCACAAAACGTAGGCATTGGAACTACCACACCCAACAAGGCAAGATTAGTAGTCTCAGGAACCGTCGGCAACACCCAGGCTATTTTTGGTGAAGGGCAGGATGGTGTGTCTTTAGAAACCGGATCCCCGCTGGTGGGGTTTAATAATTATTATTTCGGAGGGCGGTATTTTATGGCTACAGGCTATGCCGGTTCTATTTCAATGAATTCGGGTACTGGCAATTTTGGTATAAGTACTTACGGCACTGGTGGGGCAGGCAGCCCCACGCCGGTGAGTACGAGTTTGGTTACGATACTTCAAAATGGTAATGTAGGCCTTGGCAATTCTCTACCAACTGCCACATTAGTAGTTTCAAGAGGTTCGGGTGCAGGCGGAACGGCCCAATTTATCGGCACCACCAATTCCTCTCATTTTAACTATTCTACCAATGAAGAAACTTATATACGTGGCGGAAAGGCAGCAAGCCAGGTAATTATCAATGATGTGAGCAGCGGTGCGATACGCCTTGCAGAAGGTGGCGGCAATGTAGGCATTGGCCTGCCAAGTCCTGCCTACAAGCTGGACATAGCGGGCAATTTTAGAACGGCGGGTATTGCCAGGTTTGAAGCAGGCATAGAGGTTCCCTACGGGTCGCCAGCAGCCAATAAAGTACTAACGGCAGCTGATAATATCGGTAGCGCCAACTGGGTATATCCCGCGAGTTACAACACCGGCTTCAGGGTGTTTGAAAGCAGTGCAAGAACCATCGGTTCAGGCACTGGTTCCTTTTTACTTTTCAGTAATGCAGTTTCCGGTACAGGAGGTTTTGATGATGGGGTAAATTTTGATAACCCTACGGGTAGCTATGTGGCACCGGCGACAGGTGTCTATCAGTTTAATGCCACCATCAACTTTAGCCCCGTTGTTGCAGGGGGTGGCGGCTACCTGGAGCTTGCCGCCAACACAGCGTCTGGGTCTTACATATTTGCAAGAAGTACTTCAGCTGCCATAAATTCAGGCGATATTACTCCCCGTACGCTTAACCTGAGTTTTATTGCGAGGCTATCCGTTGGGCAAAAAGTATACCTCACCGTTTTTAACAGCATTGTCGGAACTACTATCACAACACAAAACGGAGGTGGTTCTACCCAAACTACATTTTCAGGAGCAAGGCTTTATTAAATTCCAGTTTATTTAATATACACCATTGTAAAAAGTATCATTCTATTCTATTCTATTCTCTTACCTAAAATAACCGATCAACACATGAAACAGTATATAACTTTTTTATCCCTTATGATAACCCTTGGGGCTGCGGCCCAAAACGTGGGTATTGGCACAGTTACACCCACAAATGCAAAGCTGGTGATCGTAGGTTCCAATGGTAATGCACAAGCTATTTTTGGCGAAGGGCAGGCAGGCGTGTCGCTTGAAAATAACGACCCATTAGTTGGCTTTAATAACTACTATTTAAGTGGCAGAAAATTTATGAGTAATGGTTATGCCGGAGGAATTTCTATGGCTAGTGGTACGGGTAACTTTCTAGTACGTAGCTATGGTACCGGAAGC
Source organism: Chitinophagaceae bacterium (assembly GCA_039925965.1). Classification (GTDB taxonomy): domain Bacteria; phylum Bacteroidota; class Bacteroidia; order Chitinophagales; family Chitinophagaceae; genus JAZKFT01. Next base: position 78,071 of record JBDSXW010000077.1, read on the forward strand.
ACAGGTGCGGCAGTAACCACATCCACTACTTTACTAACGGTGCTTCAGGCTGGAAATGTTGGCATCGGCAATGCTTCCCCAACACTGGCTGGCCTGGTAGTGGATGCAAAAGTTGGTGCTATTAACGCTATGTTTGGCAGTAATACTTCGGGTGTTGCCATCGAAAGCAACTATCCGGGCATTGGATTCAATTCGTATTATAATGGTGGCCGCAAAAGTATTAACACGGGCTTTGGAAGTTTGGTTGGGCAGGATCCTTTAACAGGGCGGTTCTATATTTCTACATCATCTGCATCCGTAACGGGGCAGGGTACTACTATCCCTTTGTATGACAGGTTGGTAATAAACCCCGATGGCAGCCTTGGGGTAGAAGGCAATACCGATCCAACGGCGCCACTATCTTTTGCTAACACAGTGGGCAATAAAATCTCGTTGTATGGTGACGCCACGGCACCACATTATGGCCTCGGAATACAAGGCGCTTTAATGCAGCTCTATACCAATGGCAGTAACGCTGATATAGCCCTGGGATACGGTCGTAGCGGGAGTTTTACCGAAAAATACCGATTTGGAAATAGTGGCTATATGAATATTCAAAATGGCCGTATCCGTTTTACCGGGCAGTTAAGTGCAGGTAATAGCCAGGGAATTGAGTTTACAAATTTTGCGGGTACCACACTAAAAGGTTTTTTTGGGCAGTTTGATGATAATAATATGGGGTTTTTTGGCTACCCTGGTGCCGGGTGGGCAATGCTTTTTAACCAGACTACCGGCCAACTAAATCTTGGTGCTACCCGAAATGCGAATGATGTAAGCTATAAGCTAAATGTGGGCGGTAAAATACTGGCAGAAGAGGTAAGGGTCAATTTGCAGGCAAATTGGCCCGACTATGTATTTGCCAAAAATTATAAACTACCCAGCCTTTCCGACGTAGAAAAGTACATAGATAAAAATAACCATTTACCCAATGTGCCTGCCGCTTCTGAAATAGAAAAAAGCGGTATAGCCCTGGGGCAAATGCAAAGTAAAATGATGGAAAAAATTGAGGAGCTAACGCTGTATATCATTGACTTGAAGAAAGAAGTGGAGGTATTAAAAACCAAAACTACAAAGCAATAAAAGCGCTCTTTTTTTCTTCAACTTCAAATGTTCTACCAATGAATTATTTTAAAATATGTCTGTACCCGCTGCTGTTGCAATTGACTATAATTCCAACAGCAGGTGCACAAATAAAAAGCGAAACACAAACAGCAGGTGTTGTATTTAATGGAAGTAGAAGTTTTAATGACATAAAAGTTTACGACAAGGCACACCCGGAACTAAATAATAAAAAATTACCCGAAGCCGAATCGGAAGAAGATGGGGAAGAAAATACCTACGAGTTAAATAAACGGGTATCCGGCATTACCAAAGAAACCTTTATTAAAACGGCCGGCATACCCCGGGTTAATGCACTAAAAACAATCAGCCCCAATGCTGCTGCTGCAGTAAACTACTGCGTACAGTTTGATGCATTGACTACAAATTACAATTCTTATCCACCTGATGTGCATGGGGCAGTAGGTTTCGACCATTTGATTACAACCCTTAATACACAAGTACGCATACAAACCAAAACGAGCGATATTGTAAGCACGGTATCCCTTACCAGTTTTTGGAGCGCCACTGGCAAAGCCGATGTCTTTGATCCCCGCATTATCTACGATCAGTTAAGCAACCGATGGATATCCATGGCCTGTGCTTCGAGGCGTAGCGCAGGTTCCAGCATTGTACTGGCAGCCAGCCAAACCCCGGACCCAACTGGTAGCTGGAACTTTTATACCATTGATACCGATCCTGCCGATACCCTTTGGTTCGATTATGGCAGCATGGGCTTTAGTAATGATAAAATTGTTATTGGCGGCAATATGTTTAATAATATTGATGGCCGGGGTGGCGATGGAGGCCGCTTATTTACCATCAATAAAGCCAATGTACTTAATGGTGCAGCTATTGGCACCGTTACCCGTACCCGAGGAATTGCATTTACGCCATGCCCCGCTTTATCCTTCGATAATGTAGGTGCATGTTATGTTTTGGCCACCTGGAACGGTAGTGTTGCACAACTCAAACTGTATACCATTACAGGTACGGCAGCGTCACCCACAGTTACTGATAATGGCGTGGTCGACTATGGCAGTGGTAATGGTTGGGCGGCCTCTGTTGGTAACGGTTTACCTCAAAGTGGATCTGCAATAAAAATAAATAGTGGCGATGACCGAATGCAATCGGCAGTGTACCGCAATGGCAAAATGTTTTGGGCCAACAATTTTTGCTGGCCGGCGGCAGCACCTACTTATTGCGGTATCCAATACGGCTCATTTACGGTGAGCACGAAAGCTACCCTCAACTTTGCCGGTATCTGGAACCCTGCAGGTACCGAAATGTTTTGTTTTCCTAATATTGCGGTAAACGCGCTGGAAGATGTGGGCGTTGCATTTTCTTACTTTAGTACCAGTACTTTTCCATCGGCGGCCGTGGCTTATGGTACCAATAACTTAACGTTAAGTTATAATATTGTTAAGGCCGGCGAAGCCCCTTACACATATGGTTTTCCTGCAGATTCCACTATCCGTTACAGATGGGGCGATTATATGTCAATCTCTGTAGACCCTACCGACGATAAAGGCATGTGGAGTAACAGCCAGTATTCCAGGGCACCTGGCAATAGCAACTGGGGTACCTGGTGGGCTAAACTTTGCCCCAGCAGTTGCCCTGCAAGTTTCAATCTTTTTTTTAGCGTGGCTGCAGGTACGGTAAAAAAATATGAAGTAACCAATACGATTACCTCCACGGCAAATATTAGCAGCGGTGCGTTTGTAAAATATGACGCAGGAGTCGGTGTAACAATGTCACCTGGTTTTGTAGCCACGGCTGGTAGTGCATTCCGGGCGTATATTGAGGGCTGTGGCGGAAATCAATAATTAGGGCTGCTGATTGGTTGCTTCAATTTTTTAAATGGTGAGTTGTACTACATTAACCTTTCGATTCCCTGGCAGCTACCTATTTCAGAAGCTGCCAGGGAATTTTGAGTTTCAGCCAGCGGCCGGCTTATCTTGGTATGAAACCCTACATTTGAATGATGAACCGCAAAGAACGGCTCCTCCTCTTATTACTGGCTTGCATCAATTTCACACATATCCTCGACTTTATGGTAATGATGCCCCTGGGCAATTACCTGATGCCAAAATTCAATATCGACGCACAGAAATTTTCAAACATTGTAGCTTCCTATAACTATGCCGCCTTCGTTACCGGCATCGTGGCAGCGTTTGTAGTAGATCGGTACGATCGCAAAAAGGTGCTGGTATTTGGGTATAGCGGTTTTCTCATTGGCACGTTGCTTTGTGCATTCGCTTCCAGCTATCACCTGCTTATCGGTGCCCGTATCGTTGCAGGCCTTTTTGGGGGATTGGTAGGTGCCCAGGTATTAAGCATTGTGGCAGATTCATTTAGCTATGAAAAGAGGGGTATGGCCATGGGGTTTCTCATGACTGCTTTTTCAATGGCATCGGTACTCGGTGTACCCCTTGGTCTTTATATGGCCAACCTGTTCAGCTGGCATGCACCTTTCTATTTTATCGTCGGCCTTGGCGTCATTATACTACCGGCAGTTATCCGCTACGTGCCTTCCATGACCGGTCATCTACAGTGGGACAAACCAAAGGGCATCGCCATCCGGCAAACGTTGAAAAATGTCTTTGGCATACCGGCACAGCGGGCAGGCCTGCTGCTGAATGCCGGGTTAATGCTGGGTCATTTCTGCATTATTCCTTTTATCAATCCGTACATGGAGTTCAATGTGGGCATCAGCCGGAATCATGCGCCGCTGATATACATGATTGGGGGTGCCCTTACGCTATTTTCAGCGGTGATATGGGGTAAACTGTCCGACAAGTATGGCAAGCTCAACATCTTTACCATTTGCGCCGTCCTGTCGCTCATTCCAATATGGTTTATCACCAATATGCCGCCCATTATCCTGCCTTATGTATTGGTGGCAACCGGCACCTGGTTTGTATTTGCCAATGGTCGTACCATTTCTGCACAGGCCATGGTAAGTAATGTTGTCCCACCAGAACACCGTGGCAGTTACATGAGTTTCAATTCATCCATACAACAGCTCTTTACCGGCATGGCTAGTAATATCGCAGGCTTAATCATTGTTAGCGGCACCGATCACAAATTGTATCACTATGATACGGTGGGCTATTTAAGCATTGGCGTTATTGCGACCTGTGCACTACTGGCACGAAGGCTTGGGGTGAAGTGAGCACAAATTCAGGTTCATGGGTTCACGAGCTTACAAGTTTACGTGTCCACCGAATTCAGGGTATACCTCCGCTGCAACCTCACTATCTCTGCATCCGCGATTTACTAGAAGTGTCTTTTAATGTTCTATGCGCGCCTTTTTTTGCGCAGTGGTAAACCAAGCCACTACATGTCCTGTATGTTGCAGCCCCAACCGTTTGAACTTGAATTTCACCAATTACTTACGCAGCAAATCCATCATCGCATTTCATCACACTGCTGCTTTCTCATTAAGTGAAGCAATGATCGCCCTGAAACTCCCTAAACCGGCTTCCAGGTTCTCCACGATATCCAGCGCCAATACATCCGGATCCGGCAGGTTATCAAGATCAGCCAATGATTTATCTTTTAGCCAGGTGATGTCTAAGGAGGTTTTATCCCTTGCTATAATTTCATCGTAGGTAAATTTTCTAAAGCGGCCTTCGGGATTGGAAACAGCATTAAATGTCTCTTTTCGCTTGCGGCGATTCTTAGGGTTGTAGCAATCAATAAAATCTTTCAGGTCCTCCAGCTTGAGCGGGTTCTTTTTTAGCGTGTGGTGTATGTTGGTGCGGTAATCGTACACCCATACTTCTTTGGTATGCGGATCTTTGCTGCTCGGCTTGCCATCCCAAAACAGCACATTGGCCTTTACGCCATTGGCATAAAAGATACCGGTGGGCAGACGTAGGATGGTATGCAGATCGGTAGTTTCCAGTAATTTCTTGCGTACGGTTTCGCCGGCGCCGCCTTCAAACAATACATTATCGGGCAATACCACGGCGGCCAGGCCGGTGGTTTTGAGCATGCTCTTGATATGCTGTACAAAGTTGAGTTGCTTGTTGCTGGTAGTGACCCAAAAATCCTGGCGGTTGTAGGTGAGGTCTTCTTTTTCCTGTTCACCTTCTTCGTTGGTAAACGTCATGCTGCTCTTTTTACCAAAGGGCGGATTGGCCAGCACATAATCGTAGCGGGCCTCGCTGGCTGCAATAAGCGAATCATTGGGTGATATCATGGTATCGGCATCGATGTCACCGATATTGTGCAGGAATAGGTTCATCAATGCCAGGCGGCGGGTGCCAGCTACAATTTCATTGCCGGCAAAGGTTTTAAATTTGAGGAATTTCTTTTGGTCTTTATCCAGTTCACGATTCTCTGTCATCCAATCATAAGCAGCCAAAAAGAAACCGCCGGTACCGCAGGCAGGGTCTGCAATAGTTTTCATTGGCTCGGGACGCAGGCATTCCACCATGGCTTTTATCAATGGCCTCGGGGTAAAATACTGACCGGCACCACTCTTGGTATCTTCTGCATTTTTCTCCAGCAGCCCTTCGTAAATATCTCCTTTGTCTTTCACCCCCATCAGCACCCACTGCTCTGCATTGATCAGCGCAATGAGTTTGTACAGCTTAGCCGGGTCCTGTATTTTATTCTGGCTCTTGGTAAATATCTGCCCCAGGATGCCTTTTTCATTACCCAGTTCTCTCAGCAGTTTGCTATAATGTACTTCCAGTTCATCACCGCTTTTGGTGGTAAGCGTTTCCCAGTTAAAAGCCTTGGGTATTGGCATTACACGGTTATGTGGCGGCCTGCTGTATTCAGCTGCCATTTTTAAAAACAGCAGGTAGGTTAGCTGCTCTAAATAATCGCCGTAGCCTACGCCATCATCGCGGAGGGTGTTGCAGAAGGCCCAGATTTTGGAGACGATGGAGGAGGTGTTGGGGGAATTATTGTTGTTCATTGTTCTTTTTTATCAATGCAGATTGTCCTGCAATTTATCATGCAGCCAATTGGTTTATATATTAATAAGGGTACCTGTGATGAATAAAATTACTTATTCAGTCTTTTTATTTTCTACACGATCTCTTAGCAATTTTGTTAGATAGTAACCGCCGGTTTTAGCAGCGCCTCTGAATTCTATGAGACCAAACTGCCTGGCAAGTTTTAAGTATCTTTCTATTGTTGGTTTGGATTTGCCTCTTTTTGCAGCGAAATCAGTGGCTTTTAAACCTTCATTACCCACTATTACAGTTACCAATTCTATTAGCTCTTTTCTTACACCATCATTTACACCATCATTTACACCATCATTTACACCATCATTTACACCATCATTTACACCGCCATCAATAAGCTTGTTGATGTGAGCAATCAAATTATCCTGGTTACCATCTTGGTTACCTTGAAAGAAAGTATCACTTAGCGGTAAAATAATTTTAAAGTTGGCTCCTTCAATGAATTCCGGCTTGGCAGCCATACCATAGACAAGCCAATACTTATTTACATTTAAAACCCCGGACCCTAATTCTTCTACCCACCCTAACTGCATCAAAAATTTTGCAATGGTGGGGTTTTTAGGATAAGGAGTAAAAGCAGTAGGGCTTATTGGCCCGCTGCCATGAGGGTTATTGGCATTTTCTGTTTCTACCGCCTCCTTTTTTATAATGAAGATTGAAGGCAATGCATTGGTATATTCTCTGTGCGCAATGATATTGGCAACAATTTCCCTGAATATTTTTGCTCTTAAACTGATACGCTGGCTGCCCTCCAAATAAAATTTGTCGGGTAAATGCTTGGCTACAAATGCCATTAGCTGCTCATAGGCATCAATAAGATTTGTTTGAATATACTCCCGGTCATCATAACGAAGCGTATCATGAACCCTTACCAGTGCATCAATCTTATAATGCGGTACTACCTGTTGAATCGTTTCATCTTTGCCAAATAATAAAACAGCAGCCAATGTAAAACCTTCCTGGCCTGTTTGAAAATCCCGTTTCCACAATCCCGCTTTTTTCAATAATTGCAGATCATTTAATGCTAACCAGGGATGATTGACATGATTGCTTTTGATCAGGTTTCTGACTTTTGGAAACAAAGATTGATTCAAGTCTTCAAAACGTACAGCAGGATAAATAATGCCTTCGGTATAATGGTTTCGCTTACGGTTATAGATGTCTGCTACCTGGTGAGGAGCGGTCACCTTAAAATCGCCGTCATTGCTACGGTCGTAAACGATGTTGGCGGTTTTATGTACCTGTGAACTCGCAGGCACCTGTATATGAATAATGGCCTTGCCTTTCAGTTCATAAATTTGCGGATACAAAATAAATGCTGGATCAAGCTTTTGGTTGTTGTTGGATAGGTTAACTAGGTTGGTAACCATAACAGGAATACTGGCTTCATTTACTCCTATGACTGTTCCATTATCCTGCACTCCTAAAACAACATCACCGCCATCGCGGTTGAGCATAGCACAAATGGTTTCAAATAAATTGCCAGGCAAAGCGGTAACTGCCTCCTTAAATTCCAGGCGGATATTTTCTTTTTGTTTTAGTAATCGCTTTACTCTTTCGATATTCATAATGTAATTTAAGCCCCTAACTGACCTTCATGCTTTTACACTAACCTTCCCTCAAACGCCTTCTTTAAAATACTTTGCCGCAATGCCTCCGCCTGCTGTAGGCTTTGGGTAATGGTTTCTTCTATTTTATCGGCTACGCTGAGGCGGCTTTCGATGGCTTGGACGGTGTTATTTTGTTCCTTTAGCGAACTATATGGAAACTCAATCTGCCTGATTTTTTCTTGCCCAATATTCCTCATTGAATCCTGATTGCCGGTGGAAAGAGTTTCAATTTGCTTTCTACCTTTTCTTGAACGTAAGTAATAAAGTGCATATTCCTTAGAAACATGTTTTGACAATGTAAAACGCAAAATCTTATCGCTTAACATCAATTTCTTATCAATCTTGTGAACAATTACACAAGCGCCAATAAATTCAATTGTATTAGCTCTGCTAAAAAGCAGATCCCCTTTTTCTATTAGATATTTTTCATTTAGAAAATCTTTTGAGAAACAAGTTTTACTTTCCATTTCGTCAAAGAAACCCCATGTAACAGAACTAACCTTTACAATTCCAATTTCATCTTTTCCCGGAGGTCTCTCATCACATCTATAACTTTTACCTGAACTTATATTTTCAATATACTCTCCCAATTTAGTTAGTTTCCATCCCTTCGGCAATTCCCCTTCCTTCACATTCTCATTCGTAAGCCTCCCCTCAAATGCCCATTTTAATACAGACTGCCGGTAGGTTTTTAGTTGCTGTTGGGCAGTGTGCAGGTTTTCTATGCCTTTGTCTAACTCACTAAAGAGTTCTTCTATTTTGGAAACAATGGCGGCTTGGGTGGGTTTGGGAGGAAGGGGAAATACGAACCTTTTAATTGAAGCTATTCCAATGTTAGCTTGTGTTGTTTCAACAACATATTTTTCAATTTCTTTTGAAACTCTGGGTGAAAGAGAATATAGATAGGCATACTTTGATAATACAAGATCGTTGTTTGGTTTAACTATGGCACATGAATACGAGACTAGGAATTCTTTATCAAAATCAATCAATATATTTTTACCAATCGTCCCGTAGCGAGGAAATATTATATCGCCCTTTTCGGGCTTTATTTTTCTAGAAAGATTAAGGTAGTCTTCCTCTGAAATATATTTTGCTCTATTAAATGAAATTTTCAAATCATCTGTAAAATCCTTTGTTGAAACATAAGGATACCCAGTTAAAAGTTGCTTTGGCATCTTATGGTCTATATCTCCAATTTTGATACAAACGTCATTAAAAGTTACCCACTTCCAATCTTTTGGTAATTGCTTTATATTTTGCACTTCGTTCATTTGCTAACTGTCTAGATTAGGATTTTTAGGATTAATGGATTGTAGGATTAGCTATTTTTAGGATTGTTGGATTGTAAGATTGGCTGTTTTTAAGAATGGTGGGTTGTAGGATTAGCTGTTTTTAAGAATGGACGGTTTTAGGTTTGGGCTGCTTTGGGATGGATCAACCTTTAGGATGCTGTTTGATATAGTCTTTGTTTTCGGGGTGGTTTACATTATATACCCTTTTAAATTCGAGACTTCTGCCGCCGAAATTGATTAATAAACCTATGGGCAGGTTATAAGCCTGGCAATAATTCATGGCTTGGGCTAAATGATCATCATCCAATTTTGTTTTTGCCTTTAGCTCCACCATAACAAACTCGGCTACAAAAAAATCAACCCGCCTTGTTCCGATATCAATGCCGTCATAATAAATGGTCATTTCCATTTCCCGTTTAAACGACAATCCCTGCTTTTGCATTTCAATCGCCATCGCCCTCTGGTAAATCACTTCCTGGAATCCACTACCTAACACGGTATGAACTTTCATAGCACAGCCAATTATTTTATGGGTTAATTCTTCGTATTTCATGGTTTTTATTTTTTGATATTTATAAGATATTTTGTGAGTATTAGGATTTTTAGGATTAGAGGATTGTAGGATTTTGCCCCTAATCGTTTCATCTCCTAATCCTTCCATGACATAATCTCTTAATCCTATCATCCTCCAATCCTACGAATCCTAATCGAACAATCCTTACGCCGCGAGCACCTCATTCAACTCCTCAATAATCCCATCCGTCTCCTCCCCAAACAACTGCCACATCCTTCCCAACCCACCCTCCTTATTAAACGGGTCCAATTCAAAATCTTCCTTCTCCACATGAAAGCTATTGGCTACAAAGTCTTTGATCATCCGCAACCATTGCATTTGGAGTTCGGTAAATTTAGTGGTGGTGCCGGCTTGTTTTTTAAATACCCAGGTTTGGAAGTTTTTATCAACTGTTTTGTCGTAGCCGGTTAGGATGGTGTCGGCACCGGTTATTTTCCGGATCAGGCTTACAAGGGCAATCAGTTCATTTTTGGGTGAGCCGGTGGCTTCTTTCATTTGTTCGTAGGCCCGCCATACATGGGAGGGTGCGAGGAGGGGTTGTTCGGTGGTTATTTTTTCGTAGAGGTCTTTGATCATCTTATAGGTCAGTTCCCTGCGTTGGTAGGGCTGGCCGTAGAAGATTTGCAGGGCGGTGATCTCATCTTTATGCGCTTCTATCCAGGCGGTAAAATTGCTGATGGTGAGTTCGGCAGCGGCTTCCTGGTCTTTTACCCAGCCGATATTTTGTATCTCATCCTGGTTAATGGTATCAATGGTTTGGTCGTATTTTTTGCGGACATCCACAATGAAGTTGCGGAGTTCAGGGTTGTTGAGCACATCGACGGCCTGCTCAATTAACGCTGAATGCTGGACGCTTAACGCAGTAAGCAAATCATTAGGAGATGCGTCCGGCGTCTCGCGTTGGGCGTTCTGCTTTAAGCGTTCAACCGTATCCGGGTCGTATGCATTCAGCAGTTCTTTTACTACATGATTAATGGTTTGTCCGCCTGCCTGGGTAACGAAATTGGATTTCTCTTTTTCGTTTAGCTGCTTGTCCAGCCTGATGAGACGGTTGGCTAAAGTGGTTAACGTGTCTTCATCTCTTGCGCCAACGGCAACAGCCTGCAAGAGGTCTTTCAAACTCATGCCGGGCTTTTTCTCCAGTGGGCGGCTATCGGTTTTCTGGCTTTGCTCCACGCCGATGGCATCAATAATTACAAAATGATCCTTGGTCATTTTTGCTGCGGGTGTGCCGGTGGCTTTTAATTGTTCCAGGCTACAGGTGCGGGTGCCACGGCCTTTCATCTGTTCGTAATAGCTGCGGCTTTTTACATCCCTCATAAATACCAATACTTCCAGCGGGCGGATATCGGTGCCGGTAGCAATCATATCTACCGTTACGGCGATGCGTGGATAGTAATCATTACGAAACTGGCTGAGTACCGTCTTGAGGTCTTCCTCGCTTTTATAAGTGATCTTTTTGCAAAACTTGTTTTCTTCTGCAAATTCTTCCCTCACAATTTCTATAATGTCTTCAGCATGTGAATCTGTTTTAGCGAAGATCAACGTCTTTGGCACTTCAAATGTCCCGTCATTGCCGATCCGATCCGGAAACATGGAGGGCATATTCTCTTTCATGGCCCGGATGATAGTGCGGATGGTGCTGGGGTTCACAATGTCTTTATCCAATTGCTTGCCGCTGTATTCTACGTCTTCATCTACGGTCTCCCAGAATTTTCTCCGGGTAAGGCGTTCCCTTCGATCCACATTTTCACCCATGGAGATTTTGCTGCCCTCTTTGGTAATCTTTGTTTCGATGGTAAATACATTGTACGGAACCAGTACGCCGTCAATCACCGCCTTTTCATAGCCATAATCGCTGACTACGTTTTTATTAAAATAACCAAAAGTCCGGTTGTCGGGTGTGGCGGTTAAGCCAACCTGGAATACGTCAAAATAATCGAGTACCTGCTTCCAGAGATTATAAATGCTGCGGTGGCATTCGTCGATAACGATAAAATCAAAAAACTCGATCGGCACTTTTTCGGTGTAGGTAACCGGCATCGGTTCTTTGGGTTGAAAACGTTCATTGGGATTTTGCTCTTCCGCGCCTTCATCCAGTTCGCTCCCTTTCAGGATCGCATACATGCGCTGGATGGTGGAGATATACACCTGGCTATCGTTGGGGATGGCACTGCTTTTTAGCCTAGTGACGCCATAGAGTTCGGTAAACTTTCGATTATCGTCGTTGGGCACGTAGGCCATAAATTCCTGTTCGGCCTGTTCGCCTAAATTTTTAGTGTCTACCAAAAATAAAATGCGTTTGGCTTTGCCAAATTTTAATAAGCGGTAAATAAACGTAATAGCGGTAAAGGTTTTTCCGCTGCCGGTAGCCATTTGTATCAATGCCTTGGGCCGGGCATCTTTAAAAGATTGCTCCAGGTTATTAATGGCAGTTACCTGGCAATCTCTCAAGCCATCCACGGGCAATACCGGAATATCCTGCAATCTTGTTCTTAAAGATTTGCCTTGCCTGCTGTAGGCCAAAAATGTCTCCGGCCGGTGAAAACTGAATACCGGCCTCGACCTGGCTTTGAGATCCCGGTAATCGGTAAACCGGGTTACCTCGCCGGTGCTTTCATATACAAAAGGCAGTTTCTCGTTGTTGAGATATTTGAGTTTGGCAGCTGCATAGCCTTCGCTCTGGTCTTCGTGCATGGTAAGGTGAACACCTTCCTCGGCACGTTTGGCTTCGATAATTCCCACCGGCTTGCCATCTACAAATAACACATAATCAGCAGGGCCGATATCGGTTTGGTATTCTCTTACAGCTACGCCCATCGCTGCTTTCAGATTGATTTGATTTTTTCCCTGTAGCACCCAGCCGCACCGAAGCAGGTCGGCGTCAATCGTATCGCGGGCTATTTGTTCAGGGTTTTGATTCATGGAATAACGCTAAAGATAGCCGCCAAACAGTTTAAAATCCTAATACATTTTGTTCCCGGGTTTAAGTGGCAGTACATTATCTCCCACCGATAATCGCCATAGTCCGGATTATCCCTGCCGCGGCCCGAGCTCCTGGTTGCTGGCTCAGTCAACGTTTTTGCTGGCTCAAGCAAGCTTGCTCCTTGCTCAAGCAAGCTTGCTCCTGACTAAAGCAAGCTTGCTCCTTACTAAAGCAAGCTTGCTCCTTACTCAAGCAAGCTTGCTGCTGGCTCAAGCAAGCTTGCTCCTTGCTAAAGCAAGCTTGCTCCTTACTAAAGCAAGCTTGCTTCTTGCTCAAGCAAGCTTGCTTCTTGCTCAAACAAGCTTGCTCCTTACTCAAGCAAGCTTGCTCCTTACTGAAGCAGGCTTGCTGCTGGCTCCCACAAACTTATTTCTGGCTCCCACAAGCTTGCTGCTGACTCAAACATGCTTACTACCAGCACCGGCAAGTTTGTTCCTGAAACTAAAAAAGTATATCGCGGACCCAACAAAACTGGCATTAACCGGAAACGTTGCCTCGGATATATCAAATACATATGTTTAACAAATGGTTTACGAAAAACCGGCAAATTTATTAAATTCATCACAAAGCCAGTCTTAGCGCTATCCGGATACAATAATTCTCATCATCTTGGTTCCCGAAAGGAATTTTCATTACAAACATTAAAACAAAAAAGTATGGAAACGTACAACATCCCTACCGGGCTTACGCTCCGGTTAGAGTTTAGCCGCAACGCTGTCGATCGTTGCATTACCAATGCCACCGCATGGGGCATACCCGAAACGTTAATCGGCACCATTACCACCCGGCTTGCCAGTTACGAACGAAAGCACAGTGTAGCAGCCAACACCGCTACCCGAAGTCAGACTGCTATTGCCGACCGGGATGGCGACTGGGTGCCGCTTTTGGAGTCGCTTGACGAATTGTACACCCAACACCTGCTGTACAACAGTGACCTTAGTGCAGCGGAGAAAGTGGCATTGCACATCAACCAGCTAGGTGGTACAGGTGCAAGTCCCACACCCGCACGTGATACGACGCCCATTGTAAGCCTGGTGGCAGAAGAAATTTCGGTATTGCATGTGGTGTATGCCGATTCGGCCAATCAAACTTCGCATAGCAAGCCTGCGGGTGTGGCCTTTTGCGAACTGTGGGCCAAAATTGACGGAGCTGCCCCGGCAAGTCCTGCGGATTGCACCCTCCGGTACAATATATCCCGTACCCACGAGGGTATTGTTTTCGAGCCGGGCGCAAGGGGCAAAACTGTTTATGGCTACGCCCGTTGGGTGAACAAAAATGGAAAGACGGGTCCGTTGAGTAGTGTGTTTTCCGCCATAATACCATAGCCTATGCCGCGACTTTACATTAAAAAAAATGCTATCCTAAAAGGGTAGCATTTTTTTATGGACGAGGCTGGAGCCATTCCATTTCCCGTTCAAATGCAGAACGACAAATATGGAGCGGCGCGCCGCCTTTGCAGCACCATTTTTATCGGAGCGGAGTGTGGTTCGTAAAGGAAACGAATCACCCTTAGGTCCCTATGCAAACGCCCCCCGCTGTAAACCCATAAGGTCTTTTCGGGCCTTGCTCCATGAGCAACGCCAAAATAGACCTTATAGGTTTTTGTAATGTTTGTGCAAAAATGATGTATCCCCCTGCACCATACAATCCGCATCTCTCCGCGGGGCACCCTTCTCCACCTGTGGAGAAGGGCCGGGGATGAGGCCCTCGTACACATTTTGCGCCACACCATCCTCCGCTTAGGTCTCTATGCAAACGCCCCCCGCTGTAAACCTATAAGGTCTTTTCGGGCCTTGCTCCATGAGCAACGCCAAAATAGACCTTATAGGTTTTTGTAATGTTTGTGTAAAAATGATGTATCCCCCTGCGCCATACAACCCGCATCTCCCCGCGGGGCACCCTTCTCCACCTGTGGAGAAGGGCCGGGGATGAGGCCCCCCTTAAACGTTTCTGGAGCCACCATCCACACCTTCGCCCGCCACACAAACTTCCCAATTGGCACTGGTTCCTGTCTCACCATAATCGTTAACCTTTCCGTTGCAATTGCCCTGATTGATGTTAGGCACTTTGGGCAGGGGTAAACCCAGCCCCTACAGGTCCCAACTGGCGCAGGCGTGCGCATGGATATTCCGTACGGGCAGGGCCATGTATCTATATTCTGACCCCTAAACCCGTGAACCAGTAAACTCGTGATCCTTGCCGCCCGAACCCTGATTCCGAATATCTTCGCCTCATGATTTGTATAGTCCCTGTATCGCCCATGCGGGCGGAACCTGCACACCGGCTGGAGATTGTGAGCCAATTGTTATTTGGCGAAGCCGTGGAAGTACTGGAAGCAGACAACAATGGCTGGCTACGGGTAAAATGCCTGTACGACCAATACGAGGGCTGGGTAACCAAAACCCATTTGATAGAAACCCCGCACCAGGCGTTATTTAACCAAACCATTGCCGGCGAATGGGTAAATAGCATCATGCAAAATGGCCGGCCCATGCACATCCCCTTTGGCGCCACACTGCCAGAAAGCAATGAATTAAGTACCGGCATCTTTACGTGGGATTTCAGCAGCGCTAAAAGGGTGACGCCGCATCCGTTTACAGCCGAAGGGTTTTTAGCCATTGCGCATACATTTATCAATACCGCCTATATGTGGGGAGGCAGATCGGTCTTTGGCATCGACTGCAGCGGCTTTGCACAGCAAACGTTCAAACATTTTGGCATTGCCATTCCTCGGGATGCCTACCTGCAGGCTGCGCTGGGTGAGTCGTTAGGATTTTTGCAGGAAGCCAGGTTAGGTGACCTCGCATTTTTTGATGAACCAGATGGCCGCATCACGCATGTGGGCATTTTGCTTAACGACCATGAGATCATTCATGCTTCGGGAAAAGTGCGGGTGGATGCGATCGATAGCCAGGGCATTGTCAGTAGCGACACGGGTGTAAGAACCCATCAACTACGCATCATTAAAAGATTTCTCCAGGTTTAGGAAAACAAGTTTTTAATCCATTTGAAAATAACCAAATCCCAGCCCATCATTTTAAAACCTGTATAAAAAAGCACTACTGCAAAAATCTTTCTGAGTACCTCCCGGTCAATTTTTATAGCCAGTTTGCCTCCGATAAAACCACCGATAATAAAGCCCAAAGCAAGAATCCCAATCAGCTTCATGTCGAATGGATGGCCATTTACTTTACTTTGGTTGTAATAGTGGATACATGCAAATAAGGTGACCGGCAATGTAAGCACCGCAAGGGAAGTGCCCTGTGCCGTAAGTTGATCATATTTTAAAAATAGGATTAGGGCAGGCACCAGTATAATGCCGCCGCCAACGCCTACCAATCCACTCAGCACGCCCGCAAATAACCCTATCAGAAGCGCAATGCCAATTATTTGTGTTGTCATAGCCATATAATTTTTATGGTCTGCAAAAGAAACGGATAACCTTACAGTGCGAGGTGACAAATTAAAGGATTTTTCGCTCCGAAACGAGTACCACCTGAAGCGATACAGTCACTATTTCATCATGTATCGAAAGTCGCAAGTCCGAAATCACCCATCACAATTCAGCAATCAAAAATCAGAGATCACAAATCAGACATCAGACATCAATACTCCTTTCATTCGTATCCCCAGGTAATACTGCTCCAGTAGCTTTGCCAGTCTGCCGCGGGATCGTTTTTTACCGGCTCCATTTTTACAAGGCTCAGCATCCAGGTACCGGTAGGGTCAATAGGTAATTCAACAAGCCCCTTTATTACCTGTAAGGTTTTCACTTCCGTCTTGCCATTCACCCGGTGCCATACCCTTGCCAATCCATCTCGCACCGGCCGGCCCTGGAAATATATATTAAAAGGAATGGTGCCGGGTTCTTTTAAGTTGTATGGGTTATCCATGGGGATTATTTCGAGAGCAAGTCCGGCTGCATTGGCTACAAAAGAGCTTTTCATATAATCGCTTTTCTTCATGGTGCTTTTTACGCGTATGAGGGTCTTGGCGCAGCGCTGGTAATATTCGCGACCTGCGGCGGTATCCTTTCCATTTTCATTTCGCCATTGGATCACATTTGCCAATCCGTCTTCGGCCAGGTACCTATTAAAAGAATCGGCGGCGATCCTGATAAACGAATTGGATCCCTGGTAAGCGATGGTATAGTTACCGGCGAAGTTCAGCGTATCCAGTTTTACAGAATCTCCTTTGACTTCAGTCATCAAAGGCTGCAGACTGTAGAAGTAATTGTTGGTGAATGCACGCAGCATTACCGCTTTTTCTTTATTTCCGCCCCAGTTAGTCCCGGCAAAGTCCTCTCCCACCTGCCAGCGTAAAAAAACCTTCTCGCCCGCCTGGTAAGAAAACTTTTGTGGCGCAAGCCAAAATTCATGTGCCGCCGCGGGGCATTGCAGTAGCAGCAACACGTATATACATCCCATTACATTTTTCATACACTATCTTTTAAACAAATGCTGACATCTGGCCTGCCTCCGTGCCTGCCTATACGCTTTCGCTGAGGGCATGCTTTTTATCAGTGAAAATATTATCTACGTCCCATTCAATCGTTTTTTGAAAGCGGTGTTGCCGTACAATGCAGTTCTCCTTTCTGCATATCCGGCAGGAAAATTCAAGGCAGCCATCGGTGTGCACGAAAATCTCCATGGCTTCGCCAAAGTTCTCACGGATCACTGTGGTAAGGGCATCTATTTCTGCATGCCCCTCGTGGATGTTAAAATACCATGGCAAAGTAATATGACAATCCACATGCAGGCTTTTACCATATTTAATAATCCGGAGATTGTGCAGGTCTATCCAGTTTGTGCGGCGGTTCTGGTTGAGCACCGTTACCATTTTGGTTAGCAGTCCTGGATCGGCTTCGTCCATGATGCCTGCCACACTCTGCCGCACAATTTTATACCCCGTTACAAAAATAATCACAGCTATCAGCATGGCCACCAGGCTGTCTACCCAGGCTACTTTAGTGATAAATAATACGCCTAGCCCCACCAGCAAACCCAGGGTGGAATAAGCATCACTTACAAGATGCCTGCCGGTGGCTGCAATAGCCATTGACCTATTTTGCTTACCAGTTTTAATAGCGATTTTACCTGCAATAAAATTGACGATACCCGAGAAGCCAATCAAAATAATACCATAATCCAGTTCCTTTAGCGGCCTTGGGTTCAGGAGGGTATTAACGGCTTCGATTACAATAAAAACAGCAGCCAGGGAAATAAGGGTTCCCTCTATGGCGGCAGAAAGAAACTCTGCTTTTCCATGACCATAGGGGTGATCCGTATCGCGGGGCTTATACGCAATATAAAGACTATACCAGCCGATGAGACCGGCCACTACATTTACGATGCTCTCCAAAGCATCTGTCAGTATTGCGACGGAATGTGTAAGGAAATAAGCAAGGAATTTTACGCACAATAAAAACACGCCCAGCAGCGTCACCCATTTCTGAACCCTGATGGTTTGTTTTTCTGAAGTCAAACAATAGAATTTTAAATCGATTCTGTGCGGTAATTAATGGCGCTGTTTTTCTTGAGCATGGCTGCTACGCCGCAATATTTATCCAGCGATAATTGGATGGCCCTTTTTAATTTATCAGTATCGGCTTCGGGTACATCCGTGGCATACACCAATGTAATGTCTTTGAATACTTTAGGATGGTCTTCCACCACATCCGCCTCGGCAGTAACAACCAGTTTTGAAAACTCCACTTTCATCTTTTTCAAAATATCCACCACATCGATACCGCTACAACCTGCCAAACCCGTTAGCAACAAGGCTTTCGGCCCGAAGCCCAGCCTTTTGCCATTCTCATCCAGGCCTCCGTTAATACTTATTTGATGTCCCTCCAGCTCACTATCAAAAGCCATGTTGTGTTTCCAGGTAGTCGTTGTTTTCATGCGTTGGTGATAATTAGTTGATTGGTTGATTGGTGATTGGTTGATTGGTGATTGGTTGATTGGTGATTGGTTGATTGGTGATTGGTTGATTGGGTATTAATTAGTTAGTAATTAGCAGCTATGGAAAAGGTGATGGGCTGATGGCAATATATTGTGCAGCAATTACCAAATTATCTAGCTTCACTTCTTTAGATTGTTGCGCAAATAAGTTAAATAGCCATTTAACAGCCGGCCTGTTTCGTCGATCATAGCCTTAAAAGTCAGCAGTATTTCCTCTGTAATATATTTACAATCAAAAGCATCTATCAGGTGGTTAAATGTTTCGTATAAAGAGCCTGTGGCGATGATACAAAAATGTAGTTGGTCTTTAAAAGTAAACCTGCCATGCCCCTCTGCAATTACTGCATTTATTCCTCTCGAACTACGAATCACCTGATCTGACAATCGAAATTTTTCTTCTTGCGGAAATGCTTCTGCCAGTGTTTTCACATGGTTCTTCAAGATTCTTGCCTTCTTCCAAACCTCAAGCTCTGTAAAACTCTGGTGTAAATTCTCACGCATAAAATAACGATGTCAAAATCTGGCCAATCCAATATTTCTAAAAAATTGCATCACGAACCAACTACTGATTACTGATTACCAATCAACCAATTACTAATTACTAATTACTAATCAACCAATCGCCAATCAACTAACCACAAAGTACCGCGACTTCACCACCGTCCAGTTGAGTACGTTCCACCAGGCTGCAAGATAATCGGGGCGTTTGTTCTGGTATTTTAAATAGTAGGCATGCTCCCATACATCTACACCGAGCAGCGGCGCGCCCTTTACCTCTGCAATATCCATCAGCGGATTATCCTGGTTAGGCGTACTGATTACCTGGAGCTTCCCTTCCTTATTTACAATGAGCCAGGCCCAGCCACTGCCAAACCGTGCTTTACCTGCATCTTCAAATGATTTTTTAAATGCATCGATCGACCCGAAATCTTTATTGATAGCAGTCAGCAAATTGCCGTCGGGGGCCTTTTCGCCGCCCGGCTTCATGAGTTGCCAGAATACCTCGTGATTATAATGCCCGCCTGCATTGTTGCGCATCTTCGGCGTGAATTTGGAAATACTCCCCAGCAACTGCGTAATGTTTACACCAGCATCCACTTTTTCAGCCTCAATGGCTTCTTTTACATTTTTAGCGTACCCAGCTGCATGTTTGCTGTAGTGAATATTCATGGTTTCCTTGTCAATAGTGGGCTCCAATGCATTCCATGCATAGGGCAGCGTGGTTTGGTCGTACCCCGGGGTCCAGAGTTTGCCGATATTAGCGGTCATTTTTTTTGTATCGCCACAACTCTCTAAAAAACTACCGGCTCCCACTATGCCAATGCCTAACGCCAGCGATGCCTTTGAACTGTCTGTAAGAAACTTCCTTCTGTCGTAATTGTTTTTCATAATTTGTTTTTTTATGGACCATGGTAATATCAACCGGTCCGATTACTAGATTACTATAACACCAACTTGTCTTACTTTTAATACCTGAAATTAGGCTATATCAGCTTTCCGCTGAAGGTTCCTGCTCCTTTGATTTGGAATTTTCTTTCACCCAACTACTAAATCTCCTAAAAGTGCGGAAATAAAACTCTTTGTTGAACAACTGGGAGTCGCGCATGGCTTTATATGTAAGAAACACACCAACGGGAATCAACACAAAAGTAGCGAGCCACATACCCACCAGGGGATTGGTTAAATCTTCTTTTACAAACTTCTCTCCAAATGTGTTCATCAAATGAAATAGCACGAAGAAGATAATGGCGATTATCAACGGGGTGCCGATGCCTCCTTTGCGGATAATAGAGCCAAGTGGCGCACCTATCAGAAACAACACCATGCATGCGGCCGACAGGGCAAATTTGCGGTGCCATTCAATATCATGCATGCGAATATCCCGGCGCCGATCGTAATAGGAGGTGTAAATCACATCCATATTCCCTTTTGCAGCGTTAATGAGGTTATTGGCGGTTTCGGCGATCATGCTGCGCAGGGTGTCGGGCACGATGGCATCAAAATTTACAACCGTATTGTTGTACGTGTCCATTACCAGCTGACGGATGCTGTCTGCCACCGGTTTGTTCATTCGCCTAACAGTAATATCACATAGTTGATATACCAGTTTCACCACGCTGTCCGTCTCCTTTTTATCCAATTTATTAATAGCAGTTTTGTAGACTGGCAGTTCCTTTGCCCATCCGCCATCGAACCTGCCCGAAAACTTAAATAATGGAAATATTTCCTTATACATTTTGCTTTCTGCTTCGCGGCGTTGTTTCACAAGGGAGTCGGTAAATTTATTCAGTTGGCGGATGCTCTTCATTTTGTAGTTGTCTTTGAACACGCTGTCTGCCGTCTTTAGAGGCGTAAGTGCACTCAGATCCAGCTCCTTTCTATATTCGTCAAAGCCCATTCTTATAAAATCGGTATTGGTGCTGTTGCGCAAACCCCGCTCCTCGTAACGGGTTCCCTTTTTCATAATAAATTCCAGGGAACGCTTGTCGTCACTCACTTTCATAATACCACTCTCGGATGTGATGAGGTTGTTCTGCACCGCGTTATTCTGTTCATAGATCATTACGTTATAAATGCCCGGCCCATCTTTATCCTTGCTACCTACTTTTAATACATAGCCCTCCAGCTTGTCGTAAAAAATACCTTCCTTAATATCGAATGCCGGCTTGGAAAACGTGAAATCGTATTTTAATGCATTGAGTTTGAGGTTGGCTACGGGTATCACATTGTTCGCAAACAGGAACGCGACACCCGAAATTAAAATACTTACAATGAGTACCGGCCGCATAAAGCGGAGCAAGGGGATACCGGCTGATTTGATGGCAACGAGTTCAAAGCTTTCGCCCAGGTTCCCAAAAGTCATGATGGATGACAGCAGGATGGCGATGGGCAAGGCTAGTGGGACGGTTGTAGCAGCCACGCAGGCGATCAGTTTCGCAATGGTCATCATATCGAGCCCCTTGCCGATAAGATCATCGATATACAACCAGAAAAATTGCATCACCAGCACGAACGTAGCAATGAGGAAAGTAGCCAGGAACGGGCCGATAAAAGCACGAAGTATAAGAAGGTCTAGTTTTTTAAACAACAGTTTTGATTTGTGATTTTGATTTGTGATGTATGATTTGTGCCGTGATAAAGATACTTTCGAACAAGGTGCGTTGTAATCGTCTACGCTAGTCTGCATATCACAAATCATACATCACAAATCATAAATCCTGTTTTCGTGTCAAATGTAAAACTTTCGGCTGCTGAACTTGCGCTTGCGGGAAATGCAGCAATTCTTTTAACAAAGAACCATATCATTAGCCAGGTGTACGAGCTGTTTGGCGGGCTGGCAACTGCTTATCTGGAAGAAGCAGGCAAGCGCCATCTGCCCGCGGTAATCACTGCGGCTTCACCCAAAATTTCGAGAGGCGAGAATTATCTCGGCCTGCCATGGGTAATGCTCGACTATCCAAGGTCGTTTGCCGGGGATGATATTTTTTCTATCCGCACCATGTTTTGGTGGGGCCATCATTTCGGCCTTTTTATTTTTCTAAAAGGATCCTGGCTTACTAAAGAGACAATTGACGCGATAGCCGAACTACCGGTTGGAGAGGAATGGTGGTTGTGCAGCAATACAGACCCGTGGCAGCACCATTTTGAACCTGGTAACATGATTGAGACGGTGCGGTTAACAGCTGACCAAGTGAAGGCGCAGGTGGCGTATTGTGGCTTTGCCAAACTGGCAAAAAAAATTCCCATCGAAAGATGGGAATCTGTAGCAACGTTTATGACCGGCAATTTTGAAAAGATGCTTTCAACAGCCGCCGGACAATGATGAATATTTTATGAAAGCAGCCACTATCAACCATTTTATGCCGGGCTGATTGTTCAATTTCCCAACCGGTGAAAAAGATCCTTCACCTGGTAATCCCACAACTGGCTCTGATCTTTGATCTCTCCTTTCTCTGCAAAATCATTGATGACCAAAATAGTTTGGTTGCTTACTTCAGTCTTTTCTATGCGAAATTCAAAGTATTCTGATTTAGGTGCCGTGACCCAATGAAACCTTACGTATTTGTCATGCTCTTTCTCCACCAGCTCAGCTTTATCTGTACTGCCATTCCATGAAAAACTAAAAATTCCTTCTTTATCATCTACCTTTTCTGCAAACCACTCGCCCAGTCCATTACTGGTACTGAGGAAATCGTACAATATAGAAGGAGAACACCTTACCGGGTATTCTAATGTGAAAAGTTGTTTTTTACTCATTACCGCTCAAATTATTCTGTTATCTCTGAATCATGCAATAATAGAAAAATATCGCATCCTGCAAAGTTTTTATTTGGATTATTTTTTGTTGAATCAATTATAAAGTTTTGTTAAACAATTCAAACTCCGAATAGCTTGTGTGTCAAGATATTGCAAAAAAATATTTTGGAAACGGTTTTTTTATCCTGTAAATTGCTGATCGACATTTTGTTCTTATGCATGGTTTGACGAAGATTGGGTAATCACTACATCCCTTTATTAATCTATAGGTTCTCATCCTAACCCCTTTAAACCCTTGATCATGAGCATGCGTCAACTCAAAATTACAAAATCAATTACCAACAGGGAATCCCAAAGCCTTGAGAAATACCTTCAGGAAATTGGCAAGGTAGATCTTATTACTCCCGAAGAAGAAGTTCAGCTTGCGATGCGTATTAAGCTGGATGATCATCGCGCCCTGGAACGGTTGGTAAATGCCAATCTCCGTTTTGTGGTAAGCGTGGCTAAACAATACCAGAACCAGGGCCTCACATTAAGCGACCTGATCAACGAAGGCAACCTCGGCCTTATTAAGGCTGCCCAACGTTTTGATGAAACAAGGGGCTTCAAATTTATTTCCTATGCGGTGTGGTGGATCCGGCAGAGCATTCTTCAGGCGTTGGCCGAACAGAGTAGGATTGTGCGCCTTCCTCTTAACAAAGTCGGTCTTTCCAATCGCATCAGTAAGGCCTTTAGCCAGCTGGAGCAGGAGTTTGAACGGGAGCCTACCCCCGAAGAACTGGCCGACCTTCTTGAACTTGACCGTGAAGAAGTGGCTGCGACACTGGGTGTATCGTCACGCCATGTAAGTATGGACGCTCCCATTTCTGATGGAGAGGATGGCTCATTGATCGATATGATGGTGAACCCAAACGCCGAAAGCGCCAGCAATAACCTGGAGCACCACGAATCATTAAGAACCGAATTGGGCCGGTCGCTGAGCACCCTCACGGAACGTCAGAAAGAAGTGTTGTGTTATTTCTTTGGTATCGGGATAGACAGTGCCCTAAGCCTGGAAGATATCGGCCACCATTTCCATCTTACCAGGGAACGGGTAAGACAGATAAAAGATAAGGCCATTGCCAAATTACAAAATGCCAGCCGCTGTAAATTACTCCGGGTTTATTTAGGATAACGATTGCATGCTTCAACTTATTGATAGCCCTGTATTATCCGATACAGGGCTTTTCTTTGGATTCGTCTTGAAATGGCTTATATTATCAGTTATAGCTTTAGGTACTTTGTCCGCAACAGACCATTAGATGCAATCAATTTGATGTTTGTTTCTTTTTTTTCTTTATAAAAAAAAGTAACCGTAATTGGAGGTTACATAAAAAAAATCAATGCTGCGTATAAACTACCTAATCCCAATCAGTTATCTTTCTCCAAAATCGCTTCTTCATCTTCATAAGGGTTTTTAATGCGGGATTGCTGCAAGGCAAAAGCAGCAACGGAAATGGCGATCCATACAAGGAAAATAGTAAGCGCATTGGGTGAACTGTTGGTGAACTTAAAAATGCCCACCGACAAGGCAACTGCACCCATCACTGAAGATAGCAGGCGTATACAAACCTCCATTTTATTAAAGGAGAAAAATGCCGCGCCGGACCCTACAATAAAAAAGAGGATCAGGGGAACAAATGAATCGTCTGCAAACTGTACCTGTTCATTAATAAAGGCGGCGATCATCAGGCCAAAAACAAAGAAGCAGGTGATGGCAATTGCAAATTTTTTAAAGAGGAAGGCAAGCAGCATTGCTATCATACCTATAAAGCCGGCTAATGCAAATTCCTGCCAGTCGCTCCAATTGATCATCCCCCTGATAGATACGTAGGACATAAGAAACCCGCAAATACCCACGGCCACCCAATAAAATTTTCTGCCCGACATCAGGCAAAGCGTACCTAATACAGTGAGCACAACCGCTACAGCAAATGTAAAAGTTCCAAACGCGTTTTGAATTATTTCGTGAAGCCTGTTCATAATATTTTCAAGGGGCCTGGTCGACGTACACTTTAATCAAAAAGAGCGTCAGATTTTGTGTGGAGATGAAAGATGTCCGATGTTAGATTGATTGCAATGTAGCAAAATAGATATAGAACAGCAGTGGTTTTGCAGTTCAGCCGTCCAGTTGGATTGTTGCCAAACAATAGAAGCTTCTTTAGCTGTTTATCCAGGCTTCCCGCTCTTCGGGGTTAAATTTCCATGGCGCATAATTGTTCTCAATATTGCCGAACATACTGTTCCATTCCTGGGGGCTATTGCTTTCGTCAAGAATGAGGTAACGACGCATTTTAAGTATGATGTCAAGCGGTGAAATGACTACCGGGCAAGCCTCCACACAAGCATTGCAGGTGGTACAGGCACGGAGTTCTTCTACGCTGATGTAGTTATGCAGCAGCGATTTTTCATCGGCTTTGAATTCACCATTCTGATTGATATTTTTTCCAACTTCCTCCAGCCTGTCCCTGGTTTTCATCATAATGGTCCGCGGGCTGAGAAGCTTACCGGTTTGAGTAGCGGGGCAAGCACTGCTGCACCTGCCACATTCGGTACAACTATACGCATCCATCAGGTTTTTCCACGACAGATCCATTACATCTTTGGCACCAAACTGAGCCGGTGGTGCTTCGGGCAGCGCAGCCACTGCGGGGAAAGCACTGGTATCACCACCCATCGCCAGGATTACCTCTCGCTGGATTTCGGGCATATTGTGCATTTTTCCCGGCACTTCCGGCCTTGCATAGTAGGCATTGGGGAAAGCGAGCAGCACGTGCAGGTGTTTGGAATATGGCAGGTAATTCAGAAAGGCGAAAATGCCGGTAATATGCAGCCACCAGCAAACCCTTTCTATCGTGGTCAATGTGCCATCACCTATACCGCTAAACAGGGGCATCAACCAATTGCTTATAACAAATGGTCCGGTAATGGTTTCGCTGTAATGGTCCACATTGCGTTGCTGCAAAATGGAATCCGTAGCGTTCATGGTCAGAAAGAGGGTCATCAAAACAATCTCGGTAATAAGGATATAGTTTGCATCGCTGTGAGGCCACCCGTCCAGGTCTTTGCTGACAAATCTTTTAAGTTTAATAATATTCCGGCGTACCAAAAACACGACGCACACAGAAAGTACACCCAACGCCAGCCATTCAAACGAATTAATCAGGAAAGGATAAAGCCCCTCCAATAGCGGCGCAAACATGCGGTGCTGGCCGGTGATACCATCCAGCACAATTTCCATCACTTCTATATTGATGATAATAAAGCCTGCATAAATAATCAAGTGCATCACTGCCACGAGCGGCTTTTTAAACATCTTCTTTTGACCAAAGGCCAATAGCAATACATTGGCTATCCGCTTAGGGATATCGGTCTCGATGGTTTCATCGCGGCCCAATGAAATATTGCGGCGTATCCCGCTTATATTTTTGACAAAAAGCCAAATGGCAAATGCAGCCACTGCAGCGAAGAGAATTTGTTGAACCAATTGCATATAGAAATATTTAGATAGTAGCTGTTAGTACAAAGACTTTAAGTAGTGAAGGATTTTTAGATAGTAGATATTAATTTTACGACTATAGCGATATTTTAATAGTAGATGCAAGTGCCAAGATTTTGGCTGAACTATATTTTCACTCATAAAACTATATGTTTGACCGGATATTTTGGCATAGCCATAACTCATGTCTTTGTACAAAAATCTATTATTTAAAATCTCTGTTTTCAAAACTAAGGTCTTTGGTTTTTCAAATGTG